>NZ_CP159816.1:0-676370 GCF_047722545.1 Candidatus Pelagibacter sp. Uisw_121 | reverse complement strand
CTATAAGTACTGCAAGAGAAGGAAAAGCTTTAGATTATGATAAATTAAGTATGGAAGTTGAAACTAACGGATCAATTTCTGCAGAAGATGCTGTTGCTTACTCTGCTAGAATCTTTCAAGATCAACTAAATATGTTTGTTAATTTTGATGAACCTGTTGAAGCACCAGTAAAAGAAGTTTCATCTGAGCCTGAATTCAACAAGAATCTATTAAGAAAAGTTGATGAGCTTGAATTATCTGTGCGTTCTATGAATTGTCTTAAAAATGATAATATTATTTACATTGGAGATTTAGTTCAAAAGTCAGAAGGTGAAATGCTTAGAACACCTAACTTTGGAAGAAAATCGCTTAATGAAATAAAAGAAGTTTTAACTGGTATGTCTTTATACTTAGGTATGGAAATACCAAATTGGCCACCAGAAAATATAGCTGAAATGTCTAAAAAGTTAGAGGAGCAAATTTAATGAGACACGGAATGGCTAATAAGAAGTTAAATAGGACTTCTGAACATAGAAAAGCTTTATTAAAGAATATGCTTAATTCTTTAATAAAATATGAACAGATTACTACAACACTTCCAAAAGCTAAATTTTTAAAACCACAAGCTGATAAAATTATAACTTTAGGCAAAAAAGAAACTTTACAAACAACTAAAATGTTAATGTCTAAATTACAAGACATAACATCAGCAAATAAAGTTAAAAAAACATTATCTAAAAGATACGTATCAAGAAATGGTGGCTATACTAGAATTATCAAGGCTGGATTTAGATATGGCGACAATGCACCTATGGCTGTAATTGAATTTGTAGACAGAGATGTTGAAGCAAAAAGAGTGGAAAGAAAGAAAAAAGACCCAGCAAAAGATAAAATTGAAGAGAAAAAATTAGCTACTGCTTAATTCTTTATATAAAATTATATCATCATGAAAAAGTCTTTTAACGTTGACTCAACGTTTAACGATATGCGTATTGATAGATGGATACGTAATAATCTAGGAAATTATCCTCAAGGTTTAATTGAAAAAAGTTTAAAAAGTGGGAAAGTTAAAATTAATAGTAAAAAAATAAAAAGTTCTCACAAAGTAAAGACTGGGGACACTATAGATTTGTTTAATTTTGATTTTAAAGAAACAATTGTTCAAAAAACAATTAAATTTGTACCCTCAGAAGAAGTTATTAAGGAAAATGAAGAATTAATAATTGATAATAATGATGATTTCATTGTTCTTAATAAAAGTTCTGGTATTTCAGTTCAAGGTGGAACTAAATCTAAAAAAAATCTTGTAGATATATTTGCTCGTAGTGAAATTTTTCAAAATACTAAACCATTTTCTGTACATAGACTTGATAAAGATACATCGGGAGTTTTTATCATGGCAAAACATAGAGAGTCAGCTCAGTTATTAACTTCTTTATTTAGACTTAGAAAAGTTCATAAAACTTATCTAGCTATATGTCACGGTGAATTACAGAAAGACTCTGGAGAATGGAATGATGATTTAACTAGGTATGATAATGATAAAGAGATAGTTGAAAAAGCTAGAACACTTTACAAAGTACTAGATAAAAATTCTATATGCAGTCTTGTTGAAATGAAACCAATCACGGGAAGAAAGCATCAATTAAGAAAACAACTTTATGCAGTAGGGTGCCCAATCTATGGAGACCAAAAATATAAATTTAGTAATACTGATAAAGCAATAAATAAAAATTTAATGCTTCATTCATATCAAATTAAATTTATGATAAATGATAAAAAATATACATATACAGCATTGTTACCAGATTATTTCAAAAAACTTTTAAAGACAAAAAGACTTAGATTTCCAAATTCTTAGAAAATGTATCGATAATAACCTTATCTAAACTCTTGTAGTCTTGGTCTTGAATTTCCTTAAGATTGATTACACCCTTATCTTTAATACCACATGGAACAATATTTTTATATTTTGAAAGATCGTTACTAATATTTATTGAAAATCCATGATAAGCTATCCACTTACTTACTCTTACACCTATTGCTGCAACTTTTTTAATTTCACCTTTATAGTCAGTCCAAATACCAATATTTTTTGGATCTCCAAATGCTTTAATATTAAATTTTGATAAGCTTTCAATAATTGTCTTTTCAATTAAGGTTATAAATTTTCTAATATCCTTATTTCTTTTTTTTAAATCTACAACGAAATAACAGATTAATTGTCCTGGACCATGGTAGGTAATTTTCCCTCCACGATTTGTTTTTATAACTTTTATATTTTTATTAAGAATTTCTTCTTCCTTATAGCTGGTACCAGCTGTATAAATCTCTTGATGTTCCAAGATCCATATTAAGTCACTTTTTTGATTACTGTTTATCTCTAACAATCTTTCCTCAAGCAATCTTATAGCATCTTCATAATTTATCGGTTTTATTGACTTTTTAATCTCTATATTCATTTATAAATTGTATTATTCTTATTATACACTATTAGTGCAAAATTGATTTATAGGTAAATTTATGTCTTTAATAAAAAAAATAAAAGATAAAAAAGTTAATTTTGAGTTTAATAAAGAGTACATAAAAGTTGTTACTTCTAAGATTGCTAACAATGATGCTCAATTTATTACCAACTCTTTTAATGAAATGCACCCAGCAGACGCGGCGGATATTATTGAACACCTTGGGCAAAATGACAGAGAAAGTTTAATAAAACTTAATAATTTCAATATAGATCCTGAGGTATTTATTGAATTAAATGAGTCAGTTCAATCTGAAATTATAACTTACTTATCACCAGATACTATTGTTAGACTTTTAAAAAATCTTGAGTCAGATGATGCCATAACAATTTTAGAAAATGTTGACGAAAAAGATAAGAATACAATATTAAGTTCTTTACCACCAAAAGATAGATTTGCATTATTAGAAAGCTTAAGTTACCCAGAAGATACTGCAGCCAGAATAATGCAACGTGAGTTTACAGCCGTTCCTAGCAATTGGTCCGTTGGTCAAACCATTGATTATTTAAGAGAAAATAAAGATTTACCTGGTGAATTTCTAGAAATTTTTATTATAGATGAGGGATTTAAGCCAATTGGGACCGTTCCCTCATCTAAAGTTTTAACCACTTCAAGAGAAGCTAAAATGCTTTCTATTATGTCAAAGTCACAGTTACTTATTCCAGTAGATATGGACAAAGAAGAAGTTGGTAACGTATTTGAAAACTACAACTTGAATTCGGCTGCAGTTGTCGACAAATCAAATAAGTTGGTTGGTATGATCATGTATGATGATGTTCTTACTGTATTAAAAGAAGAAGCTGAAGAAGATGCTTTAAGATTAGCAGGGGTGGGTGATGAAGAAATTACTGATGGTGTTTTTAGAAAAACTAGAAGAAGATTTAATTGGCTTTTATTAAATTTATTTACTGCATTTCTTGCAACATGGGTTATCAGTTTATTTGGTGCAACAATTGAACAAATGGTTGTTCTTGCATTTCTGATGCCAATCGTAGCTTCTATGGGTGGTAATGCTGGAATGCAAACCTTAGCTGTTACAGTAAGGACTTTAGCAACAAATGATTTAACAAAAAACAATTTTTCACAAAATATTTTAAAGGAATTCAATATTGGTATCTTAAATGGTATTATATTTGCAATAATAAGTGCTTTAGTAGTTCAAGTTTGGTTTCAAAACTCATTACTTTCCCTAATAATTTCAATGTCAATGATAGTCACTATGATTGTTGCTGGTTTATTTGGAATTTTAGTGCCTATTACTCTAAAAAAAATGAATATTGATCCTGCTATCGCATCCAGTGTATTTGTGACAACTATTACTGATGTAATTGGTTTTGTTTCATTTCTCGGTGTTAGCGCTTATTTTCTTTAAAAGTTATCTATAAGTCTTACACCCTTTATGTAATACGCAACAAAAAGCTTAAATGGCTTATTTTCTAAATTAGTTCTTAGATTAAGTAGGTTTCTACATTCTAAATATTCAATTTTAATATTGAATTTTTTTACAAGGTCAACTTTAATTTTTTTAATCAATTTTTTATCTTGAATATTTTTTTTAATTAAATTTTTTAGCTTGATTAGCACTAAAGAAATTTTTCCAACTTTGTTAAGGTTTTCCAAATCCAACAATGAATTTCTTGAAGATAATGCTACCTGATTTACATCTCTTATTGTTTTACATGCAATAACTTTAGTTTTGTATTTTCTTTGAATAAAGTTGCGTACTAAAAAAAATTGTTGGTAATCTTTTTCTCCCATAAAAATATTTTTAGGTTTAATTATATCGGTAAATCTACCCATAACATCAAGTACACCCTCAAAATGTCCCTTTCTAAATTTGGCACAGAGTACTTTTTGTGATTTATTTAATCTATTTATTTTATGCTCCTTGTTATTGTAAATTTGACTAACAGTAGGCAAATAAAGAAAATCAACTTTTAACCTTTTTAGTAACTTTATATCTTTATCCAGATTCTGAGGATAAGTTTTGAAATCATTGACATTATTAAATTGAGTAGGATTAACAAAAATACTAACTAATGTTTTTTTGCATTTTTGTTTGGAGAAATTAATAAGTGAAGCATGTCCTTTATGTAGACTTCCCATTGTAGGAACAAATCCTAATTCCTTCTGGTTACTAATTGCCTTATTTAAATCAGTAATTTGTCTTATTAATTTCATTTGTAATATTAATATTAATAAGTAAAACATTTATATGATTAAACAAGCTATTATTCCCTTAGCAGGTCTTGGAACAAGACTGTTACCTCTTACTAGTGTTTTTGCTAAGGAGCTTTTACCTATTAATGGCAAGCCAGGAATAGAATATATTTTAGATGAATGTATAAGTGCTGGAATTAAGGAAGTAATATTTATTATATCACAAAAAAAATTAATGATTAAGAAATATTTTTGTAATGATAAATTTTATAAAGATATAATTAAAAAGAAAAAAGATCCTAGAATTATACAAGAATATAAAAAAATTTTAAAATATAAGAAAATGATTAAATTTGTTTTTCAAGATAAGCCACTTGGAACAGGTGATGCTGTATTGAAAACAAAAAAATATATTAAAGATAAATATTTTCTAATGTTACTACCTGATGATTTAATTGTTAAAAATAATTGCTCTAAATCAATGATGGCTGTTCATAAGAAATATAATTCATCTGTAATGGCTAGCATGAAGGTAAATAAAAAAGAAGTTTCAAGATGGGGAATTTATAGTGTTAAAAATAAAGTAAATAAGAATAATTTTACAATTAAAAATGTTGTAGAAAAACCCTCTATCAAATTAGCACCATCAAATAATGCTGTCATTGGGAGGTACATTTTACCTAAAACAATATTTAATAAATTATCAAAACTTAAACCTGGTAAAGGTGGCGAGATCCATATTACAGATGCCATACAATCTTTAATAAGTGAAAACTATAAGTTTATTGGTCATAATTTTTCAGGAAAATATTTAGATTGTGGCACAATGAAAGGTTATATTAATTCAACTTTGGAGATTTCTAAAATATGAAACTTTGCATGATAGGGACAGGTTATGTGGGTTTAGTCAGTGGTGTGTGTTTTTCAGATCTTGGTAATGATGTTATTTGTGTTGATAAAGATTTAAACAAAATTAAAGATTTAAAAAAAGGAATTATCCCAATTTATGAGCCTGGTTTAGATGAATTAGTTTTAAAAAATTTCAAAAATAAAAGATTAAAATTTTCAACAAACTTAAAGGACTCTGTATCAAAATCTGATATTATTTTTATATGTGTTGGAACACCAACAAAAAAAAATGGCAGTGCTGCTGATTTAAGTCAAGTCTACAATGTTGCAAAAGAAATCAGTACTTATATTAACAAATTTAAAATTATTATCACTAAATCTACAGTACCAGTTACTACCGGTGACGAAATAGAAAAAATAATTTCAAAAAAAGTATCTAAAAAATTATTTTCTGTTGTGTCAAATCCAGAATTTTTAAGAGAAGGTGAGGCTATAAGAGATTTTAGTTATCCAGACAGAGTAGTTATTGGCACTAGAGATAAACGGTCAAACAAAACATTAAAAAATCTTTATTCACCACTTATTTCCAAAGGAGCAAAATATATTAACACTTCAAGAAGAGCAGCAGAATTAATCAAATATGCTTCGAATGCTTTTTTAGCTACAAAAATAACCTTTATTAATGAATTATCAAACTTATGTGAAAAAATAGATGTTAATATTGAGGATATTTCTATTGGTATGGGTCTTGATAAAAGAATTGGTAGTCGTTTTTTAAGAGCAGGACCAGCTTATGGAGGATCTTGTTTTCCCAAAGACACCAAAGCTATCGTTTCTACAAGTAATAAATTTAAAACTAATCTATCTGTTATTAAAAGTGTAATTAAATCTAACGATAATAGATCTTCTTTATTATTAAAACGAGTTTTTGATATATTAAATAACAATGTTAGAAACAAAAAAATATGTTTTTTAGGTGTAACATTTAAAGCTAATACAGATGATATGAGAGATTCATCGTGTTTATCCATGATACCTTCTTTAGTTAAAAAAGGAGCTAAAATAAATTATTTTGACCCAACAGGTAAAAAAAATGATTTTAATAAAATTAAAAATGTTACATTTTCTAATGATGTTAAGTCTGCAATAGCAAAAGCTGACTTAATAATTATTCACACAGAATGGAATGATTTTAAGTCAATTAATTTTAAAAAAGATGTTAAAAACAAAAATTATAAAGTTTTTGACATGAGAAATATCTATTCACCAAAAAAGATGAAAGAACTCAAGATTAAATATTTTGCTATAGGTTGTTAATTTAATTCAAAAATAGCATCAACTTCAACTGATACTCCAAGTGGTAAACTGTTTGTACTAACAGCAGCTCTTGTATGCATTCCAGCGTCACCAAAAACTGAAACAATTAAATCAGAAGCACCGTTGATCACTTTAGGCTGTTCTATAAAATCTTCTGTAGAATTTACAAAACCAGTTAATTTTACACATGATTTAATTTTAGATAGATCATCATTACAAGCTTTTTTGACTTGTGAAATTATACTTAAGCCACATCTTTTAGCAGCCTCATAGCCATCTTCTGTTTTTAATTCTTTACCAATTTTACCTTTTATTAATTCACCACTAGCGGATATAGAAATTTGACCAGAAATAAAAAGCATTTTCCCTATGATTTTTGAAGCCACATATGATCCTACTGGAGCCTTAGCTTCTGGTAATATTATTTTAAGCTCATTTATTTTTTCTTCAAAATTCATAATTATTTTTTTTTTTTTACTTTGTTTATTTTTTTTACTTTTATCGTATTCTTTTCTTTTCTCAATCAATATAAGTGCCTCTTCCATATTAAGTTCTAAAGGGTCCTTTTCCTCAGGTATTGTTGCATTGAGTGATTTATATTTAATGTAAGGTCCATATTGACCTTTCATTACCCTAACAGGTTTTTTATCTTCTGGATGTTCACCTAAATCTTTAATTATTGATGTTGACATTCTCCCAGGTTTAGCTTCTGCTATTAAGGTTATTGCTCTATTTAAACCAATTGAAAAAATTTCTTCAACATTTTCAATTCTAGCAGATTTATTTTCACACTTTAGATACGGACCAAATCTACCTGTATTTAAAATGATATTTTTTTGATTTTCAGGGTTAATACCTAAAATTTTTGGTAATGAACATAAAAATTTAGCCCTATCAAGATCCACACTATCCAATGTAATTCCCTTAGGTATAGAAACATTTCTTAAATTATTATCTTCTTTTTCTATTTTCTTTTTTTTTGCTTTCTTTTTTTTTTTTGTTTCAACTATAATTTCTTCTTTCACTTCGTCAATTTTTTCATATTGCAAATAGGGACCAAACCTTCCATTTTTAAGGTACATGTCATTTCCATTTTCATGCTTACCTATAAATTTGGGTTCAGCTAGTTGAGATTGAGCAGCAGCTTTAGCCTTAGACAGGGGTCTGGTAAATTTACAATCTGGATAATTTGAACAACCAATAAAAGCACCACCTCTAAAACTATTTTTTAAACTTAATGATCCACTGTCACATAACTTGCATTGTCTATTAATATTTCCATCTTTATCTCTTTCAAAAATTAAACTTCCTAGACTATCGTTTAATAGATCTAAAACTTCTCTAGTTCTTTTTTCTTTAACGTCAGCTACATTTTGATTAAAATCTTTCCAAAATAACTCTAGAACCTTTATCCATCCTTCTTTACCGGTAGTAATGTCATCAAGTTGGTTTTCTAGACTTGCAGTAAAGTTATAGTCAACATATTTAGAGAAAAGTTTTTCAAGAAAAGCTGAAATTAATTTACCACGATCTGTTGGATGAAATCTTTTATTAATTGCTTCTGCATATCCTCTAGTAGATATAACAGATATTATACTTGCATAAGTTGAAGGTCTTCCAATGCCAAGCTCTTCTAATTTTTTAACTAAACTTGCTTCTGAGTACCTTGGTGGTGGTTGTGTAAAATGTTGTTCGTCTAACAGTGCTTCTATATTAACTGGACCTTTTTTCATTTCTGGAAGAATAGCTTCATCATCATCTTTTTTAGTATCTTTCATTACTCTTAAGAAACCATCAAACCTAATAACAGATCCACTAGCTTTACAGATTGTTCCATTATCTTCTGAGGTTATCGTTATTGTATTTCTATCAAATTGAGCAGGTTTCATTTGAGAGGATAGAGCTCTACTCCAAATTAATTCATATAATTTATGCTGATCTGGACTTAGATATTTTTTAACAGTTCCTGGTGCTCGCATAATATCTGTGGGTCTAATTGCTTCATGTGCTTCTTGAGCATTTTTTGCTTTTTTCCCAGAGTAGCTTGCTGCATTATCTGGAACATATTCATCCCCAAACTCATCTTTTATAAATTTTCTAAAAGTATCTATAGCGTCCGTTGATAAGTTGGTGCCATCTGTCCGCATGTACGTGATAAGACCAATAGTTTCACCGTTTATTTCTATACCCTGATAAAGTTTTTGAGCTATTTGCATTGTACGTGATGCTCCAAATCCTAATCTACCAGAAGAAACTTGCTGTAATGTGGAGGTAGTAAAAGGGCCAGAAGGGTTTCTATTAACAATTTTACTTGAGATATCATTTATATTGAACTTCTTAAATTTTACTTCTTCCATTGCTTTATCAATTTCAGCTTTATTTTTAAAAGAAAATTTTTCAATTTTTTTATCATTCAATTGAGAGATACTCGCTAATATAGAGTTTTTATCATTGTCGTTAAATTGAACACTTAAAGTCCAAAATTCTTTAGGATCAAAAAGCTCTATTTCATGCTCTCGTTCTGTAATTAATTTTAAAGCAACTGACTGAACACGCCCTGCAGATTTAGAACCAGGTAATTTTGTCCATAAAATTGGTGATATGTTAAAGCCTACTAAGTAATCTAAAGCTCTTCTAGCCATATAAGCATCAACAAGTAATGGCTCGATTTGTCGTGGATTTTCAATTCCATGAATTACTGCTTTTTTTGTAATTTCATTAAAAACAACTCTTTCTACATGTTTGTCCTTAATTAATTTTTTTTCATTTAAATATTCTTTGACATGCCAAGCAATTGCTTCTCCTTCTCGGTCGGGGTCAGTTGCTAGTATAATTTTTGAAGAAATTTTAGCTGCATCTGTAATTTCTTTAAGATATTTTTTAGAAAAACTGTCTACTTCCCATTCCATTTTAAAATTATTTTCTGGATCAACAGAGCCATTTTTCGAAGGAAGGTCTCTAATATGGCCATAACTTGCTAATACAATATAATCATCACCTAGATATTTATTGATAGTTTTTGCTTTAGCTGGACTTTCTACGACTACAAGATTCATTATTAAACAAATTACTTAAAAGACTTAGATAGTCAAATCAATAAATTTTAGTCTTGGTTTCTTCTTTGTTTTTCAATCGTTTGACGTTTTCTTTATGTGTATAGAATATAAGTACAAACATTATTATGAAAAATATTGAATTATAATTTTCAAAAATTATTAAATAAATTGGAACCATTAAACTACTAATTAGTGATGAAAGTGATGAATATTTTGAAACAAGAAATGTAGCAGCCCAACTAATAATAAATATTAAACCTAAAACTATATTGATTGAAAATAATATTCCAACATATGTTGCAACACCCTTGCCTCCTTTAAACTTAAGCCACACTGGAAAAACGTGACCTAAAAACGCGCTTAATGATGCAATAAAGATATAATCGGGATAATTAAATTTTACATATAAAACAGGAAATACAGCTTTTGTTATATCCAGTAATAAAGTTGCGTAGCCTAATGTTTTATTACCTGTTCTAAGAGCATTTGTGGCTCCAATATTTCCTGATCCAATATTTCTAATATCTTTTTTTAAAAAGATTTTTGTAAGTATAAAACCAAAAGGTATTGATCCTAATAAATATGAGCTTAATGCAATAATTAAATATTCCATTCTTATAACTTAAATAATTCCTCACCTTTTACAAATGTATTAGTAACTTTTCCTTGAAGTTTTTTGTCTTCAATGGAAGTATTTTTTGATTTGGAGATAAGTTTATCTTTTTTAACAACCCATGGCTTGTCAATATCAACAATACAAAAATCTGCTTCCTTACCAAGTGAAAGATTACCCTTATCAATTTTTAAAATTTTTGCAGGGTTTGATGTTAAAGCTTTAATGATGGTTTCTAATTTAACAGAGCCATTGTGATATAATTCTAGACTTAGTGATAAAAGCGTTTCTATTCCAGATGCTCCTGTAGATGCTTGTGCAAACGTTAATCTTTTTTGTTCTTCATCTTCTGGTTTGTGATCAGATACAATAACATCTATCGTTTTATCCTTTAATCCTTGTACTAAAGCAATCCTATCTTCTTCAGTTCTTAATGGTGGTGATAACTTTAAAAATGTTCTGAAATCTCCTATATCATTTTCATTTAATGAAAGGTTATTTATGGAAACACCTGTCGTAAACTTAACTTTATTTTTTCTTTCCTCAATAATTTCAACTGATTTTGCAGATGAGATTTGTGATATATGGT
Source organism: Candidatus Pelagibacter sp. Uisw_121 (assembly GCF_047722545.1). Classification (GTDB taxonomy): domain Bacteria; phylum Pseudomonadota; class Alphaproteobacteria; order Pelagibacterales; family Pelagibacteraceae; genus Pelagibacter. Next base: position 665,282 of record NZ_CP159816.1, on the reverse strand, counting down.
ATCTACATTTAATATTTTCAAGCAACGTTAAATCTCTTTCAATAATTATTCTTTCGGCAACAGCAGGTATTCCAGATAACCCAAGTTTGGTTGCAATAATTCCAGAATTGATCATTCCATTTTTAGATAAATCATAATCTTCAGCATGCTGCATGATTAGTGTGCCTAAATCTTTAGCTGAGTTCATTATACGAGACATCAGCCTAGTATTTTGAATTGTTTTAACTCCATCAGTAAACCCAATTATTCCTCTACTTTGAAGTAGACCAAATTCAGTCATGGTAGTTCCTTCAATATTTTTTGTAAGAGCAGCACTTGGAAAAACATTAATTTTAGATTTGTCTCTTCCACGTCTTTTTAAGAAATCTACTATTGAAACGTTATCTATAATTGGATCTGTATTAGGCATAGTAACAACTGAAGTAACACCTCCTGCAAGTGCTGCATTACTTAGAGTTCTAAAATTTTCTTTATATTCGTAACCAGGTTCGCCCGCAAAGACACGCATATCAACAAGACCTGGAAATATATATTTGCCATTTAAATTTATTACTTTTTCTCTTGAAGGAATGTTATTAGAATTTACTTTTTTACCAATTGCTTCAATTAAACCATCTTCACCAATAATTAATCCACCGTTCTCATTGATAGAATTGTGAGGGTCAATTATATTTGCATTTATAAAGTATTGTTTTTTCATTTATTCACAAAATATTTTTAAACAAGCCATTCTGACTGCAACACCTAGTTCAACCTGTTCCTTGATCACGCTTCTGTTAATGTCATCTGCTAATTTTGTATCAATTTCGATCCCTCTATTCATTGGACCTGGATGCATAATCAAAGCATCATCTTTTGCATGTGCAAGCTTATCTGGGGTTAGTCCATAATATTCATAGTATTCTCTATTAGAAGACAAGAAAGAACTAGTCATCCTTTCATTTTGTAACCTTAGCATCATTACAATATCACAATCTTTCAGACCTTTTTTCATATCTGTAAATGTATTAACACCAAACTTTTCTATTTCTTTTGGCATTAAATTTGATGGTGCAATAATGTTAACTTCTGCACCCAGCATATTTAGAAGATAAATATTTGATCTTGCTACACGTGAATGAGATATGTCACCACAAATCGCAACTTTTAAACCTTCAATTTTTTTTTTACGATTTATGATTGTTAAAGCGTCTAATAAAGCTTGAGTAGGGTGTTCACGGCTTCCATCACCAGCATTAAGTACTGCACAATTTACTTTTTGAGATAAAAGATTACATGCACCTGAATCCTGGTGTCTAATTACAATTATATCTGGATGCATTGCATTTAAAGTCATTGCAGTATCTATGAGCGTTTCACCTTTCTTAATTGCAGAATTTGCCATATTCATTGACATGACATCTGCACCCAATCTTTTTCCAGCTAATTCAAATGAACTTTGTGTTCTTGTTGATGGTTCAAAAAACAAATTAATTTGAGTTTTACCACTTAATACATTTAATCTTTTGTTTTTACTTTGATTTAATTTAATGAAACTTTTAGCTTCTTCTAAAATGAAATTAACGTCATTAATTGATAGATCTTGAATACCTAGGAGGTGTTTTTGAGAAATTTTAATAGCTTTATTTATTTTGGTTGCCATTAAAATTAACTCTATAACCATTAACCATCACTATGGCAAGTATTAATTATTTAAAAAGTCTATTGCCCCTTGCAAAATAAACGCTGCAGCGTTTTGATCAATTGTTTTAACTCTTTTTGAAACATTAACGTCTAATAAACTTGATAGATTAAATGCGCCAACTGTTGAAAGTCTTTCATCCCATAATATTACAGGCAGTTCTATAGATTTTGATATATTTGATGCAACGTCATTAACTGATTGAGCGGATCTTCCTAGACTTCCATCCATATTAACTGGGTTCCCTACAATTATTCCACCAATATTATTATCTTTAATTATTATCTTAAGTTCGTCAATTAGTTCGTTTGTGTTGGTTTTGTTTATGGTTTTAAAGGGTGTGGCTATAGATTGTCTTTCATCACAAATTGAGACACCAATTCTTTTAGATCCTAAATCTAATCCAATAAATCTCACTTTATTTGAGTGTTTTATTTTAAAATCTTCAATTGTGATCATATTGTATATTTTATACTTAAGTGATAGTTTGCCGACATATTTAATTACCACATGACAATTGATCTTAAAACAATAAAGCATATTTCTAAATTATCAAGAATCTCAGTTGATGATGTAAAAGCTGATAAATTAGCTGGAGATCTTAACTCTATATTTGATTTTATTGAAAAATTGAATGAACTCAATACTGATAATGTTGAGCCTTTAACCTCTGTTGCAGAGACCACATTAAAATTAAGAGCCGATGAGGTTAAAAGTGAAAATATAAGAGATCAAATATTAAAAAACTCACCAGAGGAAAATGAAGATTTTTTTGTAGTACCAAGGGTTGTTGAATAATGTCAGATATCACATCACTCACTTTAAATGAATTAGTTAAAAATATTAAAGATAAAAAAATTTCTTCTGAAGAAACTACCAAAGCTTTTATTGATAGAGGAGAAAAGTCTAGAGATTTAAATGCTTACATAACTGAAGATTTTTCTAACGCACTTTTGAAAGCTAAAAGTTTTGATCAAAAACCTAATTTTGATTTAAAACTTCCGGGCGTTCCAATGGCAGTTAAAGATTTATTTTGCACAAAAGATGTAAAAACTACAGCAGGTAGTAAAATTTTAAATAATTTTATTCCACCATACGAGTCTACTGTTACTCAAAATATTTGGAATGAAGGTGCAATATTACTTGGTAAGTTAAATTGTGATGAATTTGCAATGGGCTCATCGAATGAAACTAGTTTTTTTGGAAATGTGCAAAGTCCAATAGATAAAGGTTTAGTACCTGGAGGCTCTTCAGGAGGCTCTGCTTCAGCTCTAGCAGCTAATTTAACACCTATTACAATTGGAACTGATACAGGTGGCTCTATTAGACAGCCTGCTTCATTTACAGGTACTGTTGGATTAAAGCCAACTTATGGAAGTTGCTCAAGATACGGAATTGTTGCTTTTGCTTCTTCATTAGATCAAGCAGGGCCAATGTCTAAAGATGTAAAAGATTGTGCATTACTTCAGGAAATAATTAGCACTTATGATGAAAAAGATTCAACATCAATTGATTTTAAAAGAAATGAATACAGCAAAGAATTAACAAACAATATTAAAGGTAAGAAAATTGGAATTCCAAAAGAATATAGAGTTGATGGTATGCCAAAAGAGATAGAGGATTTATGGACCAAGGGAATTGAGTATGCAAAAGATTGTGGGGCTGAAATTGTTGAAATCTCACTACCTCATACAAATTATGCTCTACCCACTTATTATATAGTAGCTCCTGCTGAGGCTTCTTCAAACTTAGCTAGATATGATGGTGTTAAGTATGGTTTTAGATCTAAAGGCGAAAACCTTATTGATATGTATGAAAAAACAAGATCTGAAGGTTTTGGTAGTGAAGTTCAAAGAAGAATAATGATTGGAACATATGTTTTGTCCTCTGGTTATTATGATGCTTATTATCTAAAGGCACAAAAAGTTAGAAAATTAATTAAAAATGATTTTGATGAAGCTTACAAAAAAGTTGATGCAATTTTAACTCCATCAACACCAAGTGCTGCTTTTAAAATTGGTGAAAAAACTAATGACCCAGTTTCAATGTATTTAAATGATATATTTACAGTTCCAGTAAATTTAGCTGGATTACCTGCGATTTCTATTCCAGCTGGAGTAGATGTTAAGGGTTATCCTCTAGGACTACAAATTATAGGTAAAGCTTTTGATGAACAAAATATTTTAAACATTGCTTATGCTATGGAAGAGAAAATCCAGTTTAAAAATAAAATTACTGATTGGTGGATTAAATAAATGACTAAAGATAATTCAGAATATTTAATCGAAAGATATGATAATGTTTACGAAGTGGTAATTGGTCTTGAAGTTCATGCTCAGGTTACATCAAATTCAAAATTATTCTCATCTTCATCAACTACATTTGGCGCAGAACCTAATACGCAAGTAAGTTTGGTTGATGCTGCATTTCCAGGAATGCTTCCAGTTATCAATGAGTACTGCGTAAAACAGGCAATTAAAACGGGTATAGGTTTAAGAGCTCAAATTAATAAAAGATCAGTTTTTGATAGGAAAAATTATTTTTATGCAGACCTTCCACAAGGTTATCAGATTTCACAATTTAAATATCCTATAGTAGGAGAGGGCACTGTTGTTCTTGATATGGCACATGGCCAAAAGGAAGTTGGAATTGAAAGATTGCACTTAGAACAAGATGCTGGAAAAAGTATTCATGATATGGACCCACAAAATACATTAGTTGATTTAAATAGATCTGGCGTAGCTTTAATGGAAATTGTTAGTAAACCAGACATGAGAACTCCAGATGAAGTTAGTGCTTATGTGAAAAAATTAAGATCTATTATGAGATATCTTGGTACGTGTGATGGTAATATGCAGGAAGGCTCTTTAAGGGCTGATGTTAATATTTCTGTAAGAATTAAAGGCTCTGATAAACTTGGAACTCGTTGTGAGATTAAAAATGTTAACTCAATTAAATTTATGCAAATGGCTATTGATTATGAAGCTAATAGACAAGTTGATTTAATCGAAGAAGGTAAAACAATCGATCAAGAAACAAGATTATTTGATACTAAAAAAAATGAAACAAGATCTATGAGATCTAAAGAAGATGCTCATGATTATAGATATTTTCCAGATCCAGATTTATTACCATTAGAAGTAACTGATGAATTTATTGAACAATTAAAAGCAGATATCCCAGAATTACCAGACGATAAGAAAAAAAGATTTATTGATGAATTTAAAGTCTCTGCTTACGAAGCAACAATTTTAGTATCAGATATTGATACAGCTAAATATTTTGAGGAAGTTGTCACTAAAATGGGAAAAAACCGAGATATGAAATTAGCCGTTAACTGGATTACAGGTGAATTGTTTGCTGTTTTAAATAATCAAAATTTAGAAATTACACAAAGTCCAATAAGTGCAAAAAATTTAGCAAAGTTAATTAATCTAATTAAGAATGGAACAATTTCTGGAAAAATAGCTAAAACAATATTTGAATTGATGATGGATGGTGACAAAGATCCCCAAACAATTGTTGAAGAAAAAGGTTTAAAGCAAGAAAGTGACCCTAAAGCATTAGAAGCTTTAATTGATAAGATTATCAATGATAATAGAGAAAAAGCTATTGAATATAAGAATGGTAAAGAAAAGCTATTTGGTTTCTTTGTAGGACAAGCAATGAAAGCTTCAAGTGGTAAAGCTAATCCTCAATTAATAAATGAGATATTGAAGAAGAAACTTTAATATCATGGGTAAGAACCTTGAAATTACTGAAAAACTTGAAAAATATATAAATAATTATAGTTTAAAGCTAAACCCCATTCAGCAAGAAATAATCGATTACAATAATATACTTGGAGATGTTAAGAGAATGCAAGTAGCAACATCTCAATGTCATTTTCTTCATTTAATTATAAAAACTTCTAATATTAAAAATGTACTCGAGATTGGAACCTTTACTGGGTTAAGTGCACTTTCTATAGCATTAGCATTACCAGATGATGGTAAACTTGTAGCGCTTGATAAAGATGAGGGAACGAACAAAATTGCATTAGATTTTTTTAAAAAAGCTAATCAGGATAATAAAATTCAAACAATCGTTAAGCCTGCATTAGAAAGTTTGGAAGAATTAAAGAATAGTAAATTTGATATGGTTTTTATTGATGCTGATAAAATGAATTACAAAGAATATTATGAAAGATCTTTAAACCTAATGGATAAAGGTGGATTGATTATTGTAGACAATGTTTTATGGCATGGTGAAGTTGCTGATGATGATAATTTAGATAAATACACAATAAATATCAGAGATTTTAATACTTATGTTGCAAACGATAAAAGAGTGGAACAAATCATTGTGCCTTTAGGTGACGGAATGACTGTTTGTAGAGTGCTATAATGTTCGATGTTTTTGGTTTTTATAAATTTAAAAAACTTACCACTTTAAAAAAAAATAAGGTTTTATTACAAGATTATTTAATTAAAAAAAATATCCGAGGAACAATAATTATAGCTAGTGAAGGAGTGAATGCAACAATCTCAGGAAAAGCTAGCGATCTAAAGTCAACTATCACAAAGATTAAAAAGATATTAAATTTTAAAAAGTTTGATAGTGAAAATATTTCAAAAAGTAAATTTCAACCGTTTCATAAACCAAAAGTTAAGATTAAAAAAGAAGTAGTACCTATGGGTTTTTCTTTATCTTCAAAAAATAAAAAAGATAATCATGTTGACCCAAAAAAATGGAATAAGTTGATTGGTGATAAAGAAACATTAGTTTTAGATTCAAGAAAACCATTTGAATATAATGTGGGTACTTTTAAAAGATCGGTTAATCCTGATGTTGATAATTTTAGAGAATTTCCAAAATACCTAAATAAGTTAAAAAAAACAAAACCAATTGCAATGTTTTGTACTGGTGGAATAAGATGTGAGAAAGCTTCAGTATTTTTAGAAAAAAAAGGCTTTAAGAATGTTTATCAGTTAAAAGGAGGAATTTTAAATTACTTAAAAAATGTTAAAAAAAAAGAAAGTCTATGGAATGGCGAATGCTTTGTTTTTGACAATAGAATCAGTGTTAATCATGGATTGGTAACTGGCACGTATTCAATGTGTGGTGGATGTAGAAAACCTGTTTCATCAAAAGATAAGAAGTCTAAAAAATATGAAGAGGGTGTTTCATGCATAACCTGTCATGATAATTTAACTCAAACTCAAAAAGAGAGATTTCGAATGAGACAAAAACAAATAAACCTTGCTAAAAAGAGTGGTTCAAAGCATATATTTCAAAAAGAATTTAAATAGAAAAAATAATTGTCCAAAGCCATTAAATTAACTAAAGATCCAATTTGGGAATTACTTAGAAAAGTAACCATCCCAGCAAGTGTTGGTTCATTATTTCAAACATTTTATAATTTAGTCGATACTTGGTTTGCTGGTAGAATTTCTGCAGAAGCTATAGGTGCTATTGCTAAGTCATTTCCCATATATTTTGTCATCATTGCTGTTGGTGTTGGTATTGGTGCTGCAACGAACTCTGGTATAGGTAATTTATTAGGTGCTAAAAAAATAAATAAAGCATCACTATTTATTGCTCAATCAGTAATTTTTGCATTGGTCACTTCAATCGTTGTTACTTTATTTGGGTTAAATGCTTCTGATTTTCTCTTAGCTGTTATGGGATCTGATGCTGCTAGTATTGCGTTAACTAGAGAATACTTGGATATAATTTTTTATGGAACCTTCATAGTTATGATTCAAATCTCTTTAAATGGAGCTTTAAATGCACAGGGAGATACTAAGAGTTATAGAAATGTTCTTATCTTTAGTTTCTTTTTAAATATTTTTTTAAATCCATTATTTATCTGGGGATACGGAATTGTTCCAGCTTATGGCATAGGTGGCCTTGCTATAGCAACTGTTATCTCTCAATCTATTGGTACAATTTATTTAGCTTACAAAATTAACTCGTGTAAATTAAGAAAATATTTATCTATTAAATGCTTTATTCCTAAATTCATTCTTCTTAAAGAATTGTTTTCACAAGCAATGCCAATAATGATTAGTATGTTGTTTATTGGTGTTGGTATTTTTAATATTTTATATTTTATTGGTCAATTTGGTGATCTTGCAACAGCGGGTTATGGTGCAGCTTTAAGAGTTGAACAAGTTTTCTTACTTCCAGTAATTGGTTTAAATACAGCAGTACTTTCTATTGGTGGACAAAACTTTGGTGCTAAAAATTATAATCGTATAAGAGAGCTTTATACTAAAGCATTATTTTTTGGATCATCATTCATGGCAGTAGCGGGTATCGTTTTATTCTTTGGTGCAGAGTTTTTTGTATCTCGATTTACAGATAATGCAGAAGCCATATACCATGGAGCTATTTATTTAAAAGTTGCTGCATTAATAGCTCCTATATATCCAGTTTTTTTTATAACTACAGCAGTGTTCCAAGCACTAAAAAAACCAATCTACAGTCTTTACTTAAGTGTTCTAAGATTAACTGCATTTCCTTTCTTATCATTATGGTATGTAATTAATATTAAAGGTGGAGATTATGCAGATATTTTTTATACCGTCATGGCAACCAATTGGTTTATGGGTATTGCAGTAATCATATTTATTGGATACTTTTTAAATAATGTTTTTAAACAAAAGAAAAGCCATTTTTCTTATTAGTTTCTCTGCGCTAATATTTATTTTAATTATTAATCAGGTCAAATCTCAAACAATCAAAATTGTTGATGGAGATACAATTCATCTTAACGGAGAAAAAATTAGATTTACTGGAATAGATACACCTGAATTAAAACAAACTTGTATTAAAGATGGTGTAAAAGATCCTTGTGGAGTTACAGCAAAACAAATCCTTATTGATAAAATTTCAAACAATAGTGTTGAATGTATTAATGAAGGAAAAGATAAATACAAAAGAATACTGGCCGAATGTTTTGTTAATAATGAGAGTTTATCAAGCTACCTTGTTAGAAGTGGCTATGCATTTGCCTACAGAAGGTATTCAAAAAAGTTTATACCAGATGAAGATTTTGCAAGAATCAATAAAATAGGTATGTGGTCTATGGAATTTGATTATCCTTGGGATTACAGAAAATCTAAGAAAAATTAAAGCTAGCAGGGTAGTTCTGTTACCCGGTGCCCCAGACCGTGCTTCTATAATTCTTATTTTGCAACAAAGTTGATGCAACCTAATGCAGAAGTTTGAACGAAATTGCGACGCTATTGCGACGTTTAATTTTGTGTTAGGATCGTGGTTCATGAAAAAACTTTTAGGGATCATGGTTCTGGGTTTAAATAAACTATTATGATTTGCATTAAAGCTGATATTCCAAAAGAATTAAATGAGATTGATGATGAATTAAAAGCCATTTATCATAGCAAAGATACTGTTTGCTTTTATATCTTCAAAACAAGAGATTTAAGAAATGAGTTTGTTGACAAAACTAAAGGTATGGAAAAAACTCAACGTGAAGAAATTTACAAACAATATTTAATATGAAAAAACTTCTGTCAATTATAGTTCTAGGTTTGTTGTTTAGCTTAAATTCTTATGCTGAGAAAAATATAGAAATTAAATTTTTAGGTAATAAGATAAATTTTTTAGATCAGGATGCTGAAACTCACTTAAAAAAAATTGCAGCCAATGTTGAAGAGTTTTCTTACAAAAATTATATATATATACAATCTAAAAATAAGAAAATTACTAAAATTTTAGAGACATTCATTTTCGACAATCAGGGTCAATATGAAAGTCGATTTAGAACGATAGTTAAAGATATTTTTTATAAATCAGGTCCTGATGTTGGATGCAACAATTCACAAAAAAACTTTCTTCAAAAAGTTACAGATAATAACCAACTATATATCAATTGTGTTTCTGCAAATATATCAAATAACGAAAATAGAATTTATGAACCTAATTTAAAAGATGGCTGGGGTAACCATCTTCGTTTAGATCTAAGAAAAAGAAAAATTAAATCCATAATAGATAAAAACAATCTAATAGTTCCAAATGAAATTATTAGAAGTGAACATTATTTTTATAAAACAGGTCAGATTATTTGGATTATTTTCTCAGAAGACAAAGATATAGCTCTAAAAAAATATAACAAAGAAAAATTAGACGAATATGTTAGTGATGTTAAAAAAATACATCAAAATTTTGAAAATAAATTTAGATTTAAAAATTATGATAAAATTAAGTTTTGATTACTATTAATTTAAAGTTTTTAAAATTTTATTTCTCAGTAGAAAAAGTTTTATTTGTTAATTTTAAATAGTTTTTCGCCTAAAGGACTGATTGGGTCTTGAGGGGTAGGTTTGATATTAGTTTTTTCTTCAACAATACTTAATAGCTTTTTAGCAAGCCCTCGACGTCTAAACATCGGATTAACGAAGATGTATTCAACTTCGGCTGTCTCATTATACCTAACAAAACCAAGTGTAGTATTAATATTTTTAAAGGTAATTACACCTTCACTTAAATCTACATCATAATTTGTTTTATCTAAATTATTCATTAATTATTACCATCTTGTTTAAGTCTTTTTTCAAATTTTCTCACAATGAAAGAAACAATTAATATCAAAATTAAATATTCTAAGATTAAAAATGTATAAATTTCTAATGGTCTATAAGTTGACACAACTAATTCATTAGCTTTTCTTGTTAAGTCACCAATACCTATAATTGATACTAACGAAGACATCTTTAACACATACACAAACTGGTTACCTAATGCAGGTAAGATGTTTTTAATTGCTTGTGGAAGGATTACTAATCTTAATCTTTTATAAAAAGTTAAACCCAGTGATGAGCCTGCTTCCCACTGAGATTTTTTAATTGAATTTATACCTGCTCTAAAAATTTCTGCTTGAAAGGCACTTTCGCTTATTGCTAGTGCAATTATTCCAGACACAAATGGACTAAAGCTTAACCCAGTCATGATAGGTAGACCGTAATAGATCCATAATATTAAAACAAGTAACGGGATTGCTCTTACGATTTCTACATATCCAATGTTTATGTATGTTAGAAATTTATTTTTAGCTAAAGAAGGAATTGCAACGATAAACCCTAAAATTGCAGATAAAATTATAGATACTACTGAAATATAAATAGTTGTGGTTAAACCACTTAGTAAAAATTTTAGGTTTGTTAATCCCTCAACATTATTAGGTGATAGAATAAACCAACCTAATTCTTGGCCACTACAAGAAGTAATAGGTAAAAATAAAAGTAAAAAAAATAAATTTTTCACTCTTAAAGTTATAATGAATTAGAGATTAATATCTAATTTTTTATAAGCTTTTTAAATTATATTTAGCGAGTAGTTTATTAAAGAAACCAGACGATTTTTTATCTTTAATCCACGCATTAACATAATCATTCCAAACCTGATCATTTTTACCAACCATCATTGCTAAAAAGGCAGGATTTTTTTCTCCATCAGGAACAATTGCTAATTGCGGGTATTTGATAACTAACTTATTAGCCTCTGTTGAACTTGTAATGTTTCCATCTGCTCTTCCAGCTAATACTTCTTGAAAGTCTCTTGCAGGAGATTCAACTGATTGCAATTTAGACATAGGAAAGAACTCTTTAGCTTTTTCCTCTTGAGAAGTTCCAAGTGTTGTTGCAATAGTTACACTTTTATTATTCAAAGAATTCCAAGTTGAATATTTTTTTAAATTCTTTTTAAGTACTAGAGGAACAGTTCCATACTTGTAGTAAGTATCTGTAAATCCAGCAACTTCTGCTCTTTTTGGAGTTTTAGTTACACTTGTAGAAATATCATATCTTCCTGCAGTAATTCCTGAAACAATAGTCTTCCATTCAGTGGGTACAAAAGTAATTTTTACACCCATATCTTTTGCTAATTCTTGCATGACATCAATATCAAAACCAACATACTTATTAGTAGCTGGATCCTTCATCGTCATTGGATCCCAGTCGCCTGTAGTTCCAACTTTTAATTCACCAGAAGATATAATCTGATCAAGTTTAGTTTCTGCGTTAAGAGAGAAGGGTAAAAGTGCTAATAGCACCACAAGGAGTATTTTTTTCATATTCTCCATATAACAACAATTTAAATAAATATAAGGCTATAACCTTGACGCACTATCACTCATCCAAGAGTGTAAATGCTGGGAAAAAGAGCGTCTAACAAGCAAATTAACCTCATTTATCTCCATAAGATGAATAATTACATCAATATGCGACAGTATTGTTTGAACAACTGAGCCTTTCTTATTTTTAAATTCATTAAAGTTAAAAGGAGATCCAGTAGCAAATAAATCAAAAACCTTACTACCTTTTATATTCAACATTACAAATTGGTCACTAACATCAGTTACAGCGCCCAATTTAGCTTTAGATATATTTTTTATTAATTCGTCTTCAACTTGATAGGTATTATTATCCTCACTCACAGTTTCATTTGATATCAACATCCATTCATCAGGACTTAACCAAAATGCAGTTAATTTCTCAGCAGATGTAGACGTATTTGCCTCTGTTGGTAGAACCATATTAAGATTTTTACCAATAGCTTTAATAAAATCTTTTGTTTTGCCTCTTATGATTAATTTCATAATAGGTTTAATTTCTTTAATCTCTAAATCAGAATAAGTTACGTCTCCCTTAATAGAAGTTTTGTAATTAAGCATTTAACCTCACATTTTCTTTATCAAAAAAAACAGGATCAACAATGGTAACATTAATGTTTTTATCTTCCATAGGAATAAATAGTTTTTGACCTAACATATTTTTTCCACCTCTAACTACAGCTAGTGCAATAGATTTATTTAAATTAGGGCTATAGTAACTTGATGTTACATGACCTAACATTTCAACTGGTTTTAAACTAGTGTTAGCAACTATCTGAGCTCCTTCTTCTAAAACTTCATTTGGATTATCTGTTATAAGACCTACTAATTGTTTTCTATCTTCTTTCATGGTGTCAGATCTATAAAGAGATCTTTTACCAATAAAGTCATATTTCTTTTTACTAACAATCCAATCCATCTGTAAATCTATAGGTGTCATTGTTCCATCAGTATCTTGGCCAACAATTATAAATCCTTTTTCAGCTCTTAATAAGTGCATTGTCTCGGTACCATAAGGAGTTATATTGAACTCTTCACCTGCTTCCATGCACCTCTTCCATAAGTCTTCACCATAGTTTGCTTGAATATTGATTTCATAACTATGTTCACCTGTAAAACTAATACGCATAATTCTACATTTAATATTATTAATCTTTGAATTCTTAAAAGACATGTGTGGAAAGCTTTCATCTGAAAGATCAAGATCAGGTATTAATTTATTGAGAATTTTTTTACTATTTGGACCACAGATACTAGCTGTTGCATAATGATCTGTTACTGATGACAAATAAACATCTAGTTCAGGCCATTCTGTTTGAAGGTAATCTTCTAGTTTTCCTAATACGTTTGCTGCACCACCAGTTGTTGTTGTCATAATATAATGGTTTTCATCAAGTCTAGTTGTGACCCCATCATCGTAAACCATACCATCTTCATTAAGCATTAAACCATAACGACATTTTCCTATGGCTAGTTTTGACCAAGCATTTGTATAAACTCTATTTAAAAATTCTGAAGCATCAGTTCCCTGAATGTCAATTTTACCAAGCGTTGAAGCATCTAATATACCAGCACTATTTCTTGCAGCCTTACTTTCTCTTTGAACCGCATCATGCATAGTTTCATTATCTTTTGGATAGTACCAAGCTCTTTTCCACTGACCTACATTTTCAAATTCAGCTTTATTTTCTATATGCCAGTTATTCATTGGAGTTCTTCTAAATGTATCAAAATATTCACCGACATTTCGTCCAACAATTGTTCCAAATGTTAAAGGAGTGTAAGGGGGTCTAAACGTCGTAGTTCCAAGCTCACCCATCTTAACACCAGCTGTTTCTGCAATAATACCAAGAGCATGCATATTACCAAGCTTACCTTGATCAGTACCCATTCCAGTTGTGGTGTATCTTTTTACATGCTCAATTGATCTAAAGCCCTCTTTTAGTGCAAGCTTAATATCTTTTGCAGTTGCATCATTTTGATAATCAACGAAAGGTTTTGTTTTTCCTAAAACTTTATCTGATGGAAGTAACCAAATATTTCTAATCTCATTATCTTTAGGGCAATTTATTTCTAAATTATCAAATTCAGTTTCTTTTATATTTAAGAATATTTTTAGAGATTTTGTAGAATTTTTTATAACGTCATCTAATTCAAAATCACCATTACATGAACCAATGCTAATTTGATCTGATGGGTATATATTAGGAATAAATACTTGATCTTTTTCTCTAAATTTTAATTTACCACCTGACTGAGTAAATAAATGAACAGCAGGTGTCCATCCACCAGTAATTGCTAAACAATCACAATCAAGTTCTATTTTTTCTGAACTTGCAAAAGACTGCCCATCTTTTGATAATTTCATTATCGTAATCTTATTAATTTTTTTATAACCCTCTGTATTTACAACTGTGTGTGATCTATAAACTTTAATCCCTAATTCCTCAGCTTCTTTAGTAAATGCAGTGTTAGATTTTTCTCTAATATCTACTATTGCCTCAACCTTAATACCTTTTTTATTTAAGGATATTGCACTTTCGTAAGCAGTATCATTATTAGTAAAAAATATATTATTTTGACCTGTTGCAACACCATAATAATCTGCATATCTTTTAACTGCAGATGAAAGCATGATGCCAGGTCTATCGTTATTATTAAATACTAGAGGTCTTTCTAAAGAGCCAGTAGCAACAATAACTTTTTTAGCTCTAATTTTTAATAACCTTTGTCTTATTTTTTTATTTTTTTCATTTTTAGGAAGATGATCGGTTAAGTTTTCTCTCGCCAATAAATAGTTGTAACCATGATAAGCAGCAACACTAGTTCTTGTTTTAATTTCTAGGTTTTCAATACTTCTTAATTCATTAATTTCATTTTCTAACCATGTAGAAGAATTTTGATCATTTATTTTTACATGCTCTGATTTTTGGAAAATTGTAGATCCTCCAATTTCATTTTTTTCATCAAGTAATAATGTTTTAAGATTACTTTTTGCTGCAGTTTTTGCAGCCATAATTCCACTAATACCAGCCCCAATTACCAAAACATCACAATGAATATATTTATGATCATATATGTCAGGGTCAGGCTCTGTTGGAGATTTTCCAAGTCCTGCAGAATGTCTTATAACATATTCATACTTTTCCCAAAAGTTAGCAGGCCACATAAAAGTTTTATAATAAAAACCAGCAGGTAGAAGAGGGGATAAGAAATTATTTATACCTCCAATATCAAAGTCAACACTAGGCCAACAGTTTTGGCTATTTGCTTCAAGCCCATGATAGATCTCAAGTTCAGTTGCTCTAACATTAGGCTCTGTTAGTGCTGTGTTGTTATTAACTTGGACAATTGCATTAGGCTCTTCAGACCCTGAAGTCATTATTCCACGTGGTCTATGATATTTAAAACTTCGCCCAACTAAATGAATATCATTTGCAAGTAAAGCTGAAGCAAGAGTATCACCTTTGTGTCCAAGATAAGATTTTCCATTAAACTTAAAAGAAACTTTAGAGGTTTCGTCAATATATTTACTATTTGTAACTCTTAAATTTTTCAGCATTAAATTATTTTCCAGGAGGTTTTTCACCCATTTTATATACGGCTTGGATTTTATCATTAGAAGTATCCCTAACCATGTTAAACCATTTTCTACAACCATGAGCATGGTTCCACCTTTCAAATTGAATACCTTTAATATTTTTTCTCATAAATAAGTATTCTGCCCATTCATCATCACTTAATTCTGTCGGTTGTTTAGGTCTTTCAATGTGAGCTTCGCCACCAGCTTTAAATTCGCTTTGTTCACGTTCACCACAAAAAGGACAAGTAATTAAAAACATTAATGAGCTACCGCCGCTGCACCATGTTCATCAACTAGGTCTCCACTAATAAATCTATTTAAATTAAATGATGCATTTAATTTATGTGGTTCATCATTTGCTATTGTATGAGCGAATAAATCACCGGATCCAGGTGTTGCTTTAAACCCACCAGTTCCCCAACCACAATTAAAGTACAAACCTTTTACTGTCGTTTTACTAATAATGGGACTAGCATCTGGGCAAATATCTACAATTCCACCCCATTGTCGAAGCATACGCATTCTACTAAAAATTGGATAAAGTTCTAAGATTGCATTTAATGTTCCCTCCACTATATCATGACTACCTTTTTGTGAATATGAAACATAATCGTCAGTTCCAGCACCTATTACAAGTTCACCTTTGTCAGACTGACTAACATAAGCATGAACAGCGTTAGACATTACGACTGTATCAATAATAGGTTTAACAGGTTCTGAAACTAGAGCTTGAAGAGGTTTACTTTCTAATGGTAACCTTAAGCCTGCCATGTTTGCTAATACACTTGAATGACCAGCAGCAACTACCCCAACTTTTTTAGTTTTTATAAAACCTTTTGTTGTTTCAATGCCTTCTACTTCATCACCGTTTCTTTTAATTCCTTTAACTTCACAATTTTGAATTATGTCTACTCCCATTTCATCCGCACCTCTAGCATACCCCCAAGCAACAGCATCATGCCTTGCAGTACCAGCTCTTCTTTGTAAAGTTCCACCTAGTACGGGATATCGAATATCTTGTGAGGTATTAATGATAGGACAAAATTTTTTAACTTCTTCTGTGCTTAAGTAAACTGCATCTATGCCATTTAATCTATTAGCATGTGTTCGTCTTTTTAAATCTCTAACGTCCTGTAAGTTATGTGCAAGATTCATCACACCTCTTTGACTAAACATTACATTGTAATTTATTTCTTGAGATAAACCTTCCCACAATTTTAATGCATGATCATAAAGGCCAGCACTAGCATCCCATAAATAATTTGATCGTATAATCGTAGTATTTCTTCCGGTATTACCACCACCAATCCATCCCTTTTCCACTACAGCAATATTTGTCATATTATGCTTCTTTGCTAAATAGTAAGCAGTTGCCAATCCATGCCCACCACCACCAATAATAACTGCATCGTATTCTTTTTTTATAGTGGGATCTTTCCAGGCTTTTTGCCAATTTTCATGATAGGAAAATGCATTTTTAACTAATGAGAATATTGAATATTTATTTTTCATAATATTATTTAAGAATTACTTTATAAATATTGAATATTCAATACAATCGGTTATATCAATGTCGCAGTGGAAGAGTGGGTGAGAGGCTGAAACCAGTCGTTTGCTAAATGACCGTGCGGGGAAACTTGTACCGAGGGTTCGAATCCCTCCTCTTCCGCCAAAAAATATTAATTGGAGTAAAAACTTATGTCAGTTGTAATAATAACAGGATCCTCAGGTTTGGTTGGATCAGAGGCAGTAGGTTTTTTCTGTAAAAAGGGATTTGATGTTGTTGGAATTGACAACAACTTAAGAAATTTTTTTTTTGGAAGTGTTGGATCAACAATAAACATAAAAAAAGACCTTTTAAAGAATAATAAAAATTTTTCTAATTACCACACAGATGTTAGAAATTACCAGGGTTTAGAAAAAATATTTAGAAAATATAAAAAAAATATTGCCTTAGTAATTCATTGTGCTGCCCAACCTTCACATGATTACGGAAAAAATTTTCCTAATTTAGATTTCAATATAAATGCTGCAGGAACTCTAAATATGCTTGAATTAACAAAAAAATACTGTTCTTCTTCACCCTTTATATTTATGTCTACAAACAAGGTGTATGGTGATAATCCAAATAAACTTAAATTGATAGAAATTAATAAGAGATGGGAATTAAAAAATAATGATAAATTATTTAAAGGTATTGATGAAAAATTTTCAATAGATAATTGTACACACAGTTTTTTTGGAGTGTCAAAAACTTATGCTGATTTAATAGTTCAAGAATATGGTAAAAATATTGGTTTAAAAACAGTATCATTTAGAGGCGGATGTATTACGGGACCAAATCACAAGGGTGCTAAACTTCATGGCTTTTTATCATATTTAGTAAAAAGTAGTTTATCTAAAAAAAAATATTCATTAATTGGTTACAAAGGGAAACAGGTAAGAGACAATATCCATAGTTTTGATTTGATTAATTGTTTTTGGGAATTTTACAAAAAACCCAAATATGGAGAAGTTTATAATATTGGCGGAGGAAGATTTTCAAACTGCTCTATAATTGAGGCATTAGAGTTAGTTGAAAAAATTTCCAATATAAAAATTAAAAAAAAGATAATAAAGGAAAACAGAATAGGAGATCATATTTGGTATATATCCAACACCAGTAAATTTAAAAGAGATTATCCCAAATGGAAACAAAAATTTGATACAAAGAGTATAATTGAAGAATTAATTAATTCTCATCAATAGATTAAAATTTAGTAATATCACAATAAACCCAAGGCCAATATTTAACTTTTGCATATTTATTAAACCAAAAAGGAGTATATCTCTCTGTTAGGAAAGAATATATTCTTTGAGTATCATAGCCTTTTAAATCAAACCCAAAGATCGCTTCACATTTAAAAAGCCATTCGAAAAGGTCTGTGTAAAAATTATCAATTAACTTAGTATTATTGGATAAAAAAATACAATGTCCACTTAACATGTTATTTTTGGAAATATAATTTACAAAATCCACTTTATCTTTTTGTGGCATCACATTAATCGCTTTACGTAGGTTGTCAAAACCGTGAAACATTTCAAAATGCAATTTAATATTCTGTTTTCTCTTGTCAAAAAGTATCAAAGGGTCATTAATTATTGATTTAATTCCTCTTTTGACTAACTTCATCTTACTTCGTACAGCAACACTCCATGGCTCACAAAGAACTACATCATAGCCTTTCCATTCTGATGAAGGTTCTTTTTGTAGCATTTTTTCTAAATCTACAAAATTATTAATATAAGGATAGTAACCCTGTTCACCGGCTAGATTTTTGATTAAATCCTTATATTCAGTTTTGACAAAATACCTTCTGTATTGACACATTCCAAACCAATCATTATTTTTTTTTTGGTTCAAAATATTTTTCCAATACCAATAATGAAAAGATGTTTCTGAATAATTATAGTTTTTATGAGCTATATTATCGCCACTATTTTCAATTATGTAGTCATTGGGAAATTTTGCTTTACCAACACCAAATGGTATTAAATTGAGAGATTTAATTCCATCTATAGGTTTATGAGTTATGCAATAGATTTTCATTATTTATATTTTTAGAATATATTAGAAACCATTAAAATAAAGGCTGATCTTTAAAAAAATTCTTCATTTTAATAGGTTTTTTTTCTAAAATATATCTATAGACATTATAGTTTTCCATAACGCGCTGAACATAATTTCTAGTCTCTTTAAATTTAATTAATTCAACCCAATCGACAAAATCAACTTGTTTTTTTTGAGGGTCTTTATTTATCTTTTTCCAATATTTAACTCTTTTTGGACCAGCGTTATAAGCAGCTGTAGCAAAAGGATAAGCTCCATCATATTGTAAAATTAAACCAGCTATATAATGTGATCCTAGATTAATATTATATTCAGGATCAGATGTTAATCTTGATTTTGAATATGGGAGCTTAGCTTGTTTAGCAACTAATTTTGCCGTGTAAGGCATTAATTGCATTAATCCTTGAGCACCAGCATGACTGTTTGCTCTCATATCAAACTCACTTTCTTGTCGAATAAGAGAAAGAATAAAAGCAGTTTCTGGTATTTTTCTTCCATTAACATATTGAGGTGTGCTTATTACTGGATAGTTAAAATCATTGTGAAATCTTTTTTGGTAAGATGCAATCTTTGAAACTTGTATTGCAAAATCATATCTTGATATATTTGTTGCAAGTTCGGCTGCTAGAATTTCACTTCCATCTTTAATATTATCATTAGCCAAGTGTCTTAATATATTTTTTGTATATTTATCTTTATTTAGTTCATCTAAAAGATGAACAATTTTTACTAATTCTTTTTTATAAAAATATTTTCTATAAGTGTCATGCACAATAGCTTGTTCATCTAGCTCAAATGTTTCATTGGGCTTAATTTTTAAAAATGCTAGTTGACCATAATATGTTGATAAATATTTGGTTGATTCTTCATACCATTGTTTAGATTGTTCTTTATCGCCAATTTTTTCATAAGATCTTCCTAGCCAATAAGCACCACGAGATAAACTAATTGGGTAACTCACATTTTGATAAAAGTTGTTAAAATGATCTATTGCTAAAATAGGATCATTTAAAAAACTTAGTGCAATCCAACCACTCATCCATTCAGCCTCTGCATATTCTGGGCCAATGTCTAAAGAATGTTTGCTCGCAACTTTATAAGCTGACTCATATTTCTTCTTATAAATAAGAGCTCGTGTCATTATTGCTCTTTCTTTCCACCATTTGTCTGGCCTAATTAAATAATCTTTATTGTTTGGAATTTTAAATATGATTTCCAATGAGTTGTCGACCCTTCCTCTTTTTCTTCTCCATTTAAGCCGATCGTAGTTTAATCCAGCATCATTTTTAAGTTTTGTCGGAACATTTTTGATTGCATTATCAACACCATAAGACTTGCTCATTAAAATTTGTCTAGCTGTATAAAGTAATTGATAGTCTTTAGGTAAATATCTTAACATTCTCTTTAAACCCCAAGATTTACCTTCCCAAGCTAAATAATCTGCACGATTAATATAATCATTTGCATTTAGATATTTTTTATATCTTTTTCTAAAAAATTTCATATTAGATCTATTTAGATCTGCAGTTATCCAGCCATCTTTAATCAGAGAGGTGCCTTTGGTGATATCACCTGTTAATATTAAGCTTTCCCCAAGTATTAGTTTTCCAAAACCACTTAATGGTTCCTCGAAATTAAACCAAGTTATGATCTTATTTGGTGAGATCTTATCCGTTGAAAGTTTATGTTCGGCTAAATACTGAATTCTACTTATTCTTGGGTAGTTTTCATTATTCTTTATAAATGTTAAATAGTCATAAAAACTTGCTTGGTTACCTGTAGTTAGTAAATGTCTCCATTGAATAAAGTTATATATTGATTTGTCCTTAGCTTTTTTAGACTGCGATAGTGCTGCTGACCACTGACTTTTTTCCATTGCTGTAATTGATTTTTTTGCAATCCCATAATCTTTTTGACTATAATATCTTGACTGAGTTTTGACTACTGATTTAGCTTTTTTGACAACTAAAGGTTTACTTTTTGGGATAAGAAAATTAATTTTTTTTAAATCTTTTTTAACAATTACATTTTTAGTTTCATCTATTTCTTTGGATGGTTTAGACTTAGGTTTAAGAATACCTTGAGTTATCTTCGCCCTTTGAGCTGCTTCACCTAAAACTGGTTTTTTTAAGGGAATTATTGTTATTTCAGCGGCAAATACATTTCCCAATATTATCAAACTTAATAATAGTGATTTTATAAAAAATATCTTTCTAAGCATAAATTTACTAAATGAATCTTTAAACTATGTTATAAGTATTTATGTTCAAAGGATCAAATGTTGCTTTAATAACCCCGTTCAAGAATAATGAGCTCGATGTAGAGGCTTATATTAAGCTTATTCATTTTCAAATATCAAATGGTACTAATGGTTTGGTACCTGCTGGAACAACAGGTGAATCGCCCACATTAAGCCACGATGAACATCAAAAAGTAATAGATTTATGCGTTAAAGAAAGCAACGGAAAAACTGTAGTTATTGCTGGTACTGGATCTAATTCAACTAAGGAAGCAATTTCTCTGACAACACATGCAGAAAAAGCAGGTGCGGATGCAGCGCTAATAGTAACTCCATATTATAACAAACCAACGCAAGAAGGATTATATCAACACTATAAAGCAATAAATGATAAATGTGGGATACCAATTATAATTTATAATATTCCTGGAAGGTCTGTAATTGATATGTCTGTTGATACAATGGCTAGATTATTTGAATTGAAAAATATTGCTGGTGTTAAAGATGCTACTGGTGATTTAGATAGAGTAAACCAGCAAAAAAATAAAATGGGAACTGATTTTATTCAACTGACAGGCAATGATGATAACGCTTTAGAATTTAATAACAGAGGTGGCGTTGGATCTATAAGCGTAACAGCAAATATTGCTCCTAAATTATGTTCTGATTTTCAGAAAGCCTCAAAAAAAGAAAATGATGAGAGCAAGCTTGAAGCGATCAGACTGGATAAAACTTTACAACCCATTCATAACTCTATGTTTATAGAAAGCAATCCAAGCCCCGTTAAGTATGCTGCAAAGCTTTTGGGACTTTGTGACGACGATGTTAGATTACCTTTAGTCAAGGTTACAGACCCAACCAAGGATATTGTTAAAAAAGCTTTAGCATCAGCAAATCTACTCTAATGAACAAGAAAGCCAATTCTGGTTTAAAAATTATTTGCTTAAATAGAAAAGCAAGTTTTAACTTTTTTTTTGAAGATTTAATTGAAGCTGGGATAGTTCTTAAAGGATCGGAAATTAAATCTATTAGAGATGGAAAGGTTAATATTGCAGACTCTTACGCTGTAGAGAAAGATGGTGAAATAGTTTTAATTAATTCTCATATTGCAGCTTTTAAACAAGCCAGTTATTCAAATCATAACCCCACTGATGAACGAAAATTATTATTAAATAAAAAAGAAATTAACAAATTAATCGGTAAAATGCAGAGAGATGGCTTTACTCTTGTTCCAACAAAGATGTATTTTAAAAAAGGAAAAGCTAAAATAGAAATAGCAGTAGCAAAGGGTAAAAAACAATTTGATAAAAGAGCTACTAAAAAAAATAGAGACTGGAATCGTGAAAAAGCAAGACACATTAGAAAATCAAGTTAAACAATCATATTTAGCAATAGGATCAAATTTAGGTAACAAAATTACCAACATTCATATGGCTATGTCTGAATTAGAAAAAAATAAGATTAAGATCACAAAAGTATCATCTCATTATTCATCAAAATCCTGGCCAAACCCTTTAATGCCAAATTTTATAAATATTGTTATAAAAATTGAGACAATCTTAAAACCGTTAGAATTATTAAAGATTTGTAACTTTATTGAATTAAAATTAGGCAGGGTTAGATCAAAAAAAAAATGATCCACGAACCTGTGATATTGATATAATTGATTACAATAAAAAAATCGTAAATATAAACCTTAATAAACTAATAATTCCTCATCCTCAGATGACTAAGAGAAATTTCGTTTTGTTGCCATTATTTGAAATAGACAGAAGTTGGAAACATCCAGAATCTAAGATTACTATAGTTAATTTAATTAATTCTTTACCAATTAAAGATTTAAGATCTATCAAACAAATATAAATTGATGGTATAGTTAAAAATGCTTAATTCAGAAGAATTAATAAATAAAATTAAAGTTTATAATAAGTTTTTAAATCCTGAAAAATTAAATAAAGCTTATAATTTTGCTATTAAAGCACATGAAAATCAAAAACGTTATTCTGGTGACCCATACTCAATTCATCCAATTGCCGTAGCTAATATATTAACAGAACTAAAGCTAGATAGTGCAACTATAGCAACAGGACTGCTTCATGATACTATTGAAGATACACACGCAACTTACGAAACTATAAAGAATGAGTTTGGACAAGAGGTTGCAGATTTAGTTGATGGTGTAACAAAAATATCAGTTTTTGAAAATCAAGCTACATCAACATCAAAAGCAGAAAATTTTAGAAAATTAATTTTAGCAACCTCAAAAGATATTAGAGTTCTACTTGTTAAAATTGCTGATCGATTACACAACATGAGAACAATTGATGCAATTTCAAAAATTGAAAAAAAAGAACGTATTTCGAAAGAAACTATGGAAATTTATGCACCATTAGCAGACAGAATGGGAATGCATAGAATCAGAGATGAGCTAGAGGATTTATCTTTTAAAGTTCTAAATAATAATGCAAGAGAACTTATTAAAAAAAGATTAGATGATATTAAAGATGATAAAGTAAATAGCTTTAACTCAATTTCATTACAATTTAGTGGATTATTAAATGAACACAAAATAAATGCTGAAATTATTGGTAGAGAAAAAACTCCTTTTTCTATTTGGAGAAAAGTTCAAAAAAAAAAGAATATCACTAGAACAAATTTCAGATATTATTGGATTTAGAATAATACTCAATAATATTGAAGACTGCTATAAAGCTCTTGGTATATTTCACAAAGAGTGGAATTGTATACCTGGAAAATTTAAAGATTATATTTCGTCACCTAAGATTAATAAATATCAATCATTGCATACATCAATTATAGGACCCAATAGAAGGCCAATTGAAATACAACTTAGAACATTACAAATGCATGAGTACGCAGAAAGAGGCATAGCATCACATTGGAAATATAAATCTTCTGAAAAATTCAATTCATTAACGTGGAAAGAATATGACTGGCTTGCCGATTTAGTTGAAATTATTGATAAGAATGAAAACCCAGAGCATTCTTATGAGTACACCAAACTTCAAATGTTTCAGGAAAATGTTTTCTGTTTTACTCCAAAAGGATCTGTAATTAAATTACCAAAGGACGCAACACCGATTGATTTTGCATATGCTGTACATACCAAAATAGGTAATAGTACCATAGCCTGTAAGATTAATGGTAACGATAGTGAATTACAGAGCATTCTTTATAATGGGGATGTTGTGGATATTATCACCTCTAAAAATAAATCACCTTCATTGCACTGGATACCTGTTACAAAAACTGGAAAAGCAAGATCAGCAATCAGAAAATATTGGTATAAAAAAGGAGAGGAGAAGGCTCAAAGAATTAAGAAATATAACACTACACTATGGATTTCTTTGCCTGATAAACCAGGAAAGCTTGGAGAGATAACAACTTTACTTGGTAGCCATAGTTTAAACATCTCTAGTGTTGAAATGAGGGAAAAATCTAAAGAATATATTAATTTTAAATTCAATCTTATTATAAAAGACTTGAAGAACTTTACAAATTTTATCAGTGAGTTAAAACAAAAGGAAATAAAATTTAAAATCATTAGACATGAGGATAACTGGCTAAAGGAACGTAATGCTTTCACACAAAAAATCTTTAAATATTTTAAAAAAAACTAACGCACTTTTAGAAGGTCATTTTGTTCTTTCGTCAGGATTACATTCACCAAAGTATATCCAGTGTGCTAAACTTTTAAGCTTTCCATATTTATCTAAAGATATTTGTAATTCACTAGCAAAAAAAATTAAAAAAAAATTTAAATTTATAGATTTGATTTTAGCTCCTGCAATGGGAGGTGTTATCATCGGTTATGAAATTGGCAAAATTTTAAAAAAAGAAACAATATTTTGTGAAAGAGTTAATGGTAAATTTACTTTAAGACGAGGCTTTCATATAAAAAAAGGATTAAAAGTTTTGATAATCGAAGACGTTATAACGACAGGCAAATCGAGCTTAGAGTGTGTTAAGTTGATTACAAAGCCAGGCGCAAAACTTGTTGGTTTTGCATCAATTATCGATAGATCAACCAAGAATTCATTAAAGATAAAAAAAAATATTATTTCACATATGAAGATAGATGTTCCAACATTTAAGAAAAATAATCTTCCAGAAAGTCTTAAAAATACTCCAATTACAGTCCCTGGAAGTAGATTTATTAAATGACAAGACTAGGTGTTAATATTGATCATGTTGCTACAGTAAGAAATGCAAGAGGATCGTTCCACCCTGATCCATTTACTATTGCTAAACATGTAACTAAATGTGGAGCACATTCAGTTACTATTCATTTAAGAGAAGACAGAAGACATATAAAAGATGCTGATGTTGTTAAAATTTGTAAAAATAAAAAAATAATCACTAATTTAGAAATTTCACTAAACAATAAAATAATAAATATAGCATTAAAAAATAAACCTAATTTTATTTGTATAGTTCCTGAAAAAAGAAAGGAAGTGACAACGGAAGGTGGATTAAACTTAATTAAAAATAAAAAAAAATTAAAAACAATAATATCCTTATTTAATAAGAATAATATTAGAACAAGTTTATTTGTTGACCCAGCGTTAAAAGATATAAAAATTGCAAAAGAATTAAATGCTACTTGTGTTGAGTTGCATACAGGAAAAATTTCTAATTTAGTAAAAGAAAATAAAAATTATAAAAATGAATATTTAAAAATTAAAAAATGTTCAGAGTTTGGCGTTAAACTTGGAATGGAAGTTCATGCTGGCCATGGTCTTGATTATAAAACTGCCGCTATACTTAGTAAAATTAAAGAAATTACGGAATTTAATATTGGTCATTTTATAATTGGTGAGTCACTTACTCATGGTCTAAAAAAGACTATTAAGGAATTCAAAAAAATAACCAATAAATAGATATGAAAATTCTTGGTATTGGTGTTGATATAGTAGAAAATATTAGAATACATAAATCTTTAAAAAACGTTAACTTTATTAAAAGAGTTTTTTCTAGTTCAGAAATATCGTTAGCAAAAAACATAACTAATAAAAAATCTTATTATTCTAAAAGATTTGCTGCTAAAGAGGCTTTTTCTAAAGCGATTGGAACTGGTTTTAGTGAGAATTTAAATTTTAAGGATATAACTGTAATTAATGATAAGTTAGGTAAACCCTCATTTGTAGTCACAGATAAAATTAAAAAAATTGTTAAAAAGCAATTTAAAATATCATCCTTTGATTTCTTTCTGTCAATTTCAGATGAAAAAAAATATTCTATAGCCTACGTAATTTTACAAAAAAAATGATAACAAAAAAGATTATAAATGATAATATTAAGACAATTTTTTATGCTTTAGTAATAGCTATTGTTATTAGATCTCTTTTTATTCAACCTTTCTATATTCCCTCATCATCAATGGAACCAACACTTTTAATTGGTGATAGATTATTTGTTACGAAGTACTCTTATGGTTATAGTAAGCATTCTTTTCCTTTTAGCCCACCAATAATAAATGGAAGACTATTTTCTAATAAACCTAAGGTTGGTGATGTTGTTGTTTTTAAAACACCAGCTGATAATAGAACGGATTATATTAAAAGATTAATTGGCCTACCGGGTGACAATATTCAATTCATTGATGGTAATTTATTTGTAAACAATAATCCAATATTAAAATCTAGAATTGCCCAAAATGATAAAATTTATTGTGGAAATCAAACTATAGATGTTAATTCATTTGAGGAAAAACTTCCAAATGGAAAAACACATAATAGTGTATATCTAAAAAATTATAGCTTTCAAAATTCTGATAATTTTATAGTTCCTACTCAACACTACTTTTTCTTAGGAGATAACAGAGACTGCTCTAAAGATAGTAGATACTTAACTAGCGTTGGATATGTCCATGAAGATAATTTAGTTGGTAAAGCTCAATTTATTTTTTTTTCATCTGATTTTAGAATTGGAAATATTTTTTCTTTTTGGAAATGGCATAAGACAATTAGATTTGACAGATTTTTTAAGAAAATTATTTAATGAAAACTAACCCCACAACATTAGAAAAGAAATTAAAGTTAAAATTTTCAGATCAAAAAATCTTTATTAAAAGCTTAACGCATAAAAGTTTTGATTCAATAAATAATAATGAAAAGATTGAATTCTTAGGAGATAGAGTTTTAGGTCTCATTATTGCAAAAAAATTATTAGAACTTTATCCAGAAGAAAGAGAAGGGGTGTTAGATAAAAAATTTGCTTCATTAGTAAATAAAAAAAAATGTTTAGAAATCGCTAAAAAAATTGAACTAGAGAAATATATTTTAGTTTTAAATCCTAAGAATAAAAAAATTGAAATTGAAGATAAAATAGTAGCGGACTGTTTAGAGGCTTTAATTGGAGCGATCTATCTTGACAAAGGTTTAAATTTTTCTGAAAAATTTATTCTTAACTTATGGAGTGACCATATTACAGCAAGTGTAGTAACTCAAATTGATGCAAAGACAAAACTCCAAGAATACTCACTTAAAACTTTTAAAGTGCTACCTATTTATAAACTAATATCTAATACTGGGCCTCGACACAAACCACTCTTTAAAGTTGCTGTTAAATTAAAAAATACTAAATTTTTCACAGCTGAAGGAACTTCTAAAAAAGAAGCAGAACAAAATGCTGCATCTTTATGTTTTGAGGATGTTTTTAAAAAATGAATTGGGACGATAGCGCTTATTTAGTTTCTAAAAATAGATACAGTGAAAATTCAATAATTGCAGAAGTTTTCACAGAAAACCATGGAAAAATTTCAGGAATAATTTTTGGTGGAACTTCAAAAAAAATCAAAAACTATTTGCAAATTGGCAATAAAATCTATGTAAACTATAATTCTAAAAGTGTTACTAGAATTGGTTATTTTAAAATAGAAATTTTAAAAGCATTAACTCCACTCTATTTTGACGAAAATCAAAAACTATCATGCATTACGTCAGCAATGCATCTTATAAAACTTCTTACTGCCGAAGCTCAATCTAATAAAGAAATTTTTAAATTAATTGATAAATTTTTTGAAATATTAACGTCTGATAATTGGATACAAAAATATATTTTCTGGGAGTTAGAACTTTTAAAATTATTGGGATATGATTTAGAATTAAAAACTATGGCTGAAAAAGAAATTGTTGATAGTGAAGTTAATTATTACGTTAAATCTTCAACTGAAAAAAAAAGCATTCCAAATTTTCTAATAGATGAAAATAATATGGATGTTAATTTAAAAAATTTACTCAAAGGTCTAAAACTTGTCAGTGATTACCTTGAAAAAAGTATTCTAAAACCAAATAATTTGAATCTTCCTACTTCTAGAACTAATTTTATCAATCTTTTAAAATAATTATTTGATTAAATCGTTAATTCTATCAGCGTAATAGCTTACTATAGCGTTTGCTCCAGCTCTTTTAAAAGAAATCAAACTCTCCAACACTGAGTTTTTATCTATTAGACCTTTTTTAATACTATTACTTAATAGCGAGTATTCACCAGAAACTTGATAGGCAAGAACAGGAATTTTAAAATTATCTTTAACTGTTTTAATTATATCTAAATATGGCATACCAGGTTTAACCATAACCATATCAGCACCTTCTTTAATATCTAGAGCCACTTCTCTTATTGCTTCATTACTATTTCTAAAGTCCATTTGGTAACTTTTCTTATCTCCTTTTAACAAACCTTTTGAACCAACTGCATCCCTGAATGGCCCATAAAAACTTGAAGCATATTTAACCGCATAAGAAAGCAGTTGAACCATTTCATGACCTTCTTTATCTAAAGCTTTTCTTATTTTACCTATTCTTCCATCCATCATATCTGAAGGAGCAAGAACATCACAACCAATCTCTGCTTGTAACAATGATTGATTGATCAATACTTCAATAGTTTCATCATTTAAGACGTAGCCTGATTTTATTAAGCCATCATGACCATGAGAAGTGTATGGATCTAAAGCTACATCACACATAATACCAATTTCATTTTTATATCTTTTTTTGATATATTGAATGGCTTTACAAACAAGATTATCCTCATTTAATGCTTCAGTACCAATATCGTTTTTTTTTGTCTTATTTGTATAGGGAAACAATGCAACCATAGGTATTTTGTTCTTAATTGCTCTATCTACAATAGTTCCAAGCTTATCTATTGTGTACCTATAAACACCAGGCATTGTTTTGATTGATTGTCTTATATTTTTTCCATCAATTAAGAATATAGGTAATATAAAATCACTAGATGAAAGACTGTTCTCTTGTATTAATCTTCTGGACCAGTCGTTTTTACGACTACGTCTAAGTCTCAAATTTGGGTAATTTCCTGTAATCATGTTTAAATCTGCTTTTAAAATGCGACAAATGTATTATACAAATATATATTAAAAAATGTAGAAAACAACTTGCATAATCATGAACAATAAAAACATAATAGACTTAGAACTAAAGAAAGATCAAAAAGTTTTAGATTTTAGTGATTTTCAAAAACAAGACATTAAATTTGACATTAATAAACTTCAAGAGGCTTATAACCAAATTGTTCAAACTAGAAAATTTGATGATGGCGGTGGTATTGCTCACTTTGGAGCTATTTGTTTGACACAAATTCCTGGTGACCCAGATTCTGTTAAAGGCAGTAATGCTAGAGGTTCGTATTGGACAAAACCAGACAAGTCAGGAAAAGAAGTTACTAGAGACGTTGCAATAGATGAATCTGCTTACTCAGAATTTATAAAGGATTATGAAAATACTTATTTTAAAGAAGTATTTGATGTGCTTTCGTCAAAATACAAATTAGGTAGGATAAGAATTTTATTAAAAGAACCAAGATCAACATTGAGTTGGCATAGAGATCCAGAACCAAGGCTGCATATACCCCTGATTACAAATCCTGGCTGTTTAATGGTTATAGATAATGTTGCAAAACATATGCCTGCAGATGGATCGGTGTGGGTTACCAACAATACAAAATATCATAATGCTTTTAATGGTGGAGAAGAAAATAGAGTTCATTTAGTAGCATGTGTTTTAGATTATAAGTTTAATTAGATTGAAAAAAATATTTTTATCATCAGATCACGCTGGTTATAAGTTAAAGGAATTAATTAAACTTCATCTTGATAAAAAAAAAATTAACTACACAGACCTAGGTCCGTTCAATGGTGATAGTGTTGATTATCCTGATTATGCTCATAAAGTTGCAAGAAAAGTTAAAGCAAATAACCATCATACCGGTATATTAGTTTGTGGCTCTGGGATGGGCATGAATATTGCGGCAAATAGACATAAAAACATACGTGCAGCTCAGTGTTTTAATTTAAAATCCACAAAATTATCAAGATTGCATAATGATGCAAATATCATTACATTAGGATCAAGACTACTTACTAAAAAAAATGCTTTAAATTGTGTCAGTGTTTTTTTAAATACAAAGTTTGAAGGCGGAAGACACACAAAAAGAATTAAAAAGATTTAATTATGTCTAGTGAAAAAAATTATCTAAATGAAAGTTATAAAAGTTTTTTTGAGGACAGTTTATCTGTAGCTGATCCGGAATTACATAAAGCCATAAGTGATGAGTTAAAAAGACAACAACAACATATTGAATTAATTGCATCTGAAAATATTGTTTCACAAGCTGTTTTAGAAGCACAAGGATCTGTACTTACAAATAAGTATGCTGAAGGGTACCCTGGAAAAAGATACTATAATGGCTGCGAACATGTTGATGTTGCTGAAAACTTAGCAATTGAAAGATTAAAAAAGTTGTTTGATTGTAAATTTGCAAACGCCCAACCACATTCTGGAGCACAAGCAAATGGAGCTGTATTTTTAGCGCTATTAAATCCAGGCGATACATTCATGGGAATGAGTTTAGATTCAGGTGGACATATTACACACGGATTAAAAATTTCAATGTCAGGTAAATGGTTTAATCCAATAGGGTATGATGTTGATAAAGAATCTGAACTTATTGATTATGATAATGTCGAAAAACTTGCCTTAGAGCATAAACCAAAACTTATAATTTGTGGTGGTAGTGCATACTCTAGAGTAATTGATTTTAAAAGATTTAGAGAAATTGCTGACAAAGTAGGAGCATATTTGATGGTTGATATGGCTCATTTTTCAGGTTTAGTTGCTGGTAAAGGTTACCCAAATCCTTGTGACCATGCACACGTAGTAACCTCAACAACCCATAAAGTTTTTAGAAGTGCCAGAGGTGGAATTATTTTAACTAATCATGAAGACTTAGCAAAAAAATTTAACACAGCGGTATTCCCTGGTTATCAAGGTGGACCATTGATGCACGTTATAGCAGCGAAGGCTGCTGGGTTTTTAGAGGCATTAAGACCAGATTTTAAAGATTATATTAAATCAGTTTTAGCTAATGCCAAAATCTTATCAGAGACACTTAAGAATAATGGTTTTAAGATTTATTCTGGTGGAACAGATACGCACTTAATGTTAGTTGATCTAAGACCTTTTAATGTCAAAGGTAATGCTGCTGCTGAAAGCCTTTCAAATGCTAACATTACCTGCAATAAAAATGGAATACCTTTCGATTCAGAAAAGCCAATGATTACATCTGGCATAAGACTAGGAACTCAAGCTGCAACAACTAGAGGTTTTGGATTAAAAGAATTTGAAAAGGTAGGTGAATTAATAACTAAGGTTGTAAAAGGGTTATCTAAAAATCCTGAGGACAACACTAAAATTGAAGAAGAAGTTAGAAATGAAGTTATTGAACTCACATCTCATTTTCCGATATATAAGAATTTAAAGTAATGATTTGTTCAATTTGTAAAAAAGGTGAAACATCTGTAGTAGACTCTAGGCCCACTGAAGATGGAACTGCGATAAGAAGAAGAAGGTTGTGTGTATGTGGTGCTAGATTCACAACTTTTGAAAGAGTTCAATTTAGAGAAATAATGGTTGTTAAAAAGAATGGAAGAAAATCATCATTTGACAGAGATAAACTTTCTAAATCAATTTACATAGCATTAAAGAAAAGACCTATTGATACCGAAACAGCTGAAAAATTTATTAGTCGAATCTCAAGAGCACTTGAGGAGCTTGGTCAAAGTGAAATTTCATCAAATACAATTGGCACATTGGTTATGGAAGGTTTGAAAGATCTTGATCCTGTTGCGTATGTTAGATTTGCATCTGTTTATAGAAATTTTAGAGAAGAAAAAGACTTTGTGCAATTCGTGGACAAATTAGATGTCTACAAAAAAAGATAAATTTTCAAACAAAGATAAAATTTTTATGGAGCTTGCCTTGAATTTGGCAAAAGCTCGGCATGGACTAACTGGAATTAATCCTTCGGTTGGCTGTGTAATTGTTAAAAATAATGAAATACTATCAATTGGTCAAACAGGTTTTAAAGGCACACCTCATGCGGAATTTAATGCCATTAAAAATTCAAATGAAAATTTAGAAGGTTCAAAAATGTATGTGACCCTTGAACCTTGTAGTCATTATGGAAAAACTCCTCCGTGCACAAATATTATAATTAAAAATAAAATTAAAGAAGTTATATATTCAGTGGAAGATATTGATAAAAAAGTTAAAGGCAAAACTCTAAAAATTCTTCAATCTAAAAATATTTTAGTAAAAAAAAATTTACTCAAAAAAGAAATTAATAAATTGTATACACCTTATTTTTTTAATAGAAAAAATAACCTTCCTTTTGTTACTGGTAAGATTGCAATTTCTAGAAATAATTTAATATATAGCAAAGATACAAAAAAAATTTCAGATATTCATACTGATAAATTTACACATTTTCTTAGATATAAAAATGACTCCTTAATGATTACTTCCAAAACTCTTAAAAAAGATAACCCAAAGCTTAACTGTAGACTAGAAGGTTTGAATAAATTTTCACCTAAAAGAATAATTTTAGACAGAAATTTAGAAACTAAAAAAAATTCATATATTTTTAAAACAGCAAATAAAAACAATACTATAATTTTTTATCATAACGCCAAAACTAAAGTGAAATTAATGTTTAAAAAAAAAGGTATAACTTTAATTAAAGGTAAATTAAATAAAGATAAATTTGATATTAAATCAATTTTAAAGAAACTTCATGTCCTTGGTTGTAGAAATTTATTAGTTGAAGGAGGAAATGATCTTTCCAAACACATTGTTAAAAAAAGATTATTTAATGAATTTTATCTATACAAATGTGCAAAAAGTTTATCAAAGTTGGTTAACCATAAAGAGTTTAGTTTTCTTAATGAATTAAAGAAAAATTATAAAAATAAATTGAAAATTAATAAAAAATTAGGCAAAGATGTAATTACACTTTACAAATAATATTATGTTTAATGGAATAATTTTTAACCAAGGTTTAATCACTAGATTTGAAAAAAGATCAAAAGGTATTAATATTTTTGTAAAAACTGATTTAAAGTTAACAAGTAAAGACCTAGGTGTATCAGTCGCTTGTGATGGTGTTTGCTTAACATTAATTGATATTAAATATAAAATAATGGAATTTTATCTTTCTGATGAAACCATACAACGATCAAAATTTAAATTCTTAAAAATAAATGACAAAATTAATCTTGAACTTCCCTTAAAATTTGGTCAAAAAATATCAGGTCATATTTGTCAAGGTCACATTGATGCTGTAGGTAAAATTCAGAGCATTAAGAAGATTGATAAATCATATTTATTTGACTTTGAAATTGTTAAAAAAGAAAGAGCAAATTTAATTGATAAAGCTTCTATATGTATAAATGGAATTTCTTTAACAATATCCAAAGTAACCAAAAAAGGTTTTCAAATTTGGGTTATTCCACACACTTTCAAGCTAACCAATTTATCTTCATTAAAAAAGAACAGCTTAGTTAATATAGAGATAGATATCTTATCTAAATACGTTAGAAATCATTTTAATGAAAAAAAATAATTATGCCTCCATTGAAAGTATAATTAATATCGCAAAGAAGGGCGGTATGTTCATCTTAGTTGATGATGAGAAAAGAGAAAATGAAGGAGACTTGATAATATCAACCACCGACTCAACTGCTAAAAATATAAATTTTATGGCCAAATATGGTCGTGGATTAATTTGTCTAGCACTAGATAGTGTACAGGCAAAACGGTTAAATTTATCTTTGATGTCACCAATAAATCAATCAAGAAATAAAACTGCCTTTACAATTTCTATTGAAGCAAAAAAAGGAATAACAACTGGAATTTCAGCAAAAGATAGAGCAAAGACAATTAAAATTGCCTCAAAGAAAAATGTAAATAAGAATGACATTGTATCACCAGGACATATTTTTCCAATTATTGCTAAAGATGGGGGTGTTCTAGTAAGAGCTGGTCACACAGAAGCCTCTGTTGATATTTCAAAACTTGCTAAAAAGAATAACTCTGCAGTTATTTGTGAAATAATGAATGAAGATGGCACAATGGCCAAAGGTCCAGACTTATTTAATTTTGCAAAAAAACATAATTTAAAGATAGGTAAAATTGAAGACCTTATTGCTTATCGTTTAAAAAAAGAAAAACTAATTAAACTTAAAAAACAATCTGATATTGAAGTTAAAAATCAGAAATATAAAATTAGAATTTATGAAAATCTTTTAGATGGATCTGAGCACTTTGCTCTAATTAAAGGCAATATTAAAAAAGGGATAATACCGAGAGTTAGAGTAATTTCATCTAATGTAGTTCAAAATTATTTAATCAATCAACAATTACCAAATTCATTTGATAAAACTTTAAATTATTTTAAGAAATTTAATAACTGCGTTTTAGTTTTTATAAAAGATACAAACTTAAAATCTGTTACACAAACACTCAAGGATTATAAGAACAAAGATTTTTATAAAAAGGGAAATGATAAACTTATAAGAAACTATGGTATTGGAGCTCAAATAATTAAAGATTTAAAGATTAAAAATATGATATTAATTACTAAATCCCTTAAAAAAGTTATTGGTTTAGAGGGTTATGATATAAAGATTGCCAAACAAGAAATTATTTAATGAAAAAAAAATATTTAATAGTTATTGCAGATTATTATAAGGATATATCAAAAGGTTTGCTAAGTAGTGCAAAGAGCACATTACCTAAATCTAGTTTAATAAAAATTATCAATGTTCCAGGTGTTTTTGAAATACCAGTTACTATTTCAAAGAATATTAAAAAGTATGATGCTTTTTTAGCTCTTGGTTGTGTTATTAAGGGTCAAACACCCCATTTTGACTTTATTTCTCATTCTTCAACTGATGCGATAATGAAACTATCTGTAAAAAACAAAAAACCTATTGGTAATGGAATTATTACCTGTCTTAATATGCGTCAAGCTATAGCTAGGAAGAAAAAGGGAAAAGAAGCAGCTCAAGCTGTAATATCAGTCCTTTCTCAATAATAATGAGAACTCCTTATAACCCAAATCAAAGCCCAAGGGTTATAATTATCCAAAAATTATATGGTAATTTCTTTAATGATGACACTGATTTAACCTTTCCGAAACATAGATTTAAAAAATTTATTAAAGATGTAGTTTTAGGAACTATTGAGAGAGATGAAGTTATTAAAGAAGAGGTTAAAAAATATTTAAGTGAAGACTTGCAATTAACAAATTTAGATCAGGTTTTTCAAGTTATAGTAAAGTCTGCTATATTTGAGTTTTTATATAAACCCAAAGTTTCTACCAAAATAATTATTAAAGAATATCTTAATGCATCAAACTTTTTTTTAGAAGATGGTCAAACTAAATATTTAAATGCAATATTAGACAAAATAGCAAAAAAAATAAGAATACCTAATGCATGAATTTGAATTAATAAAAAATTATTTCCAAAAACTTTCTAAAAAATCACCAAGTGCTCTAAATTTAAATGATGATGTTTTTTTTGATAAAAAAAATAGATTAGCAGTATCAGTTGACACATATGTTGAAGGTAATCATTTCATAGACTTTAAGAAACCTGAGTTAGTCATTAAAAAAATAATTAGATCATCAATTTCAGACCTGGTTTGCAAAGGTATTAAGCCAAAATATTATTTTATTTCAGGGTCAGGTAATAAAAAAAGTTTTTCTAAATTAAATTTATCAAAAATTAGCAAATCACTTAATCAAGAACAAAATAAATATAAAATATTTTTAAGCGGTGGAGATACAGTTTTTTCAAACAAGTTAAGTTTTACAGTTACCTCAATAGGTTTTGCTGATAATATAATTCATAGAAACAAAGCTAAAATTAATGATGATATATATGTGTCTGGAAATTTAGGTGATAGCTATTTAGGTCTACTAGTTTTAAAAAATAAAATTAAGCTTAATCAAAAATTAAAAAAATATTTTACTAAAAAATATTTTATGCCAAATATTCAATTAAAATTAATTGATCAAATCAAGAAATTTGCTAATACTTCAATTGATATCTCTGATGGATTATTAGCAGACCTCGATAAAATGATTAATAATCAAAAATTATCTTATAAACTTTTTTTAAAAGATATCCCAATTACAAATAACCTTAAAAAGTTACTTGATCTTAAAAAATTATCCAAAATTAATTTCATTTCTAACGGTGATGATTATCAAGTCTTATTTACAGCCTCTAAAAATAAGATGAGAATCATAAAAAAAATAGCTTCTAATTGTAGAGTTAAGCTTACTAAAATTGGCTCAATCCAAAGCTATGTTGAAAAATCATCTATTATAGATGGTAAAAATAGGAAAATTACCCTTAAAAACAAAGGTTATTTTCATAAGTTTTAAAAAGTTAAATATTGCCTTTTATTGCTTTTTTTGTATTGTCCGGACTTTAAACAATAAAATTTTAACAACTAAACAACCAAAGGCAAAATGAACTCACTAATAGAAACAATATTATTATACACTATTGCGGCAGGATCTCTTTCAATCGTTTATGGTTACTTTACTGGTAAAAATATTCTTAACTCAAGCGCAGGAAATGCTAAGATGCAAGAAATAGCATCAGCAATTCAAATTGGTGCTAAGGCTTATTTAGCAAGACAATATAAAACAATTGCCGTGGTTGGAGTTGTTGTTTTAGTTATTATTTGCTTGGTATTTAGCCCATTAGTTGGCTTAGGTTATTTTATTGGAGCTACATTATCAGGTATAGCAGGTTACGTTGGAATGTTAGTGTCTGTTCAAGCTAACGTTAGAACTGCAGAAGCATCAAGAAAAGGTTTAGCAAGCGGCCTTGCTGTTGCATTTAAATCAGGTGCTGTAACTGGTATGTTAGTTGCTGGATTAGCTCTTCTTGCGATTGCAGTTTATTATTATCTTTTATTAAAAGCTGGAGTTGACGATAGAGAAGTTGTTAATGCATTAGTTGCTTTAGGTTTTGGTGCTTCTTTAATATCAATTTTTGCTAGATTAGGTGGTGGAATTTTTACTAAAGGTGCGGATGTTGGTGCTGACTTAGTAGGCAAAGTAGAAGCGGGTATTCCTGAGGATGATCCTAGAAATCCAGCGGTAATTGCTGATAATGTTGGAGATAATGTTGGAGATTGTGCTGGTATGGCAGCAGATTTATTTGAAACTTATGCCGTAACGATTGTTGCAACAATGGTTCTTTCTTCTATCTTTTTCTATGGTGATATTAACATGATGATTTATCCCCTAACCATTGGTGGTGCTTGTATTTTAACATCAATCCTTGGAACATTTTTTGTTAAACTTGGAAAAAGTAAAAATGTAATGAACGCTTTATACAAAGGTTTTGTTGTATCAGCTATTTCTTCGCTAGTAATTTTATATCCAGTTACAGATTATGTTATTGGTTTTGCAAGTGAATATAATGTTAATGGAAAATCTTTCACTGGTATGAGTTTATATTATTGTGGAATAATTGGTCTTGTTATTACTGGATTATTAATCTGGATTACTGAATACTACACTGGCACTGAATATAGACCAGTAAGAAGTATTGCTAAATCGTCAACTACAGGTCATGGAACAAACGTAATCCAAGGTTTAGCTGTTTCAATGGAAGCTACAGCTGTTCCAGCTTTAATTATCGTTGCAGGTATATTAGCAACAAACTCAATTGCTGGTCTTTATGGTATTGCTATTTCTGTAACTACAATGCTTGCGCTGGCGGGTATGGTAGTAGCACTAGATGCTTATGGACCTGTCACAGACAATGCAGGCGGTATTGCTGAAATGGCTAAACTACCTAACAGTGTTAGAAAAACTACAGATGCATTAGATGCGGTAGGAAATACAACTAAAGCTGTTACCAAAGGTTATGCTATTGGCTCAGCAGGTTTAGGTGCTCTAGTATTGTTTGCAGCTTATGTTGAAGACATTAAACACTTTTCAGGTGTTGCTGGTTCAAAACTTGAAGGTATTGTTGTAACTTTTGATTTATCAAACCCTTATGTTGTAGTTGGTTTATTAATCGGTGGAATGCTTCCATATTTATTTGGATCAATGGGCATGCAGGCCGTAGGTAGAGCAGGTGGTGCTGTTGTTGTAGAAGTAAGAAGACAGTTTAAGAAGTATCCTGGTATAATGAAAGGCAAACAAAAACCTGATTATGCTAAACTTGTTGATTTATTAACTCTTGCTGCAATAAGAGAAATGATTATACCATCATTATTGCCAGTTTTATCTCCAATTGCTTTATATTTTATTATTCTTCTAATAGGTGGACAGGTTGCGGCTTTGGCTGCAGTTGGTGCAATGTTATTGGGAGTAATTATAACAGGATTATTCGTAGCTGTTTCAATGACTGCTGGTGGTGGTGCTTGGGATAATGCAAAAAAATATATTGAAGATGGCAATCATGGAGGGAAAGGTTCTGAAGCACATAAAGCTGCAGTAACTGGTGATACAGTTGGCGATCCTTACAAAGATACAGCCGGTCCAGCTGTAAACCCAATGATTAAAATTACTAATATAGTAGCCTTGTTGTTATTGGCTGTTATAGCAGGGTAATTATTTTTTTTTTTCTCTTACCAAGAGGATCATTAATTTTTTGTCTCATACTAGATAAAAAATCATATATAAATGTATCCTTTTGGTAATTGACCTCTGTCTTATTCTTCGAAATTTTTATTTTTTTCATTTTAGTCATATTATAAAAAGTTTTTTTTTCTAATAAGCCGTATTTATTAATTTCTATAATTAAAACGTCATTAGTTATAATTTTTTTATCACCTAATTTTAAGATAGATCCTGCAGCTTCTTTTCTTTCTATAAAAAATAAAATTTCATTATCAAAAAAACTTGTAGTTGAGGGAGGTCCTAAAATTTTAATTATATCATTTTTATTGGTTTCGTTTAATATAAGCTTATTCTGTTTCACACTAAGTTTATTTACACCATGATGATCAATTGCTAATTTGTTGGTACAATTTGCAAATAAAATAAAAACAGTTAATAATAATAAAATTTTCATGAATAATTACATAAATATTTACAATAATTTAGTTAAATTAACTAGAAATAAAGAATTATATAAAGGTTTTAAAAATCAAGACACTTTTTCGGATAGATTGATCTTTTTTCTATTACATTTTGCTTTTTTTTTTAAAAATTTATAAAGAAAAAAATGATAAAGACTTATTGCAAGATATTTATGATTTTGTCTTTAGGCAAATGGAGCTGAGTGTTAGAGAGATAGGCTATGGGGACCAATCTATAAATAAAAAAATGAAGGATTATCTAAATTTATTCTATAGTATGATTGATAAAGTTCATACTTGGGATGATTCAAATAAAGAATCAAAAAAAAAAGATTTTGTCAATATTTTTAAATAATGATGTAAATATTGATTATTTAATTGAATATTTTGACAAATATAAGAAGTTTTTATTAAATAATACTTTAAATTCTCATATAAAAGGTGTAGTTAAGCATTAATTTTATTATGGCTGTACCAAAACGAAAACAATCACCGTCAAGAACTGGAATGAGAAGAGCTCAGAATATGAAGTTCAAATCTACCAATATTGTTGAGGATAAAAAATCAGGAGAATATAGATTATCTCATCACTTAGACCTAAAGACAGGTATGTACAGAGGAAGACAAGTTTTAG
Organism: Candidatus Pelagibacter sp. Uisw_121; assembly: GCF_047722545.1. Taxonomy (GTDB): domain Bacteria; phylum Pseudomonadota; class Alphaproteobacteria; order Pelagibacterales; family Pelagibacteraceae; genus Pelagibacter. Next base: position 624,975 of record NZ_CP159816.1, on the reverse strand, counting down.
ACCCTAAGGAATAAAAGCCCAAAAATTAAATGAACAAAATAATTAAGATTGCAGTTGATGCAATGGGTGGTGATAATTCACCAAAAAAAGTTATAGATGGAATAGCTCACCATTATAAAACAAATGTTAATACTTTTTACAAAATTTTTGGTGATAAAGAAAAAATTAAAAACCACATTAATGATCAGTTACCTGCATCTGTTTTTGAAATAATCCACACCAATGATTTGGTTAAGGGCACAGACAGTCCTTTAGAAGGGGCCAAAAGAGGAAAAAACACTAGCATGTGGCTAGCGATACAGAGTGTTAAAGAAAAGAAATCAGATATAGTTATTTCAGCTGGAAACACTGGAGCATTACTTGTTATTTCTAAGCTTAATCTTAAGATGATTGAAAATATTGATAAACCTGCACTCTCAGCTCTCTGGCCAAATAAAGTAAATATGAGCGTTGTATTAGACTTGGGCGCAAACATCGAATGTAGTCCAAAAAATTTAATTGATTTTTCTATTATGGGATCTTCATTATTTAGATCTTTATATCCCAAGGATACTGCAAAAGTTGCTTTATTAAACATTGGTTCTGAAGAAATTAAAGGAAATGAAATAATAAAAGAGACTTACCAACAATTAAAACAAAGAAATAATTCAGATTTTGAATTTAAAGGTTATATCGAAGGTAATCAGTTAATGAATGGCGATGTAAATGTTATAGTTGCAGATGGTTTTACTGGAAATATTGCTCTAAAAACTGCCGAGGGAACCGCTAACTTTATTACAAATGAATTAAAAAAAGCAATGACAGGTAACTTTATTGGAAAAATTTCATCTTTACTAAACATTTCAAATTTAAAAAGATTCAAAGCAAGACTAGATCCAAGACTTTACAATGGTGCAATTTTCATAGGTTTAGATTCTCCAGTTATTAAAAGCCATGGTGGTACAGATTATATAGGTTTTTCAAACTCTCTAAGTGTTTGTACTAGAATTGTTAGTGGTAATTTAATAGAAAAGATAAGAAATAATATAAGTTAATGGAAAGAACTAATTTAACAAAAAAAGACCTTATAAATTCAATTTATATGCAAATTGGTTTTTCAAAAAATATTTCAGAAAATTTAATTGATGATTTTTTTTCAATGATTTTAGAAGATTTAAAAAAAGAAAAAAAAATTAAAACTTTCAAAATTTGGTACTTTTTCTATTAGGGCAAAAAAAAGTAGAATTGGACGAAACCCTAAAACAAAAGAACAAACAACTATAACTAGTAGAGATGTTGTTTTATTTAGAGCTTCTAAGGAATTTAAAGATTTGGTAAATTCTAAGAATGATTCATAAAAATAATGATGCTTATAAGTCAATAGGTGAGGTTGCTAAAATTCTTGATCTTGTAAACAAGAAAAAAGGAACCTTGAGCACTCATACTATTAGATTTTGGGAGAAGGAATTTAAGCAAATTAAGCCAAAAATTTTAAATGGTAATAGAAGATATTATAATAATGATACTATTGAAGTTTTAAAAAAAGTTAAATATCTGCTTAAAGATCAGGGAATGACAATTATTGGTGTTAAAAAATTTCTTAATTCCAATAAATCATTAAAACTTGACGAATTACCAAATAATCCTATAAATACTGATTATAGTTTAAAAAATAAACTTATAAAGATTTCTAATTTAATAAAAAAAATAAAAAGTTTAAAATAGTATGGCAAAAAAAACACACGTTAAAGTTAGACTAGTACCAGAGGCTAAACCTGATAGTTCATTTTTTTATTATGTTAAAAAACCAGCGGGTGGTGAAAAAGCTAAAGTTAAATTGTCTGCCAAGAAATACAATCCCTCAACAAGAAAACATGAAATGTTTGTGGAAAAAAAATTACCTCCACACAGTAAATAACATTACTTTTTTCTAAAGTTTCTTTTTTCGTAATCAATAAAAGACCAAATCATATTTTTCCATATTCTATTAGTAATTTTTGGATCTATGTTAGTTTGTATTGATTTTTTTTTAATCTTTTTAAGAATAAAATTTATCCTTTTTTGATCAACAATTTCTTTCTTATGTATTTTTACTTTTAATACATCATTTACTAATGATGACCTTTTTTTAATCAATTTAAGTAAATCATTATCAAGCTTATCAAGCTTTATTCTAATTTGATTAAGTTTTTTTTTATTAGTAGGCGACATTTATTCAATTGGTTATTAAGATAATTATTATAAGTATAATTTATGTTTGTAAATAGCGACAACTATATAAAATATTTAAAATTGTGGTTAATAACTTTATTTTCATTAATTGTTCTCATGATAGCAGTTGGTGGTCTTACTAGATTAACAGACTCAGGTTTATCCATCACTGCTTGGGAACTCTTTACTGGAATTCTGCCACCGCTGAATATTAGCGAGTGGAATTTTTATTTTTCAGAGTACAAAAAAATTCCTGAATATAAAAATATTAATTATGGCATGTCTCTAGATGAATTTAAAGTTATTTTCTATTGGGAATATGCACATAGATTGTTAGCAAGATTTGTTGGTCTATTTACTTTGGTGCCTTTGCTTTTCTTTAGTCTACATTTTAAAAATACGCCACATTACTCAAATAAATATTATTGGATATTTTTCCTTGTGTGCCTTCAAGGATTTATAGGTTGGTATATGGTCTCTAGTGGATTAATTGAAAATAATGATGTTAGTCACTTCAGATTAAGCATACATTTATCTTTAGCTTTATTTATCTTAAGTTTAATTTTCTGGTATATTTTAGATATTTATAAAATTAAGAAATTTCAATATAAAATTCCAAATTTACTTTTATTATTCACACTTAAGTTGATAGTTTTGCAAGTAGTATTGGGTGCTTTTTTATCGGGTTTAGATGGTGGTCTTATCTATAATTCATGGCCCGATATGAACGGTAGCTTTTTTCCAAATGATGTTGGTTATGGTGATTTAATTAACACTCAATTATTTAACAACCCATCTATTGTTCAATTTCTGCATAGATCGACTGCGTATTTACTTTTATTTTTTATAATTATTTTGAATTTTATCTATTTTAAAAAAAGATATGATTTTAAATATGTATTATTTTTTGATGTTGCTATCTTGATTCAAATTTTTTTAGGAATCATAACTTTGATTTCTGGTGTAGAGATTATATATGCTTCACTACACCAGTTAGGTTCAATATTAGTTTTGAGTTCTTACTTTTTAATATTATATAAAAACTCTAACTAACTGCTTTCAAATTTCTTTTAGAAGATTTATTTAATGCTTGTTCTAAATCTTCAATAATATCATCTATATGCTCTATGCCAATGCATAATCTTACGTATCCGGGTGTAACACCTGAAGCTAACAATTCTTTTTCTGTTAACTGACTATGAGTTGTTGTTGCAGGGTGAATTGCTAAACTTCTTGCATCACCGATATTTGCTACATGATAAAACATTTTCAAAGACTCTATAAACCTTTTACCTGCTTCAATACCACCTTCGAGTTCAATACCAACTAAACCACCATTTCCATTATTAAGGTATTTTTTAGCACGATCTGCAATTTTACCTTCATGTTCTGTTGGATAAATTACTCTAGCTATTTCCTTATTTTTTTTCAAATAGTCAACAACTTTTGATGCATTAGAACAGTGTTGTTTCATTCTAAGAGCAACTGTTTCAAGGCCTTGGATAATTCCAAATGCGTTGTCAGGAGACAAAGCAGAACCAAGATCTCTTAGTAATGTAACACGAGCTCTTACTGCAAAAGAAACATTAGCCCCTGTTAATTCTGGAACTACTTTTCCCCAAACAGCACCACCATAGCTTGCATCAGGTTCATTAAATAAAGGCTGTCTTTTTGGATCAGCTGTCCAATCAAAATTACCTCCATCAACTAAAGCTCCACCTACAACTGTACCGTGACCACCTATATATTTTGTTAGTGAATAAACTACTACAGCAGCACCATGTTCTAAAGGTTTACAGATTACAGGAGCAGCTGTGTTGTCCATTATTAATGGTATATTATATTTTTTACCAATATCAGAAACCTCTTTAATTGGAAAAACTCTCAAATAAGGATTGGGTAAAGTCTCACCATAAAAAGCTCTAGTTTTATCATCAACAGCTTTTTCAAAGTTTTTGGGATCAGAAGGGTCTGCATATCTAACTTCAATACCAAGCTTACTTAAAGTGTGGGTAAATAAAGAAATAGTACCCCCATATAGATCTGTTGAACTAACTATATTATCTCCAGCTTGTGCAACGTTTAAAATCGCAAAAGATGATGCTGTTTGTCCGGATGCTACTGTTACACAGGCTAAACCCCCTTCCAGGGAAGCAACTCTTTTTTCAAGAGCATCATTAGTTGGATTCATTATTCTTGTATAAATGTTTCCAAACTCTTTGAGGGCAAACAAATTTGCAGCATGTTCAGTACTATCGAATTGATAAGATGTTGTTCTATAAATTGGAACAGCTACTGCTTTAGTTGTTGGATCACTTCTATAATCACCACCATGTATGGCTATAGTCTCAGGGTTTTGTCTTTTTGTGCTCATCTTAATGCTCCTTTTTTAGTACTTTTGCTTTATGCAAGGCGTACAATACAGTTCAAATGCGCCTACCGATAATGTGTGTAAAAAATCCTTTTTAGCATTAACTAGCCTGCAATAGGAACAAATCGGCTTAATCAAAGTATCATTTAAGTATGATATTACAAGGAAAATATAAAATTGACATTATATCTAATAATAGTATTAATCCTGGCACAATGACAAAATTTCTAAAAAGTGGCGAATTAAACAGTAACTGGTTTGAAATAGATGCTAAAAATGCCGTAGTAGGCAGATTAGCTTCAATAATTGCTATGATTGTTAGAGGGAAAAACAAAACAACTTTTACACCTCACATGGATGATGGTGATTTTGTTGTAGTCAAAAATGTTGAACAAGCAAAGTTCACTGGAAAAAAGTTTAAAGATAAAAAATATTATAGACATACTGGTCACCCTGGTGGAATTAAAGAAATTACTCCTGAAAAATTATTAGAAAAAAATAAGCCTGGTGAGACACTAAAATTAGCTATTAAAAGAATGTTACCTGGCGGAGTTCTCGGAAGAAAACAGTTAACTAAAGTAAAAATTTATGCTGGTGAAGAACATCCTCATGCAGCACAAAACCCAAAACTTTTAGACTTAGGTAAATTAAACAGTAAGAATTTAATAAGAAATTAATATGGAAACAGCAGCCACAACAACTAAAGTATCAACAAAAAAACCTAAAATTAAATTAGATTTTAAGGATAGTAAGTACGCAACAGGTAGAAGAAAGAAATCTATTGCAAAAATTTGGGTGAAAAAGGGTACTGGAAAAATTTACGTTAATGGCAGAACTATGGATGAATATTTCACTAGCGGAAGTCATAAAATGCAAATTACAAGACCATTTGAAGTTATAAACCAAGCAACCGATTACGATGTTAGATGTAGTGTTGCAGGTGGTGGTCACACAGGTCAAGCTGGGGCAATGGTTCATGGCATTGCTAAAGCACTAATCTTATTTGATTCAGAGAATAGAGCAGCACTTAAGACGGAAAAGTTAAATACTAGAGATTCTAGATCAGTTGAGAGAAAAAAACCTGGTCGTAGAAAAGCTAGAAGAAGCTTCCAATTCTCGAAAAGATAATTCTTTTTTTACTCTAAACTGCTATAATAATACAATGCCCAAGCTTAATGTTTTAGTTGCTGGATCTACTGGTTATATTGGTGTTCAATTAATTAAATTATTAGTTAAACACAGCGATGTTAAGATTAAATATCTTTGTGGAAATTCCTCTGTTGGAAAAAATATCTCCAATTATGAAAAGTCATTAACTTCAAAAAAGTTACCTAAAATAATCAAATACAAGAGATCCCTTTTAAAAAACATAGATCTTGTTTTTACAGCATTACCTAATGGTGAGGCACAAGATATTGCTAACGATTTGTTAAAGCACAATGTATTAATTGATCTAGCTGCTGACTTTAGACTTAATAAAGCATCAGATTATCTAAAATGGTACAAACAAAAACATAGATCAATTAAAAATATTAAAAAATCAATTTATTCATTACCTGAAATTAATGGTGATAAAGTAAAAGAATTTAATATTATTGGATGCCCAGGTTGCTACCCAACTTCTATACTTTTACCACTTATTCCTTTAGTTAAGAAAAATTTAATAAAAACAGATAATGTTATTATAGATTCAAAATCTGGTTATTCTGGAGCTGGTAGGGGTGTTCACAATAAATATAAAGATAAAAACCTTTATGAATCTTTAAGTGCATATGGTGTAGGTTTTCATAGACATAACTCTGAAATTCAACAAGAAATTAACAACTATAGTAAGAAGAGATTTTCTTTTACATTTACTCCCCATCTAACTCCAATGTTTAGAGGGATACTTAGTACTATTTACTTAGACCTTAACAAAAATGTAACTATTAAGAAATTAGAAAAGACTTTAAATAGTGAATATTCAAAATGTAAATTCGTTAAAATTCTAAAAACAAATTCGTTGCTAAGTACAAACGACGTAATTAACACAAATAATTGCTCTCTAGTAATTTGTAAAACTAAGTATAAAAATAGAGTTATTATTTTATCTGCTATTGATAATTTAATTAAGGGTGGAGCTGGTCAAGCTATACAAAATATGAATATTAAATATAATTTTAAAGAAACAAAAGGATTAATTTGAAATATTTATTTGTAATGTTGATTTTAATTTTAACCTCATGTTCGTTAAATAAAGACGCGGCTTACCTAGATAACGATTCAATTAATAAAACAAATGATTTTATGTCTATGACTTTTGATGAATTTAATCTTTTTCTTAAAGATTATTCTAATAATGCAGAATATCCAAATATTAACTAATAGATGAAAAATATAATAAATATTGCTGTGGTTGGTTTAGGGCAAGTTGGCATTTATTTATTAAATGAACTTAATACTAAAAAAAAAGGATATTGAGTTAAAGACAGGCAAAAAGATAAATATAGTAGCAGTTTCAGCAAAAAACGTTTCTAAAAAAAGAAGTTTTAAAGTTAATAAGAAAATATTTTTTAAAAACCCATTAGAAATTTTCAATAAAACTAAAGTTGATATTTTATTTGAAGCTATAGGTTTACCAGATGGGGTTTCTAAAAAAGTAGTAGAAACTGCTTTAAAAAATAAGATTCATGTAATCACTCCTAATAAAGCACTTATCTCTAAACACGGTGATTATTTGGGAAAGTTAGCTGAAGATAATAATGTTAACTTAGAATTTGAAGCATCTGTTGCGGGTGGTATTCCAATATTAAGAACTATTAAAGAGGGTCTAGCAACTAACAAAATTACTAAAGTTTATGGAATTTTGAATGGTACTTCTAACTATATTCTCTCAGAAATGAGAAATTCTAAAGATAGTTTTGCTAATGTTTTAAAAAAGGCTCAAAAATTAGGATACGCTGAACCAGGTAACCCTAAATTAGATCTTAATGGTTTTGATGCTTTTGCTAAAGTGAGAATTTTGTCTGCTCTTGCATTTAATACTAAGATTTCAAAACACAAATGTTTGATGGAAGGTATTGAAAAAATTGAATTAAAAGACATTGAAATTGCCAATCAATTAAATTTACGTATTAAATTATTAGGTATCTCTGAAATTATTAACAACCAATTATTTGAAACTGTTCATCCATGTTTAGTTAGTAAAAATTCTTACATTGGCAATGTTGGTGGAGTCATGAATGCAGTTATCCTAGAAGGAAAACCTGTAGGTGAAAGTATTTTACAAGGTGAGGGAGCGGGTCCTGGCCCAACTTCTTCATCATTATTATCTGACCTAATCTCAATATTGAATGGTAGTATTAAAAAACCTTTTGGCATTTCTGGCAATAAGCGAAAATCAATCAAATGCTATGATGTTGATAATTATACAAACTCTTTATATTTAAGGTTTGAAGTTAAAGATAAACCTGGTGTTTTATCAAAGATTACTAATAGACTAGCTAAATATAAAATCTCTGTAAAAAGATTAATTCAAACTCCCAACAAAAAAAATAATAAAGCTACTGTTGTCATTATTACTCATAAAGCAAACGAGCTAAATTCTAAGAATTGTCTTTCAATTTTCAAAAAAGATAAAGATATTCTTAAATACCCTACATTAATTAGAATTCATAATTAATGGAACTATATTTCAAGATATTTGAAGTCTTATTTCCTGTTTTTTTTGTTATTGGTATTGGTTATTACTTGGGGAAAAAAAATCCAAAAATAGACACTAATTACATAACCAATTTTGCAGGTAATATAGGAACCCCTGCAATGATTTTTTATACTGTAACTACCACAGGTGTTACTTTAGCAGTTTTTACTTCCTACTTTTTCTATGCTTTAGTTATGATTGGGGGGTTTTCCATAGTTGGTTTAATACTACTTTTTATTTTGAAAAGAGATCTTAGTATGGAGCTACCACCAATGATTTTACCAAATACTGGTAATATGGGTATACCAATTTGTCTTTTTGCTTATGGTACTGAAGGGCTAGGTGTAGCTTCTGCTATAGCCTCAGTTATAATTTTGTTTCATTTTACATTAGGTGTTTTTCTTGCTAAAAAAAAATTTTCTTTTGATGTGGTTCTTAAAAGTCCTCCCGTTTATGCAATAATAATATCAGTATTATTTCTTTATTTTAATTTAGATGTCCCAGTATTTCTTGAAAACACTACTTTTCTTTTAACATATGCAACAATATTTTTAGTTTTAATGTCTCTTGGTGTAGCTTTAACAAGGTTTAAATTTTCTTTAAAAGATTCAATAATATTAGCCCTAGGACGTGTTATTTTGGGTCCAATAATATGTATTCTTATAATAAACAAATTTGATTTGAATGGTTTTGCAGCTGGTGTTTTATTAATACAAAGTGCAATGCCCAGTGCTGTGTTAAATTATCTTGTTGGATCTATGTATTCTCCTAAGAAAATTGTTGATAGTATCGCTAGTACAATTGTAACATCAACATTGATGTCTTTTATTACTATTCCAGTGGTAGTATTCTTTGCTTTAAAGTACTTCAATTAAACGGTATCTATTGGCTTATGAAAGCCATTATTTTTAGTTTATTAGGTTGGATGATGCTTCCAGTGATGGATGGTTTTGCAAAGTATTTAAGTGCTGATCTTCCAGTTTTACAAATAACATGGGCTAGATATTTTTTTACGGTAGTTTTTACGTTCCCTGTAATGTTTTTCTTTTATAACAATCAGCTTGTATGGTCTGATAAACCTAAATTACAAATTCTAAGAGGTCTTATTTTACTTTGTGCCAATATTTGTTTTTTTTATGCAATATCAATAATTCCTTTAGCTAAAGCTTTAACGTTAGCTTTTGTTGCTCCATTAATAGTCACTGCATTTTCACCTATGCTATTAGGAGAGAAGGTGGGAATAAGGCGTTGGACAGCAGTTGTAATTGGTTTTGTAGGCTCTCTAGTTGTTATTAGACCTGGTTTCCTTGAAATTAATCTTGCAAGTTTAGCTGCTTTAGGAACTGGAGTGATGTATGGATTTTATTTAATCATTACTCGTAAATTAAGCACTTCTGATTATCCACTACTAACTCTTTTACTTACTGGTTTAGTTGGATTAGTTGCTGTTTCAGGGGTCATGCCTTTTATATGGGTCAATCCAGACCTTTCTCAGTGGTCTATGATGGCTGGAATAGGGGTCTTTGCCTGCATTGGTCATTTATTCATTATTTTGTCCTTAAAATATGCCGATGCATCAAAATTAGCACCTTTAGGCTATACAGAGATCATTCCAAACGTAATTATTGGTTATTACTTCTTTGGTAACTTTCCTGATAATTGGACTTTTCTCGGTTTAGCTATAATTGTCATTAGTGGAATTTATATCTCTAGGAGAGAAGCAACAATTAGGAGCAATTAATATTAGGTAACATATATTTACTATTACTTAATACTATACATTTATTTATATATGTAAGTGTATGTAATTATTATATTTTATTTAATATATAATATTATTATAATTTTATAAATAATTACAGATATTCAAGATAATAAAATTAAATCAGCTTAAATTTTAACTGAACAAAATAATTTAAAGTTCCTTTATTGATAAATTAAGAGAAATATTAAAAAGTATTGAATACCAACGTTTCTAGACTTTATTGAAATATGAAATATTTATAATTTTTTTTTGATATAGGGTGGGGGTCAAAAAACCCTTTAAAATTGGGACTTTTAACGACTGTAAAAAAGTGTTGATATTATTGACTAGTAAAGCAATGCAGTCTGAGAATATACCTTTTAAAGCTCCATAGAGCACATTATTTTGCTTGATAGGTCGTTTGCAGTGCAACTGAAGGATGCATTATCTAATTTATGTTGATTTATAGTAATATCCATTAAAAGTATTTATTACCAACGTTTTTAGAGCATTTAATAGGTTGAAAATACTATTTTATGAAGACCTTTTCATATCTTAATAAACGGCGTTTTTGTTGAATTCCACCTTTTCCAGAGTATCCGCCGAGGCTTCCATCTGATCTGATCACCCGATGACAGGGTATTTTGGGAGGATAGGGGTTTTTACCTATGGCATTAGCGACTGCTCTCACTGCTAGCGGTTTTCCAATGGCTTTTGCAACATCAGTATAAGTCTTCACTTTGCCCTTGGGTATTTTCTTCAAGTAATTCCAGACTTTTAGCTGAAATTTAGTTCCCTTTAAGTTCATAAAGTTCAAAACCTGTATTGTTTGCTATTTTATCGTATAATTTCTTAGCATTTTCATTGGAAGAGTGAGTGATCCAACGAATTCCATTCCAATTATTGACTTTAGATAATGATTTTAGGTGACTAATAAGCTTTTGAGCTATTTTTTGACCTCTAAATTCTGGCTCTACAAACAAATCGTCTAAAAAACCAATGTACTGGCCCCTAATTGGTCTTGGCATTGTTCTATAATGGGCAATTCCAATAATTTTACCTTCTAATTCAAAGCAAATAGCATTAACATCATGATTTTCATCATGAATCCAGCTCCAAATAGTGTCTAAAATCCCTGAATTCATTGAGACTTTATAGAAATCAGCATAACCATTATATAATTTAGCCCAATTTTCTTTGTCTTTGTGTTCTAATTTTCTAATCATTTAATTTAATTTATTATTGTAAGTCATTGAAATTAATAACCAAAAACTATTGCACTATCAATATTAAGGTAATTTTCCTCATAAAAAAAATTCTCAACTTTTTTACAAACACTTTTATATATATTTTTTGTGTGACTGACTTCAATTGGAATAAACAGAAATAGGTGATTAGCTTCTTCACAAATATGACATTTATAAATATCCAGTAAATCCATGTTATTTGTTGTTGTTTTACCTCTTTCAACTTCCATTAAAATCCCATTTTTTCCTATTTTCTTATAAAAATCAGGTCTAAGTCCTAAATCTTTATACTTCTTGAATAAACCTTGTTTTTCATTTTTAAAACCCAAAGGAACAGCTATTTCCTCTATTATTTTTTGAATAACCTGGCTGTCAGTACCTTTAACATTCAAATTTTGAATTCTTTGATTTACTTCTTTCTGGTTAAGATATTCTTCAATTATATTTGATATTTTAAGGATCTCTTTAAGCTCAGATTTATTAATCTTTTTTTTAATAAACTTAGAAATTTTAATTCCCATAGATTTATAATATTGTTATTGACAACCAAAATCACCTAATATATATTTCCGATAATTAATGGTTATCGGAAATATGAATGATTTAATAACAGATATAAAAAGCCTAGAATTAGAAACTATAAAGAATTTAAGAAATTCTAAATCAGTAAACACTCTTAGAGCATATCAGTCAGATTATAATGACTTTTCATTATTTTGTTCAAAAAATGGATTTCAGGCAATGCCAACACAACCAAAAATATTAGCTTTATATATAACTCATTTATCATCTTATTCTAAATACAGCACGTTAAAAAGGCGTTTAGCTTCAATCAGCATACTTCATAAAACTAGAGGTCATTATATAGATACAAAACATCCTATAATAATTGAAAATTTAATGGGCATTAAAAGAACAAATGGAAGTAATCAAAAAGGAAAAAAACCATTATTAATCAATGATTTAAAAGTATTAATTAATGCAATACATGAGTCAAATGAAAAAAATGATAGAAAAATTAGAGATAAAGCTTTAGTTTTAATTGGATTTTCAGGTGGTTTTAGAAGATCTGAGTTGGTTGATATTGAATATGAGGACTTAGAGTTTGTATCAGAGGGAGTTAAGATCTTCGTAAAGAGATCAAAAACTGATCAATCTGGAGAAGGTATGACTAAGGCCATCCCCTACTTTGACAATGAAAAATTTTGTCCCGTAAATGCATTGAAAAGTTGGATTGAAATATTTGATTTAAAAAAAGGAAAAATTTTTGATATTTCAGATAAAAGTGTAGCATTAATAATTAAAAAGTATGCAAATTATGCTGGTTTAGATGGTCATAAATACGCTGGACACAGCCTAAGGTCAGGTTTTGCAACATCTACAGCTGAATCTGGAGCTGAAGAAAGAAATATAATGGTAATGACAGGTCACAAATCAACAGAAATGGTAAGAAGATATATTAAAGAAGCAAATTTATTTAAAAATAATGCATTAAATAAGATTAAAATTTAAAGATGAATAATAAAATAACAGTTGTTTTAATTTCACACAAAAGCAATGAATTAATTTTTAAATTTATAAATAATTTTTCAAAAGATATCAAAATTTTAATTATTGAAAATTCTTCTGACAGACAATTACAAAAAAAAATTAAAAAGTATAAGAATATTAATATTAAATATATGAAAAATAATGGATATGGTGCTGCAATAAATTACGCAAGAAAACATATCTTAACTAAATATTTTTTTGTTTTTAGTCCAGATGTAAAAAAAGTTGATGACAATTTAATTTATAAATTTGAAAAAAAGATTAAAATAATTAAAAACTTTGGAGCATTGGGGCCAAGATTCATAAATGTTAAAGAAAAAAGTCATAAACAATCAAATAGAAGTTTAGAAGTTGGTGAAATTGATTCTATAAGTGGGTCCGCCATGTGTTTTGACACTAAGTCTTTTGATAAAATTGGAGGATTTGATGAAAATATTTTTTTATATTTTGAAGAAACAGATTATTGTATGAGGGCAAGAAAAATGGGATACAAAATGTATCAACTTAATAGATTAGTGGTAGAACACCCAAGGGGAGCAGCTAATGGTGTCGTTAAGGTTAAAAATAGGAATGAAATTAGCAATTTAGAAAAGTTATATTTTTGGCATTTTGTTTGGTCTAAATACTACATTTATAACAAGCACTACGGCAGATTATTTACTTTTATCTATTTTGTACCGTCATTTATAAGAATTTTTTTTAGAATAATATTGTATAGCTGCCAAAAAAATATTTGTATGAAAGAAAAATACCAAGCTAGACTTAATGGACTATTGTCATCAATGAAGGGATTTAAATCGTTTAAGAGACTTTTAAATTAAATTTCGAAAAAAAAGCATCAAACTTACTAAGCATATATTTAATATTATTTCCTGTTAAGCCATGATGACATCCAATTAAAATACCATTCTTCATAACATTATCACTATTGGTGGTTGCGTCTTTACATTTTTTATAAACGTGTGATTTCATAATAGGTTGTCTTAAAATATTACCTGTAAAAATAGTTCTTGTTTGAATTTCATTTTTTTCTAGAAATATCTGTAAGTTTTTTCTTACAATTTTACTGCTATCTTTAATAAGCAAAGGAAATGCAAGCCAACCAGTCTTCAAACCTTTAAATTCTGTTGGTAATATAAATAAGTCTTCATGTTTTTTGAAATATTTAAAAATCTTATTAAAATTTTTAACTCTAATATTTATATTAGATTTTAATTTCTTTAGTTGCTCTAAAGCAAAAGCTGCAGAAATTTCTGATGGTAGAAAATTATATCCCATTTCAGAAAATATATATTTTCCATCATAAGGAATTCCATCAACTTTTTTATTAAAACGCAAATTGATACCTTCAAACTCATTAAAAACAGCTGAAGATCTTCCCCAACCTCTTAGTAATTTTGCATTATTGTAAAGGTTTTTATCGTTGAAACAAACAATACCACCAAAGCCTGCGCCAGTAATAATATGAGACGCATACATACTGTTAGTGGTTACATCAGAGTATTTGCCAAAGTTTTTATTGTTAAAAGTATATCCAATTGTATCAGCAGAATCTTCAATTACCTTAATTTTGTGTTTCTTTGCAATCTTATATATTTCACGCCAATTAGGAACATTACCTAACAAATTTGGAATCATTATAGCTACTGTTTTTTTGTTAATACATTTTTCAATTTGATCAATTCTTGAAACAAAAGATGACTTTTCAACATCAATAAAGTGAGGAATAAGTCCTAACTGATAAATGGGGGCAATTGTAGTTGAAAATGTAAGGGTTGGAGTGATAATTTCAGATCCCTTTTTGAATTTAAACGAAGCTAAAGCAAGTAGGTTAGCAGAAGAACCTGAGTTAACCATTAAACCAAATTTTTTACCAAATAATTTAGATATTTTTTTCTCTAGCTCTTTTACAGAAGGTCCATCTATTAAAGTCAGAGATTTTCTTTTTAATACATTTGTAGCAGCATTAATTTCTTTATTGTTATATACAGCTTTACCATAATATATTTTCATATTTTTAATCTCTATTCAGTTTAATGTATAAATTTTTGTAATTAACTTTGGTATATAAATAATATATTTTACAAACAATAAGTCCAGTAATAAATGAGATTGTTTTTTTTGGTTTTTCTACAGGACCATCATATTTAGTGTCAGATTTCATAAAATATTTCTTAAAAAATTTTATCGAAATTCCCCATTTTAAAAGAAATATTTTAGAGCCTTTACTACCAGATTCAGTCCTAATTGTAGGATGATTTTTATACTTTCTAGTAACTATTGAGCCAAAATGGTAAACTTTAAATTCATTAATTCCTTTAAAAATACGCACCCCTTTTTTCCAAAGCTTCATATTTAAATCTGGATCAGAACCTGTACCTGGAAAAAATTCTTCGCTAAAGCCCCCTACTAAGTCCCATGTTTCCTTGTGTATTAAATGAGGTGCCCAGGTGGAACCTTGAAAGTCATAATGGTTAATATTCTTATAATTATCTAAAAGTTTTTTTTCATTAAAATCTTCTAAAGTATTCCCACAATTAAATTTCAAAGGTCCATTACCAATCATAATTCCTGATAGATAGAAATTGTTATGATTAATTTTTTTAACCTCACTAAGAAGAACTTCATCCCAGCCTGGGCAGAAATAAAAATCATCATGAGCATAAAGAATATAGTTTGTTGTTGATTTTTTTGCAGCCATATTCATACCCTCACAAATACCAGAATTATAATTTGTTTTAGTATATTTTATGTTTTCTTTTAATAAATATTCTTCTGTACCATTGGTTCCTTCATTGATGTGAGGAATAATTTCATGATTAAATTTTGAATTTTTTTTTATACTTTCAATGCATTTTTTTAAGTATCTAATATTATTGAAAGTAGGTATAATTATTGAAAACATACTTTAATTATTCCCAATAAAATCTTTTATGTTTTATATTTAAAGTTTTTTTAATAATGAAATCAGCAATAATTGTAGAATTGAAATATTTGAAATATTTTTCATGTCCTTTTTTTGCAATCTTTTTTCTTAATTTGTTGTCATAAGTATATTTTTTTATCTTTTCAGTTAAATCGTTTAAACTTTTATACATAACTATTTCGTCGTTATTAAAAAAGTGATTAAATTCAGTATCTTTATCAATCATTAATAAAAGACCATTTCCAATTAATTGAGTAAATCTATCACTACTATAATATTTTGCTGGCTTTCCTTGGCTTAAATTTAGACCAATTTTAGATTGAGATATAGCATTTATAAAGTCATCAGCCCATATAGGCTGTCGATTATTCATGCCATAAAGATCAAACCTAACATCAGGTGATTTTAATAATATTTTATTTATAAAATTTTCTCTAGCATCAAATTTCCCTTTTTTTAATTTACCTCTATGAACACCATGGCTCATTGCAAAAAAAACATCATTATTAAAATTATTCTGTTTAAAATTTTTTAATTTTTCAAACGATTCATCTACGGGGTTTGGCATAAAAAATGTTTCAGTATCAAAATTTAAACTCGTAGGATCTGTGGTACAAAAACTAGCGTCCATAATGTTGATTTTATCTAAAAATCTTTTTTTATTTGAAATCCACTGTGTGTCCATTCTATCTAAAAACCACTGTGCGAATTTGATACGAGGATAATTTTTTTTTATCAACGTCAACGTTTCAATTTTAATCAGATCAGCATGTCCTAAAACTATTATATCAGGTACATAATTACTTATAACTTCTATTAATTTTTTATTTAAAGTTTTAGAACCATTTAAATCATTAATCGACCTATAATAACTTACTATGTCTCTATCACTGAATTCCAATACACTATGACCCAAACGTATAAATCCATTATTAATTCTTTTACCAGTATTATAAAAGAGCCTTCCATTATGTCTTTCATTAAAATTTGTTATATGAAGAATCTTTAATTTATCATTTTGAAAATTTTTTATATTAATTTTAGAATTAACAATGTTAGAAATATTAGTTCTATAAGAATCTATTTTTTTTGTTATAAATTTATCCGTTAAATAGAAATTTTTAATAGATAATTCTTGTAGTCTTATTCTTTTTTTTTTATTCTTTATTAAATTGTCAATCGAATTAAAAATATTTTTTTGATTAAGATCTCTAATAATAATACCATTTGTGATTGTCTCGGGTAGCCCACCTCTATTAGAAATTATTACAGCACATCCTCTACTAGAAGCTTCAAGACTAGTTCGCCCAAAAGGCTCATTCCATCTTGAACAAGCCACAGCTATACTTGTTTTTTTAAAAATATTTAACACTTTAGTGTGCTGCTGAAATCCTAATATTTTCAAGTTTTTATGTTTAAACTCTAATTTCTCTCTAGGTTCATCACCTATTACAATAGATTTCCAGCTTTTATGCTTATTTAATATTTTAATAACAGCAGCACCAAACAAATCATAACCTTTTGCAAGATTTAGTTTCCCAACAAATGTTATTAACTTTTGTTTTTTTTTTTAAATCAATGAAAGTTTTATTTATTGATTGATGTATAACCTCTAATTTATCTGATTTATGATAAAAATTCTTCAAATCCTTTAAAAATCTATTTTTAGACCATTGGCTATTAAATATAATTTTTTCACAATGGTTAAGTAAGAAAATTCTTTCTTTTATTTTTTTTGAACCAAGCATTGAGATTGGGTCATTATGAAAATATAAAACAATTTTTTTTTTTTAACTCATTTAACTTTGAAATATAATTTGGACGATTATGTATCTCTATAATATCAGAATTTATACTTCTTTGTAAATCAATAAACTTATTTACATAAGATGAGCTTTGACTTTTTAAAAAATTATTTTTAGGCAGTTTTATATTTATGTATTTACCATAAAGTTTTTTCTTAAAATCTGTATTTCCAAATACACTGATATTTTGTTTATAAGAGCTTAATTTTAAAGTTGCATCAACAAATAATGACACGGCACCTGGATAACTTGGGGAATAATTTTCCTTATAAGGCAATAAAATGGAAATATTCATTTCTTATTTTTTTAATTCATTTTTTAGGCTAATGAAGTCAATTCCTGTTTTATCTTTATCTGATAGGATTGGTTTTTTTATTGGCCATTTTATATTTAGGGATTTATCGTTCCAAGCTAACGTTCTTTCAGCACTAGTAACTCTGTAATTATTTGTTTTATAATAAATAGTACATTTTTTAGATAAACATACAAATCCATGTGCAAAACCACTTGGTATTAAAAAAGAGAAATCATCATTATGAGAAATTTTTAAACCTACATATTTACCAAATGTTTTAGATTTTGGTCTTAAGTCTACAGCAACATCAAATATTTTTCCTTCTGTAACGGTAATTAATTTTGTTTGCATTTTATCTAATTGAATATGCAAACCTCTTAATACATTTTTTTTTGATCTAGACATTATATCAAAAATAAAATTTTCTTTTTTAATTATTTTTTGCATGAAAACTTCTTTTAAAAAACCTCTTTTGTCTTTAAAAATTTTAGATTTAATTATTTTTAAACCTGAGATTTTACTTTTAATAACTTTCATGAATATTAGTTTTTATAGTTTTATATCTATTAAGAATTACTTTTCTTTTGTTTCTATCTTTTTTAAGTTTATACTCATAAGACATTGCATCACTTTTGGTTATAAATTTTTTACTATAAATTAACAACCATTTATATCCCTTTGTTGATTTAGCACCCTTATTTGAATTGTGCTTTTTTAATCTTAATAAAACATTGTTAGTATAGCCAACATAAGTTTTACTAACTTTAGAGCCACTTGTTTTAAGCATATAAACGAAATAAAACATTATAAATGGCGGTCCCTGGGGGAATCGAACCCCCCTTTGCAGGATGAAAACCAGCTGTCCTAACCGATAGACGAAGGGACCACGTTGTGATCTTTTATTTTAAAAGTCATTATTTATCAAGTGCAATCAACCTATAAGATAACGTCTCTAACAGTTAATTGAAGAGCTTTTTTATCTTTCCAGATATTTTCATTGATTTGACCTATTACATTAATATTATTTTTGTAATTCATCAAGTATTCACCCATCTTTGTATTAATCGAATTAAACGATATTGATTTGATTGAAAAACCTGTTCTAGATTTTAAAAATAATGATATGTGCTTGTTTTTTAATGATATTGGTTTAATTATTTTCAAATCTCTCAATAAAAAAGTTGGAACAGAGTTTCCAGTGCCAAAGGGTTCTAGTTTTTTGATATTATCATAAAAATCATTATTAAATCCAAGTGGAGACATTTCCAAAATGTATAAAAAAGTTTGATCATTTTTTGTGTTAGAATTTAAGAAATCATTTAATACATAATCTTTAAATTTTTTAAAATTATCTTTATAAAGTGTAAAACCTGCAGCCATGTTGTGACCACCGCCACTTATAATAATATTTTCATCTAATGAATTTTTAACTACACGTCCAATATTATAATTATAGATTGATCTAGCAGATCCTTTTAAAAGGTTATTAGATGCGGTTATGACAATTGATGGTTTATTGAAATAATCTTTTAATCTTGCAGCAATAATTCCTATTAAACCCTCATTTATATTTGGATTATAGTAAATGACCACTTCTTCATTTTCATTTTCAATTTTTTGAAAATCAATTTCATTTAGAATTAAGTTTTCAATATCTTTTCTTTTATTATTTAATTTAATTAGTTGATTAGATCTATCTTTAATAATTAACTCGTTATTAGATGATAATAGTTCAGTCGCATATTGAGATTTACCTAATCTACCACCAGCGTTTAGTATGGGGCCTATCAAATATCCAAGATCATTAATGTTGATTTTATTTTTTTTATCACTTAGCTCATACAATGTTTTAAGTGGTAAATTTTTAGTTATATCAAAATTTTTAAATGCATTTAATGCAATCAGCCTATTAAGTTTTCTAAGTGGCATCACATCACATACAGTGGCCAACAATACATAGATTAAATAATCTATTATATTAAATTTACTTTTAACTTCTTTAACTAATAAATCTAAAAAAAAATAAGAAAGTGTTGTTGCACACAAATAATCATATTTTATGTATCCATTATTTTTTTTTGGATTTATAATCAAGTTTGCATTTGGAAACGGTTTATTAATTTCATGATGATCAATAATTAAGGATTTAATCTTATTTTCGTTTAAAAAATCTATTGCATCATTAGAAGTAGAACCACAATCTACCATTATAATTAATTTGGGCTTGTCTAAAATTAGTTTTTGAAACAGCTTTTTCGTTGCACCATAACCATCTTTTTCTCTATCTGGAATATAATAAAAAAATGGGTGTTTTATGCTTTCTAGAAACTTTACAAATAGTGAAGTTGCAGCAGATCCATCCACATCATAATCACCTAAAATACATATTTTTTCATTTTTATTGATCGAATTTACAACAAGGTCAACTGATTGTTTAAAATCATCAATATCAGAAAAAACATTATTTAAATCTAAATCATTATTTATAGTGGCAATCTCATCATTATTGAATTTTTTTGAAACAATAAGTCTAGATAAAATATCAGTAAAATTGTAATCTTGTTTTAGTTTTTCTACTAAGTTTTGATTAATTTTTTTTTGTTTCCATTCCTTACCTGAAACAGAAATCATTTCTTAATAGAACTAATTTTTTTTATAATTTCTTTAAAATTTGAACCTTTGTGAGTAACAAGAGTTTCTGATTTATAACTATCATCAGTAATTTTAATACCAGACAGGACTTCACTTGAGGTTATTCCAGTAGCACAAAAAATAGAATCTCCTTTAATTATTTCATCTAATTCATATTTTTTATTCAAATCTGTGATGCCTATTTCTTTAGCTTCTTTAATATCTTTATCATTATCAAAAATAAACCTTCCTTGGAAATGACAATCAAACGCATCAAGTGCAGATGCAGCCAAAACTCCTTCTGGTCCACCACCAATTCCTAAAAAAATATCAACATTATATTTTGGATTTGAAACATAAAGTGCTCCTAAAACATCGCCATCTGAAATTAATTTTATTTTTACTTTAAGTTGTGTGAGTTCATCGATAATCTTTTTATGTCTTGGCCTATCCAAAATACATGCCGTAATTGCCGAAACGTCTTTATTTAGAAATTCAGATAGATTAGTAATATTTTTTTTTAATGGAAAATCAATATCTACTAACCCCTTCTCAATTTTACCTGTAGCTATTTTATCCATATATGTTTCTGGTGCATTAAAAAGATTTCCTTCTTCTGCAATAGCAATCGCCGCTATAGCTCCTGGTAAATTGTTTGCTGCAAAGTTTGTACCTTCGAGTGGATCAACAGCAATGTCAAATTTAGGTCCATTTTTATTTCCTAATAATTCGCCAGTATATAGTAGTGGTGCCTCATCTAGTGAACCTTCACCAATTACTACTTTTCCATTCATGTCTATTTTATTTAATTCTAATCGCATAGAATCAACTGCTGCCTGATCTGCAGCTATTTTATCTTTTTTTCCAACCAAATAAGATGAAGCTAGAGCAGCTTTTGATGAAACATTAATAAAATGTTCAATATATTTTTTATCTATAGACATTAATCTTTTTGAATAATTATTTCAGTGGAGTTTATCTTGGATTCAAATTCTTTTAATCTTTTATAGACACTTGCTAGCTCTATAATTGTGGGCCATGATCTAAAAATGTACTGCATAGAACCTTCAACTCTACCAAATGCTCTTATAATTTGCTGCATAACTCCTAACGTCACCACACCTGCAACAATTGCTGGTGCTAAAAAAACATAAGCTGAAAGAACATTTGCTTGCAGGTATGATATTCGCCCAAGATTAAAGTAAAAATATCTTAAATAAGATTTAAAATGAATTTTTCTAACATCTTCAAATAGTTCATCTAAATTTTTTGGCCTTATTGTTATGTCATCTTCGGCTATAACTAGCATCTTTCTATAGGAAGCCTCATTTTTTTGAAGATCATATTCAACACCGACTAATCTTAAAATTGAGCCTAGTATAATCAAAAAAAGAGTTCCACCAACAGTCCATATAAATGCTCCTGTTACTAAACCATAACTCCAATCACCAAAAAATAAAATAGGTATACCAATACTTAAGGTAAATAATATAGGGGTAAATTCCATAAGCATCATTATGGCTTCTATAAAACTAGTTCCAAGTCCTTCCATAATTCTTGAAAATTTTATTGTATCTTCTTGAACCCTTTGTGATGCACCTTCGATAGTACGAGCCTTATCATAAACACTGTGATACCAATCAATCATTGCTGTTCTCCATCTAAATAAATAATGAGCGGTAAAAAAAGCAACCACTGTGGCTAAGGCGACATAAATCCCTGCTAATGTAATAAATGATAACAAGCTTGTCCAATACTCCTCAATTGTTATTGAGTTAGGAGCTCCTAAGGCTTTTTGTATCATATCGTAGAATTGACCAAACCATTCATTTATTTTAACATCAATTTGTACCTGAACCCAAAGTGAAAAAAGAATAATAAATGAACCAATCCATGACCATAACCGCCATTCTTTTTGAGTAAAAAATTTAAACATTATTATTTTAGAAAATTATCTGCGTATGATTTTTTAATAGTTTTTCTTTTTTGAGGTTCAATTATTTCAAAATCAACTTTGTTTTTTTTTGCATATTCTATCGCCAATTCCTTAGAAGAAAATTCTAAATTTAATTCAGAAAGAGTATTCGTGTTTGTCTCCCAACCCATTAAAGGATTTATACCAGTATTTTCAGTTTCAAACTCGATTAACCATTTGTCTGATTTACCTGGACCAGATTGCATCGAGTTTTTTGTTGGTATATAAATTTTTGCTTTTTTCATAAATTGGTCGGGGCGGCAGGATTTGAACCTGCGACCCTCTGGTCCCAAACCAGATGCGCTACCAGGCTGCGCTACGCCCCGATTGAGGTACTAATACATTAGATATTGATAATTTCAAAGAATAAAGAACATCAAAAACAAGGCTTTTTTTTAAGAATCAGATATACATCAATTATGATCATTACTTGTATTAATTGTTATAAAAAATTTGATATAGATTCAAATTTAATTCCAGACATAGGTCGTTTGGTACAGTGTGCTAGCTGTGATCATAAATGGTTTTTTAAAAAAGAAGTCCTTGATAAAACTATAAGCCCAATTGTTGAAAATATTGACAGCGATACTATTAATGTTTTTGATCATAATAACTCCTCAAATAACTATGAGATCAACCCATCAGACCTAGCCATGGATGAGATTGAAGCAGATACAAAAGAAGAGCTTGACGAAAAAATTGAGGTTAATAATAAAAAAAGACCAGAGAAAAAGATTGATGCTAATATAAATGAAAAAACATCAGTAAATAACAAACCAAAAAAACAAAGAAACTTTAAAATATTATTTTTTTTTATAGTGGTAATAATTTCATTCGTAGCTTTTATAATTATTGTAGATACGTTTAAGTATCCTATTGGAAAAATTGTTCCAAATATTGAATTTATTCTTTATAATCTTTATGAAAGTATTAAAGATATCTCATTATTTATTAAAGATTTAACATAAAATTATGATCAAAAATCTCTCAAAGCCTTTTAAATGGTTTTTTCAGCTAGAAGCAGCAAGTGGTCTTGTCTTATTAATTGCTGCAATTATTGCACTTGTGATAAGTAATTCTAGTTTTGCTAATTTATATTTTGATACATTAAACCAATACCTGTTTGTGGGTATTAATGATTTTGGTTTAAAACTTTCCGTACATCACTGGATTAATGATTTATTGATGGCAATTTTTTTTTTCTTTGTAACGCTAGAAATTAAAAGAGAATTTATTCAAGGTGAACTTTCTAACTTAAAAAAAGCATTACTTCCAATTATTGGTGCTGTTGGGGGAATGGTCGTCCCTGCCCTAGTCTATGTTTTTATAAACTTTGGAAATTCTGAAACATTGAATGGTTGGGCAATTCCATCTGCTACGGACATAGCATTTTCACTGGGGATTTTATCTTTACTTGGTTCAAGAGTTCCAATTTCTTTAAAGATCTTTTTAACAGCTCTTGCTATTATTGATGACCTTGGAGCTATATTGATTATTGCTTTTTTCTATTCTGGTGATTTAAGCATTAGTTATTTAAGTTTAATCTTAATTTCATATATTTTATTACTTACTTTGAATAAATTTGGTGTAAAAAAATTTATTCCCTATTTAATAATTGGAGCTTTTATGTGGTTCTTTACATATAAGTCTGGAATTCATGCAACAATAGCAGGTGTACTTTTAGCTTCGACCATACCTCACAGAATTAAAGACAAAGATTTCTCTTTATTAATTAAACTTGAACATGCAATCAGTCCTTATGTTGCTTTTATGATAATGCCTATATTTGCATTTGCTAATGCAGGTGTGTCACTAGAGGGATTATCATTGACTTCATTATTAGAACCCGTTCCATTAGGTATTCTTTTAGGGCTATTTGTGGGTAAACAAGTTGGAGTAATGTTGATTTCTTTCTTTGCAGTTAAATTTGGTGTGGCTCAAATGCCAGACAAATCTAACTGGTTAAGCCTATATGGAGTTTCAATATTAACAGGTGTTGGTTTTACAATGAGCTTGTTTGTTGGAAACTTGGCCTTTGCTGATAATATTCAGTATATAGATGGTGTAAAAATTGGTGTTCTTGCAGGATCTTTATTGTCTACAGTATTCGGGTATTTTATATTATTGTATGCCTCTAAAAAGTAAATCATGTTTTGTAAAAATAATTTATTAATCCTACTAATTATATCTATGTTTACATTTTTTGAAAAAGTTGAGGCTAAATACGAAAAGCTATTTTTTGATCACTCATTAAAAAATATTGACAATCAAACTATTGATTTAAATCAATACAAAGGAAAAACTATACTTTTAGTAAATGTTGCTAGTAATTGTGGCTTTACTAAACAATATGAAGGCCTTCAAGACCTTTATGAGAAGTATAAAGACAGAGGTTTCTATGTAATTGGTATTCCATCAAATCAGTTTGGTGGACAAGAACCTGGGTCTAATTCCGAAATTAAGGATTTTTGTGAAACTAATTTTAATATTACATTTCCAATAACTAACAAAACAGATGTTAAAGGTGATGATGCTCATGACCTATATAAATGGGCAAAAAAAAATTATGGTAACTCGACTGTTCCTAAATGGAATTTTCATAAAATTTTAATTAATAAAAAAGGGAAAATACAGGACACGTTCAATTCTTTTATAACGCCAATGTCAGATAAAATAACAAAACAAATAGATTTAATTCTATAATCTAACAGTCATACCATCAAAACCAGGAATAATATTTTTAGGCAATCTTTTCTTAATTTTTGCATAATCTAAATCACTATGCATATTTGTTAATATAGTCTTTCTTGGAGTAAGGATTTTAACTATTTCCAAAACTTGATCTAAATTGAAATGTGCTGAATGATTACGGTACCATAGACAGTCAATAATCAAGTATTCTAAATTTTTTAATTTTTTGTAATCTTTTTTAAAGAATAAACTAATATCACTAGCATAGGCTAATTTATTATTAATTAGATAGCATATACTTTCAATCTTACCATGCTGCACTGGTATTGATTCAATTTTAATTTTTTTGTTTTTATTTGTAAATTGATGTTCTTTTTTAAGACTATTGATATTTAAAGTTGATGGATAACCATAAGATGATTTAAAACAATATCTAAAAGTGGAAAGTAAATATTTTTTGGTACTAGTATCAGCGTAAACTGGAATTTGTTTCTTGTTTATTAAAAAAAATGGACGAAGATCATTAATACCGTGTGTTTGATCAGCGTGCAGATGAGTATAAAAAACTTTACTAATAGATTTAATTTTATTTTTTAGAAGTTGTGACCTCAAATCTGGAGATGTGTCTATTAAGATATTTTGATCGTTAAATTTAATTAAAGCAGAACATCTTGTCCTAAAATTTTTTTTATTTTTTAAATCACAATCACCAGAATATCCATCTGCTCTAGGTACACCCATTGAGCTACCGCTACCCAAAATGACAAATTTAAGAGACATTAAAGGTTAAAAAGTTTATTAAAATTTTTAGTAGTTAAATTGGACATTTCATGAACTGTCTTTTCTTTTAAAATAGATAATTTTTCTAGAGTATATTTGATAAAACTTGGTTCATTTTTTTTTCCTCTCATCGGTATAGGGGCTAAAAATGGACTATCTGTTTCAACAAGCAGTTTATCTAAGGGAATATTTTTAAAAGTTTCCTGAAGGTCTGAACTATTTTTAAATGTAATTATTCCACTTGCGGAAAAAAATGCACCTAATTCAAGTAATTGATTTGCAAAATTTAATGAACCAGTAAAACAATGCATTAAAATCTTTAATTTTTCTGATTTATATGATTTTAAGATTTCATATGTTTCATCTTCTGCATTTCTAGAGTGTATGATAATAGGTATATTAAGATCTATGGAAGCCTCTATATGGGTTTTAAAGCTATTGATTTGCCTTTCTTTGTTGCTATGATTATAAAAAAAATCTAAGCCAGTTTCACCAATACCAATAATTCGTTCATTTAGGTTTATTTGTTTTATTATATAATTTTTATCAATTAAAAGGCTTTCCTCTGTTTCGTGAGGATGAATACCAAACGTCCCATAAATCATTGGGTCTATTTTAATAATATTTTTTATCTTATCAAAACTTTCTACCGTAGTGCATATAGTTAGAAGTTTTGAGATACCGACTTCTTTAGATCTTTTTATAACTTCACTTAAATTTTTAAGCAAAGGTTCATGATCTAAATGACAATGAGAATCAATCATTTGTCTTTTCAATTTTTTTAAATAAAATATTTATTTTCTTAATAGGTTTTCCAGATACAAGATAGTCATGTTTAGCAATAGATTCAAAATTAATTGCATCTACATTCAAATTAAAAATCTTTAAAGCTTTTTCTATTGAACTTGGGATTATTGGATAAAGCATGAATGAAATTTTTCTAATCATTTCTAATGATGTGTAGACAATTGTATTTAATCTATCTTTATTATCTTTTTTTTTCCAAGGTTCTTGGTCATTAAAATATTTATTTGTTTCAAACAAGGCACTAACGATGAAATTAATATAATAATTAATATTTTGATTGTTAATTTCTGTACGTATTGCATCTAAATTATCAGTAAATTTATTTAACATCACTAAATCTTCATCATTAAATTTTTTATTGTCTGGTACAGATGAGGAGCAATTTTTTTCAGCAAATGCAGTAACTCTTTGACATAAATTTCCATAATTATTAGCTAAATCACTATTGATGCAATCCTCCAATCTATCTTGTGAGATGTTACCATCATTACCAAACGAAACTTCTTTAATTAAGTAATATCTTAAAGGATCAAGACCATAAATTTCAATAATATCTAAAGGATCAAGAATATTTCCTTTTGATTTCGACATCTTTTCATCACCAGATAAAATCCAGCCATGACCATAAACTTTCTTAGGTAAAGGTATTTTTGCAGCCATTAGAAATGCAGGCCAATATACAGAATGAAATCTTAATATATCCTTGCCTATTAAATGAACAGATGCAGGCCAAAATTTTTTAAACAAATCATCATCTGTATCTGGATAATTTAAAGCGCTTATATAATTAGTTAGAGCATCGAGCCAAACATAAATTACATGATCTGGACTGTTGGGTACCTTGATACCCCAAGAGAATGCTTTACGACTTATAGAAAGATCTTTTAACCCACTTTTTACAAAACTAATTACTTCATTTTTTCTAGATTTTGGTGAAATAAAGTCAGGATTTTTTTCGTAATAATTAAGTAGTTTATCTTGCCACTTAGAAAGCTTAAAAAAATAAGACTTCTTCCTCTATCCATTCAACTGGTGAACCAGATGTAGTAGCTATCTTAATGTTTTCTTTTTCACTAATCTCTTCATCACTATAAAAAGCTTCGTCAGAAACGGAATACCAGCCCGAATATTTCGATAAATAGATATCATCATTTTTTTCAAGCTCATTCCATAAATGTTGAACTGTTTTTTTGTGTCTTTCTTCGGTAGTTCTAATGAAATCAGTATTAGATAAATTTAAAGTTTTTGAAAGATCTCTAAATGTTTGACTAATTTCATCACAAAAAGCCTGAGGATCAACATTTTTTTCCTCTGCTGCTCTTTGAATTTTCAAACCATGTTCATCTGTACCAGTTAAAAAATGAACATTAAAACCGTCGATACGTTTAAATCTAGCAAAAAAATCTGCAGTAATACTTGAATAAGCATGACCCATATGAGGTTTTGCAGAAGGATAGTAAATTGGCGTTGTGATATAGTAATTTTTTTCCATTTATAGTAATTCTGATTTAAATTCTAAAAATAGACTTTCTTCATCGAGATTAAATTTTTCTGTATTATAGATTTTTTTTATAAATTTGTGATAAAAATTATTTAATGAAGTTTTTGTATTTGTGGTCATATATTTTTTTAAAAAGAATAGCTCTATCAAATTTACCAATAAAACTTTAACAGGTTTATTTTTTTTATAATAATTATTTTCTATTATCAAATTTATAAAGCTTGAAACAGTATGTTTATCTAATTCAATTGATTTTTCTTCAGCAAAATTAAATAAACTAACAATTTCACCAGGAGAATTATAATAACTTAGTAGATCATAATTAATAAATTCAAGAACATTTTTTTCAAGTATTGAATTTGATATATTTAAAGACTCATTAAATGTTAAATTAATCTTAAATGTTAAGCATCGCGATTTAAGAGTTGGTAGTATATTTTTTTCATTATTGTTTATTAAGATAAAAAAAACATTATTACTGGGTTCTTCAATTATCTTAAGTAGTGCGTTTACAGAGTTCTTGTTTAGATTTTCAACATTATCTATTAAAATAAATCTAGCCATATCATTAAATGTTGATTTATTTGTGTAATTAATCATTTCACGTATTTGACTTACATCAATACTTTTTTTATCTGTTAATAGATCTATTAAATAAAAATTTGGATGTGAGTTACTTTGTAAAAGCTTATAAGATCTATTATTATTGTTAATGCTAAGATTTTCTAAATTATATTTGTACTTTTCATTTTCTGATAAAATATAGTTGATTAAATGATAGGCTAATGTTGATTTTCCTGATCCTTTTTTTCCAGATAGTAAAATTTTATTAGGCATTTTTTTTTGTTTATATAACCCAACTAGCTCGTTAAAGAAATTTTCCATACCATAAATTTTAGTGTTTTCTGATGGTTTTAAATTCATAAATCTAAATTAAGTCTTTAATTTTATTTAATATTATATTTTCATTAAGATCTATATGTAGATTTGAATCTATTCTAATATATTTTTTGGGATTTTTTTTTTAATATCTTTATAAAACCATTTTGTACTTTTTCATAAAACTTACTGTTAAATTTATCATATCTGTTAAGTTTTTTTCTTAGTCTAAGTCTTTTTTTCATATTTGTTAAATTAACTGTATTTAAAAAAGTAAAATCAATTTTAATATTTTTTAAAATATAATTATTTATATTTTGTATAAACTTGAGGTTTACACCCATTCCATAATGCTGGTAAGCTATAGTTGAGTCTATAAATCTATCTATTAATATAATTTTCTTACCCAGATTTTTTCTAATAATTTCTATATTTTCACTTCTTGCTGATAGATAAAGAAGTAAATCAGTCTCTTTATTAAAAGTAGACTTATTATTAAGTATAAGGTTTCTTATTTTTTCTGAATTTATACTGCCGCCAGGTTCCCTAATTTGAATAAATTTAATTTTTTTTTTTATAAAGTAATTAGCAACATTTTTAATATGGTGAGATTTACCGGTACCCTCTATGCCCTCAAATACAATAATAGGCTTTTTAGACATCGCCCCAAATTAAAAAATTAATAGATTTCACTAGCCTTGAAAAAACATTTAATCTTTTAACGTCTTCGTGAGCAAGTAAATCATATTCCTCAACTAAGTCACCGTCATAGGTTAACTTTAATTTTCCCAATAGAGCATCTTTTTTAATAGGTGCTTGTATTGGGCCCTTATAATTTAACGAAACTTTTAAGAGTTTTTTTTTAGATTTAGCAACGGTTTTATAAATGTCATTTTTTAGATAAGTTTTAACAGTATCTTTTTTCCCAAGCCAAACATTTAGCTCATCTATAGGTAAGTTTGCTTTTGCAATTTCCACTAAGTCAAAATTTGTTAAGCCCCAAGTTAGAAGTTTAGCACTTTCACGAGATCTATCATTCTTAGTGTTGAAGCCGCTACCCACAGCAATTAACCGTCTTCCATTTCTATATACAGAAGAGGCCAGTGAATACTTTTCAACCGCTAGATAGCCAGTTTTAATCCCGTCAGCTTTAAGACTTTTGTATAATAAGGGATTTCTATTACCTTGGGTAATTGGATCACCGCCTGTTCTATCCCATGTAAATTCCTTTTCTGCAAAATACTTATACTCTTCAGGAAATTCTTTAATAAGATAATTTGACATAAGCATAATGTCTCTCACAGTAGATACGTTTTGAGGATTATTGATCCCAGATGAGTTAGCAAAATTGGTATTATCCATTCCTATTTCTTTGGCCTTAGCTGTCATCATGATAGCAAATTCATCTTCCGAACCAGCTATACCCTCTGCAAGTGCGATACAGGCATCATTACCAGACGCAATAATTATTCCCTTTAGTAAATTTTCTACACTAACTTCATCGCCAACCATTATAAACATAGAAGAATAACCAGCAGAAGAAAGTCTCCAAGCATTTTCAGAAATCAAAAATTTTTCATCTAAATTTAAGTCACCACTTCTTATTAAGTCAAATGCAATAATTGCAGTCATAATTTTTGTCATTGAAGCAGGGTAAATAGACTTATCAGCATCTTTTTCATATAAAACTTCACCCGAAAGATAGTCTTGTAATATTGCCGTTCTAGCTTTTATATCAAATGCAGCATTAGAGTTAACTGTCAGTAAGTATATTAATAAAATTGTTAATAGTTTTATTCTAATCATTTTTTAAAATTTCGATATTCTCAAATTCAAGTATGTTTATATCATTAAATGATTTTTGTAGAGAGTTAATGTTGTTAAAAGGACCTACGTATACTCTATATCTTTTCTCATTAATTTTTTTGATTTTAACATCTTTAATCAAAGTCTCTTTAATGATTCTATCTACAAGTAATAAAGCTGTTTCTTTGAAATAAAAATCCGCTATTTTTAATTTATAAGAAAATTTTTTATCTATTTCTTTATCAGGGTTTGTTTCTTTAGTGCCAAGATCACTAATATTAATATTATTAACTGGAGCCTTACTGGCAACTTTTTTTTCTTCTTCAAACATTTTTGCTCTTTTTGCTATGAATACGGAGTTTTCTAATACCTCAAAAATTTCAACATAAGGTTCATCTTCATTCAAATCAATTTCTTCTGCTATTCTCATTGATAAAACTGCATTATTAAAAGAAGGATAATCCGCATTAATACCAACAGTTCCTATAATTGATTTATTGTTTAAAATATTAGTAATCTTAACAATTGTATTTTTCTTTAAATTTTTTTGAAAAATAAACAGACTACGATTATCAATTTTTTTTGAAATAATTTTATTATCATAATAGTTATCATTATAAATAAGGCTAAACCCTTTATTTATAAATGGATTATCCAATGAATTAGAGCTTTTATTTTTGGTCAGAATAGTTGTCGTACAGCTATTTAATAAAATGTAGCAGCATATAATTAATAGTTTTTTATAAAGCATTTTCAAATTTTTCTTTTAAAGTGCATACAGCCAGACCAAATCTTAAAGATCTATTCCATTGTAGTATTTTTTCATAATTTTCAAAAACTATGTAGGCTGGATCTAAATTTTGAGCTTCCGGTATAATATCTTTGTCTGGTGTAATTATTGACCCAATTAAGTTTTCATCAAAAGAATTAAGGCTATCTTCTTTAATTAAATATTTTTTTAATTTCTTAAATTTATTTTTGTTGTGAAGTTTTTTTGCAGAAGTATTCAATATATTTTTAGGTATATTTTCTTTTAACTTCACTTTTATGAAACAAGGTTGGTTTTTTTTCCAACCAATTTTATTTATATAGTTAGCTGCAGAAGCAAACGAATCTTTAGTTGATTTAAGTTCAATAATATTATTTTTATCGTAGTCTATTGCATAGTTGTTCATTGTGGACGGCATAAATTGAAAAAAACCAAAGGCTCCTGCCCATGAACCATATAGAATATTATGGTCTATCTTTCCCGCATCTATTAACTGGAGAATTATGATTAACTCTTTTGTAAAAAAATCAGATCTTCGTTTATCATAACTTAAAGTTGCAAGTGATGACAATATATCCATTTTCCCTACATAAGTTCCAAAATTAGTCTCTATTCCCATTAATGCTAAAAGTAACTCTTTCTCGACTGAAAATTTATTATCTATAGAATTTATGAAATCTTTATTTGATTCATAAAGTTTAGTGCCCGTACCTACTTTTTGTTTAGAAGTTCTCTTAGAAATATAAGTTTTAGTATCTTCATAGAACTCAGGTTGAAAACGGTCATATTTTATTACCTTAGGTAAAAACACAACATCAGACATTGCTAGATTGAATGTTTTCTCAGAAATTTTTTTTTCTAAAGCATAAACTTTGAAATCTACCAACCACTCATCAAATTCTTTTTCATTAGCATTTGGTGTTTCGTGGATAATTGTAAAAAATATTATTATAAAATATTTAATTATTTTCATATAAATCTTTTAAATAAATAATTACAGCAATCCATATTAAAATGAAACTTAATGATTTATCTAAAGAAAAAGCTTCATCATAATAAAAAAAACCTAACAAAAACTGAAATGTTGGAGTTATATAGAAAATCATTCCAGTGGGTCCAAGACCACACAACTCAACACCTCTTACATATAGAAATAGAGGTATAACAGTCATTGGCCCAGCTAACATTAATATAAACATTAATGAAGGATCGTTAAAACTATAGATATTTAAATTATTTTTAAAAAGTAAAAAAAATACAAATAATGCAAATGGTAATATAAAAAGACTTTCAATTAGAAGGCCAACATCAGTATCAACGTTTACTTTTTTTCTAAGAAGATTATAAAAACCCCAGCTTATAGCAACAATTATTCCAACCCAAGGAATTGAATGAAAACTTTTAAATAAAAGAAATAATATAGACAACAAAACAAGAAGTATGGAAAGACCTCTTCTTTTATTTATTTTTTCACCATAAAAAATATATCCCAAGAAAACACTTAAGATTGGCATAATAAAATAGCCAAAGCTTGCATCAATAATTTTTTCTGTACCTAGAGCGTAAATCCAAGTTGCCCAATTTATAAAAATTAACAAACTTGAAAAAAATAAATAAATTATATTTTTTTTATTTTGTATAATTTCAAAAAATATATTCCATTTAGAAAAATAAAAAGTAGTTATTATCAAAAATACAGATGTCCATACACAACGATGTATTACAACTTCTATTGACCCAGCAAATGAAATATACTTGAAGTAAATAACACCAATAACACCCCACCAAAAAGATCCTAGTGCAGTTAATCCTATACCTGTATTGAATTTTCTCTTTTCCACAGTAATAAATTTATACCTATTAACGATTATATGTTTAATTTATCAATTTTATTGTTGAATTAAAAATTTATAATAATAAAACGTTGCTAACGGAGAGATGGCAGAGCGGTTGAATGCACCGGTCTTGAAAACCGGCAAAGGGGCAACTCTTTCCTGAGTTCGAATCTCAGTCTCTCCGCCACTATTCACCAGCATAATTATAATTTTTAAACAACTCTGAAACTTTATTTAACTTAATTTGAATTGTTAAATCTTGACCTTGATTAAATTTATAAAGATTTTCATCGTCACAATCTAACAAATCACATAAAAAATTTAGCTCTTGTTCATTAAATTGATCAATATATTTTTTAGTAAATGAACCTAATAACTTATCCATTTCTTTAGTACCTCGATAGTTGGCTCTATAAATTATCTTATTTTTTAAATCCTTTATATTAATGATCATAAAATTTATTATATTAGACTTAACATGAAAAATAAGAATAATTATGATTATTTATTGGCAGATCTCACCAAATTAAATGGTGTAGGTAAAAAAACTATGGAAATCTTAAAAAAAAAAAAGTGAATAACATTTTTGATTTGCTATGGCGATTGCCTAAATCTTTTACAGACAGAACTTTAGTTAGTAAAATTTGTGATCTTCAAATAGGTGTTATTCAAACTATCAGAATTGTTCCATTAAAATATCAATTTCCAAGAGTTAGAAACTTACCAAATAGAGTTAATTGTATTGATGAAACTGGAACGATTGATTGTATATTTTTTAATAGCCATGAAGGATATGTGAGAAAAATTTTACCGATAAATGAAGAAATAACAATTAGTGGTAAAATAAGTAATTATAAAGGACGATATCAAATAACAAACCCCACATATATTTCACAAGACAGTTCATTAATTGAGAACATCGATAATAAGTACTCATTAACAGAAGGAATTACTGAAAAAACTTACAATAAAATTATTAATCAAATTTTAAAAAACTTACCTATTTTAACTGAGTGGCATGACAAAGACATACTAAAAACTTTTAACAATGAAAGCTGGAATGAATCTATAATAAAATTGCATGATCCAAAAAATATTGAAAATTTTAAATCTGATTTTTATAAAAGGCTTGCTTATGATGAAATACTCGCGTCATTTTTAGTTAATTCAGAAATTAGAAAAAAAATTAAAAAGATTAAAAAAGTTTCTAAAAATTTTTCTGGAAATGCACATAATAATATAATTAGTAAATTAGATTTTACTCTTACTAGTGATCAAAAAATTTCATTAAATGATATCAATAAAGACCTAAATTCTAAAAGTAAAATGTTTAGACTTTTGCAAGGTGACGTTGGAAGTGGCAAAACTATTGTTGCATTAATTTCCTCTTTAAGTGTCGTTACTTCAGGTTTCCAAGTTGCATTAATGGCCCCTACTGAAATATTAGCTAGACAACATTATAGTTTAGCAAAAGAATTATTCCCTAAAAATATAAAGTTTGAATTACTTTCGAGTAAAAGTGAAAATAGTGAAAAAAAAAGAATTGTTAAAGGATTAGAAAATAATGAAATTCAAATGGTATTTGGTACACATGCAATTTTTCAAAAAAAAATAATTTTCGCAAACCTTGGTTATATTATAATTGATGAGCAACATAAATTTGGAGTTAGGCAAAGAAAACTATTATCAGATAAAGGTGGCGATAATTGTGATGTTCTTTTAATGTCAGCAACACCGATTCCAAGAACTCTAACCATGTCAGTTTATGGTGATATGGATGTTTCTATTATTAAGGAAAAACCAAGTAATAGAAAAGAAGTTAAAACTTACAGTAAATTGGAAAACAAAATAGATGATGTTATTAATTTTGTGAAAAAGGAAATAAAAGAAGGAAACCAAATCTTCTGGGTATGTCCTTTGATAGAGGAATCAAAGAAATTAGATCACCAATCATCAATTACGAAATACAAATTTCTTAATGAAATTTTCCCAAATAAAGTTGCCTTACTTCATGGAAAAATTGATAATGAAGAAAAAGAAGAAATATTGAATAAATTTTTAAACAAAAAATATTCAATTTTAGTTTCAACAACAATTATAGAAGTTGGTATTGATTTTCCTAATGCCAATGTAATCATAATAGAAAATGCTAACAAATTTGGATTATCACAGCTACATCAATTAAGAGGAAGAGTTGGACGTGGAACAAAACAAGCTAGCTGTATATTGATGTTTAAGTCAAATTTAAGTGTTAATGCTAAAAAAAGAATTAATATTTTAAAAAACTCTAATGATGGTTTTGAAATTTCTGAAGAAGACATGAAGTTAAGAGGTTTTGGTGATTTACTTGGCTTTAAACAAAGTGGTATTAAAAATTTTAGGTTAGCAGATCCCATTCAAAATGAAGATTTATTTCTAATGGCAGAAAAACAGATCAAAAAAATAGAATTAGAAAATATTGATATTAAAAAATATAAAGCATTACTAAAATTATATGATCAAGCAGATATAATTAATGATATGGTTTAGCTCTTAGGCTTAGAGGTTCCTGCTGAAACTATAAATTTCGATGCTTCTTCAAATGTCATATCTAAATAGATCAAATCATCTTTTGGTATCATTAATAGAAAGCCACTTGTTGGATTGGGTGTGGTTGGAACAAAAACATTAACTAAGTTAATATTTGTTTTAGCTTTAATTTCACCTGTGTTTTCTTTAGTGGCAAAACCTACAGCCCACGAGCCTTTTCTTGGATACTCAACTAACACAACACTTTTTCTGTTACCCTCTTGTTCTCTAAAAGAGTCTGTCATTTGTCCAATAGCTGAATAAATGGTTCTCAGTATCGGCATTCTTTTAAATAAATCATCAATTAATTGTAAAAATTTTTTACCTATAAAGGTTAAAGAAAGGCCTCCAACAACTGTAATAAAAATAATTGTTAAAATTATTTCAATACCAGGAATCGCGTATGGAAGATAAGTATTAGGGTTTAAACCAGAGGGAACTAATTTTGTTGAAAAATTAATTAAGAATTTGCTCAGATAAAGAGTAAATCCAATTGGAATTAAAACAATTACACCAGTAAAGAAGTAGTTCCTTAATTTTAAAGCAAATGATTTTTTTTTCTTAGTAGTCATAAATAGCTTAGTTATAGCTTGAATAAATTACAAAAGAAATTGCAATAATAAAAAGTGTTATTAATATTTTGTTGTTTAAATTCATATATGTTAATATTTGTTAAATATCAAAATTTTATAAAAATGGACAGAAGAAAATTTTTAAATTTAGTAGGATGTGGTTGCTCTGGTCTAATGATTAATGCTTGCTCTACAACACCAATAACTGATCGGAGACAATTTAAAATTATACCTGAAAGTAAATTAAATGCGCAAGCTGCTCAAATCTATGAGAAAGTTAAGGAAAAAGAAAAAATGAGTAATGATATTAAAACATTAAATGAGATTAAAGATATTGGTAAACGAATGGAAAATGCTATATCTGAATATTTTTATCAAGCTGGATTAAATGACCCAACTATAAACTTTGATTGGGAATATATATTAATTGATAATAAGAAAATTAAAAATGCATGGTGCATGCCAGGTGGTAAAATCGCAATTTATACTGGTATTCTAGATGTAACTAAAAATATAAATGGTTTAGCTTCTGTGATGGGACATGAGATAGCACATGCTGTAGCAAAACACTCGGTTGAAAGAGCTAGTAGAGGAGTTTTATTAAATACAAGCACACAACTTATAGATATATTTACTGGTGGGAAGTTATCACAAGTGAATAGAGTAACAGGAATGAATACAGTTGGTTTGCTTTCACAAATAGGAATAATGAATCCCTTTTCTAGAACACAGGAAAGTGAAGCTGATTATTTAGGCATGATTTTTGCTTCATTATCAGGGTATGATATTAGAGAAACTAAAAAATTATGGGAAAGAATGAAAGAAGCAAACAAAGGAAAAGAGCCACCTCAATTTATGAACACTCATCCCTCTTCTTCTAAAAGAATAAAGGATCTTACAGAATGGGAGAACAGTGTAATCCTTGATTATCCACCTATAACAATAAGTTAAAGATTTATTTAGTGGTGAGCCCTGATGGACTTGAACCATCGACCCATTCCTTAAAAGGGAATTGCTCTACCAACTGAGCTAAGGGCCCACATAGAAATTAGTAAAATTGAGATAAATGTTTTTTTTTATTTAATTCTAAAAAAAAACTTTTGGTGAAGTCTTTTTTAAAATTTTTAAATTTCTTTACACTTAAAAATTTAAACAATAAAAAAATATCAAACTTTAATAATTTTTATTACCAAAAGACAATTATTTATTCCATAACATCAAAAATTGCAAATATTTAAATTACAACTTATCAATGTATTCATCATGAAATTTATCAAATGTACCTTTTTTAATATTTTCTCTAATAGAAGACATTAATTCTTGATAAAAGTTAATGTTATGTAAGGTTAAAAGTGTAGAACCTAAGATTTCATTCGTATTAAATAGATGATTTAGATAGTTTTTTGAATACTTGTTAAGATTTAAATTTGAACAACTAGGATCAAGAGGCTTATTGTCATTTTTAAATTTATTATTTTTAATATTTATACGACCTTTCCAAGTAAAAGCTAAACCGGTTCTTCCAGATCTCGTAGGCATTACACAGTCAAACATATCAACACCTCTTTTAACAGCCCCCAGAATATCAGCTGGGGTTCCTACACCCATTAGATATCTAGGTTTATCATTAGGCATAATATTTTTTAAATCATCTAGTACGCTAAACATTTCATTTTGACTTTCTCCTACAGCAAGTCCCCCAATGGCATATCCATCAAAACTAATTTTGATTAACTCATTAAGAGATTTAATTCTTAAATCTTTAAATAATCCACCCTGGACTATTCCAAATAAAGCTTTATGTGGGTTTGAACCAAAAGCTATTTTAGATCTTTCAGCCCAATATATGGATAGTTCCATAGATTTATTTATTACATCATAATCGGTAGTTTTTTTGGGACACTCATCCATGATCATAACAATATCTGAGCCTAACCCTTTTTGAACTCTAATGCTTTCTTCGGGGCTTAATATAAATTTTTTACCATCTACATGAGAGTTAAATATTGCACCTTTCTCTCTGTCTACTTTGTTTAATTTTGAAAGAGACATAACTTGAAATCCACCAGAATCTGTAAGTATGGGAAGCTTACAATTCATAAATTTATGAAGTCCTCCTGCAGAAATTATCCTTTCCACACCTGGTCTAATCATTAAGTGATAGGTGTTAGATAAAATTATTTCAGAACCTGTTTTAATAACATCGTCAATAAGGCAAGCTTTTACGGTTGCTTGAGTACCAACAGGCATGAAGGCAGGTGTTTGAATGTTACCTCTATGAGTTTCAATAATACCAGCTCTGGCAAACTTATCATTTTCAATGACATTAAATTTGAAATTTTTTAATGCCATTAAAATATGTATTAACTCTATTTAAAGCTGATAATTTTATCTGGGTTAGAAACAGAACCGTTATTATTTTGATCACCTCTTTTAATTTTATCGACTATCTCCATCCCTTCAATAACTTTACCAAAAACAGTGTATTGTCTATCTAGGAATGATGCTTCTTTGAAGCAAATAAAGAATTGACTATTAGCACTGTTTGGATCTTGTGATCTAGCCATAGATAATGTTCCTCTTTCATGAGGCAAGTCGCTGAATTCTTCATTAAGATCTGGTAAATCAGAACCACCCATGCCCGCTCTTTTTAAATCAAATTGATCATTAGAAGAGTTACCAAACTGTACGTCACCCGTTTGAGCCATAAAACCATCAATTACTCTGTGAAATACAACACCATCGTATTTACCGTCTTTTGCTAATTGTTTAATTCTTTTAACGTGGTTAGGTGCCACATCTTCAAAAAGCTCTATCTTAATATCTCCATCTTTAAGTTTTAAAATCATTATATTCTCCTCTGCGATTATATTATTGGTTTGTATAAAAAATAAAATTAAAAATTTTGTTATAAATTTATTCATATTTCTCTTTTAAAGACTTTATTGTACTTTTTGTAGTAAATTTTTTGATATCACCTTTTAGTCTCACTATTTCTTTAACAAATCTTGATGAAATAATTTGATTTTCAACATCAGACATTAAAAAAATTGTTTCAATATTGTTATTTAATTTTCTATTCATTCCAGCTAATTGAAATTCATATTCAAAATCAGAGACAGCTCTTAGGCCTCTTAAAATAATATTAGATTTGTATTTTTTACACAAATCCGTTGTCAATGATGTAAATGAAATAACTTCAATTTTTTTTTTATCAAACTCTAAATCAACAAATAGAGCTTTTTTAATTAACTGTATTCTTTCAAGTGAATTGAAGAGATAATTTTTATTAGTGCCATCAGAAACAGCAATAATTATTTTATCAAATAATTTTAAAGCTTTTTTAATAACGTCAATATGACCAAAGGTAATTGGGTCAAATGTTCCAGGATATACAGCAACTTTTTTCATTACTCCAAGTTATCATCAATTTTTATTGCTGAAACAACTTTTTCATCACCAGATAATTTGATAATTCTTACACCTTGAGTATTTCTTCCTGCTGTTCTGATTTCTTTAACAGCAACTCTAATTACTCTTCCTTTGTTTGTTGAAATCATTACATCATCCCCTTCAATAACTGGAAAAGATGAGCATATGCTACCATTTCTAGGTGAGTTAACTATTCCAATTATACCTTTCCCACCTCTATTGGTAACTCTATATTCTTTGTTTAAAGTTTTTTTACCAAATCCATTTTCAGTAATGGATAAAACAAATCTTTCTTCAGAATTAGAATCTTTTTTTACTTTTTCTTTATTTGCTATTGAAAGAGAAACGATTTCGTCATTAGGTGATAACTCTATACCCTTTATACCTTTAGAGGATCTACCCTTAAATATTCTTAGTTTTTTTGATTCAAATCTAATGCATTTACCATTTTTTGTACTTAACATTACATCTTGATCATCTTTACAAATTTCAACACCTACAATTTTATCATTTGGGTCTAATTTTATTGCAATTTTTCCAGCTGAATTAATGGAAGAAAAATCTTCTAGACTGTTTTTTCTAACCTTACCTTTTGCAGTTGCAAAAACAATTTGAAGATTTTTCATATCACTTTCATCATCAGGAAATGGCATTATTGAACTGATAGATTGATGATTTTTTAAAGGTAAGATATTGAATAGAGATTTACCTTTTGATGTAGTTGATCCCTCAGGTATCTTCCAAGCTTTAATTTTGTAGACGAGTCCTTCTGTTGAAAAGAAAAGAACAGAAGTGTGAGTGTTTACTGATAAAGTTTGAACCACAGAATCTTCATCTCTCGTTGTAATCCCAGATTTGCCTTTGCCACCTCTTTTTTGTTGTTTAACGCTACTTAATGCTCCTCTTTTAATATAACCCTGTAGTGTAACCGTAATAATAACCGACTCTTTTTGAATAGTCTCTTCAATATCATAGTTTAAAATAGCATCTATAATTTTAGTTCTTCGTGGTACAGCAAACTTTTCTTTAATAATTTTAAGCTCTTCACTTATTACTTTTAAAAGTTCTTTTTTAGAATTAATTATTTTCTTATATCCCTTGATTAGTTCAGCTAATTTTTTAATTTCAACTTCTATTTCATTAATACCTAGAGCAGTAAGTTTTTGAAGTCTAAGTTCTAAAATGGCAATTACTTGAGGATCAGATAATGAGTATAAATTTTTTCCCTTCTTATCTTCCACAAGTGAAATTAACTTTAAAGATTTATTAATTTTCCACTTAGTGCCTAATAATGATTTTTTAGCGTCATCAGGAGTTTTTGAAGACCGTATAATTTTTATAATCTTATCTAAGTTCTCAACAGATACTGATAATCCAATAAGGATGTGAGCTCTGTCTTCAGCTTTTTTTAAATCAAACTTAGTTTTTTTGATTACTACATCTTCACGGAATGTTAGGAAATTTGATAAAAATTCTTTTAAATTACAAATTTTAGGTTTGCCGTCAACAATAGCTAAAGTGTTAAAGCCAAAAGAGCTTTCTATAGATGTATTTTTATAAAGTAATCTTTTAATAGTTTCAGGTTCAACACCATTTCTTAAATCAATAGCAACTCTAATCCCTTCTCTGTTAGATTCGTCTCTAATATCTTTTATTCCTTCTATTTTTTTCTCTCTAACAAGTTGGGCAATTCTCTCATTTAAAACTGATTTATTTACTTGATACGGTACAGATGTAATAACTAGTCTCTCTCTACCATTTTTTTGTGCTTCAACACTAATTTCACCTCTAATTTTAAATGACCCACGACCCACATTATATCCAGCTTTAATAATTTCTTTTCCAATGATGACACCACCTGTTGGAAAATCAGGACCTGGTATATGTTTCATTAACTCTTTAATTTTAACATCTTTATTTTCAATTAAAGCTAATGTTCCATCTATAATTTCACCTAAATTATGTGGAGGAATGCTTGTAGCCATTCCCACAGCAATACCACCTGCACCGTTTACTAGTAAATTAGGATATTGAGCAGGTAAAACTGTTGGTTCTTTTTCAGTTTCATCGTAATTACTTTTATAATCAACAGTATTTTTTTCTATATCGTCAATTAAGTATTGAGAAACTTTAGCTAATCTTGTTTCCGTATATCTCATAGCCGCAGCTGGATCTCCGTCAATAGATCCGAAGTTACCTTGGCCTTGAACAAGAGGTAAACTCATAGAAAAATCTTGAACCATTCTGACAAGAGCGTCATAAACAGATTGATCTCCATGGGGGTGATATTTACCAATAACATCCCCAACTATTCTTGCAGATTTTCTAAATTGTTTTGACCAATCATAGCCACCTTTATACATGGCAAATAATATTCTTCTATGAACTGGTTTAAGTCCATCTCTAATATCAGGAAGAGCCCTACTCACAATTACACTCATGGCATATGACAAATACGATGAGCTCATCTCATCATGCATAGAGATAAGTTTAATATTTTTGTCTTTAGTTATTTCTGTGTCTTTCATAGAAACTAAAATGGAATTTCGTCATCCATATCATTAGGGGCTTGGGGGCTATCATCAGGATTGCTAGCAACAGCTTGTGAATTATCATTTTGAATACCACCACCGCCAGTGTTTCCACCACCCAACATAGTAAGTGAAGAATTGTATCCTTGAATTACAATTTCAGTTGAATACTTGTCTTGACCAGATTGTTCATCTTTCCATTTTCTAGTCGTTATCTGTCCCTCAACATAAATTTGAGCACCTTTTTTCAAATATTGTTGAACAACATTTACTAACCCATCATTGAATACAACTATTCGGTGCCATTCTGTTTTTTCTTTTTTTTCGCCAGTTGCTTTATCTTTCCAAGATTGGCTAGTAGCCAAACTTAAGGTAGCAAGACTTTTGCCATTCGACATTTGTTTGATTTCTGGGTCTGCGCCTAATCGCCCAATTAATAATACTTTATTTAAACTTCCAGCCATAATATTTTATAAGTGTTTATTTATTTAATTAATTTTATATCACAATATAAACTCAATATTAATTTTATTAATTTAAAGCAACTAAAATTATGATCAAAAAGATAGTTATCAAGGGTGCAAAGGAGCATAATTTAAAGAATGTTTCTGTAGAAATACCCAAAGATCAATTTGTTGTAATTACTGGTCTTTCTGGTTCAGGAAAATCCTCACTAGCATTTGACACTGTCTATGCAGAAGGTCAAAGAAGATATGTTGAAAGTTTATCAGCTTATGCTCGTCAATTTTTGGATAAAATGAAAAAACCAAATGTTGATCTCATCGAGGGATTAAGTCCTGCAATAGCCATAGAGCAAAAAAATACATCTAAAAATCCAAGGTCAACTGTTGCAACAGTTACTGAAATTTATGACTATATGAGGGTGTTGTATGCAAGGGCTGGTGTTCCCTATTCACCATTCACAGGAAAGCCAATTACATCACAAACAATTACACAGATTGTTGATTTAATAAGAAAATTACCAAAAAAATCTACTATTTATATTTTTGCTCCTGTGGTCAGAGGTCGTAAGGGTGAGTATAGAAAAGATATTTTAAGCTATAAAAGAAGAGGTTTTAGAAAAATTAAAATTGATGAGGTTCTTTATGACATAGATAAAGCTCCTGAATTAGATAAAAAACTCAAGCATGATATATCTGTTTTAATTGATAGAATTGTTTTAAATTCCAATCTTGGTAATAGACTTGCTGAAAGTATTGAGACAGCTGTAAATTTATCAAATGGATTGGTATTTGTTGAGTATGAAGATGAAACATTGCCACAAAAATTTAGAAAAATTGAAAAATTAATTTATTCTACAAAATTTGCCTGTCCGGAAAGTGGTTTTACAATTGAAGAGATTGAACCAAGACTTTTTTCTTTTAATAGTCCGTACGGAGCGTGCGCAGAATGTGAAGGTATAGGTATTAAATTGAATGTAGATCCAAATTTAGTAGTTCCTGATGAGAAAAAAAGTATAGCAGATGGTGCTATAGAACCCTGGGCTAAATCAACAACACTATATTATGCTCAAACCTTGGCCTCTATTGCTAAACATTATGGATTTTCTTTAGATGAAAGATGGAAAAAACTTCCGAAAAAATTTAGAGATGTAATATTGTTTGGATCGGATGAAGAAGAAATTAAGTTTGTTTATGACGATGGTTATGAAAAATATTCTCATAAAAAAACTTTTGAAGGTGTAATAAATAATCTTGAAAGAAGATTTCTTGAATCTGATAGTGAATGGAAAAGAGAAGCGATAGCTGAATACCAATCTGATTCTGCCTGTGAAGGATGTAACGGTAATAGATTAAAAGAAGAAGCTTTATGTGTTAAAATTGATAATCAGAATATAAGCGAAGTAACTAAAAAATCTATTTTAGATGCTGCTAATTGGTTTAAAGGTCTAGAGCAAAACCTTGATAAACGACAATTTAAGATAGCAGAACATATTTTAAAAGAAATTAATGAAAGACTAACGTTCCTTTTAAATGTTGGGCTTGAATATTTAACATTATCGAGAGAGTCAGGAACTCTTTCTGGAGGTGAGGCTCAAAGAATAAGACTTGCTTCACAAATTGGTTCTGGATTAACTGGTGTACT
The DNA here is from genome assembly GCF_047722545.1 of Candidatus Pelagibacter sp. Uisw_121. Lineage (GTDB taxonomy): Bacteria > Pseudomonadota > Alphaproteobacteria > Pelagibacterales > Pelagibacteraceae > Pelagibacter. The sequence goes on along the minus strand of NZ_CP159816.1, from coordinate 580,281 downwards.
GTATGTGCTGGATGAACCTTCTATCGGATTGCATCAAAAAGATAATGTTAAATTAATAAATGCATTAAAAAGACTAAGAGATTTAGGTAACACAGTTATCGTTGTCGAACATGACACTGAAACTATGGAGAATGCAGATCATATAATAGATATGGGTCCAGAAGCCGGAACTAATGGTGGTGAAATAATTGCACAAGGCACTTACAACGAGATACTTAAAAATAAAAATAGTATCACTGGTCAATACCTATCTCATAAGAAATATATAGAAATTCCAAGAACTAGAAGACTTGCAAAAAATGGAAGATTTGTTGAAATTAGTGGTGCTAGTGGAAATAACTTGAACAATGTTAATCTTAAAATTCCAACAGGAAGTTTTACTTGCGTAACTGGTGTTTCAGGTAGTGGTAAATCAACATTAATATTACAAACATTATATCATGCATTAAATTTAACCTTGAATAACAAAGCTAGAAAAGTCCCTAAAGAGTTTAAGAGTTATAAGGGTGTTGAGCTCATAGATAAAATAATTGATATAGATCAGTCTCCTATTGGAAGAACACCTAGATCAAACCCAGCAACTTATACAGGAGCTTTCGGTCCCATTAGAGATTGGTTTACTGCATTACCAGAATCAAAAACAAGAGGATACAAGCCGGGCAGATTTTCTTTTAATGTTAAAGGTGGAAGATGTGAAGCTTGTGAAGGTGATGGTGTAATTACATACGAGATGCACTTCTTACCTGATGTTTATATCCAGTGTGATGAATGCAAGGGAACCAGGTACAATAGAGAAACTCTTGAGATAAAATTTAAAGATAAAAGTATTGCTGATGTATTGGATATGTCTGTAGACGAGGGATGTGAGTATTTTGAAAATATTTCAAATATTAAAACAAAACTATTAACACTAAAAAAAGTAGGCCTTGGGTATATAAAGATTGGACAGCAGGCAACAACACTATCTGGTGGTGAAGCTCAACGTATTAAATTAGCTAAGGAATTATCAAAAAGATCTACAGGAAGAACCATGTACATATTAGATGAACCAACAACGGGTCTTCATCAACATGATATTAAAAAACTACTAGAAATACTTCATACATTTGTAGCTCTAGGAAATACAGTTGTTGTTATTGAACATAATCTAGATGTAATTAAAACAGCAGACTATATTGTCGATATGGGACCTGAAGGTGGTGTCAAAGGTGGTAATATTATCGCAGAGGGTAAACCTGAGGATATTATCAAAATAAAAGGTAGTTATACTGGTGAATTCTTAAAACCTATGCTCGAAGAAAAATTTAAAAAGAAGTTAAAGATTTAAACAATTAGTGTATAAGTGATTCTTAATTATGAGTAATTTACTATCATCTCTACCAAAAACAATTCATGCATCATTAGCTTTAGCTATAATTCTATTTCTAGGATTATTTTATGGTAATGGTGGTTTTGATTTTGATACAATTTTTTGGAGTTGGTTAACAAGATTGATTCATGTAACGGTTGCTATCATGTGGATTGGTCTACTTTGGTATTTTAACTTTGTTCAAATTCCAAACATGCCTAAAATCCCTGATGAGCAAAAACCTGCCATAGGTAAAGTTATTGCTCCAGCTGCATTGTTTTATTTTAGATATGCTGCATTACTGACTGTTCTGTCAGGATTAATTTTAGCTTATCTAAATGGTTATTTACACAATGCTATGACATTAGGTGGTGGTGGAAAAAATACAGCTATAGGTATTGGGATGTGGCTTGGTTTATATATGGCTTATAATGTTTGGTTCATAATTTGGCCAAATCAAAAAAGAGCTTTAGGCATTGTTGAGTGTGAACCTGATATTAAAGCAAAATCAGCAAGAACAGCAATGTTGTTTTCAAGAACAAATACTCTTTTATCGATACCAATGTTACTTTCAATGGTAGCAGCTCAAAACCTTTATTAAATTTATTCTGTATCTTCTTTTAGGATTGTTTTTTGTGAGACTCTAAGTTTTACAAGTATTGGGTTAGCTATATAAATTGAAGAATAGGTTCCAAATATAACACCCATTATCATGGCTAAAGAAAAACCTTTTAATATTTCCCCACCAAATAAATAAATTGAAACTAAAGCAAGCAATGTTGTGGCTGATGTAATTATAGTTCTGGATAGAGTTTCATTGATTGAGATATTTGTAAGTTCATAAATCTTGATATCAGAAAACTTTCTTAAATTTTCCCTAACTCTGTCATAAATAACAACAGTATCGTTCATTGAATAACCAACTATAGTTAAAACAGCGGCAACTATTGATAGATTTATTTCTAGACTGAATAACGAGAAAAGACCTAGTGTTATAATGACATCGTGGAATAAGGCTAAAATAGCACCTAAACTAAATTGCCATTCAAATCTTATCCATATGTAAAATAACATTGCAGCTAGAGATAATGCAATTGCAATAATACCAGACTTTAATAATTCAGAGCTAACTTTTGGACCTACATTTTCAACTCTTCTGAAATTAAAAGAGCCCCCCAAAGAAGATGTTAAATTTTTTTTAATAACCTCAATAGCGTTTGCACTTGTATCTTTTTTCTCTATCTTAATTAAAAAATCATTTTCATTACCAAATTTTTTAACATTAAAATCTCCTAAATTCATTTTATTAAAAGATTGCCTTAAAGAAGTGACATTAATATTTTTATCATTAGACCTAAGTTCTATTAAGGTCCCACCTTTAAAATCTACACCAAAATTAAGTCCTTTAAAAAATAACAATAGAACAGATGCAACGACTAGACTTAAAGAGATAAGATTAAATAGTTTATAAAATTTATTAAAATTAATCATTTATATTAGGTTAGTTTTTTCTTTATTTCTTACCACGTAAAGACCAGTAAGCATTCTTGCAATAAAATAAACTGAAAACAGCGTAGTAAAAATTCCCACAGCTAAAGTCACAGAGAAGCCTTTAACAGGTCCGGAGCCCATAAAGAATAAGATTACAGCTGCAATTAATGTGGTTATATTTGCATCTATAATTGCAGTTTTTGATTTCACATAACCTGTATCAAAAGCTATTATATTATTTTTTTCTTTCTTGCATTCTTCTTTAATTCTTTCAAAAATTAATACATTAGCGTCAACTGCCATACCTACTGTTAAAATGATACCTGCTATTCCAGGAAGAGTTAATGTTGCTTCAAATAAAGTTAAAATACCAACTAAAAAGAATAAGTTGATTAGGAGTGTTATATTAGCAATTAGACCAAATATTTTGTATTTAAAAAACATAAAAATTATAACTAATAAAAAACCAATCATAAGAGCAATAACTCCAGCATTAATTAAGTCTTGACCAAGGTCAGGTCCTACTGTTCTTTCTTCAATTATATTAAGTGGAGCTGGCAATGCTCCCGATCTTAATAGTAGAGCCAAGTCTGTTGCTGATTGGAACGTAAAATTTCCACTGATCTGTCCATTTCCACTTGCTATAGTATCTCTAATTACTGGAGCACTTACAATTTTACCATCCAAAACGATAGCCAATTGCTTGCCAACACCAGTACTAGTTGCTTTACCAAATCTTTTAGCCCCCACTCTATCAAGAGTAAATGATACTACTGTTTCGTTTGTTTGATTGTTCATTTGTGGTTGAGCATCCAGTAAATTCTCACCATTTAAGATTATTCTTTTACTAACCATTGCTTCGTTAGTTCCATCTTCAAACTGAAGCATTTCAGTTCCAAAAGTGTCATTATTATTTTGAGTGACAAATCTAAATGTTAAGTTTGCAGTTTTTCCTAAAAGTGACTTTATACGCATAGGATCATCTAAGCCTGGCAGTTCAACTAAAATTCTATTATTACCTCTTTTTAATATATTGGGCTCATTAGTACCAACCTCATCAACTCTTCTTCTAACTATTTCTATAGCTTGATCTTGTGAAGAAGTTTTAATTTCAATAAGTCCATACTTTGAAAGAGTTAAAGTAAATTCATTATTTTGTATTTCTACATCAAACTGGTGAGATTTATATTGGTTATAATAAGGGTTAATATCACTTTCTTTATCAAGAAAAAAAGTTTCAACTAATTGAGCATTATCATTAGAAACATTAAATATTATTTTTTTATTTTCTATTCTCAGATCATTAAAAGTTATTTTCTTATCTTTTAAAAAATTTCTAATAATAGTTGTTGTATTTTGTAATTTTTGAATTTCAACAGGTCCATTATCAATCTCAAGTAAAAGATATGAACCACCCTGTAAATCTAAACCTAGATTTATCCTTTTTGCAATAAAACTATCTTCAGAGTTCTGAAAATTTGATGCAGCAATAAAAATAAAAAAAAAAGATACTAATGAAACTAAGGTAATTCTTAATTTAGAAAAGTATAACACTTTAGTTGAATGTTATTTTTTTACTTCAGGGGAGTTAAGTAATCCTTGGATGCCTGTAGATTTGATAATTTCAACTTTAACGTTGTCAGCAATTTGCACCTCAACTTTATCATTATCAATAATTCTTTCAACTGTCCCAATAATACCAGCAGATGTTACAACCTTGTCTCCTCTAGATAAGTTTTCTACCATGGCTTTATGCTCTTTAACTTTCTTTTGTTGGGGTCTTATTAAAAAAAAGTAAAAAATAACAAAAATTAAAATTAGCGGTATAAATTGTCCTATTCCTGAATCCATTTTTCTCCTTGATTAAAGTGAATACTTACAACATCTATTAAATTAAAACAACTTTAAATCTTATTGATTTTCTCAATATTATTCATGTAGGGCCTTAAAACTTCAGGTACAATAATAGAGCCATCTTCTTGTTGATAATTTTCCAATATAGCAACTAATGTTCTGCCAATCGCTAAACCACTGCCATTTAAGGTTCCGACAAGCACAGTTTCTTTTTTTTCATTTTTATACCTAGCTTTCATTCTTCTTGCTTGAAATGATCCACATGAAGAGCAACTTGAGATTTCTCTATATTTATCCTCAGATGGAAGCCACACCTCAATATCAAAAGTTTTTTCAGCACTAAACCCCATATCACCAGTACACAAAACTATTTTTCTATATGGAAGTTTTAGTAAATCTAAAATTTTAATTGCACAATCAGTCATTCTATCAAGTTCTGGTAAGCACTTATCTGCCTCAACAATACTCACCATTTCAACTTTGTAAAATTGGTGCTGTCTAATCATACCTTTTGTATCTTTACCATAGCTACCTGCTTCTTTTCTAAAACATGGAGTTGAAGCAACCATTCGCATAGGAAGTTTTTTTTTATCAATAATTTGATCTTTTACAATATTAGTTAAAATAACTTCGGCAGTTGGTATTAAAAATTTTCTGTCACTAGAGTCGTCTAATTTAAGTTCAAACTGGTCATTATCAAATTTAGGTAATTGTCCTGTACCATACATAGTAGCATCTGTTGCAATTAGTGGTGGTGATATTTCTTCATAACCATTAGTATTAACATGTGTATCAAGCATAAAATTTGACAAAGCTCTTTCTAACAAGGCCAATTTATCTTTTACAAAAACAAACCTAGAGCCAGTAGTTTTTGTGGCTAGATCAAAATCAAGCATGTTTAAATTTTCACCCAATTCATAATGAGATTTAGGCTTAAATGTAAAATTATGTATTGTTCCTGATTTAGAAATTTCTATATTTGAATTTTCATCTTTACCTGTAGGAACGTCAAAATGAGGTATATTTGGTATTGATGATAAAATAGTTTCTAATTCATTTTTAACATTAGTTTGTAATTTATTAATATTATCTATTTCAGATGAAATTTTTTTAGATTTTTCAAAAAGTGACTGATCTTTAGACTTTGAAATATCTTTTTTTTCTTTTTCAAGCAGTTCTCTTTGTTGTATATATTCTCTATTGCTCTCATCCAATGATAAAATCTTATCGACATCTATATCTAGGAATCTTTTATTTAAAGCTTTTTTAAAAACCTCAATATCATTTCTAATTTCTTTTATATTATGCATTTTTTTTATTTTTCTTATCAATAATGTTTACAGAAAATATAGATAATTCATATAAAATCAATAATGGTATTGCTAGTCCAATTTGAGTTATAGGATCAGGTGGTGTTAATAATGCAGCTGCTGCAAAAATCATCACAACAACATATTTTCTTTTTTCTCTAAGAAACTTAGCATTAACTATGCCAACTCTAGCAAACAAACTAAGAACAACTGGTAGCTGAAAACTTATACCAAATGCAAAAATTAATTTCATTACAAGTGAAAGATATTCACTAACTTTTGCTTCCAATTGGATGGGTAATCCTGTTGAGGCCCCTGTGCTTTCGAAAGAGAGAAAAAACTTTATGGCTAGTGGCATTATTAAATAATAAACAAGCATTCCTCCTAGAAAAAATAATATAGGCGTTAAAACTAGATAAGGAACGATTGCAATTTTTTCATGCTTGTAGAGCCCTGGTGCAATAAATTTCCATATTTGTACCAATATATAAGGACAAGTAACAAAGAATGCTGCAAAAAAAGAAACCTTTAAGTATGTTAAAAATGTTTCCTGTAAAGCTGTAAAAATTAATCTTCTATCAGTTCCACTTTCATTAACCGCTTTAGCAAAAGGCTCAACTAAAAAGCCATAGAGATGTTCTGAAAAAAAATAACATCCGATAAAAAAGATGAATAAAAAAATAAAAGAATGAATCAATCTTTTTCTAAGTTCAGTTAGATGGCTTACAAAACCACCTTCATTTTCAGATTTTGTCATTATCTTTTTTTTCTTCTATAGGTTTTTCTATTTCATTAGAATTAATATCAAGGTCAGCTACCTCATTTTGTATATTGCTAATATATCTTTTTGTGGTTCCAATCCATGAACCAACTTTTTTTAACATATGTGGGAAATCTTTTGGGCCAATAACAATGATTGCAACAGCTACTACTATTAAAATCTCAAACCAGCCAATAGTGGGCATTTAATTTATTCTTTGTCTTTGCTGTCTTGATTATTTTCTGAAACGTTTTTGGGCTCAGGTTCAAACTCATCACTAATATCTGTAGCCATACCTTTTTTAAAACTTTTTATACCTTTAGCCACATCACCCATTAGGCTAGAAATTTTACCTCTACCAAATAAAAGGACAACTAAGATTACTACAATTGCTATTTGCCAAATTCCAATACTCATAATATTTTATACCTCTTTTAAATTTAATTTTAAAGTAACTTTTTACTTTTCTTCTTCTGGACTTAGTGTTCCACCTAGCATCTCATCGATATTTTCATAAATATCTTCTTTTTTTTCTACTTGTTTTTCTTTGTAAAATTTACCAGTACCAAATATTGCATTATCTATGTTTGAGCTATCAATCAGACCAGCAGATCCCAATTCGTCAACTGTAGGTAAATCAGACAGTTTTTGAAGACTAAAATGACTTAAGAAATCATTAGTAGTTCCATACTGAATTGGTTTACCGGGTACATCTTTACGGCCCTGTGGTTTTACCCAATTTAGCTCCATTAAAATCTCAAGTGTATTCGTTCCAAAAGCAACACCTCTAATTTCTTCAATTTCAGCTCTGGTAACAGGTTGGTGATAAACAATTATAGCTAATGTTTCAACTGCAGCTCTAGATAATTTTTTTTTCTACAGTTTTTTCTTGAGACATAAGGTTTGATAAATTTTCAGATGTTCTAAAAGACCATCTTTTAGAAATGCAAACTAAATTAATTCCTCTTGATGAATATTCTTTTTGTAACTTCTCCAATGATTTTAAAACATCAATTTTTTTTGAAATTTTAGATTCGATAGTGTCGATATCTAACGGTTCAGCAGCAGCAAAAACTATAGCCTCAACTTCTCTTTCACCAGCATTCATTTTTGATGGGAAAGTAACTATATTGTCATTTATTTTTTTTGTTTTCTTTTTTATTTTTGTCATTTTAGTTCTTTAATATAGATATCATCAAATAAATTTTCTTGTTTTATAGTTAAATTACCTTCTTTAACCAGCTCTAAAGATCCTGCAAAAATTCCAGCTTTACCTGTTCTTTTATATTTTGAACTATTCTTAAATGAAGGTGGTATTAATTCATTAATATTCCTCCAATCAATTAACTTACCAAAAAATTCTTTTATTCTTTTTATGCCATCTTCAGTAGTAAAAACTGGAAGTTTAGGAATATTCATTCTTTGAAAATCTTTAGTCATGATAATTGATGAATAAGATTTTAATAGTTCGTAAAGATTTAGTTTATATTCAGTACTGTATATAGATCTTATGTTTCCTTTAATTCCTCTAAGTCTTATTTCTCTTCCAAGTCTTTTTCTTTTTAACATTTGGTCAGAAAGCAATCTTATTAATTCTAATTTTTTTAATTGTAATTTTAATTTTTCGGCAACTTCTAAAACTTTAAATTCTTCTTCTGGATTTCCTGGCAACAAAAGTTTTGATTTAAGATAAGTTAACCAGGTAGCCATCAATAAATATTCTGATGCAGACTCTAGATTAAGATCTTTTTCGTTAGTAATATAATTATGAAATTGATCAGCCAGTAATGTTATTGAAATATCTTCAAGGTTAACCTTTTGAGCTTTTGCCAAATCTAGCAAAACATCAAGCGGGCCGTTATAATTATCAAGATCTACATTAAAATTTTTAGAATCGCTGTCAGACATATTAAATATTAACTTATAATCTTATAAAATTGTGATGTTTTTTTTATAATAAACTTACTTATAAATGGTGAATACAGAGCCACATCATTCATTTCTTTTAAATTTCCATTACAATGAAGAACTAGATCGCAACCAGCGCTAAAAGATTTTTTTGTATTAATTGCTATAGAGCCTTTTAAGCTCTTCATTGATATATCATCAGACATCAAAATATTTTTAAATTTAATTTGATTTCTTATTAATTTTATAATTTTCTTCGAATGTGTTGCTGTATTTTCTTTATCGATATTTTTATAAATAAGATGAGCCGTCATTGCAAACAGACTATTTTTATTTTTGAATGCCATAAAATCATTATTATTCAAATTTCTTAATTTCTGGTTGATTGTAGGAGTTTTTTTATGACTATCCACTTTTGCCAAACCATGACCAGGTATATGTTTTATTACAGTGCCAATTTTATTATTATGAAATTCTTTAATACAAATATCTCCAATTTGTGAAACAATCTTTGCATTACTTGAAAAAGCTCTGTCACCAATTATTGAGCTAGACCCTTTTGATCTTATGTCAAGAACGGGTAAAGTATTAATATTTATGCCTACAGTTTTTAATAATAAGACAGTTTTATTTATAAACTTTTTATATTCAGTATAAAATTCTTTTTTATCTTTAAGATAAAGATTGCCAAAAAATTCTCCTGTAAACTTATCTGCTTTAAAAAATTTACTTAATCTATTTACTCTCCCACCCTCTTGATCAATTAAAATAGGATATTTCTTATCATTAAATATTTTTCTAATTTCATCTGTTAATTTTTTAACTTGTGTAATATTTTTGATATTTCGTGAAAAAATTATTATTCCCCAGGGCTTATGTTTAATTAGAAATTTTTTTTCTTTAATCAATAATTTAGTTGATTTTAAACCAACTATAAAACTTTTACGATCATCCATCATTATTTATTAATTTCCAAAAATTATAATTCTTTTTGTTTTTATCTATGCTTTTTTCAACATATTCTACGATATTAACAGTATCACTATTAAGTAAAATAAGATTACGAGAATAATTTTCAGTTTTATTTTCAATATTTTTTAAAGATCGGTATGAATTTTTTTTATTTTCATTTGAAAAGTAGTATTTGAAAGATAGAAAAAAAAATAAAACTATAACAATCAAAAATAAAAGATATTTAAGTTCTTTTAACATTACATTTTTTGCGGAGTATCCACTCCAACAATATCCATTCCAGATTTGATAACATTAGATATAACTTTTAAAAAAACTAACTTATCATTCGATATTTTTTTTTGTTCGTTAATAAATCTTTTTGATGGATCATCCTTACCCATATTCCAATAAGAATGGAATTCTGATGATAACTCATAAAGATAAACTGGTATTCTGTGAGGTTCAAGTCTTAAGCTTGCAGCTTCAATACATTTAGGCCATTCGGCTATTTTTTTTAATATCTTAATTTCATCTCCAGTGTATTCAAATTCGTAATCATTTATATTCAAATCATTTTCTATATTAAGATCTACATGTCTAAAAACAGATGATATTCTAGCATAACAATATTGAACATAGTAAAGAGGGTTATCTTTTGATTTTTCTTTAACTTTTGTAAAGTCAAAATCCAACTCTACATCGCTACTTCTATTAAGCATAATAAATCTAGTGGCATCCCTACCAACTTCAGCAATCAAGTCTTCAACTGTTATATAGTCACCTTTTCTTTTTGACATTTTGAAAGGTTTTCCATCTTTAATTAGTTTAACAAGTTGGCTTACCTTACAAATTAATTTTTTTTTATCTCCAGATAATGCTTCAACGACAGAAGTTATCCTTTTTATATAACCAGCGTGATCTGCTCCTAATATATTAATAAGTGTATCGTAATTTCTATCTAATTTATTATCGTGATAAGCCACATCACTAGCAAAGTAAGTCCATGATTTATCAGATTTTTGAAGTGCTCTATCTTTGTCATCTCCAAAATCTGTTGATTTAAATAAAAGTTGCTCTCTTTCAACCCAATTTTGATCATCCTCACCCTTGGGGGCCTCAATCTTTCCACTATAAACTAGTTTTTTATCCTTTAATTTGTCAATTGCCTTTTGAACTTCATTATTTAGGACAATATCAGTTTCACTGGTAAATTTATCGTGCACTATTCCAAGGTTTGCTAAATTGTTTTTAATTAATTTTAAAGATTCTGAAACTGACAATAAAGTTAATTCTTTTGAAACATCTTCAAATTTATCAAATTTTAAAACTTTGTTAGATTCTATAATATTTTTAGCAATATCAACCAAATAATCACCAGGGTATAAATCTGAATTTTCAATTGGAAATTTTTCATTAAAAAGTATTTCTCTAATTCTAAAAAAAACAGACTTTGTAAAATTTATGATCTGATTACCATAGTCGTTTACATAATATTCCTTAGAAACATCATGCTTGTTAAAAATTAATATATTTGAAATTACATCTCCTAATATTGCGCCTCTACAATGCCCTACGTGAAGAGGACCTGTTGGGTTAGCTGAAACAAATTCTACAAGATATTTCTGTTTTTTTTCTTTTATATTAACACCAAAATCTTTGTAATTTTGGTTAACATTTTTAATAAAATTATTCCAATATATCGTTTTAAATTTAATATTAATAAATCCAGGTTTTGCTACAGAAATAGTTTCAATTTTTTCATCTTCATTTTTAATTAAATCAATTAGAGTATTTGCAATATCGATTGGAGATTTTTTATTCGCTTTAGAGAGTACCATGGCTACATTGGTTGATATATCGCAGTCAAAATTTGATGGTGGTATATCTACATTAATTCCTTTTAAAGATTCAGGTATTTCTAAAGAACCATCTTTATTTAGTTTTTTAATCAAAATTATTATTTTATCTAAATAGAGATCAAAAATGTTCATTAAATACTTTTGTTTAAATTGATTGCATATCTATCTGTCATACCTGAAATAAAATCAGCAATTGCTCTATTGGGGTCATTTTTTAATTGGTCAGCATTTAAGAATTTTTTGGGCTTATTCTTAATTTTATAAAAAAGTTTATTAACAATTTTTTTTCCATGATTATTTTTTAATAATACTTTCTTATTGTTGTACATTTTACTTCTTAGAAAAAACCTAACATCTTTTTCAATTTTTAGAAATTTACTAGAAAAACATACTATAGGATTATTTAATTTATAAACATCATTTAAAGATTTGATCTTATTAGTTTTTAAATTATTTTTAGTATTTTTAATCAAATCTCTAACCATTAAATCAATTGAATCTCGTATTATTTGATATATCAAAATATCTTTATTATTATTTTTAATATTTTTTTTGTGAGATTTATAAATATCTTTAAAAAAATTAATTTCAATCAAGTCGTTTAAATTAAACATTTTGGCTCTGATTCCATCTTGTATGTCATGATTATTATAGGCAATGTCATCAGAGATTGCTGATATTTGAGCTTCCAATGATCCAGAGTTAGTAAATTTTATTTTGTTTTTAAAACTTTTCAATCCAATCAGCCCATTAATTGTAGAGAGATCTTCAATTGGGCCATTGTGCTTTAATAATCCATCTAAAGTTTCTAATGTTAAGTTTAGACCTTTAAATTTAAGGTATTTATGTTCAAGAAACATGATTATTCTTAAAGTTTGAAGATTATGATCAAAACCTCCGAAGTTAACCATGCATTCATTAAGGGCATCTTCTCCAGCATGTCCAAACGGTGTGTGTCCCAAATCATGAGCCAAACTTAAAGTTTCAGCCAGATCATCGTTTAAACCTAAATGTTTAGCTATTGATCTTGCAATTTGCGCAACTTCAATTGAATGGGTAATTCTAGTTCTAAAGTGATCCCCTTCCGTATTAACAAAAACTTGTGTTTTATGCTTTAGCCTTCTGAATGAGGCACTGTGAATAATTCTATCTCTATCTCTTTGAAATGGTGTTCTATAAAGTGAATTGGCTTCTTTAAAAATACGACCATTGCTTTTAGATAGAGCTAAATTTGAGTAATTATTCATACTTTAAATTTAATAAATTGATATTATATTAGTAATATCAGTGTTGTTATATGATTAAAGAAATTAAATTTACAGATAAAGCTATAAAACAGATTAATAATTTGTTGTCTCAAAAAGATCCAGGGTCATTTTTTAGAATCGCTATTAAAGGTGGTGGTTGCTCAGGTTTTCAATATGAATTTACCTTTGACAAAAAATTAGAAGCAGATGATTTAAAGCATGAAAATATTCTCATTGATAAAACTTCAGCAGACTTATTAAAAGGTTCAGAAGTGGACTTTGTCTCGGAACTAATTGGTGATCAATTTAAAATCTCTAACCCACAAAGCAAATCTTCTTGCGGTTGTGGTGTTTCGTTCTCCATATAATGATTATCACATCCTGGAATGTTAATTCAGTTAGAGCAAGAATTGAAAATATTAAAGAATACCTTCAAAAATTTTCTCCCGATGTTGTTATGATGCAAGAGATCAAAACTCAAGATGAAACTTTTCCATATGATGATTTTTCAGCATTAGATTATGAAAGTCATGTATTTGGACAAAAAAGTTATAACGGAGTTGCAATCATTTCTAAGCATAAACTAGAAAATGTTAGATTAGATTTGATTAAAGACAAGTTAAAACAATCTAGAATTATTTCAGCAGAATTAAAATATAAGAAAAAAAATATTCAACTGATTAACATTTACACTCCGAACGGTAATCCTGTAGATACTGATAAATATACTTATAAAAAAGATTGGTTAGATACTTTGATTAAACAACTAAAAACTCTTTCAAAGAAAAATGAAAATATTATTTTAGCAGGTGATTTTAATATTCTTCCTTCAGCAGAAGATGCTTATAATATTAAAGGTTTTGAAGATGACGCTTTATACAGACTTGAGATAAGAAAAAAATTTAGAGAAATGATTAATCTAGGTTTTCATGATGCCTACCGTCATATTCATGGTGAAATTGAAGGTTATACTTATTGGGATTATATGAGAGGTGCTTGGCAGAAAAATAATGGATTAAGAATTGATCACTTCTTAGTATCAAATTCTTTATTAAATATAGTTAAGAATGTTAATATTAATAAAGACCCCAGAGGAAAAGAGAAACCTTCAGATCACACACCTATTGAAATTGAATTAACTTAAAGATTTAATTTTATTAACAAGATCTTCATTAATATTTCTTGGTCCTTTATCTAGCCTATTTTTATGCCTTCTTTCACCTGGAAGTCTAACACCCTCCATAGCTGACATTTTACTAAAAAACTCATCAGCATGTTTATCCCAACCTTTACCAGAAATTTTCTCAGGTGAGATTGCTATAATAAATTCACCACCACTTGGAGGGCCGCCATCGTTATTATCTTTAGCAGCAGTTTCAAAACTAAAATTTTCACCAATTAATGCACCAGCTAATAATTCAACCATCATTGCTATACTAGACCCTTTATAACCTCCAAAAGGAAGTATAACTCCACCATCAGCGATTTCTCCAGGATCAGTTGTTTCTTTACCATCTTTAGTTAAGCCAGTTCCAAGGGGTACTTTGTGCCCTTCTCTTTTTGCAATTTGAACTTCGCCCATAGCCATTGAAGCAGTTGCCATATCATAGACAACTGGAGTTTTACCAGGTCTAGGCCAAGCAAAAGAAATTGGATTTGTACCATACAAAGGTTTTGTAGCACCCGCTGGTGCAACGGCTGGTTTGTAAGATGTGCAAGCGATACCAACAAGTCCTGCTTCTGCAATAGCTTCAGTTTCGGGCCAAAGTGCTGCCATGTGATGTGAATTTTTTATAGCAAGAACAGCGACACCATTTTTTTTAGCTAAATCAATAACAGCAGGTAATCCTAAACTTAAAACCATTGGAGCAACTGCATTGTTACCTGATACTTTAATAATACTTGGAGCAACATTTTCTAATTCAGGTCTTGCTTTACCATTAATTTTTTTACTTTTTAAGCCAGCAACATAAGCAGGTAATCTAAACAAACCATGAGAAACAGAGCCATCTCTTTCAGCTCTCATAATTGTGTCTGCTAAAATACTGGCATTTTCATCATCACAACCATTAGCTAATAATGTTTTTTTAGCTAATTCTAAAATTTCATTTAATGTTAAGGATACTGTATTCATTTATTTAGCTTTACATTTTTTGCATAAACCAAAAAACTCTAAATTATATTTATTATATTGCATTCCAGTATCGTCTTCAAAATTAGTTAAATATTTTGAAAGTTTTGGATTATTAATTTCAGAAACATTTTCACACTTATTACATATTGAAAAAGCTGTTGCTTGTGAAATTTCACAACTTGAACTTTTACATGCTATAAAAGCATTTCTACTTTCTACTTTATGTATTTTTCCAATCTCTACTAATTTATCAAGTGCTCTATAAACTTGTAATGGTGCTTTAATTCCTTTTTTTTGAACATTAAATAAAATGGAATAAGCCTTAAGTGGCTCTTTAGCTTTTTCTATAAAATCAAAAATAATTTGCTGATTTTTAGATAAAAATTCTTCTTTATGATTCATATGTACTTCTAACAATTACACGCTAGTTTTTCAATCGAGTGAATTTATTTATTTTTGTTAATGACAAGATAAACAAAACTAATGCAGCTGTGATTATGGATGGTCCTGACGGTGAGTTTAACTCTAATGAAGCAAATAAACCCACTATTACTGACAGCAATCCACCTATTACAGAATAAACAACCATTTGAACTGGATTATTAGAAAGATTACGTGCCATAGCAGCAGGAATAATTAACATTCCTGTAATTAACAATAATCCAACCATTTTAATGGAAATTGCAATTATAGCAGCCATTAGAATGGTAAAAATTGCATTTACTCTCGCTGGGTTCATTCCCTCAGCTTCAGCTAATTCATAATTAACTGTTGAGGCAAAAAGTGGTTTCCAAATAATTTTTAAAACTAATAATATTAATACTCCACCAATCCAAATGATAAATATGTCGTTTGGAGCTACAGCAAGGATATCACCAAACAGTAGTCCCATTATATCAAAACGAATGAATGATAAAAAACTAATCACCACTAAACCTACAGCTAAAGATGAGTGAGCCAGTAATCCTAATAAGGCATCCCCAGGTAAGTTGGTGGTTTTTTGTAGTTTTAACAAAACAAGTGCAACAGCTGAAGAAACAAAAAAAACTGATAAAGCAATATTAATATCAAAAGATAAAGCTAGAGTTACGCCAAGTAATGCTGAATGAGATAAAGTATCACCAAAAAAAGATAGTCTTCTCCAAATAACAAAACATCCAAGAGGACCAGCAACTAAAGCAATGCCTATGCCAGCAATTAGAGCTCTTATAAAAAAATCATCTAACATTATTAATGCTTCTTTTCTTTAATACTACCATCAGTAGAATGAGTATGATCATGCTTATGCTCATATACAGATAATAGTGTTGAAGCTTGGTCTCCAAATAATTCTTTATAATTTTTATTATTTGCAACATTCGTGGGAGTTCCAGAGCAACAAACATGTCCGTTTAAACAAACAACATAATCAGTTTTAGACATAACCACATTTAGATCGTGAGAAATTAATAATATTCCACAATTAAGTTCATCAGAAATTTTTTTGATTAATTCATAAAGGGCAATTTCTCCTGTAAAATCTACACCTTGAACTGGTTCATCTAAAACAAGTAAATTAGGTTTTTTTGCTATTGCTCTAGCCATTAAAACTCTTTGAAATTCTCCACCCGACAGACTTCTTAAATCATTATGCTTAAGGTGCTCTACTTCTGTTAATTTTAATGCACTTACAACCTCATCAAATTGAAGCGTTTGAGTTAAACTCATAAAATCAATTACTCTAATTGGTAACGTCCAATCAATTGATATTTTTTGGGGAACATAGCCAATTTTATTTGTGTTTTTTGTAACTTTTCCTTTAATATTTTTATGAATTCCTAATGCAATTTTTGCTGTAGTAGTTTTTCCAGAGCCGTTTGGTCCAATCAATGTTAAAATTTTACCTCTTTCAATTTCTAAAGATACATCATGGACTAACCATTTATTATCTTGAAAAATTCCAACGTTTTCTAATTTTATTAATATCTCTTTTTTATCTAAATTCATTTTATTTTAAATAACAGCTTGACTAACTAAATATGTTATATTATTACGCTTTGTTATATTATAACATTAACTTAAAGCAAATTAAAACTATGAAAAAAATACATTTAATATCAACGTTAATTGGACTATTAGCATTTTCAACATTAGCAAAAGCAGACTTAAAAGTTGTAACATCTATTAAACCTATCCATTCATTGGCTAGTTATATAATGGATGGTGTAGGTTCGCCAGGATTAATAGTTGATGGTTATAATTCACCTCATAGTTTTCAGTTAAAACCCTCTCACGCTAAAATGTTAGAACAGGCAGATATCATATTTTGGATTGGGGAAGACTTAGAAAATTTTTTAGAAAAACCGTTAGCTACAATTGCTAAAAAAGCTGAAAAGATTGAATTACTAGAAATTAAAGGCATTAAGAAATTAAAATTTAGAGAAAGAAATATTTTTGAAGAACATGATGATGATCATGGCCACGACGCTAAGAAAGAAGAACATGATGATGACGATGATCATGGGCACGACGCTAAGAAAGAAGAACATGATGATGACGATGATCATGGGCACGACGCTAAGAAAGAAGAACATGATGATCATGGGCACGGCGAATATGATCCACACATTTGGTTAGATCCAATTAATGCAAAAGTTATATTAAGTGAGATAACTGAGCATTTAATTGAAAATGATTCCAAAAATGCATCTACTTACAAATCTAATTTAGCTAAAGCATTAGCTGAAATTGATAAGCTAATAATTGATGTAATTACTGAGACTAATACGGACCTTAATTACGTAGTATTTCATGATGCGTATCAATATTATGAAAATAGATTTAATGTAAATATACTTGGAGCAATGACTGTTAATCCTGATGTTATGCCTGGTGCAGAACAAATTCATGAAATTCATGAAGTCATTGAACATGATAACGTAAGTTGCATATTGTCAGAGCCTCAATTTAATCCTGATATAATCAAATCTATTGCCAAAGATACAAGTGTAAAAACTGGTGTCTTGGATCCACTAGGTGCCAATCTAAAACCAGGAAAAGATTTATATTTTGATTTAATCAGAAATATGTCGGCTTCATTTAATTGCTAATATTATTTAGTAATTAAATAAAGATTTCAGTCTCTTCTATATTGTAATAAAATCCCAATAAAACTTACATATAGAGGAGACTATGTTTATTAAAAAATACCTTAAATGGATCAGTACTGCTTTAGTATTAACTGGAATATTATTAACTAATTTAAATATTTACCCTATTAACATCTACTTCCATGGTCTTGGAGTTATTGGTTGGACGATAGCCGGTTTTATATCAAAAGATAAGGCTATATTAACAAACTTTGGATTACAGATACCACTGTTCTTAATAGGGATTTATAAAATAATACTTTAACTCAAAGAATAACCTGCTGATCTAACAGTTCTAATTAACTCTTTTGTTCCTTTGATATTAATAGTTTGTCTCAATCTTCTTATGTGAACATCAACTGTTCTTGTTTCTACATTAATATTGTTAGTCCAAATATTTTCCAGAATTAGATCTCTTGAATAAACACGTTTAGGATTTTTAATAAAAAAATTAATTAAAGCATATTCTTTAGGGCCTAAATGAATTTCTTTATTTTTTCTAAAAACACGACGTGTTATTCTATCAACTTTAAGATCTTCAAATTCAATAATATCAGAAATCAGTGAGGGTTTGGATCTTCGAAGCAACGCTTTTATTCTTGCAAGCAATTCTGGGAAGCTAAATGGTTTAGTTATATAGTCATCTGCACCGGAGTTTAATCCTTTAACTTTATCTTCATTTTCACCTTTAGCAGTTAGTATAATAATTGGAATATTTTTAAAATTTTTTTCTTTTTTTAAACTTTTACAAATTTCTACACCTGAAAAATCTGGTAGCATCCAATCTAACAAAACAAGATCAGGAGATAATCTTTTAATATCTTCAATGCCATCATTTCCATTGTCTGAAAATGAAACTTTATAACCTTCCTTTTCAAGATTATACTTAACAAGGGTGATAATAGGTTGTTCGTCCTCTACAATATGAATACTAACACTCATTAGTTGGGATCAAAATCCTTACCTTTTGGTCTAGCACCCTCTATGTGCTCTCCTTCAATCAGATAAAACAAAGCTTCGGCTATATTGGTTATGTGATCCCCCGCTCTTTCAATATTTTTAGTAACAAATAATAAGTGCGTTGCTAAATCTAAATTTTTAGTATCTGTGCTTAAAAATTTTGCAACTTCATTCATAGCGATATGTGTTAGGTCGTCAACTTTTTCATCTGATTTCCAAATTTTAACAGCAGCTTCTTTTGATTGATTAAGATATGCATCTAAAACATCTTTTAGTTGCCTTTGAACTAACTCTCCCAATCTCTTTAAACTAGAAATTAATTCCTCAGGAAGATTGTGTGGTAAAGGTTTGATCTTTTTAGCAACACTTTTTGCTAAATCACCAATACGCTCAAGATCACTTGAGATTTTTAAGGTTGAAATAGTTAACCTTAAATCTATTGCCATAGGAGCTCTTTTAACAAGTACCGTTACAATCTGCTCTTCAATAGTTGCTCTTAATTCATTAATTTTTTCATCGTTCTTAATTATATTTTCAGCAGCTTCTTTATCAACTTTGATGATGGCTTCCATTGAGTTTGATAGTTGAGTTTCGACTAAGCTACCCATTTTAATTAAATTATCATTTAAACTTTGTAACTCATCCTCGTAGGATTTTACGATATGTGTGATATCTGACATAATTAACCAAACCTTCCTGTAATATAATCCTGGGTCATTTTATTTCCAGGATTTTTAAATATTTTCTCTGTTGTATCTACTTCAATTATTTTCCCTAAATGGAAAAAACCAGTTCTTTGAGAAACTCTTACGGCTTGTGACATTGAATGAGTAACAATAACTATTGTATAACTTTTTTTAAGTTCATCAATTAATTCTTCAATTTTAGCAGTTGCAATAGGATCTAGCGCTGAACACGGTTCATCCATTAAAATTACCTCAGGATTAACTGAAATGGCTCTTGCGATACATAATCTTTGTTGCTGACCCCCAGATAAACCTGTGCCTGGTTCATTTAATCTATCTTTAACTTCATTCCATAAAGCAGCTTTTTTTAAACTATTCTCAATAATTTCATCCATATCAGTTTTGTTTTCAGCTAAGCCGTGGATAGTAGGACCGTAAGCAATATTATCATAAATACTTTTCGGAAAAGGGTTAGGTTTTTGAAAAACCATTCCAATTTTCTCTCGAAGCCCTACAACATCAAGGTTTTTATCAATAATTTCTTCATTATCGATTGTGATCGACCCCTCAATTTTACAAATATCGATGACATCATTCATTCTATTAATACATCTAATAAAAGTGGATTTACCACATCCTGAAGGTCCAATTAAAGCCGTAACTTCTTTACTATGTATATCTAAATCAACATTGAAGAGTGCTTGTTTCTCTCCATAATAAACATTCAAATTACTACTTTTGATTTTTATTTTATTATTTATCATTACCACTTCCTTTCAAATTTTTGTCTTAAATAAACTGCTATAAAATTTAACGTAATCAAAAAACTTAAAAGAACCATAATGGTTGCTGAAGTTTTTTCTACGAACCCTCTTTCTGCTTGTTCAGACCATAAATAAACTTGTACTGGCAATGATGCTGATGGATCAGTTGGAATAGATGGAATATCAACCACAAAGGCGACCATACCAATTAATATTAAAGGTGCTGTCTCTCCTAAAGCTTGTGCTAATCCAATAATAGTTCCGGACAAAGTTCCTGGTATTGCAAGAGGTACCACATGATGCATAACAGATTGTACTTTAGAGGCACCAATTGCAAGAGCCCCCTCTCTTATTGAAGGTGGTACTGCTTTAAGTGATGCTCTACATGGAATAATAATTCTAGGTAAGGTCATTAACGCTAAAGTAATCCCTGCAACTAATGGAGTTGATCTTGGTAGATGAAATGTACCCAGTAAAATTCCCAAACCTAATAATCCAAACACAATGGATGGTACTGCTGCTAAATTGTTTATATTAATTTCTATAAAATCAGTAATTTTATTTTTTGGAGCAAACTCTTCTAAATAAATTGAAGCTGCAATAGCGATTGGAAAAGATAATAATAAAGTTATTACAATAGTAAAAAATGAACCCACTAAGGCACCACCAATACCAGCTAATTCTGGATTTCTAGAATCTCCTTTGGTAAATAAATATGAGTTAAATATTTTATCAACTTTACCTTCATTAACTAATTCATCATAAAGATTTAATTGAAAATTATTAATCCGTCTTCGCTCTTCGGGTAGTTCTCTTGGATAGTTGCCTTTGTGTAGTTGGTCGATATCATCGGATGCTGTTAGTTTTAATAAAACAGTTTGGTTTAAAATATTTGGATTATTGATTAAAAAACGTCTTATTTCATATTCATAATCTGGACTAAATAAGTTAATTAATGACTTTTCTTCTTTTAAACCATTAACATTTTTCACATTAATAATATTATCGATCGCTAAATCATAATAGTCTGCATCTTCTAAATCTTCAGCATTATGTGTTTCACTTAATTCTAAAGTATCTGCATTAAAGTTCACCTCAACATCAATTGTTGTTTTTAAAAAAGCACTACTACCTTTTGAAAAAATAGCATTTAGTAGAAAAAATACGAAGAAAATTGCCAATAACACAGAAGCTAGACCATACAACCTAAACCGTTTCTCTGCATTGTGACGTTTTTTTAATCGTTTTTCTTTATTCATATTTTTCTCTATATTTTTTAACAAACCTTAGAGCTATGTAATTTAAAATTAACGTTGCAAAGAAAAGAGTTAATCCCAATGCAAAAGCAGATTGAGTTTTTGGACTGTCAAATTCTTGGTCACCAATTAAAAGCATTACAATTTGAGTAGTGATCGTAGTGGTCGACTTTAGAGGGTTAATTGTTAAATTGGCTGCTAAACCAGCGGCCATAACTACAATCATTGTTTCACCTATAGCTCTTGATACTGCTAATAAAACTGAACCCACAATCCCTGGTAATGCTGCGGGTATCACAACCCTTTTAATGGTTTCCGATTTAGTTGCACCAATTGCGTAAGATCCATCTCTTAATGATTGAGGAACTGCATTAATTACATCATCAGATAAGGATGACACATAGGGAATAATCATAACTCCCATCACTAACCCTGCAGCAAGAGCACTCTCTGAAGAAACTTCTAAGCCTAACTTTTCCCCAACTTCTCTAAAAAAAGGACCAACTGTAAGGGCTGCAAAAAAACCATAAACTACAGTTGGAATACCAGCAAGGATTTCAATAATAGGTTTAGAATATTTTCTAACTTTTGAGCTTGCATACTCTGCCATATAAATTCCTGAAAACAATCCAATGGGAACAGCTACTATCATTGCAATCAGGGCTATGAAGGCTGTACCAGCAAATAATGGTACAGAACCAAAAGCACCTTTTAAATTTTCATACTCTAAAGTAGTAATTGCTGAAGCATCACTAACGAATGCTCTTTGTGGACTCCATGACATTCCAAATAAAAAATCAAAAATATTAATTGCTGAAAAGAATTTTATACTCTCAAATAATAGTGAGAAAATAATTCCCATCGTTGTTAATATAGCAACTAAAGAGCATGCAAAAAGTAATCCTGTTAAAATTTTTTCAACATCATGTCTTGCTTTATTATTTTTTGAAATTCTCATAATTCCATATGAGATAGTTGCAATCAATGTTGATAATAATAAAACAATTTTAGAACTTTGAGCTATTACATGAAATGATTCATAATTTTTAACTCCCAATATAATTTCTTCAGTTAAAGTTCCTGAAAAATTTCCTTCATAGAGAGATCTAATTTTTTGATATATTAAATTAAGCTGATCACTCGAATAATTTAAATCATTTTGAGCTAGGGTTTGTGATATCAAAAGTTTGATAATAGTGGGTTCAAATATAGACCAAAGTAATAATATAACTAAAGCAGGTATTGCACACCACAATGCTAAATAATAACCATAATAATTTGGCAATGCATTAATTTTTATAGATTGGGTAGATGTAATCGTTCTAATTCTTGAACGTCCATATAAAAATGACAAGTAACTAAATATTGTAACCAACAATAAAATTATAATGTTCATTGCCAATATATTATGATTTTAATGTTACAGTTTTATTACAATTTTAAACTAGAAATTGAATAAACAAAAAAAGGCCAGATTTAATTCTGGCCTTAATCGTATTTAAATAATCTAAATTAATTAGTACTAATAGTTTTTAACTCTATCGCAGCAGATCTAACAGCATCATATTGTTCTTTAGCTAAAGGTACTAAACCAATTTCACCTAAATAACCTCTTGGTCCCATTGCTTTTTTTGACGTAAAATCTTTTAAGAATGCATCAATTCCAGGAACTACTCCAATATGTGCTTTCTTTACATAAAAGAATAAAGGTCTAGCAATTGGATAAGAGTAATCCTGAATGCCTTCAAGACTTGGTTGAACACCCTCTATTGCTGCAGCTTTAACTTTATCTCTGTTGGCGACTAAATAACTATAACCAAAAAAGCCGTACGCATCAGGATTTGATGCAAGTTTTTGCACAATCAAAGTGTCATTTTCACCAGCTTCTACTGCATAACCATCTTCTCTCATCTTAGTGCATTCACTTTTAGCTTTATCACCAAAAAGTTCTTTAGCTCCTACTGAACAACCTTTACTCATTACCAATGAATTCCAAGCATCTCTTGTACCTGATGTTGGTGGAGCTATAAGAATTTCTATTTTTTTAGAAGGTAGAGATGGATCAATGTCGCTCCATTGCTTGTATGGGTTTGCAACTAATTTTCCATCTACATCTACTTCGTTTGCAAGGGCTCTCCATAATTGTTCTTTAGTAAAGTCTGCATCTGGTGAATTTGCTGCGTGAGCAAATGAAATACCATCATTTCCTACATTGATTTCAATAATTTCTGTTACTCCATTTTTAACACATAAATCTATTTCTTTAGATTTTATTGCTCTAGATGCATTGGTAATGTCTGCGTGATCCGTACCAACACCAGCACAAAATAATTTCATACCACCACCCGTTCCTGTACTTTCAATTACAGGGGTTTTAAATTTTCCTGTTTTACCAAAATTTTCAGCAACAACAGTTGCATAAGGATAAACAGTTGATGATCCCACTATTCGAATTTGATCTCTTGCTTGAACATTTGATTCAAATAACATCACAGTCAAGATTGATAAAACAATTTTAATATTTTTCATTTTTTATTTGTCCTTTGTTTATTTATATTCAGCACTTATAGAATTTTTGTATTTCAATTTTATTACAAATTTATGAAACTTTTATGACAAAGGATATATTGATATTTTATAAAATTTTATATTTTTGGAAATTCAATGGTAAATTCAGTGCCTTCTCCATCGGTACTAATAATATCCATAGTTGCACGATGTTGGTTTACTATATGTTTAACAATAGCTAGCCCTAAACCTGTACCACCTCCATCTTTGCTTCTTGCAGGATCTACCCTGAAAAAGCGTTCAGTGATTCGTGGTAAATATTTTTTAGGAATTCCTACACCCTGGTCTTTAACAGAAAATAAAAAAATATCTTTTTTATTAATCAAAGATATTTTAATAATAGTATTAGCTTCACTATACTTGTATGCATTGTTGATTAAATTAGTAAAAATTTCTATTAATCTACTTCTGTCCCCAAACATTTTATAAACATTGTCTGCAATATTACTTTCTATCTTTATCTTTTTTTTCTTAATTAACTCTAAATTTAATTCAATCACATGATTGATTATTTCCTTTAAGTCTACTTCACTAGTAGGTCGAATATGTTCTTGCAATTCAATTTTTGACAATGAAAGTAAATCATTAATCAAACTTTCCATTCGTTCAGTTTGTTGAAGCATAATGGGTAGAAACTGTTTTTGAACTTCAAAATCTTTTGAGGCATGACCATCATTTATTGTTTCTAATCCTAACTTAATTGACTGTAGGGGTGTTCTTAATTCATGAGAAACATTTGCAACAAAATCAGATTTGAACTTTTGAGTTTTATAAATCTCTGTTAAATCTTTTAAAAAAATCATTACTGATTGATCTTGGTTGCAAAGTTTTGAGGGTCCGGGAATGATATTTGCTTTAAAAAATTCAAAATTTGGTAATTTAATTTCAATATCAACAATTTGAGTTTTCTTTGTATTTATTGCTATATCGATACTTTCTAAAAGATTTGCATCCCTTAAAATTAATGAAATATTTTTTCCATCAATATCATTTCCAAATCTTGTAAAGGCACTTTTATTTGCACAACAAACATTTCTAGATTTATCAAGGATGATTACCTGATCGATCATTTCATCAATAAATGTCATTTCTTGAAAGCTTGTTTTACTTAGAGAACTCATAATTTTAAAACCACAGGTAGCATTATAACTTCAAAATTAAATTTGTAATTAATAATTAACTATATAAAACAAAAAATATTACATGACACTTACCTTAATTTACACAATTGTTGGTTTTGCTTTAGCGGGATATAGCGTTATAGCAAATGATTCAATTCAAACGCTTGGAACATTTATAGCGTCAAAACAAAAATGGTTTAAATGGTATACGCTAGCAAGCGCTGCTTCATTTGTGATGATACTTGCAATCACATGGGGCTGGTACAGTAATGCTGGTGATATATCTTATGGAAGATTAACTAGAATTCCTTTCCAAGAAATACAGTGGTATCATGCTGTGGCTCCTGGAATACTTTTAGTATTAACAAGAATAGGCATACCTGTTTCAACTACCTTTTTAGTACTATCAGCATTTGCATCAACTGTAGTTCTTGAAAAAATGCTTATGAAGAGTGTTGTAGGATATGGCTTAGCAGCTGTTGCAGCATACATTTGTTGGATAGTAGTATCTAAATTTATCAATGAGAAATTTGATGAAGTTGAAGATAAATGGATAGGTTTTTGGAGAAACTCTGTATGGGTAACTTCTGCTTGGTTATGGTGGGTTTGGTTATCTCACGACGTAGCTAATATAGCCGTATATCTTCCAAGACAAATAGATGTAAATTTATTATTAATTGTTCTTGCATATTTTACAGCTCTTCTTTTTTATATCTTCTACATAAACGGAGGAACAATTCAAAAAGTTGTTTTAGATAAAACTGGAACTAGATACGCAAGATCAGCAACAATAATTAATGTGATTTATGCTGCTGTTCTTTACTACTTTAAAGAACTTAATGATTTACCAATGTCAACAACATGGGTATTTGTTGGTTTGTTGTGTGGTAGAGAGTTAGCAATATCTACAATGAATAAGGACTACAAGTTTAAGTATGTCTTTCCTTTGATTGGTAAAGACTTCCTTAAAATGACTGTAGGATTAACGGTGTCAGTAGCAATTGTACTTGCAATTCACTACATCATTATTCCAAATAATTGGTTTTAAATATTAATTATGTGGTCGTATTAATATTATTTAATACGGCCATATTTGTTTTTAAAAAAAGTTTAAAAAGATCTCTACTTAATTAAATAAGTTTAAAATAGCTGAACACTTGTAGAACTTTATCTAATTCTGCGGTATAGTTATTTCTCAAATCTCCGCAATCATTTCAGCTATCTGCTGACCATCAAAAAATAAATTTAACAATTTAAAGTGTCAAAATTATGTTTTTGAAAATGATAAAAATACTCTGTTTTATGGGCATACATGACTACAAAACGTTAAATATTGAGTTTGGTTTTGGACCAACAGATAGAGTTACAACACTTGAGTGCAAAAGATGTGGTTTCACTACAATTAAAGGAGGTAAATAAAAAATACTTGTCATGAAAAGTATTGAAAGAAATATAGATATAAGAAGATATCTTAATTGGTCAAGAATAGTTAAGGGCAAACCCGTACATATAAGGTTGTATGAATTAATTTATTACGAATTACTTATAATGTGGTTTGAGATGAATAAACCTCCTTTAAGAAGATTAATTTATGAAACTATTAACTCTCATGACTTTGAAGAAAATTTTATTAGAGGAAAAATTTTTCAAAAATATATAGATGAGGTTTTAGAAACACCATGTGAAGATGGTTCTGGATATTATAACCCTGACTCAAGAGAAATTCTAACAGAAGTTAATATTAAAGAATTATATGATATTAAATTTTTGATAAAAGACGAATTGGATAATGTAAAAATGATTGATAGATACAATGGGATATTCACATTTTGTAAAATTTATGAAAAATGGTGTTTAGAAAAAAAAGCTAAACAAGTTGAAGATATAACAAAAAAAGAAAGATTTGACGTAACATCAGATCTGCCATTAAAAATTTCTGAAAAACCTTAAAATCTATTTTACTCTGCCGTATACGTCTTGATACCTAACAATATCACTCTCTTTTAAAATTGAGCCAACTTGAGCTTCAATAATCTTAACGGGTTTATTACCAGGATTTTCAATTCTATGAACTGCCTCTAATGGAATAAATATATGATCATTTTGTTTTTTAGAAAAACTATCTTTATTAAGTATAATTTTAGGCGTTCCTTGAGTTACCAGCCAGTGTTCTGATCTATGATGATGTTTTTGTAAACTTAATATACCTTTTGGTTTAACGTATAACTCTTTAATTAAAAAACCTTTGCCTTCAAACAAATTAACGTACCTACCCCAAGGTCGATAATAAACATTTTTTTTCTTGTAATATTTATTCTTATTTTTGTCATACATTTTTAAGATCTCTTTCCAGCTACCGAGATCTGACCAAGGTATGTCTAATTTAATAGCATTAATTTGTTTAGTTTTTTCTAAAATTGCATAATCAAAAGACTTTACTGTAGCTTTTTCAAATGAAGCTTTATTTAAGTAATAAGTATTATCCTTAAGTTTAGCTTTTGAAACAGCATTAACACAATTTTTATATATTGTAGGTTGGTATTTTTTAAAGTTATTAATTATTGAAACTTTTTTTAAAAAAAACATACCAGAATTCCAATAACCTTTTTGTTTAATCACTTGTATGGCTTTATCTTCTTTAGGTTTTTCAATAAATTTTGTTACTTTATTAATACTTCTTTTAACTTTTTTTGTTAAAAAATATCCATATTCACTTGATGGAGATGTTGGTTTAATCCCAAAGATGAATATATTTTGGTCTGTTAAATTAGTTTTATTTTTATTAATGGCTTTATTAAAGATACTAGCTTTTTCTATTAAGTGATCTGCTGCAAAAAACATTAACGGTTGCTCATTTGGAATGTCTTTAATTAGTGCAGATGCAAGAATTGCTGGTGCTGTATTTCTTTTTGCAGGTTCTAAAACAATTTTATATTTACTTATCTTGTGTTTCTTAAGATGTTTTTTTACCTCTTTTAAATATTTAAGATTTGTACTTATAATCGGTGCATCAAAAGTCGAAGATTTAACTCTATCAAGAGTTTTTCCTAATAAAGTCCAATTACCAAAATCAATAAATTGTTTTGCTTGATGATTTTTAGAATTAGGCCAAAGTCTAGTTCCTGCTCCGCCACATAATATAACGGGTCTAATTTTCATTAAATATCAGCGTAAACTTTTACTTCTTTTCTTTTACCTGGATGTGTTGGAGCACCCAAATAGGCAGGACCTACTGTTTGAGCATATTTCCAAATAGTACCAGATCCAAAGCTTGATTTTTTTGCTTTCCAATTCTTATGTCTTGTGGCTAATTGTGATCTAGTTAATCTAACGTTAATGGTTCCTTTTTTAGCATCTATATCAATTACATCACCATTACGTAAAAGAGCTAAAGGGCCGCCTAAGGCCGCCTCAGGGCCAACATGACCCACACAAAAGCCTCTCGTAGCCCCTGAAAACCTACCATCTGTAATTAGGGCAACCTTCTCACCCATACCTTGACCATAAATAGCACCTGTAGTTGACAGCATTTCTCTCATACCCGGCCCCCCAACTGGTCCTTCATAACGAATAATAATTACATCACCTGCTTTATATTTTTTATTTTGTACACAAGCCATTGCTGCTTCTTCATTATCAAAACATCTAGCTTTACCAGTAAACTGTAATTTTTTTAAACCAGCAATTTTAACAATTCCACCATCGGGAGCTAAATTGCCTTTAAGACCAACAACACCACCATCTGGTGATAAAGGGTTATCATAAGCTCTTAAAACTTTTTGTTTAGGGTTAAATTTAATATTTTTTAAATTTTGTTTCATTGTTTTTCCAGTAACGGTCATACAGTCTCCATGAATAAAACCACCATCAAAAAGAGTTTTTAATAACATAGGAACTCCACCTGCTAACCACATATCTTTTGCAACATATTTTCCACCTGGTTTTAAATCAGCAAGGTAAGGAGTTTTTTTAAAAATTTTAGCTACATCCATTAAATCAAACTTAATTCCAATTTCATTAGCAATAGCAGGTAAATGTAACGCTGCATTAGTTGAACCCCCTGTAGCAGCAACGATTGTTGCAGCATTTTCTAAAGATTTTTTGGTAACAATGTCTCTTGGTCGAATATTTTTTTGTAATAAATTCATTACAGTCTTTCCACTCAATAAAGCATACTTATCTCTTTCTTCATAAGGAGCAGGTGTTCCGGCTGAATAAGGCAAGGCTAAACCAATAGCTTCAGAAACACAGGCCATAGTATTTGCAGTAAATTGTCCTCCACATGCACCAGCACTTGGACATGCAACAAGTTCTAATTTTCTTAATTCTTTATCAGACATTTGTCCTGCTGAATGTTTTCCAACAGCTTCAAAAACATCAACAACAGTTACATCTTTGCCTTTGTATTGACCTGGAAGTATTGAGCCACCATAAATAAATACACTTGGAACATTTAATCTAACCATTGCCATCATTAATGCAGGTAAAGATTTATCACATCCAGCAATACCAACTAGTGCATCATAACAATGACCACGTACAGTAAGTTCAGTTGAGTTGGCAATTACCTCACGAGAAATTAAAGATGACTTCATTCCCTCATGACCCATCGCAATACCATCAGTTACTGTAATCGTACAAAATTCTCTAGGAGTTCCACCTGAAGCTCTAACACCTTTTTTAACAGATTGAGCTTGTCTCATTAGTGCAATATTACAAGGGGCAGCTTCATTCCAAGTTGACACAACACCAACAAATGGTTTTGCTACATCTTTTTCAGTTTCACCCATCGCATAATAAAAAGATCTGTGTGGAGCTCTATCAGCACCTAACGAAGTATGTCTGCTTGGTAATTTTTTTTTGTTAAATTTTGCCATTATATACCCTTTATAGTTATTGATATTCTCTCAACATCATTTTTTAAATTATTATAATTATTTTTTTCCTGGTCAACAATATCTTTTGGTGCTCTATCAACAAAGCTTTTATTAGCTAATCTTTCTGATATCTTGTTCATTTCTTCTTGGTATTTATCTTGTCTTGTAGTTAAGTTTTTTTTAATTAATTCTAAATCAACATCTTCATCAAAATATACTTTAAATAGATCTCCAGAAACCATCAATGTAGCAGTTGGTTTATCTAAATCTTTATTATGTAAGTTTTTGATACGACCAAGTTTTTTTAGAATAATTTCATTTTCAGTAAAAAATGATTGTTCTTTTTTGCTAACACTCTCTACTGAAATATCTATAAATGACCCAGGGCTTACACTTAATTCATTTTTAAATGATCTTAATTCAGAAACTATACTAATAATTTTTTCAACTTGATTGGTAGATGTATCTCTTTCAAGCTCTCCAGAAGGCCAATTAGCTAACATTAGAAAATCTTTACCTGACTTATCAAATTTATTATTTAACCAAATTTCTTCTGTAACGAATGGAATAAATGGGTGTAATAATATTAATATTTGCTTGAATATATAAGCTGATACTTGTCTTACTTCATCTTTTGCTTTTTCGTCCTCTGAAAATAGTATTGTTTTAGAGAGTTCTAAATACCAATCACAATAAGAGTGCCAAGTAAATTGATAAGCATTTTTTGCAGCTTCATCAAATCTGTAATCTTTTAGGTTTTTTTCAATTTTATTCTTAGTTTCTATAAGTTCAGCATAAATCCATTTGTTAATATTAATTGATAGACTTGGTTTTTCTTCGACTTTAGAAAAGTCACAATTATTGGTAATTAAAAAATTGTTTGCATTCCATAATTTATTTAAAAAATTTCTATAACCTTTAACTCTATCTTCAGAAAGTTTTACATCAGTTCCAGGTGATGCCATTGATAGTAAAGTAAATCTTAGAGCATCTGCACTATATTTTTCAATCAAATCTAAAGGGTTAATTACGTTTCCCTTAGATTTTGACATTTTTTGTCCCTTCTCATCTTTAACAAGCGCGTGAACATAAATATCTTTAAAAGGTTCTTTGTCTAGAAACTCCATTCCGAACATAATCATACGTGCCACCCAAAAAAATATAATATCAAACCCTGTAACAAGAACTGATGTTGGGTAAAATTTATCAACATATTCTTTATTGTCAGGCCACCCTAATGTAGCAAAAGGCCATAGGCCTGATGAAAACCAAGTATCTAATACATCTGGATCACGAATTAAATCTACTTCTTTATTATAGAATTTTTTGGCTTCAGCTCTTGCTTCATCTTCATTTATTGCAACAAAGATTTTTTTATCTGGACCATACCATGCTGGTATTTGATGTCCCCACCAAAGCTGTCTTGAAATACACCACGGCTCAATATTATTCATCCATTGAAAATAAGTCTTTGACCAATTAGCAGGAAAAAAATTAGTTTTTTTTGAGTTAACGATATCTTTAGCTTTAACTGACAATTTTTTTGCATCTACAAACCATTGTTCTGTTAAAAAAGGTTCAATTATCGAGTTAGATCTGTCCCCATAAGGAACTTTATTCTTTATATTTTCCTCCTTAACAAAAAATTCTTTTTCTTTAAGTTCTTTTAAAATTCTTTTTCTAGCTTCAAATCTATCAAGTCCAATATATTCTTTAGGAGTATTTTCATTTACTTTACCACCTTCAGTAAAGATATTTATAATTTCTAAATTATTTCTCTGTCCAACCTCATAGTCATTAAAATCATGGGCAGGTGTTATTTTTAAAGCACCAGTTCCCATTTCTGGATCAGCATAATCGTCTGCAATAATTTTTATTTTTCTTCCAACAATTGGAACTGTTACAAATTTACCAACCAAATGTTTAAATCGATCATCTTTTGGATTTACAGCGATTGCAGTATCGCCCAACATGGTCTCAGGTCTAGTAGTTGCTATAGTTATGAAATTACTAGAACCATCAATTGGATATTGAATATAATAAATCTTAGAATTAACCTCTCTTTGATCCACTTCTAAATCTGATATGGCGGTTTTTAAAACTGTGTCCCAATTAACTAGTTTTTTATCTTTATAAATTAAACCTTTTTTGTGGAGTTCTACAAAAACTTTTAAAACTGATTTTGAAAGGTTTTCATCCATTGTAAAAGCATTTCTTGACCAATCACAAGAGCAACCCAATTTTTTAAGTTGATTTAAGATGATATCACCATGCTCTTCCTTCCATTCCCAAACTTTTTCTATAAATTTTTCTCTTCCGATTTCATTTTTATCAATACCTTCAGCAAACAATTTTTTCTCAACTAAAGCCTGTGTAGCAATACCAGCATGGTCTGTTCCTGGTTGCCATAAGGTTTCATAATTATTCATACGGTGATATCTAACTAAAAGATCTTGAATTGAATTATTCAAAGCGTGACCCATATGAAGGCTACCCGTTACATTGGGTGGAGGTATAACTACTGAAAATTGTTTCTTATTTTTTGTAGGTTTAAATAAATTATTTTTTTCCCAATAAGAATAAATCTTATCTTCAACGTCTGTATGTATGTATTTATCGTTACTCATAGATGATTATAAGTTTATAATTTAATAATATGAATTAACAATAATCATTTTGAAGGCTTATTTGGTAGACTAATTTAATATATTTAATATATAAAAGGCTCTCTATTTGTTTAAAATTAAGATGAGAAGGCAACGTGGCGGAATGGTTACGCAGAGGATTGCAAATCCTTGTATCCCAGTTCGATTCTGGGCGTTGCCTCCAAAAAAAATCTTGTGTTACTCTTAAAAAAAAGTAAGTTGTGTTTTTGATATTCCTCGGTAGCTCAGTTGGTAGAGCAGTTGACTGTTAATCAATTGGTCGCAGGTTCGAGTCCTGCCCGAGGAGCCAAATAAAATATCTTATCTATTTTTTTCTAAATTTTATCTAAAGAAAATTTTTAAATTATCAGAATACTTATTCAAAATATTTAAACTAAGTTGGGGTCCTAAACTAATATTTGTACTAGCCTACTTTTGAAATTCCAATATTTGAAGCTTGTAAAGATTTACTAAACTTTAGTTTTTGATCATTATTAAGCTCAGAATATAATTTAACTAAAAAATTATAATTTATATTCATATGACCTTCTTGAGATCTTTCTAAATTTAATAGATATTCTGAAAAATCTTCAAAAAAATAATTTACTGGAACTTTTAAATAGTTTGCTAACTGAAGAAGTCTTATTGAGCTAACCCCATTAGTTCCTTTTTCATATTTTTGAATTTGTTGAAATGTAACATTAATTGCTTTTGCTACTTTTGTTTGTGTAAGACCTAAAGCTAATCTTCTTAGCTTTAATTTGTTACCTAAGTGTTTATTAAAATTATCTTCCATTAAGACCCCTCTTAAAGTTTGTTTAAAAAGCCTATTCAACTAATTTTTTGTTGTTACTGCAATAGAAAAGTTTTTTTATTTTAGACAATTAAGGGCAAAATTGTAAATTGTGTCAAGCAATTATAAGTGGTTTCAGTAAATAAAACTGTTGAAATTTATATATAAAAATGGCTATAAAATTTGACTTAAGAAAAGCTTAGTACGATCACTTTTAGGATTAGCAAAAAAGTCTTTAGTAGTAGCTTTTTCAACAATCATTCCTTCATCCATAAAAATCATTTGGTCAGCTACTTCTTTGGCAAAGCCCATCTCATGAGTTACAACAATCATTGTCATACCTTGTTTTGCTAAATTAACCATAACATCTAGTACTTCTTTAATCATTTCAGGATCTAATGCTGATGTAGGTTCATCAAATAACATAATTTTAGGTTCCATGCAAAGTGCTCTTGCAATAGCAACTCTTTGTTGTTGTCCACCTGATAATTGACCTGGAAATTTTTGAGCTTGATCTAAAATTTGAACTCTTTCAAGATGTTCTAATGCTAATTTTTCTGCCTCTTTTTTAGGCATTTTTTTGACCCAAATTGGAGCTAACGTACAATTGTCTAAAATAGATAAATGAGGAAATAAATTAAATTGCTGGAAAACCATTCCTACTTCAGCTCTAACTTGTTCTATATTTTTTGTATCTTCTGAAATTTCAGTGCCATCAACAATGATTGATCCTTTTTGATGCTCTTCTAGTCTATTAATACATCTAATTAGTGTAGATTTTCCAGATCCTGATGGTCCACAAACAACAATTTTTTCTTTAGGTTTAACTTCAAGATTTATTTCTTTTAATACTTGAAAGTCCCCAAACCACTTGTTTACATTTTGAATTTGAATAATTGAATCTGACATAATTTATCTATCTGTTTTATATTTTAATTCTAATTTCTGGCTATATTTACTCATACTATAACAAATAATCCAGAATATTATTCCAGCAAATACATATCCTTCCATTGAAAATCCTAACCATTCGGGATTAGTTTTAGCTAAATTTAACATACCAACTACCTCTAAAAGACCTACTACAAAAATTAATGGTGTATCTTTTACAAGTGCCAAAAATGTATTTGCAATCCCTGGTATTACTAATTTTAAAGCTTGTGGAAGAATAACAAAAATGTGAAGCTTCCAATAACCCATACCAAGTGATTTAGCAGCATCATATTGACCTCTAGGTAGCGCTTGCAGCCCTCCTCTTATAACTTCCGCTGTATAAGCTGCTTCAAATAAAGTGATTGCAACAACTACTCTAATTAGTTTATCAACATATGTTCCATCCGGTAAAAACATTGGAAACATTACTGCCGACATAAATAAAACTGTAATTAAAGGAACACCCCTCCAAAATTCTATAAACGAAAGAGATGAATATTTAACAATGGGTAAATCAGATCTTCTTCCAAGCGCTAACATCATACCTATTGGAAAACAGAAAATTAAAGAAAAAAATGCAACAATAAAGGTTAAAGATAAACCACCCCACGCACCTGTTTCAACCCATTCTAGTCCAAAAGACCCGCCTGAAATCAAATAGTAAATTAAGATGAAAGAGATAATTGGCAGTATAAGAGTGTAATAAAAAGAAAGATAATTTCTAAATTTAGCAGGTGTAAAAAACCCAGCTGCCATAAAGCCTAATACGGCAATAAAAGTTATATTAATTCTCCACTGCTCAGCATTAGGATACATTCCATACATAAACCTATTAAACCAAACTTTAATGTAAACCCAACAAGCGCCACCACCTGTGCATGCTTCTTTAGTGTCACCAGCAATATTAGCATCAAAAATGAACCAATTTAATAATGGAGGAAGTGCAAATATTATAAGAAAAATAATACACAAACTTAAAGTAGCATTAAAATTACTTGGATTAATATTTTTATTAAGACTATCTAGGATTTTAATCCCCGAAAATTCAATTCTAATAAAATGAAGTCCAATTACTCCAAAGATTAAAGGAGTAAAAAAGTTAATAAACCTAGGTAAGAAAGAGGTAATATTTGTACCTAAGAAATTATTTAAACAAAAATCAAAAATACCTAAGAAAAAAAATAAAGTTCCAATAATCAAAGAAGTATTTCTACTTATTTGGATTTTAGATTTTGATAAATCAAAATTTTTTGAATTCATTATTTTTCCTTTATCGCTATTCTTTGGTTGTACCAATTCATTAATAATGAAATTGCTATACTAATAGTTAAATATGTGGCCATTGTAATGCCAACAATTTCAATTGCTTTTCCTGTTTGCATCATTGCAGTTCCAGCAAAAACTAAAACTAGATCTGGGTAAGCAATCGCAGCAGCTAAAGAAGAATTTTTAGTTAAATTTAAATATTGATTGGTAGTTGGAGGTATAATTATTCTCAATGCTTGAGGCATAATTACTAATTTTAAAACTTGGCTAGGAGTTAAGCCAATTGATGCTGCAGCTTCTTTTTGCCCTTTACCAATACCTTGGATACCTGCTCTAACATTTTCTGCTATAAATGTAGCCGTATAGAGAGTTAAGGCTAAAGTTAATGCAATTAATTCTGGTGGTATACCCATACCACCATCAAATGTGTAAGAAGATTTAGACATTTTTCTTAATTCTGGAAAACTAAAGGATAAATCAACACCACCTACTAAAAATGTTAAAAGTGGTAGACCTATGAAAATAGCTAATGAGATAATTAATACTGGTAACTGTCTTCCTTCTTGTTCTTGTTTTTTTTTTTGCAAATTTTACAAAAAAGAAAACTAAAATTATTGCAATAATTAAGATTGTAAAAAAAACATCAAAATTTGTCCAAATTGGTGCTGGTGTAAAAAAACCTTTTATTGTCATAAAAGATGATCCCAATATCATTGTAGCATCTTGAGGCATTGGCAGTGCTCTGAGAGCAGCAAAATACCAAAAGAAAATCTGTAATAACAATGGAATATTTCTAAAAAATTCTATGTAAAAAGAGGCAGTTTTTCTAATCAAATAATTAGGTGATAATCTCGCAACACCAACGATAAGACCTAATAGTGTAGCTAGAAAAATTCCAATGATAGCAACTAGAAGAGTATTTAATAACCCTACAAGATATGCCCTAGCATAAGAGTCTGAACCATCATAATCAATTAGAGAAAATTGTATATCAAATGAAGCTTCTTGAGTTAAAAAACCAAAACCAAATTCAATACCTCTTGTATCCATGTTTTCTTGCGCATTCATGGTAAAGAAACCAAATATTAAAACTATAAATAATAACGTTAATAGTTGAGGTAAGAATTTTTTTAATTTCATTTGATGAATATTATAAAAAAAAGGGCTAGATAAATCTAGCCCTTTATGTGTTTTGTTAGATAATAATTATCTTGCCGGTGGTACGTATAGTAATCCACCTTTAGTCCAAATTTGGTTTGGACCTCTGTCAGGTAAAATACCAGTATCAGCGATATTTCTCTTGTAGCTTTCTCCGTAATTACCAACTTGTTTGATAATTCTTAAGCTCCAATCGTTATCTAAACCAAATGCTGCACCTAATTCACCTTCGGAACCAACAAGTCTTTTAATTTGTGGGTTTTCAGAAGTTTTCATCATGTCAGCGTTTGCAGAGTTAATACCGTACTCTTCAGCTTCGATCATTACGTTTAGTGACCATCTTACGATGTCTTCCCAAACTGCATCACCTTGACGTACTACTGGTCCTAGAGGCTCTTTAGAAATAGTCTCTGGTAACACTACGTGGTCATCAGGGTTAGTCATTTTTGTTCTTTGTGCTGCTAGACCAGATTTATCAGTTGTGTAAGTATCACATCTGCCCGAGTCATAAGCTGCAACAACTTCATCAGCTTTTTCGAAAGCAACTGGCTCATAAGAAATTCCTTTTGAATTAAAAAAGTCTCTCATGTTTAGTTCAGTTGTAGTTCCGATGTTAGTACATGCTGAAATTCCATTTTTGAATTGGCTCGTAGAAGTAATTCCTGAGTCTTTTCTTACCATGAAACCTTGGCCATCGTAGAAGTTAACTCCAACGAATGTTAAACCAATGTCAGCATCTCTAGAAAGTGTCCAAGTTGTGTTTCTTGATAAGATATCAATCTCACCAGAAGTTAGAGCTGTAAATCTTTCTTTAGCACTTAGTGGAGTGAACTTAACTTTGTTCGCATCACCTAATACTGCAGCAGCAACCGCTCTACATACATCAACGTCAACGCCAGTCCAATTTCCAGCTGCATCAGCATTTGAAAATCCTGGTAGACCTTGAGATACACCACATCTTACGAAACCCTTTTTCTGAGTGTTCTTAAGAGTTTTTGACTTCTTAGCGGCCATTGTTTCTGTTGTAAAAGCAAACAGAACTGCAACCATAGCAACTAGAGAAGTTAATTGTTTTACGTATTTAAACATATTTTATTCCTCTGTTTTATTTATTTATTTGTTAACAAATAATTCAAAATAAATTGAATTAGGTTAAGTGTTTACCATTTTATAAAAATGATCAAAGTAAAATTGGTTTTATTATAGCCATTATATCTATATGTAGTGTTACATTGAAAGCTGGATGTTATATCTAGTAATGGTGCGCTCTGGTGGACTCGAACCACCGACCCTCGGTTTAGAAAACCGATGCTCTATCCAGCTGAGCTAAGAGCGCCAATTAATACAAGTGTATTTATAGTACGAATTTAATTTTTAAAAAGAAATTTTTTACAAATAATCAATAAAGTTAGAAGCTCAAGTCTACCAACAATCATAAAGAAAATTAGATAATATTTGGTCATAAAATGTAGGTCGTAAAAGCTAAAATCACCCAAACCAAACATTGAAGAGTTTACAGTATTCATTATTGTTAAAATTGAGAGTTTAAAAGAGCTTTCAAAATTAATTCCACTTAAAGTTAATAAAAAAGTTAAGATAAATAAAGAAATTATAAAAACTATTACTGATAGAAAGTATTTATAAATTTCATCTAACTCAAATGAATCTTTTGAAAATAAGTGTTTGTTTACATAAATATTCTTAGGTCTACTGTAAGAAAGAATTTCATTAATTGAGTATTTAAATAATGAATAAATTTTTAAAAATCTAATACCAGAACTTGTAGAAAAAAAAGAACCTCCAATTATAACAAGTATTAAAAAAATAAAAGATAAATTGTTGGGAGAATTATTTAGAGAAAACCCAACATTAGATATACTGCTTGTTAGGGATAAAAATAATTTACTAAAATTATTTTCAAAATTTAAAAATACAAAAAAAATAATCAATAAAAACAAAAAATAAAATAATAAATGAATATCTTCATTAAAGAAATTAAGGTTATGATTTTTTGTGAAGATTAAATTGTAAATCAAAAAAATACTAAAAAATGAAGACAGTAATAGAATTGATGTAATTATAATTTGAGAATTATTTATCAAAATATTAGACAAATCATTTGATGGTAAAAAACCACCTGATGAAATTATGGTCATTGCTAAATTTAGAGAATTAAATAACCTAATATCAAAGAGACTTAATATTATAAAAACTGAAAGTGTAATTAGTGAATAAAATAAAAATATTTTTAATGCTTGCTTGAAAGTTTCAGATTTATTAAAAGATAAAAAGTTAGTTAAAGATTTTTTAAAACTATTATCAAAGATATCAATTAAAAATATTATAGAAAATAAAAAATAAAGACCCCCTACCCATTGAGATGCCGATCTCCATAATATTAAGCTTTGATCAATGTGGTTAATATTATCAAATATAGTAAAACCAGTTGAAGTAAACCCAGAAATTGACTCGAAGAGAGCGTTAACAAAAGTTAAATTATAAATACTAAAGTAAAAAGGTATTGAAATTACTAGAGGTAATAAAAAATAACCAAGAAGAATTGTTAATATTTTTTCATATATTGTTATTTTTTTTTCATCATTACTTTTTACGTAATAAAACGTTATAGCTAAAAAAATAGAGACTATGAATGTGTATATATAAGTGTTTAAATTTAGATAAAGATTTAGATAATAAGAGTAAGTAATATTAAAAAAAGCTAATATAGAAACTATTCCAAAAAAAATACTCAAGTAAATGAGTTTAAAATGTTTCATTGGATTAAATAGAGCTTATACGAAACATGTTTTCAACAACATGTAAGAAATCTTTTTTAGCCAAAAGTACAACAATATCTTGTTTCTTAAATACAAAATTTGATCTAGGAATAATAACCTCTTCACCTCTTAAAACTGCACCAATTCTTATTTCGTCTGGCAAGTTTGAATTTTTTAATTCCTTATTTACTAACTCTGAAGTTTCAATAATTTCTGCTTCAATAATTTCATATTCACCATTTGATATACTGTAGGCATTTTCTATTGTTCCCTTGTGAATATGTTTTAAGATACAAGAAACAGTATTCATTCTAGGATCAATAAAATCATCAATTTTTAGAGAAGTTTGTAAAAGTGAATAATTAGGTTTGTTAATCAAAGCCATAGTTCTTTTGTCACTTAACTCATCATTATCTTTGGCAAATTTTTCAACTAACACGCTTACCATTAAATTATCTTCGTCATCATTTGTAAGCGCCAAAACAGTTTGAACCTCTTCTAAATTTGCCTCTAATAAAACTTCTTCGTCTAGGGCGTCACCATTTATAACAATTGTGTTATTTAATTGGCTTGCAATAAGCTCTGCTCTTTTTTTGTCTTTTTCAATTATTTTAACTCTAGCAGAATCAAAACTTTCTTCTAAATTTTTTGCTAAGTTAAAGCCTATGTTTCCCCCACCAATAATAAGAATCTTATTGGAAATTTTTTCTGTATGGCCAAAAGCTGTTAAAGTTTCGATCATTTGTGAGGCATTAATTACAACATAAGCTTTGTCATCTTTAAGCATTACGTCAGTTTTTTTTAATAAAATAAATTTTTCATCTCTAATTACACCCATTATGTTTGAATCTAATTTTGGAAAATTTTTAGTAAGCTCATTAAGTTTAATATCTTTTATTGGACAATTGGTATCTATCAAAATCTCAAGTAATCTAATTTTATTATTTGCAAAAGGAACATTATCAAGTGAGCCAGGAGCTTCCAATTTTCTTTGAAGAGATTTTGCTATCTCTATTTCAGGTGAAATAATAACATCTATTGGTAGATTTTCTTTATTATAAACTTTTGTAAATTTAGGATTTAAATAATCTTGTGACCTAATCCTTGCTATTTTTTTTGGAACATTAAAAATTGAAAATGCTATTTGACATATCAACATGTTAATTTCATCATTACGGGTTACTGCAATAATCATGTCAGCATCAGCTGCGTTTGCTTTTTCTAAAATTGATGGATAAGTGCCCTTGCCAACAATAGACTTAACATCTAGTATGTCATCTATCTTTTGTATATCTTCGCTCGATTGATCAATTACTGTTATGGAGTGACCTTGTTCACTTAAAATTTTTGCTATAGTAAAACCTACTCTACCAGCACCACATATTATAATATTCATTTAATTTAATTCCTTTATACCCAAACCTTTGAGTTTTCTGTGTAAGGCTGATCTTTCCATTCCTATAAAATCGGCAGTTTTTGAAATATTGCCATTAAATTTTTTTAATTGTGTAGTTAAATACTCTTTTTCAAAATTTTCTCTAGCCTCTTTTAATGTTATAGATAA
Organism: Candidatus Pelagibacter sp. Uisw_121; assembly: GCF_047722545.1. GTDB lineage: Bacteria > Pseudomonadota > Alphaproteobacteria > Pelagibacterales > Pelagibacteraceae > Pelagibacter. Next base: position 538,920 of record NZ_CP159816.1, on the reverse strand, counting down.
AGAGTTTTCTGACGTTACATTATTAAAATCTGGCGTTTTTAAGGATTCTTTAATGATATTTGAAATTTTGTCAGAGCTATCAGGTGAAAGTATAGCGATTCTTTCTATAAGATTTCTTAATTCCCTAACATTACCAGGCCAATCATAATTAAGTAAATAATTATTGTTAGTATCAATACTTAATTTTTTTAAATTATAATTCGTTGAAATTTTTTTAGAAAAATATTCAACTAATAAAGGTATATCTGTGACTCTACTTTTTAGAGGATCAATATTAATTTCGAATACATTTAATCGATGGTACAAATCTTCTCTAAAACTACCATTTTCAATTTCATTTTTTATATTCTTGCTAGTTGAACATATAATTCTTACATCAACATTAATATCATGATTACCATTAATTCTTCTAAATTTTTGATCTATCAAAACTCTTAAGATTTTAGATTGAGTATCAAGTGGTATTTCAGAAATCTCATCAATTAAAAGTATCCCTCCAGATGACTTTTCTAGAGCACCGTAAGTTATTGAACCATTATCTTTTTCTTCACCAAACAGCTCTAGTTCATATTTTTTGATATCTAATAAAGCACCATTCAAAATAACAAAAGGACCTTTTTGTCTTTTAAATTCTTTATGAATTTTTCTTGCAATTAATTCTTTACCCGAGCCTGTGGGACCATTAATAAAAATTCTGCTTTCTGAAACTGAAATTTTATTAATTTGTTCTTTTATATTTTTAATATTGTCGCTAATACCAATTAAATCATAAGAATAAAAAAGTTTACTTTCAAATTCCTTATTCTTATTTTTAAGGTTTATATTTTCAACAGCTCTATTAACAAAATTTAATAATCTTTCTTGATTAAAAGGTTTTTCAATAAATTCAAAAGCGCCGGCTTTTAAAGCCTTAATAGCCATTTCTACATTTGCATGTCCTGTAATTATTATAACTGGGATATTTTTATCCTTAGTCTTAATATGTGATAAAAGCTCTAGACCATCATTGTCACCTTTGTCTAGCTTAACATCTATAATTGCAACATCTGGAAGTTTTTTATCAATCTCGTTTAAAGCTTGATTGTAGTTTGCGGCCAATCTTGTTTTGTAGCCAGCTTCAATTATTAGGTCATTAATTATATTTCTAATATCAGCATTATCATCAATAATTAATATTTCAGTACTCATTACCTAGTGAATATAATTTCTATTTTTGCGCCATCCTCAAGTGGTATAAAATTTATTTTACCGTTATGGTCATTAATTATTTTATTAACAATAGCCAAACCTAAGCCAGTACCTTTTTTTTTAGTTGTAAAATAAGGGTTTAAAATATTTTTTATATTATCAGCAAGTATTCCAAAACCTAAACCATTATCAACAATTATAAAGTTAATATCTTCCTCATTTTCATTAAGAGTAACATCAATTTTACCAACAAAATTATCATTACCTATTTTTTTTTCCTGTACGCTTTCAATGGCATTTTTAAGTAAATTTAAGAATACTCTACTTAATTGTTCACTATCAGAATTTAATAGAACTTCTGGTTTATTCAACCTAAAGTTAATTGCTATTTCACTGTCCAATTCACCTGTTAGTTTAATGTTATCCTTTATCAGTGAAACCAAGTTATTATCCTTAAGAATTGGCTTGGGCATTCTAGCAAAATCAGAAAATTCATTAACTAAATTTTCTATTTGTTTAATTTGTTTTCCAATAATGAACAGGCTTTTAGAAAAATCATTTTTTTCATGTTCTGCTATTTTTTCTGAATATTTGCTCTTTAATTTATCAATAGTTAATTGGATGGGTGTAAGTGGATTTTTAATTTCATGAGCTAATTTTCTAGCTAAATTTTCCCAAGCTTCATGTCTTTCTTTAATTATAAGTTTCTCTTGTTGAGATTTTAATTTATCGATCATTAAATTAAAATTTTGATTTAAAACCTCCATGTCTTTATCAGTTTTAATTTCTGGTACTTTAATATCTAGATTCCCTTTTCCAATATTGGAAGATGCAATAATCAAATTATTAATAGATCTAAAAAATCTTGATGAAAATCTTATGGCAATTGATATTGATACAAATAATAACAATGAGACTATAACAAGATAAATAAATACAAATGATATCTTAATTCCAGTTTGCTTATTTAAAACTGTGTAATAAAAATTTAATGCCTCTTGAGATTCCACTAAATATTGAGAAATTTTTTTATCTAAATATTTAATTATATATAAATACTTACCATCAAAGTTTTCAAGTTTTATGATAGATGCTGTTTGATTTTTAAAGGCATTAATAATTTTAAGAGGTCTTTTATCATTTTGGACCATTTCTAAAGCATCACTTAAAGGTGGAGTATACAATGTGTTATCTTGTAATGTTGATAGATATAAATTCCCATTACCATCAATAATATGAACCTCATCCATACCTCTAATTAATTTTTGAGTATTTAGAAAACTTTTAAATTGATTAATATTTGTGTTTAAAAAATTGATACTTTTGTTTAAATCAAATGCTATTAAAATTATCTCTGATTGTGTTTTTGTTCTAACTTCTTCAGTATAGCTTTTTGCAATTTCATAAGAGTTATTAACTGCTGTTGTAATTTTCTTATCCAGATATTTATCAAGTGCAAATGAAAGAAGAAATAATGAAAATAAAGAAATTAAAATTGAAGGAATTAAAGTAAATAATGCAAAAAATGTTATATATTTTCTATTGGCTTTATAACCACTTACATCAACATCTATCTTTAAGGAATTTCTTACTTCTGAAAATATCATAAAGAAAAGAAGTATTAATAGTGCAATATTTCCAATTAATAAAATCTGGAGATTATTGTCAGATAGTTTTAAAAAACTTTTATCAATAAATGTTAAAAAAGTTATAAAACCTATGAATAAAGTGATTAAAAATATTACAATGATGAATATATTTTTTTTAATAAAATCAATCATTGAGAACAAAATAATGTGTTATATATTTTTATCATGAATAGTTGTTTTATAATACTTGCTGGTGGCGAAAGTAAAAGATTTAATTCAACTATTCCAAAACCCTACACAAATTATAAAGGTAAGCCTTTATTATTACATTCGATAGATAAAGCTAAAGTTTTTAATAAATTTAATAAAATTGTTCTTGTAGTAAATAAAAGACATAAAAATTATATCAAAAAACTTAATATCAAAAATATCAAAATTATCATAGGTGGTAAAACAAGAGCAGAATCGGCATATAAAGCCTTAAGAAGTATTAAAAAAAATAATTTTAAAAATGTAATAATTCATGATGCTGCAAGACCAAATTTTTCTCAAAAACTTTTAAGGAAATTAATGGATGGATTAAAGATAAATGATTGTGTAATTCCTGCAATCCAAACTGCAGATTCAGTTAAACAAAAAACTTCAAATATTGTTAAAAATTTAAAAAGAGAAAATATTTACTTAATCCAGACACCTCAAGCTTTTAACTATAAAAAACTTTATTCACTTCAAAGTAATAAAAGTACCGAGGTTACTGATGATGCAAATTTGTTTGTAAGAGCTGGTAAAAAAATAAAAATTATAAAAGGTGAAACTACTAATAATAAAATTACAGTAAATACAGATATTAAATTAAACAATTTAATAAAATTTGGACTAGGTTTTGATGTTCATAGATTAGTACCTAATAAAAAACTTTATTTAGGTGGGGTTAAAATACCCTCATCTGTTGGGACATTAGGTCATTCAGATGGAGATCCTGTGTTACATGCTGTAACAGACGCAATTCTTGGAGCTTGTTCTATGGGTGATATTGGTGAAAAATTCTCAGATAAGAGTAAGAAATTTAAAAATATTAGATCTACAATTCTATTAAGTGAGATAATTAAGCAAACTATAAAAAAAGGTTACTTAGTCAATAATCTTGATATAAATATCATTACTCAAAAACCTAAAATTCAAAAATATAAAAAACAAATAATAAACTGTATTGCAAAAATTTGTAATATCTCCCCTACTCAAATCAATATAAAAGGTAAAACAACTGAAAAGTTAGGTGTAATTGGTAAAGAAAAAGCTATAGCTTGTGAAGTAATAGCTTCTGTTATTAAAAATGATTAAATCTTTCAACTCATTATTAGTTACTATGTTTGGTCTTGGTAAAATTAGATATATGCCTGGAACATTTGGGTCACTGGCGACTGTAATTATTCTTTATTATCTATTTCACACTTTAAATATTTCACCAAATATAATTTTATTTGGCTTGATAATAATATTTATTTACTCATTTTACGCCGTTTCAAGTCATATAGAAAATAATGAGAATAAAGATCCAGGTGAAATCATAATTGATGAATTTTTAGGTCAATCAATACCCATATATCTATATGAGATATCTCATGGAACAACAAAAGATGCTGGTGAAGCTATTGTTTATTATGCTCTATTTTTTATTCTTTTTAGATATTTTGATATCATGAAACCATTTCCTGTAAACTTTTTTGATAGGAACTTTAAGAATAGTTTTGGTGTAATTATGGATGATATTTGTGCTGGATTTTATGTTGTATTAACACTTGTGTGTTTCATGATTATTAAAAGTTACGTTTTATAATGAAAAATTTAGCTAATAAAGTTGTAAAAAAATTAATTAAAAAGAAACTTAAAGTTTCATTTGCTGAATCCTGTACAGGTGGTCTTTTAACTAGTTCAATAACTTCAATAAGTGGTTCCTCTAAGGTATTTAATTTAGGTCTAATTACTTATTCAAATAAAGCAAAAGTTAACATTCTCAAGGTTCCTAATAAAATAATAGAAAAATATGGTGCTGTCAGCGAAGAATGCTGTTTATCAATGGTTAAAAATTTAAGCAAAATTAGTAAAGCAAATATATCTATATCAATTACAGGTATTGCTGGTCCAAATGGTGGTACAAAATTAAAGCCAGTTGGTTTAGTTTATATAGGTGTTAAAAAGGGAAACAAAATAATAGCTAAAAAAAATCTGTTTAAAAATAAAAATAGAATATCTATACAAAAATTGACAGTCAAAACCTCTTTAGAAATAATTAATAAAATTATCTAAAGTAATCTTAATTTATTTTTTATTAGAGATTTTCTGCTTTTTTTTGAAATGCATCAGCAATTTTGTTTAAGCCAAATTGGAACGATTTTTCCATAATTAAATTTAAAAACTTATTTTTTATTTCAAAATCAACATCGAATTGAACTTCTGTATAATTTTTTTTTTGTATAAATTTCCAATTATTTTCAAGATGTTTTAAAGGACCACCAATATTTGTGACATGTATTGAATCATTTTTTTTATCATAACGAACATCACTTTTATAGGTATCCACAAAAGGTTTTCTACCAATAGTAAGATCCGCAACAATTACTATCTCGTCTTGTTTATCTTCTTTTTCATAGACTTTTGAATCAATACAAAAAGGAATGAACTCAGGATATTTTTCTATGTCTAAAACAAAATCGATTAATTTCTTTTTTTCTCGAGCTATCTGCCTAGTTACTGAGGCTTTGGGCATTAATGTTTGTTTAATCTATTTTGTTGAAGTTTAGCAAAGTCTTCATCAGCATGATAAGAAGATCTTGTTAGTGGTGAAGAAGAAACTAATAAAAAACCTTTAGACTTTGCAATATTTTCTAAATCCTTAAATTCATCTGGATGGTAATATCGCTCTAATGGATGATGTTTAACAGAAGGTTGTAAATATTGCCCAATTGTTAAAAAATCTACATCTGCAGATCTTAAGTCATCCATTACCTGAATTAATTCATCTATACTCTCTCCTAAACCAACCATTAGCCCTGATTTAGTAAAAACTTTTTTATTAATTTTTTTTACATTCTTTAAAAGTTCTAATGAACCAAAATATCTCGCACCTGGTCTAACTTTTAAATAAAGTCTTGGAACTGTTTCAATATTATGATTGAAAACATCTAAGTCTGCTTCTAAAATTTTTTTATAAGAGTCGCCCTTTCTTAAAAAATCTGGGGTTAAAACTTCAATGGAAGTTTGAGGGTTTTTTTTTCTTATAGCTGCAATTACATCAAAAAAATGATTGGAACCTCCATCTTCTAAATCGTCTCTATCAACAGAAGTTATAACAACATGTTTAAGATTAAGTTTGTGAACTGCATTTGAAATTTTGTAAGCCTCAAATGGATCTAAATTTTCAGGCTTTCCTGTTTTAACATCACAGAAAGCACATGCTCTAGTGCAAGTATCACCCATAATCATAAACGTAGCATGACGCTTACTCCAACATTCTGTAATATTTGGACAATTAGCTTCCTGACAAACTGTTACTAAATTGTTTTGATTAACTATAGTTTTGGTTAAGAAGAATTCTTTGCTGTTGGTTAATTTAGACCTTATCCAATCAGGTTTTTTTTTAATTGGATTTACTGGTTTGTTAACTTTTTCTGGGTGTCTTGGTTTAATTGTCATTCCTATTAATTATATAAAGGGTCTCCCCTTCTTTGCCAAACATAAATTTTTCTCTTATTAAAGTTTCAACATAATCTAGGTCTAATTTAGTGCTTAATAGAGAATTTTTAAACTCAAGATCTTCGATTTTGTTGGATAAATCATTTTCTTCAATCTTTAGATTAATTAAAATTTCTTTTTTTTTAAAATAAGAAAAAAGGCCTCTTTCGCCATCTAGAAGGTTAAAGAAAAAATAAAGTATTAAAAAAGTAGAGATTAATAAAAAGTAATTCTTTTTTAATTTACCTAGCATTAATGAATTTTACTCATTGATGCTTTTTTTCCAAGCTCTTCTTCTATACGTAATAATTGATTATATTTTGCAACACGTTCTGATCTAGCTAAAGATCCAGTTTTGATTTGATTTGAATTAGTACCTACAGCAAGGTCTGCTATAAAAGTATCTTCACTGTCTCCAGATCTATGAGAAATTATTGTTTTATAACCAATAATTTGCGCAAACTTAATAACTTCTAGTGTTTCAGATACCGTACCAATTTGATTAAGTTTAATTAATATTGAATTTGACGAGTTATTTAAAAAACCTTTTTTAAGTCTTTCTAAATTAGTTACATACAAATCATCACCAACTATTTGCACATTATTGGTTTGGTTCATTAATTTGTTCCATGCAGCCCAATCATTTTCTCCAAATGGATCTTCAATAGATTTAATTTTGTATTTATTTATTATCTTCTTATATTCATTAATAGATTTATCTACTGTAACAAATTTCTTTGAATGGATAGAATATTTGTCTTTCTTAATTAATTCATTTGCTGCAACATCTAAACAAATTGAGACATCTTTACCGTTTTTAAAACCAGACTTATTAATTGCAGCAACAACTAAATCCAAAGCCTTTTCATTACTACTAATCATTGGAGCAAAGCCTCCTTCATCTCCTACAGATGTTGATAATCCTTTTTTTGTAATCAATTTTCTTAAATTGTTAATTACAACAAAACATATTCTCATGGCTTCTGAAAAACTCCTGGCCTTATCAGGTCTAATCATAAATTCTTGAATTCTTAATCCATTATTTGCATGTGCTCCTCCATTAATAATATTCATTAACGGGTAAGGTAATTTGTAATTATTCTTAACTAAAAATGTTTTGTATAAAGGTACATTTTTGATTTTTGCAGAAAGTTTCTTAGCAGCCATAGAAACTGCTAAGATAGCATTAGCACCTAAGCTTGTTTTTTGCCGGGTACCATCAAGATTAATTAAAATGGTATCTATACGCGTTTGATCATGAATATTTTTACCTATTAATTTTTTTAAAATCTTTGTATTGATTAAATTGACTGCACCTAAAACACTCTTACCTAAATATTTTTTATTATTGCTGTCTCTTTTTTCAAAGGCTTCGTAAGTTCCAGTTGAAGCACCTGAGGGGCAAATAGCTGAGGCACTTAAATTTTTTGAATAAACTTCTGCTTCAATTGTTGGGTTTCCTCGACTATCAAATACTTGACGAGCTATTATCTTTAAAATCTTACTCATTTATTTTTTGATTAGATTATCTATTTCAAATAATTGAGATAGTAATTTTTCTAATTTATCTAATGGAACCATGTTGGGTCCATCGGATGGAGCATTATCTGGGTCCTGATGTGATTCAATAAAAACACCGGCAACACCAACAGCAACCGCAGCTCTTGCTAAGTATTCAACAAACTCTCTTTGTCCACCACTAGTCTCACCTAGACCTCCAGGTTGTTGAACTGAATGTGTGGCATCAAAAATAACAGGATAACCATTTTTTGCCATTATAGGTAAAGATCTCATATCAGAGACAAGAGTATTATAACCAAAGCTTGCTCCTCTTTCTGTGACTAAAATATTATTATTGCCCAATTCTGCAATTTTTTTTGTAACATTAACCATATCCCAGGGTGCTAGGAATTGACCTTTTTTAACATTTATAATTTTTCCAGTTTTGGCTGCAGCAATTAATAAATCTGTTTGCCTACATAAAAATGCAGGAATTTGTAATACATCAACATGCGGAGCTACGACCACACATTGTTCAGCATTATGTATGTCAGTTAATATTGGAACATCTAATTCTTTTTTGATCTTATCAAAAATAGGTAAGGATTGTTCAAGACCCATACCTCTTTGGCCTTTTAAACTTGTTCTATTAGCTTTATCAAAAGATGTTTTATAAACAAAACCCATATTAAACTTGGAGGTAATTTCTTTAATCTTACCTGCCATGTCCATGGCATGTTGTTCAGTCTCAAGTTGGCATGGGCCAGCAATAATAAAAATTTTATTATTATTTGAAATTTCTATATTTCCACAATTAACTTTTATATTTTTCATCTATGATTTTTAGCAGCTTTGATAAATGATGAGAATAAAGGATGTGGCGCTAAAGGTCTAGATTTAAATTCTGGATGAAATTGAACAGCTATAAACCATGGGTGGTTTTTTAGCTCAATAATCTCTGGTAATTTTTTATCTGGAGATAATCCTGAAAAGATTAGGCCATTTTTTTCAAATTGATCCTTATAATCAATATTAACTTCATATCTATGTCTATGTCTTTCTTGAATTGATTTTGATTTATAGATTTTTCTAATCAGAGAATTTTCTTTTAATTTGGCTTCATAAAGACCAAGTCTCATAGTGCCACCAAGATCTTTATCAGTACCTTTAATTAATTTACCATCTTTATTCCATTCAGAAATTAAACCAATAATTGGTATTCCTCTTAATCCAAACTCACTTGATGTGGCCTTCTTTATATTTAACTTATTTCTTGCAAACTCAATAATAGCCATTTGCATACCAAAACAAATTCCAAAGAAAGGAATTTTTTTCTCTCTAGCATACTTAATTGCTTCAATTTTTCCCTCTGTTCCTCGTTTACCAAATCCACCTGGTATCAAAATTCCAGAAACACCTTGTAATTTTTTTTTAATTTCAGAGATTTTTAAGTTCTCAGAATCTATTCTCACTAAATTAATTTTAGAATTATTATCAATACCACCATGTGTTAAAGCCTCGTCTAATGATTTATAAGCATCTTTGAGCTCAACATATTTTCCAATAATTGCAATATTGATTGTTTTTTTTGTATTTAGAATAGTTTTCGTAATTTTTTTCCAAGGATTTAAATTTACTTTTTTTTTTAGATTTCATCTTAAAGTACTCAAGTACCTGTTTATCTAAATTTTCTCTATTGAAGCTAATCGGCGCTTCATAAATAGTTTTTACATCAACAGTTTGAATCACATTTTCAATTCCAACATTACAGAACAAAGATATTTTTTTTCTATGCTCTAGAGGAATGGGTCTTTCAGATCTACAAATAATTATATCTGGCTGTATACCAAGACTTCTTAGTTCCTTTACTGAATGTTGAGTAGGTTTCGTTTTTATTTCATCTGATGCTTTAAGGTACGGAACTAGAGTTAAGTGTATAAATAAAGCATTTTTTTTACCCACATCATTGGAGAATTGTCTAATAGCTTCAACAAAAGGTAGGCTTTCTATGTCACCCACTATGCCACCAATTTCACAAATTATAAAGTCCTCTTTTGATGTATCACTTTTTATAAAATCTTTAATGCGGTCAGTTATGTGTGGGATAACTTGAACTGTTTTTCCAAGGTAACCTCCCTTACGTTCTTTTCTTAAAACATCGCTGTAAATTTTTCCCGTTGTAATATTGTCAGATTTTTTTGCAGATATTCCAGAAAATCTTTCGTAATGACCTAAATCTAAATCTGTTTCTGCACCATCGTCTGTTACAAACACTTCACCGTGTTGAAAGGGACTCATCGTTCCTGGGTCAACATTTAAGTAAGGATCTAATTTTCTTAAACGTACATTAAAACCTCTAGATTGTAATAAGTAAGCAAGAGAAGCTGAAGAAAGACCTTTTCCTAATGAAGAAACCACACCGCCGGTTACAAAAATAAATCGCGCCATGGTATTATCTTATAGCGATTAATTAATGAATTTAAAAGGATTAATTATTATTCTCAGGAATTGAAGGTGTATCACCAGACTTTTCCTCAATGATATCCAGCACAGAAGATGTAGGTGTTAATTCACCTCTAGAAATTATTGTTAAAGCTAAGCTACAAATTATGAATAAAGTTGCAACTACAGCAGTAGCCTTACTCATGAAATTACCAGCAGATCTTGAAAGCATAAAATTATCTTGGGAAACACCTATACCAAGTGCTCCACCTTCAGATTTTTGAACCAGTATCAAAAGCACAAGTATTGTTGCTAGTACTAAGTTGACTACTAATAGAATATTTTCCATGAGGGTTAAGTATATGTTTTTTTGACTATATCAATAAATTTTTTAGCATCTTGAGATGCTCCACCAATTAAAAAACCATCAATATTATTAATTTTTCTTAGGATTGTTATATTTTGAGGATTTACAGAACCCCCATATAAAACTTTTGGTAATTTATCCTTAAATTTACTTTTGATAAATTCTACTGTTTCAAAAAGATCTTGAGGGTTCGGTATAAGACCACTGCCTATAGCCCAAACGGGTTCATAAGCTAAAAAGATTTTTGATTTATCTCTAATATTCTTTAAACCAATTTGAATTTGTTTAGATAAAATTGAGCGCGTCTTTTTTTTTCTTTTTTCACCTAAAGTTTCACCAATACAAAAAATAACTTTTAATTTAGCTTCGAGAGCACTTTTTATTTTTAGATTAATTAGTTTGTCACTTTCACCCTGCTCTCTATTTTCTGAATGACCAATAATTACAAAATGAGCGCCAATATTTTTTAACATACGCGAATTAACATGGCCAGTATGGGCACCATAATCTTTACTTTCATGACAATTTTGTCCACCAATAGCAATTTGACAATTATTAAATTTTTTTGAAAAAGAACTTATTAAAGTATTTGGAGGACAGTAAATTAATCTACCTCCCTTTATTTCTTTTGATTTTGAAAATTTGATAACTTTATCCAATGTATTTAAGGAAGATAAATTCCCATACATTTTCCAATTAGCTACAAAATACATATATTTATTTGTCATAATGAAGAATTTAATCTATAGCTTGGTATTTTAAAGATCAATAAATTAATAATGCAATGATAAATCCATTAAGAAATTTTACAAAAAAAAAGATAGGTGGCTTAATACTAATTTTTGTTATTGTTATAGCTTTTGGCTTTGGTGGATTTGGTGGAGGATTTAACACTGGAAATCAAAATAATATAGCTAAAATAAATAATACTAATATCTCTACACAAGATTTCATGGATTACCTAAATCAATCAGGCTTAAGTCAGCAAGTAATAAAAGAGAATATTGACAAAAATGTAATTGAAGAACTTTTGTCCTCTTTGGTTTCATCCACTTTACTTAATCTTGAAATAAAAGATTTTAACTTAGTCATTTCAGATACAATAATTGCAGAAACTCTTAAGAAAAATAAAAACTTTTTAGATGAGAATGGTAACTTTCAAAGAACACTTTATGAAAAGTTCTTACTAACAAATAGTATGAGTGCAGCTATGTATGAAATGGAATTAAAGAATAACGCTCTACAAAGAGAATTATTTACCTATATAAGTGGTGGAGCAAAATCTCCTAAGTTTTTAACAGATAAGCATTTTATAGAAAAAAATAGAAAATTAGATATTGAATTTATTAAATTGAATAAATTTTATAAAAAAACTGATGAGTTTACTGATCAAGAAATTAAAATTTTTATTGATGAAAATTCAGAAAAACTTAAACAAGATTATATTGATTTTTCATATGTGATATTAACACCAAAAAACTTATTAGGTATTGATGATTTTAATCAAGCTTTTTTCGATGTTATTGATGAAATTGATAACAAAATATCTAAAAACGTTGATTTTAAGACAATTACAAATGAGTTGAATATCGATGTAATAACAAAAAATGATTATATAAATTTAGAAAATAAAGAAACAATTGAAAATAAAATCTACAATTCTAGAAAAGACGAGATTGAAATACTAGAAGACAAAGGAACATTTATCTTTTATCAAATAGATAGTGTTATTCAAAAATTACCAAATTTAAATGATGAAAGATTTGTAAAACAAATAACTAACCTTCTATTTCAAAAAGAAAAATTTGAATTTAATAAAGATATACTGAGTCAGTTAGACAAAAATGAATTTAACCAAGCTTCATTTGATAAACTTGGGAACGGTGAGTTTGAAAAAATCCAATTAAACTCAATTAAAGATATTAATAAATTTGAAAATAATTCTGTTAAAATTTTATATACACTGCCAATTAACACTTTTACTTTAATTGCTGACAGAGAAGATAACATATTTATAGCTAAGGTTATAAAATTTGAAGATACAAAAATTTCTCAAGATTCAAATTTGCTAAATGCAATCACTAACGAAGCAAGTGCAGAAAATAGAAACGTAATATTAAAATCATACGATTACCTTTTAAACAATAAATATGAGGTGATTGTTAATGAAAAAACTCTAGATAGAGTAAAAAATTACTTTAAATGATACTAAATCGAAACTTTAAGGATTTTAAGTTTCAACACTCAAGAAACAAAAATCAAATAATATATACTTCTCAAAAAATAAAAGATGATCAAGAAGTTTTAAACCTAATTGACAATTTTCTAGTAGAAAAAAATAGTTTTATTTTTGAGTCAGTGGAAAAAGGTAAGATAAGAGGAAGATACACTATCTTTGGCAAAAATCCAGATAAGATATGGGAATTTAATAATAGAAACTCTTATCTAACTACCAATAATGTCAAAAAAAAAATTAAAGGTGAGCCAGAAAAAATTATAGAAAAGATAATAGAAGAATTTAAGTTTAAAACACCCGTAGGTCTCCCACCTATTTGTTCTTTATTATCAGGGTATTTCTCTTATGACTCAATAAGATATATAGAAAAAATTCCAAACAAATGTATGGATGATTTAAATCTACCTGACGTTAGACTTTTAAGACCAAGGACATTAATTATTCACGATAACCTTAAAAAAAAGATTTTCTATATTATAAATATTTACAATGATGAGAAAATTTCAGATTACAAAAGAAAATATTTTGAAATTGACAATGAAATTAACAACCTATTAATACAGGCTTCTCGTATAAAAGGTAATTCTAATAGTAATACAAAAACTAATATCAAAGTTAAATCCAACACATCAAAAAACAAGTTTTTAAGAATGGTTAATAGAGCAAAAAAATACATTAAAATTGGAGATATTTTTCAAGTAGTTTTAAGTCAAAGATTTGAAGCTAATTTATCCAAAACACCCTTAGAAATTTACAAAAAACTTAGAATTACTAACCCTTCTCCATTTATGTATTTTTTTAATTTTGAAGATTTTCAAATAATAGGAGCTAGTCCTGAAATTTTAGTTAGATTAAGAGATAACAAAATTACTGTTAGGCCAATTGCTGGAACTAGACCTAGAGGTAAAAATTTAAAAGAAGATAATTTTTTTGCTAAAGATTTACTTAAAGATAAAAAAGAACTTTCTGAACATTTAATGCTACTTGATTTAGGAAGAAATGATGCTGGTAAAGTCTCTAAAATAGGAACAGTTGAAGTGACAGAAAGTTTTATCATTGAGAAGTACTCTCATGTAATGCATATAGTTTCTAATGTAATAGGAGTTTATAATAAAAAATTTTCAAAATTTAAATCGTTACTTGCTGGATTTCCTGCTGGAACTGTTTCTGGTGCACCTAAAATTAGAGCTATGGAAATAATTGATGAACTAGAAAAAACTAAAAGAAAAGTTTATGCTGGAGGAATAGGTTATTTTTCTGCAAATGGTGAATTTGATACCTGTATCGCTTTAAGAACTGCTGTTGCAAAAAATAAAAAGTTCTATGTTCAAGCTGGTGCAGGAATAGTAGCTGATAGTAATCCAATTAAAGAATACGAAGAAACTGTAAATAAAGCAAAAGCATTAATGAATGCCTTAAGATAATGAAAATTATATTAATAGATAATTATGATAGTTTTACATTTAACTTATATCACTATGTGTCATCACTAGGTGTTACAGTTGATGTAATTAGAAATGATGAAATTAGTCATCAACAAATAATAAAGAACAAATATGATAAAATTATTATATCACCAGGACCCGGTAATCCAAATCAATCAGGGAATTGTATCAAAATAGTAAAAGCGCTATATAAAAAAATACCAACTCTTGGCGTGTGTTTAGGTCATCAAATTATTGGTCAAGTTTTTGGTTCAAATATTATTCAAGCAAATAAGTTAATGCATGGAAAGACCAGCACCATAAAATCAAAAAAAATAGGTATACTTAAAAATCTTCCTGCAAAATTTGAAGCTACAAGATATCATAGCCTTATAATTGATAAAAAAACGTTATCTGATCAGCTTGAAATTACTGCAGAAACAAAAGATGGAACTATCATGGGTATAATGCATAAAAAATATAATATCCACGGTGTTCAGTTTCATCCTGAAAGTATAAAGACTATAATTGGAATTAAAATATTAAAAAATTTTATTAACTACAAAAATAAATGAAAATTTTCTTAGATAAATTAAAAAATAAACAAGACTTATCGTTCAATGAAAGCAAAAATGCTTTTGAAATACTAATGGATGGTAAAGCATCAGATGATGAGATATTTGATTTTTTAACTCTACTTTCATCTAAAGGTGAGATCTCAGATGAAATTGCTGGAGGGGTTTATGTTTTAAGAAATAAATCTAAAAGAGTTAACGTTAAAGATTGTATTGATACATGTGGAACGGGTGGAGACGGTATGAACACACTTAATATCTCTACAGCTTCCGCTTTACTTCTGTCTAGTATGGGTATTAAGGTTGCAAAACATGGTAATAAAGCTGTTTCCTCTAAATGTGGTTCAGGAGATGTTTTAGAAGCTTTGAACATAAAAATAGATTTAGAGCCAAAGGATATTGAAGAGCAAATTAAAAAACATCACTTTGGTTTTATGTTTGCACCTAACTATCACAGTGCAATGAGATTTGTTGGTCCAACAAGAAAAAAAATAGGTAAAAGAACAATTTTTAATATGATTGGTCCCTTAAGTAGCCCTGCCCTAGTTGACAGACAAGTAGTTGGTGTTTTTGATAAAAAGCTATTAAAAATTTTTGCTAATGCCTTAAGTAATTTAAATATTAAATTTGCCTGGATTGTAAATAGTGAAGATGGATTAGATGAAATATCACCATATTCAAAAACTAATGTTGTTCAATTAAAAAATGGTGAAATTTCTGAAATTTTAATTGATCCTATAAAACTAAATGTAGATGCAAATAAATTTGAAGATTTACTTGGCGACGATGCGAAATTTAATGCGAATAAAATGCTGGATATATTTAAAGGCGAGGATAACGATTTTTCAAAAGCTGTTTGTTTAAATGCTGCAGCAGGCCTTATTGTTTCAGAAAAGCATACAATCTTTATTGATGCTTATAATGAAGCTAGAACACATATTTTATCAGGAAAAACATACAGTGACTTAAAGGAAATTCAGAATGTCTAGAGACGTACTAGAAGAAATTATTAAAAAAAAAATTGAAAAAATTGATTTATTAAAAGAATCAATTTCAATAAATGCTTTAAATGAACAAATAGATCAAAATAAAACATTTATTAACTTTAAAGATAAAATTCAAAATAACATTGATAATAATAGAATCTCTTTAATTGCAGAAATAAAAAAAGCAAGCCCGTCTGCTGGTATTATAATTGACGATTATAACCCTATAGAAATAGCAAAAATCTATGATAACAATAAAGCAACATGTTTATCAATTCTAACTGAAGAAGATTTCTTTTTGGGCAACCTAAGTGATATTAGTAAAGTAAAAGAAAAAATAAACTTACCTGTTCTTTGTAAAGATTTTTTTATTGATAAGTTTCAAGTACCTCTTGCAAAAAGTTATGGTGCGGACGCAATATTAATTATATTGGCTGGTGTTTCTGATGACCTTGCTAATGAATTATATGAAGAAGCTATGAGACTTAATATGTCAATAATTGTTGAGGTGCATACAATTGAGGAAGCCGAGAAAGCTCTTAACTTTAAAGAAGCATTAATTGGGATAAATAATAGAAATCTTAAAACTTTAAAAACAGACCTTAATACAACTTATGATATCTATAGTGTTTTAAGTAATCACACCTCTCCTTTAATTTCTGAAAGTGGTATTAAAACAAAGGAAGAACTTCTTTCTTTAGAGAACAAAACAGAAATAAAAACTTTTTTAATTGGTGAATCACTTTTAAAAAATTTGAATAAAAATTCAATTTTTTCGGTTCTCTAGTCGAATAAACCTCTATTTTAAACAGTTTTTAGCTATTGCTGAATTAGAAGAACACTTGTAGAACAGTTTTTGTACTTTATTTGTTCTTATGCTAACTAAAAAACAAAAAAATCTGCTTTTATTCATCAACAAAAAGTTGAGAGCCTCAGGCGTATCTCCTTCATACGAGGAAATGAAAGATTCTTTAAATTTAAAATCTAAATCAGGAATTCACAGATTAATTAGTGCATTAGAGGAAAGAGGCTTTATTAGAAGGTTGGCCCATAAAGCAAGAGCTTTAGAGGTTATAAAGCTTCCTGAAACAGCTTCTGCCAATGATATTTACAATAGCTTTTCACCTAGCGTTATCAAGGGTGGTCTAGATACAGAAGATGTTAAAATTAATGAGATGGAAATACCTGTGTTAGGTAGTATAGCTGCAGGAACACCAGTAGAAGCTATACAAAATGAAGTTTCTAGAATACCTCTTCCAAACAATCTTGAAAAAAATGGTCAATATTTTGGTCTTAAAGTTCAAGGTGACTCAATGATTGAAGCTGGAATTAATGAAGGTGATACAGTTATCATAAAAAGATCAGATACAGCTGATAATGGTAAAATTGTTGTAGCTTTAATAGATGAACATGAAGCTATGTTGAAAAGAATTAGAAGAAAAGGCAAAACAGTTGCACTTGAAAGTGCTAATAGAAACTATGAAACTAAGATATTTGGTCCAGATCGAGTTAAAGTTCAGGGAGTTTTAGTATCTTTATATAGAAACTTCTAAAAAAATAGTCTAAACATTCTCAATGTCAAAAGTAGCAACAAGATTTGCTCCCTCTCCAACTGGGGCCCTACATATTGGAGGTGTAAGAACGGCTTTGTTTAATTGGTTATATTCAAAAAATAAAAATGGCACTTTTCACCTAAGAATTGAAGATACTGATAAAGAAAGATCTAAAGATGAGCACAAGTTTCAAATTATTAAATCATTGAAATGGATAGGTATAGAGCATGATGGTGAAGAATATATCCAATCAACAAAAATTGACGATCATATAAAGGTTGCAAATGAATTACTTAAAAATGGAAATGCTTATAAATGCTATTGCTCAAGTGATGAAATTGAAGAACAAAAAAAAAGAGCAAGACAAAAAAAACTTCCTTATATTTATAATAGAAAATGGAGAGACCGTGCAGAAACTGATGCTCCCAAGGATATAAAGCCTGTAATTAGATTTAAGAGTAAAATTGAAGGAACATCTATATTAAAAGATTTAGTTCAAGGTGATGTTGAAATTGATAATAACACGATTGAAGATTTCATAATTTTAAGAAATGATGGAACTCCTACATATAACCTTTCAGCAACTGTTGATGACCATCAGATGAATATGAGTCACATTATTAGAGGAGATGATCATAAGATTAATACTTTCAAACAAATGCAAATATATATAGCTATGAAATGGGCGTTACCACAGTTCGCACATATTCCTCTCATTCATACTGTAGAGGGTAAAAAACTATCAAAAAGAGATAACGCCTCGACATTAGATGATTATTCTAAAATTGGAATAATGCCTGATGCACTAAGGAATTATCTTTTAAGACTTGGATGGTCTTTTAAAGATAAAGAAATATTCACTTTAAATGAAAGTATAAAATACTTTAATATAGAAGGAATTGGTAAATCTCCTTCTAAATTAGATATGAGTAGAATTTTATCGATGAATGAACACTACATAAAAAATATGGGTGAAAAAGAATTGTTTGATCAATTCATCGAGTACTGCAAATTGTTTAAAACTGAAATTAAGTCTAATAAAATAGATAAGATTAAAAAATCATTAACTTTTTTAAAAAATAAAGCTAAAACTTTAGAGGATATATATACAAACGGAAAATATATAATTTTCGATGATGTGTCATTTCTTCAAGACGATATGAAATTAATTGACGATAAGGCAAAAAAAGTTATTTCAAATTTTAGTAATGAATTAGAAAAGGTGGATAAACTAAGCAAAGAAACTCTAGAACCTATTATTAATAAGCTTATTAAAATAAATGATACAAACTTTAAAGGAGTTGGACAGCCACTTAGGATAGCTTTAACAGGTTCTAAGTTTGGACCAGGTATTTATGATATAATTATATCTTTAGATAAAGAAGAAGTAATAAAGAGATTAACTGACAAGAAACTTAGTTAATACCAACGAAGCTTCATCAGAGGATGAAGTTTTTGATCTAATTTTATATAAAGTTTTTTCACAATCATGAACTTGTTGTTTCATCATTTCAGGGTTTTTTAAAAAATAAAGAACTGAATTATAAATCTCTTTAGCATTACATTCTTTTTGAATTAATTCAGGAATAATTTCTTTATTATTAATTATATTAATTATATTTGCATACTTAATTTTTACTAATAATTTAACTATTAGATAATTCAAAAAATTCATTTTATAAATTATTAAAGATGGCACCTTAGCATTACAAATTTCAAGTGAAACAGTTCCAGATTTTGAAACAGCAAAAATAGATTTACCTAATATTTGTTTCTTAATATTTTCATCAGAAATAACTTCAACATTTTGTATATTGGAAATTTTAATTTTTTGATTAATCTTAGTTTTGTTTTCTTCTGTAGCATGAAAAATAAACAGATAATCATCAAAATTTGCATTCATTAAGTTAATAAAACTGATTAAAATTGGCAGTAGTAAATATATTTCAGAGGATCTGCTACCAGGAAATAGTGAAATAATCTTTTTATCAGTAGATATAATATTTGATAAATCTATTTTATTTTTCATTTCATTTTCTAGTAAAGGATGACCAACAAAAGTATTAGGAATATTTTCCTTATCAAAATATTTTTTTTCAAAATCGAATAAAAGCAGAACATGATCTAAAAAATTTTTAAATTTCTTAACTCTACCCTCTCTCCATACCCATACTTGTGGAGCAACATAATGAATGGTTTTAATTTTTTTATTAATTTTTTTAACTTTTTCTGCAACTCTCAAAGTAAAGTCAGGACTATCAACACTAAATAAGATATCAGGATTAAATTTTAATATTTCATCGACTGTTTTATTTATCTTACTTTTAATTTTGAAAATATTTAACAAAACACTAGTAAAACCAATGTAGGTTATATCTTTAAGGTCAAAAATTGATTTAACACCTAATGAGTTTAAATGAGTACCTCCAACACATAAATATTCAATACTAGAATCTTTATTCATAAGTTTGGAAATCACTTTAGAAGCTAATTTATCTCCTGAGGGTTCACCGGTTACAATAAATATTTTTTTCATTTGGCAGTAATAAACATCTTATTTTTATTAGCAAAGTTAATACATTTGTTTTTATCTAAAAAAACATTTTGTTTGCCTTTTATAACTACACCTTTTAATCCTGCGGTTTTACATTGTTTTAAAGTTTTGAAACCAATGGTTGGTAAGTCAACTCTGAGATCTTGTTTTTTTTTGGGAAATTTGACTAAAACTCCATGATTTCTAAATTTTTTACTTTTACTATTTCTGAGCATTTTTTCAGTTCCATCCCTTCCCTCAATTGACACAACTTTTTTATTTCTAACAACAACACCTTGACTAAAATTATACTGTCCTAAATTATTTAGCGTTTTAATCGCCTTTCCCACATCTAATAAGTCTTGATTGTTTGGTTTAAC
The DNA here is from genome assembly GCF_047722545.1 of Candidatus Pelagibacter sp. Uisw_121. Classification (GTDB taxonomy): domain Bacteria; phylum Pseudomonadota; class Alphaproteobacteria; order Pelagibacterales; family Pelagibacteraceae; genus Pelagibacter. The sequence goes on along the minus strand of NZ_CP159816.1, from coordinate 518,415 downwards.
TTTAGAGTAATTTCCTTTTTTAAGGGTTAATTCAGGGTTAAATTTCAATGAGCTTTCTGTTTTGATTTGGTTTTGACTTAAAATTCTTATAATTTCTTTTAAAACAGCAGCATCTCCTAATTTTGAGGCTTTGATTATTTTTGGTATGTAAAAAATACCTTTAAAATCTAATTTTAAACTAGAAAAATTAGGCTTATGAACCTTGCCAGCAAACAGTACTTTTTTACAACTATTTTCTTTCAAAATATTAATTATTTTACCAAATTGACCAATTGAAACAGAATAAGATTTTTTATCTTTTTTAAACTTTTTTGATTTTGATAAATCTATTATCAAATAATTAATATTTTTTTTCTTAACTTTTTTAAGAATTTTTTTTGGAAAATCAGTATCACCGAAAATTAATCCTATCATCTTATGAAAATGGTGTGCAAATAGATCTTTTTTTATCTTTTGTAATGAACTCAATCACTTCTTTTACCAAAACGCTATTTCTAAAAGAGCCATTTAATTTGCTAATATTTTCTGTTAAACTTTTGGTGGCAAATATCTCTTTATAAGCTTTGTTCAAACCTAAGATTTCTTCATTTTCAAATTTAGCTCTTCTTAAACCTATCAAATTTAATCCCTGTAAAATATTTCTGTTACCAGTTGATAGTCCATATGGTATTACATCGTGAAGAACCCCTGTCATACCTCCTATCATTGCCATTTTACCAATCCTTGTAAATTGTTGTACAGCTGAGTTTCCTCCTATAATAACATTTTTTCCAATTTGAGCATGACCTGCGATGGCAACATTATTTGCAATAACTGCATTGTCTTCCACTAAGCAGTCGTGTGCAACATGACTAGATATCATTAACAGGCAATTATTACCAATTATCGTTTCACTACCACCACCTACTGTCCCAGGATTTATAGTTACATACTCCCTAATAGTATTTTTATTCCCAATAATTAATTTAGTTTCTTCACCATTGTACTTTAAATCTTGAGGGTCATTACCAATAGATGCAAATGAATAAATTTTATTATTTTTACCAATTTTAGTATTTCCTGAGATAACAACATGTGAGTGAATAATTGTATTTTCATCAATTTCTACATCAGGTCCTACTACAGAGTAAGCACCTATTGCTACATTTGAAGAAATCTTGGCCTTTGAATCTATTATTGCAGTTTTGTGTATCATTTGTTATTTTTAATAAACTTTTTTAAATCTTTAGCCGGGTAACCCATCACTTTAGAATCGCTTGGAATATTTTTTATAACACCAGAACCACCACCAATTTGTACGTTATTACCAATTTTTAAGTGACCTGATATGCCCGCTTGCCCACCAATCATTACATTGTTTCCCAATGTAGAGCTTCCAGCAAAACCAACTTGACCAGCTATAATGCAATTTTTACCTATCTTATTGTTGTGAGCTATATGAACCTGATTGTCTAAGAAAGTATTTTTTCCAATAATAGTGTTAGATAAAGATCCTCTGTCAATTGTGGAGCCACATCCTATTTCACAATTATCTTCAATTATTACAATTCCTATATGAGGGTATCGAATATTGAGAGTATTATTAGGGAAAAAACCAAAACCTTTTTTTCCAATTACACATCCATCCAAAATAGAGACATTATTTTTAATTATAGAATTTCTTATAATAACATTTGATCCTATTGAACAATTGTCACCAATAGTAACATTGCTTTCAATTATAGTATTGTGACCTATTAAACAGTTAATTCCAATTTTAATATTTTTTCCAACTAATATATTTTGACCATGTTTTACTGTATTATGGAAAGATGTTTTTTCAATGTTTTCAGTTTGAGGATCAAAATCGTCGGTAATAGCGTCTGGGTAAAAGATTTTAGTAATCATTGCAGTTGAGATTAAAACATTATCAACTTCAATAGGTTTGCAGCTTTTTGGTAAAATGTTTGACAATTGTTTTGTTGTTATACAATAAGTTGCTTTAGTGGTTGAAGCTGCATTTTCATAATTTTTTGAATGAAAAAAGGTAATATCATTATTTGATGCGAGAATAAGATCCTTAACATCAAAAATTTTTGTGTCTGTATAATCAAACTTATTTGTAATATTTGCAGAGTTTAAAATTTCATTAATTTTTATAGGACCTCTATTTTTAAAAAATGGATTAATCATTGATAAAGTTTTTTATCAAAATTTTAAAGATTTACTTATCAAGAATTATTACTGATTATTTTCTATCAACAATAGTTGCCGACCATATGGCATCAGCCATTTTTTTACCTTCAACAAAGGCTTCACCTTTATATTTCCATACTCTTCCATGTGATCTGATTGCCTCTATATGTAATTCAAGTTTACAATCAGGAATAACAGGGTTTCTAAATCTTGCTTTTTCAACACCCATTAAAAAAACAAGTTTATTTTCATAAGTTTCTTTATCAATCCCATGCGCAGTAAGAGCTGCCGCTGCTTGACCAAAAGCCTCAACAATCAAAACTCCAGGCATAACTGGATTGTCAGGAAAATGTCCTTGTACAAAAAAACTACTTTTTTTAACATTTACAATTGCTGTTGCAGAAAATAATTTTTTAATATCGATTAACTCTTCTATAAGAAGCATGGGTTCTCTATGAGGTAATAATTCAATTATTTCTTTTTTATTTAAAGAATTCGTCATAATTATTGTAATTTTATATTCTTAATTTTTTGATTTACTGTACCTAAAATCTCGCTTGTTATATCTAAATCCTCTCTTCCTATAACTATGTGCTTTTTCTGAAGAATAATATGAACTGAATTTTTTGATGCATAATTAGATAGAATAGAGTTTAAAGAACTTAAGATCTTTTCTGTGGCATTTTTATTTTTTTGGATCAGGTCATTCTTATTTTTTTTTACATCATTATTAAATTTGACAACTTTTTCTTGCAAGACTTTAATTTTTTTTTCTAATTCTTCCTTAGAAAGAATGTTTTTTTGTTGAGAAATCTTTTTTTTCTTCTTCAACTAGTTCCTTTTCAATTTTTTTAAATTTAGAAACATTTTTTTTGTTAATAGCATCTAATTGTTTTTTTATATCTATTCCAGCTTTTGACTCATTCAAGATTTTATCTGTGTCTATGTAAACAATCTTTAAATCAATTGCTTTGATAGGGTTAATAATAAAAAAAATTAACGATATTACAATAATTAAAAGTTTCATAGTTAAAAAGACGTTCCAATATTAAATTGAAAATTTTCGACTTTGTCTGTGCTAGCCTTTGATAGATTTTGAGTTAAAGCAAAATTCATAGGTCCTATAGGTGTAAACCAGTTAATAGTTAAACCTGTTGAGGATCTAATAGTATTTGAATCGTCTATTGTATCAGAGTAATCAACTCCCCAGACATTGCCAGCATCTATGAAGTATTGTAAATCAATATTTTCAAGACTTTGAAAAAGCATAGGTAATGTTGTGCTAATATTTAAAGCTACAGCATAATTTCCACCTATATAATCTTTTCCGTCTACAGGGCCCAGTTTACCACTTTCAAAACCTCTTAATCTATTGTTGGGCAAACCTAATCTACTTGAAATTCTAACATCTTCATCTTTTATTGATTGAACTGTTTTTCCATAAAAATTTATATCTGCTATCATTTTATTATCAAATTGATGCCATTTAGTAATTTCATAGCTGTTTGATAAAGCATAATCATCAGAAATTAATGGTATGGATTGATTAAAGACACTTCTTAGGCCCTCTGTAGTTTGATATTTTTTATCACGTAAATCGTAATCAAAAGTGTAGCTGAATTTGTTTTCAAAATATGAACCATCTTGTTTTTTAAGGGAAGCACTAGCAGTTGAGTTTGTATCAATACTTTCATGAAAGGTTGACAGAGTTGGACTAAAGAAAAGGTTTTCATTTTTTTCAAAGCGTGTACCAAGTAAAAAACCAGTTTTTGAAGACTCATAACCACTATCAGTTAATTTATCTGTTGAAGTGCTTTCTAAATTTGTAATTAAAGATCTTCCACTATAGTTAAAATCAGGATTATTGACTGTGAAATTTCCCTTAATGGTTTCTGGACTAACTCTTAGACTAGTCGATAATCTTACACCTTTTCCTAGAAAATTATTTTCGCTAACTGAAAAACCGACAGTACCACCATCTGTACCAAATCCAGCACCAAGACTGATTTCTCCAGTAGGCTTTTCCTCGATATCAATATTAATAATTTTTGTAGCTGGACTTAAACCGTCAACAATTTCTGATTTAACTGTTTTAAAAATATTTAAAGATTTTAAATTATTTAAACTTTTAGTGTGAAGAAGTTCGTTAAATGGGTCTCCTTCATCAATCTCTAAATTAGATCTTATAACATTTTCTTCAGTTATATTGTTTCCAAGAATATTGATGCGCTCAATATAGAGTTTCTCGGAATCGCTCACTTTAAAATTAATATTAATTTTATTAGTATTCAATTTTTCTTCAATAATAGTGGCATTAATAAAATCATACTCTCTAGATAGTGACACTTTATCTATTTCTTTGACAATTTTAGAAATTTTACTGAATGAATACTCATTACCTTCTAATTCATTAAGTAATTTTTTAATTTTAATAAAATTTAAAGGGTCATAATCAACTGGTATATCCAGGCTAGCTTTATTCACTTTAAATAAATTACCAGCATTAATATTGTATGTTAATTTGAAACTTTTATTTTCCAGAATTGTAGCTGTTGAAGTATTTATATTTACATCATAATATCCATTATTTAAATAGAACTGCCTTAGTAATCTTTCATCTAGTAATATATTTTGTTGATTTAAATATTTTTTTCCAGATATAAATTTCCAAAATTTATTTTCTTCAGACGTAATTAAATTTAATAAAGTTTTGTTTTTAAAAATTTTATCACCAGTAAATTCAATAATTGAAATTTTAGATTTTTCACCTAAATCAATATTAAAAATAATATCAACTGTATTATTATCATTTACTTTAATGTTGCTTAATACATTGGAAAAATAATAACCTTGTAAAGTTAAAGCACTTTTAATATTAGCTAAATCGTTAGAAATCTCAAAATCTATAAATGGTGATTTTTCCTTAAAAGTTAAGCCCTCCATTATGGCCTCCTGTATTCTTGAGGATTTAATTCCTTCAATAATTATTGTCTGTACTAACTTATTTTCTATTAGATCAATTATTAAAGTTTCATTTTCAATTTTTAAAGAAATATCTTTAAAAAATTTTGTATTATATAAATTTTTTAAAATATTATTTAAATCATCTTCAGAATAACTCTTTCCTAATTCAATATTACCATAAGTTTTTATAGTACCTAAAGATATTCTGTCATTGTTATTAATAACAATATCATTAATTATCTCAGCATTAAGTTGGCTAAAAAAATTAGAGACAATTATCATTAATATAAAAATAAATTTTTTCATAAAGTCGCCTACATTACACATAATGACTTAGTTTTTAAAGCTACATATTTGCTTAAGTGAATTATTTGTAACACATTTTTAGGTTTTGATGATTTAAGTTTAGTAAATTCACTTAATCTTAATATTTTTTTTAAATTCTTATATATATCTTGATATTTAATTTTTTTATTTAAAAAAAGATCCACTAAACAGTCGTTCGCACTTACAAGAACAGTTTCAAATAAACTTATATTATTAGGAATCATCTTAAGAATTTTAACCATTGGAAATCTCAATAAATCAACATTTGATAGATTTAAATTATTAATAATATTTAAATTAATTTTTTTAGTTTTAAGCTTTTTTGTAGAATCATCATTAAACAGTGAATTAAAAATTGGTATCATCATGCTTGTATCATGAATCAACAATTTAGAGGTACCATCATGAAATTTAACAATAGAATGTAAATAAGATTTTGGATGTATCAAAATTTTGAACTTGGATATTGGTAATTTAAAAATTCTTTGAGCCTCTATAATTTCAAAAACTTTATTCATCAATGTAGAAGAATCAACTGAAATCTTTTTTCCCATTTTCCAGTTGGGATGTTTCGTTGCTTTTTTTGCTGATATGTTTTTAAATTGTGTCATAGGAGTTTTTAAAAAAGGACCACCTGAAGCAGTTATAAAAATCGTATCAATTTCCATATTTTTATTATTTTTTATTAATGATTGAATGGAAAAATGTTCAGAAGTCTATAGGAATAAATTTTACATTATATTTTACAATTTTTTTTTGAATCAAGTTCCATCCACAAATTATTGATTCTTTATTAGCAATAGCTAAATTTTTAGTAATTTTAATTATGTCGATTAACGGTTCTAAGCCTGATATTCCACTTATAGCACACATCGTGTAGTCAACTTTATTTTTTTGATTTTTTAAAAAATCTTTAACATTATTAAAAATTTTAATATTTTTGTTTTTATTTATAATTTTTGCTTTAAAGAAATTTTCTTTATCAAAAACAATAATATTTTTACACTTAAGTGTTTTTGCTTGTGATAATAATTTTACATAATCTTTATTGGCTGTAAGTAGAATAACATCAAAAATTTTTTTATTCTTTAGAACGATTTTAATGGTAGTCATGCCTATCGACCCTGTAGATCCTAAAATAATAATTTTTTTTTTCATATCAAAATAAAAGTTTACTTAAAAAAATTCCAAAAGGTAAAGCAAAAATTATCCCATCAATTCTATCTAAAAAACCACCGTGGCCAGGAAGAATATCACTAGTATCTTTAACATTTGCTTTTCGTTTTAAAAAAGAAATAAACAAATCACCTATTTGTGAAATAAATGAAACAGTCACTGTAAAAAATAGCACTTTCATAAATACGTGGTTTTCAAAATTTTTATTAAAAATAAATATTAATAATATAGAAAAAACAAAAGCACCAATTGATCCAGAGATTGTTTTTTTGGGGCTAATTTTTGTTAACTTTTTACCTTTAAAAAATTTTCCAAATACCATACCGCCAATATCAGATGTTATTGCTACTAGTAATGAATAAATTGCAAAAAATTTATAAATATTTTCATTTGAAAAGATAAGAACAATCAGAAATGATAATAAACAAAGATAAATTAAAGATGTTCCCTTAAAGAGCAGTCTAAATATCTTATTTTTTAAATTATTTTTATAAAATATTTTCATTATTAATCCAAAAAACTCTATCCATACAATCAATGAAATAATAATTACTGCAATTATTAGAACATAATTATAAATATACATTAAAATTAAAAGTATTAATAAAAACAACGATGTAATTATTCTTTTTTTTAATTCAATCATATTATATTGATCCAAAATTTCTTTTTAACAATCTAAACTTATTAAGAATTTTTTTATAATCATTAGTATTAAATTCTGGCCAGAGTTTCTTTATAAAAAAAATCTCTGTGTATGCTACTTGCCATAATAAAAAATTACTGAGTCTATTGGTATTTCCTGTTCTAATCAATAAATCAGGATTTGGAATATTTTTTGTATACATGTTGTCTTCAATATTTCTCTCTGTAATCTTCATTTTTCTTTTTTTTAAATTTTTACAAGCATTAATAATTTCTTCCTTAGAGCCATAATTTAGTGCTAAATTAATTTGAAGTTTTTTATTATTAAATGTTTTTTTTTCTGAAATTTTAATAATTTTTTGAAGTTGTGTTGAAAATTTTTTTTTATCACCCAGGATATATAACTTAATACCGTTTCGAATTAAATTGACTGTTTTTTTTAATAAAAATTTCTCTAAAATCTTAAATAAAAAATTAATTTCTTTTTTTGGTCTTTTCCAATTTTCTGTAGAAAAAGTGTAGAGTGTTAGATATTTAATCTTTTGTTTTAAACTTTCTTCAATTATGTTTTCAATAGTTTTTAATCCAGCTGTATGGCCCTTGTTTCTTGAACCTTTATATTTAATTCCCCATCTCCCGTTTCCATCCATAATGATGGCAACATGCTTAACTGGGTTCATATTCTCATTATTTCTTTTTCTTTTGCTTCAACTTTAGTGTCAATAGTTTTAATATGCTCATCAGTAAATGTTTGTACTATTTTTTCATTTATTTTTTCATCGTCTTCACTGATTTCTTTACCTTTGACTAAATTTTTTAAATCATCATTAGCTTCTCTTCTAATATTTCTGATTGAGATTTTACATTTTTCCCCTATAGATTTAATTAATTTTTTAATCTCAGTTCTTCTCTCTTCATTTAAATCTGGCACAGGTAACCTAATTAATTGACCATCAATTTGAGGATTTAAACCTAGTTCTGATTTTTTTATTGCAGTATCTACAAGTGGAACGTTATTAAGGTCCCAAACTTGGATATTGATTGTTCTTGCATCAGGAGTTGTTATGCTTGAAACTTGGTTTAATGGCATTGCTTGCCCATAAACATCAACCTTAACAAGGTCAAGCATTGAAGCATTTGCTCTTCCAGTTCTTAATGAAGTTAATTCTTTTTGAAAAACCTCAATGGTTTTATCCATCTTCTGGCTATACGTTTTTTCATTAAACATTTATTCACCTATTTTAATTCTAAAAAAATCATTAATCTTTAAGTCAGATATATTAAGTTCTTTTATAATATCTTGCACTTTCTTTTTGGGCTCCATAACCCAGGCTTGTGTTAACAAAGCATTTTCCTCTTTAAATTTATTCATTTTACCTAAGCTAATTTTTTGTACAATCTCCTCAGGCTTACCTGAGCTTTTTAATTCTTCTGTAACAAGATTTTGTTCTTTTTTAAGTAGATCTTTATCAATTAAATCTGAGCTTAATGCTAAAGGGTTTGATGCCGCAATATGCATTGATAGCTGTTTACCAAAAGCCTTAACAACATCACTGTCATCTGAAGTCTCAAGTGATGCTATAACTGATAATTTAGATAAATTATCTTTAACTACAGTATGCAAATAATTAAAATTTTTAGAGCCTGACTGGTTAAATGTCTTAGCTTTACCAACTGTTATTTTTTCACCCATTTTTGCAATCAATGCCACAAGACTATCTTCAACCGTTTCACCATTTGTCATTTTTGATTTATTAAGTTTTTCTAAATCAGAACCATTTTGATTATTTAATTCACTTAATTCTTTTGCAAAAGATACAAAATCATCATTTTTAGCAACAAAATCAGTTTCGCAGTTAATTTCAATAACAGATATTTTATTTTCATCACCTGAAGTTGCAATAACACCCTCTTTAGCATCTCTTGACATTTTTTTTGAAGCTTTAGAAATTCCTTTAACTCTTAAAATTTCAACCGCTTTATCTAGGTCACCAGCGGACTCTTTAATTGCAAGATTGCAATCTTTAAACCCAGCACCAGTTGCTTCACGTAATTGTTTTACTTTTTCTATATCACTCATATTAATTTAGTTTTTTCTTATCTTTTTTTGAAAATTTAGCATCTAACTTCTCTCTATCAATCTCTTGAATAGTTTTTGAAGAAGCTTCTTTTACTTTTGCCTCATCAACATCAGGTTTTTCTTCAGATTTAGATGGAGCAGCTTTTTTTGCATTTTCAATAGTTTCTTTTACTAAATTACAGTAAAGATCAATTGCTCTTCTAGCATCATCGTTACCTGGTATTGGATAATCAATTCCATCAGGATTAGAATTGCTGTCAAGTATAGCACAAATTGGAATACCTAATTTAGATGCTTCAGCAATAGCTAGAGATTCATAATTAGTATCAATAATGAAAACTAAGTCTGGAACTTTTTTCATTTCAGCAATTCCACCTAGAGCTCTTTCTAATTTGTCTTTTTTGACACTCATTTTTAATAATTCTTTTTTTGTAAAGCCTCTATTTTCTGCAACAAGATCAGCTTCATATTTTTTCATCTTTTTAATTGATCCCGAGATTGTCCCCCAATTAGTTAACATTCCACCTAACCACCTGTAGTTTACAAAGTATTGTCCAGTTTCTTTAGCAACTTCAGCTATAGCTTCAGATGCTTGTTTTTTCGTAGATACAAAAAGAATTTTTCCGTTATTTGCTACTGTATTATAAACCTTTTCCAAGGCTACATTTGTTAACTCTAGTGTTTGAGTTAAATCAATAATATGAATTGAATCTCTTTTTCCAAAAATGTATTTTTTCATCTTTGGGTTCCATCTTAAAGTCTTGTGACCTAAGTGAACGCCTGCTTCTAATAGTTGTTGGATAGTTAGACTTGGTATTTTCATGTTTATTCCCGGTTAAGCCACCACAGTAATTTCCATTTAAGGACCGGAGGTATAAAACCACAAACTGTGTGCGTGTTAATTTAATTTAAGAGTTATTTACAAATTATTTATAGAACAAACAAGTCTTTTTTAATGAATAATGGTGGAAATATCATTGTTTCTGAGGATATTGATGGCTTTCCTATCAATAAGACGTTTATTTTTTAGTTTAAAGCTAAAGTCATTGTTTTCATCGTAAACATTTATTGTTACCTCTGTTGTACCCTCCTCATCAACTAAATCAGATATTTTATCGATATCTTTAATTGATTTAATATTGAAAATAATTTCATTAACAGGTTTATTAAAGAGATCCTTAAGAGATGCTATTTTTTGAACATTTATTCTTTTAGATTTGTTTTCATCGTTAGAAATGGTTTTAATCAAAGTTATAATCAAAGAGCTGCCCTCAACTAAAACCTCTCTATTTAATTCCAAAATATCAGAAAAAATAAAGAGCTCAAAAACACTAGTCAAATCGGTGAACTTAATAACACCATAAGAATTACCTTTTGCAGTTTTTCTTTCAGTGATCTTTAAAAGTGTAGCTGCAATATTTGCATCTTTTATAGTGTCGTCTAGATTAAATTTTGCATAATCAACTATTTTGTAGTCATCAAAAATTTCTTTAAATTGATTTAAAGGATGATCAGATATAAAAAAACCTATAGCTTCAAATTCTCTTGATAATCGATCTTCAAACTTCCAATCCTCAATATTAAGAACTATTTCATTGTCCTGTTCTTCGTCAGAGCCAAAAAGATCAATTTGATTTGCTGCTTTGTTTTCATAAATATTTTTTGTTTTTAAAATAAAATTTGGAATTGAATTAAACAATGCTTGCCTATTATTATCTATGTTATCAAAGGCTCCTGCTTTAACTAAACCTTCTAATTGGAGCTTATTAATATCTTTAGGGTTAACTCTATTTAAAAAATCATTAATAGATTTAAATTCACCATTTTCTTTCCTTTCCTTAATAACATTTGATATTGCTTCATAACCAACACTTTTAATTCCACCAAGTGCATAGTAGAAATTATTTTTATCAAATTGAAAATCTGCAAAGCACTTATTAATATCAGGTCGTATAACTTTAATTTTAATTCTTTTAAGTTCTTCATGAAATTCGCTTAATTTATTTTGATTTGATATATCCATTGTCATTGATGCAGCAAAAAATTCTTTAGGATAATATGTTTTTAAAAATGCTGTTTGATAAGAAATTATAGCATAAGCAGCTGCATGACTTTTATTAAACCCATATTCAGCAAATGGTTCAATTTTTAAAAATATACTTGCTGCAACATCCTTGCTAATTCCATTTTTAAGAGCCCCAGCAATAAATCCTTGTTTCTGCCTTTCTAGTTCAGCTCTTTTTTTTTTTACCCATAGCTCTTCTTAAAATATCAGCCTCACCTGCAGTAAAACCAGAGAGTTTTTGCGCAATTTGCATCACCTGTTCTTGGTAAATAATAACCCCATATGTAGGTTTTAAAATATCCTCAAGTAGTGGATGCAAATAATCAGGTGTTTGTCTTCCATGTTTACAGTCATTATAAACTGGTATGTTACTCATAGGTCCTGGACGATATAGAGCCACTAGTGCAATAATATCTTCAATATGATTGGGTTTCATCTGCAATAATGCTTCACGCATACCAGCGCTCTCAACCTGGAATAATCCAACGGTATTACCAGAAGACAAAAGTTCAAAAACTTTTTGGTCATCAAAATCAATATCTTCAATTTTAAAATCCTTAACTTTTTTATTAATCAACTTTTGCGTTCTATTAATTACTGTTAAAGTTTTTAATCCTAAAAAATCAAACTTAATTAAACCAGCATTTTCTGCTGAATACATGTCAAATTGTGTAGAAGGTAATAATAAATCTGCAGATGCATCTTTATATAAAGGCACGACTTCAGTTAATTTTCTATCAGCAATTACAACACCAGCTGCATGAGTTGCTACATTTCTGTTTAAACCTTCTAGTTTCAAAGAAAGATCAGTTAATTTTTTCACACGTGGGTCTTCATTAACTAATTTTTGAAGTCTTGGTTCACTATTAATGCATTCAATTAAGCTTTGAGGTCTAGAAGGATCAAAAGGTATCATTTTTGAAATGCTATCAACAAAACCATATGGTAAACCTAATACTCTACCAACATCTCTAATAACCATTCTTGCTTTTAATTTTCCAAATGTAATTATATGAGCAACACTGTCTTTGTATTTTGTAGTTAAATATTTAAAAACAAGATCTCTTTTTTCCTCACAAAAATCTATATCAAAGTCAGGCATTGACACACGGTCAGGGTTTAAAAATCTTTCAAATATTAAATTAAATTTAATTGGGTCAACATCAGTAATAGATAAACACCAAGCAACAAGTGAGCCTGCTCCAGATCCTCTACCCGGTCCTACTGGAATGTCATTATTCTTAGCCCATTTAATGTAGTCAGACACAATCAAGAAATAACTAGGATATTTCATTTCAATTATGATCTTTAACTCATGATCTAGTCTGTCTTTATATTTCAAAAATTTATCATCAGCTTCTAAGTTATTTTCTTCAATTCTAAAAACTTTGAGAAATTTTTCTTTCAATCCATCTAATGAGTCTTTTTTAAGTATTTCATCAGCGCTACCTCCTTTTTCAGAACTAATATTTGGAAGTACAGGTTTGGAAAATTGTGGTCTAAAATTACATTTAAATGGCAAATTGAAGTTATTTTCTAAAGCTTCAGGAAGATCTGAAAATAATTTTGACATTTCTTCATCCGATTTAAAATAATGTTGGTTACTATATTTAATTCTATTTTTTTCATTAACATAAGTTTTAGAACCAATACAAGTTAATGCATCATGAGCTTCGTGCATATCAGGTGTTAAATAATAAACTTCATTAGTAGCAATAATTGGCATTTTAATTTTTAAAGATTGTTCTAAATTAAATTTTTCAAAAGCAACCTCATTTTGATCGCCATGTCTTTGGATTTCTAGATAAAAATTATCATTAAATTTCGATGATAAGCTCTTATATAGTTTTGATATTTCCTCTAAACGACCTTTTTCAAATAATTTGCCAAACAAACCTTGAATAGTTCCAGAAAGTAAGGACACACCTTCTGTATCAATTAAAAGTTCCTTAATGTCTAAATGAGGATCAGATAAAGCATCATTTTCAAGGTAAGACCTTGAGGAAAGTTCTATAATTCTCTTATATCCATTTTCGTTAAGAGCTATCAAGGGTAATAACCCTGTTGTGTCTTCAAATTTAAAATATATTTGAGTGCCAATAATTGGCTGTGTACCAACTTTAGAAATATTTTCAGCAAACTCCAGTGCACCACATAAATTGGATGTATCGGATAGACCCAAACAAGGTATCTTTTTTTCTTTGCAAAAATCTTTTAAATTATCAATTTTGATAGCACCTTCACAAATTGAATACTGTGTGTGAATTTTTAAGTGATTAAAGTTTTGATTATTTAATTCTAGCATTGATGGTTTTTATATTACCATCAATCATTTCTAGTTTGCAATCAGCCATATTGGCAAAAAATCTATTGTGAGTTGCATAGATTATTAATCTATTTTTATTTTTCAAATTATACAAAACATTAAAAACCTCTTTGGCGGTAGTGTGATCTAAACTACCAGTAGGCTCATCTGCTAACATAATTTCAGGCTCATTAATGAGTGCTCTAGCCATTGCAATTCTTTGCATTTCACCCCCTGATAATTCCGAAGGAAAATGCGACTCACGTGACGAAAGACCCATTATTTTTATAGTTTTTTTTGCTCGATTAATTGAATTTTTTTTATCATTGGTTAAAGCTAAACCAGCTAAATAAACATTCTCTAATGCAGTAAAATCTGGAAGTAAATTATTTTGTTGATAGATAATTCCAATTTTACTGGATCTAATTTTATCATTTTTTGTATTATCGTTAAAGTTTACTGGGGTACTACCAATTATCAATGAACCGTTAGTAGGTTTATCTATCATTGATAAAATATTTAGTAGTGTAGATTTTCCTGATCCAGATGGACCAACTAGTGAATAAATCTTGCCTTTTTTAAAAGAATAATTAATTTTTTTTAAAACATTTATTTTTTTATTTTTAGAAAAAGATTTTGATATGTTTTCTAATGTTATTAAATTATTCATACTTAAGTCCTTTAACTGGATCTAATTTTGAAGCCTTGATTGCGGGAAAAATTGAAACAATAATTGTTATAAAGATTGAACAAAGTGAAATAATAAAAATTGAAGTTGGGTTTATTTCAGAAGGCATTGTACTTAAAAAATAAATCTCTTCAGGAAACAAGCTAATATTAAATGTATTGCTTAAAAACTCTCTTAAATTTTCTATATATAAAGAAAATATTACACCTAAAAAAATTCCAAAAAATGTTGCTGTAGTTCCAATAATAACACCAACAAGAAAAAAAACCTTAACAATGGATTTATTTAAGACACCTATGGACTTTAGTATAGCTATATCTCTTGTCTTATTTTTAACCAGAATTGTAAGACCAGAAATAATATTAAAAGCAGCAACTATAATAATCAAAGATAAGATTATAAACATTACATTTCTTTCAACTTTTAACGCAGAAAATAATGAACTATTCATATCGGCCCAACTGTGTACAAATTCATTTTTGAATATTTTTTGAATTTTATTTTTTTCTTCTTCAATATTAGATGGGTCATTCAAATAAATTTCTAGTTTACGCTTTTCCTTTTTAAGATTAAAAAAGTTTTCTAACGTGTCTAAATTTATGAAGGCTATGTTGGCGTCAAAATCAGCTAAACCACTGTCAAATATTGAACTAATAATAAAAGTTTCTTGTTTAGGTAAGCTTCCTATAATCGTTTCGATACCTACAGGGGACATAATTGATACTTTATCACCCACTCCAAGATCCAAATTAAAACTTAATTCTTTACCTATCGATATCAAATTCTTTGATAATTGGTTTGATTTGCTAATTAAGTTTCCTTTTTTTACAACATCAAGTTTTAGAAAGTTTTCAGCACTGTAGCCTCTTAGAATTATCCCTTTAGTGTAGTCTTTACTGATGACAATTGCTTCACCTGAATTACTAAGTATTAATTCTTTTGAAATTAATTTCAGATTTTCATTATCTAATTGTTCTAAACTAATAGAGCTCTCATATGGCTTAACAGTAACATGAGCGTTAAATCCTACAATCTTATTAATTAACTCGGTTCTAAAGCCGTTCATAACTGACATCACAATAATCAAAACCGCAACCCCTAAGCTAATTCCGATAAATGAAAAAATAGATATAATATTTAAAAAACCGTCTTTTTTTTTGGTTTTTAGATATCTAAGTGTAATTTCTTTTTCTAATGCAGAAATCAATTTTTTAATTTTTGTTCAGTTAAAATTTGAGTTATTTGATCTATAGTTAAATTCTTAGGATCTTTTCCAATTTCTTTAAACTCTAATAAATCACCATCTGATTTTTTTCCTAAGATTATTTGATAAGGTACACCTATCAAATTAAATTTTTTAATTTTAGATGAAAGGTTTTCATCCATATCATCGATAATTGTATCAATATTTTTACTTTCAAAATGCATAAAAAGTTTATTTGCTTTATCTAATACAGATGTATCATTTTTATTAATCATGGGTATTATGGCTAGCTCGTATGGTGCTACAGAAAATGGCCATTTCATTATTTCATCCTTTTCATCATATTTAGCCTCTATAATTGCGCCAACTAACCTTGATACACCAATTCCATACGACCCCATTTTAACAAAATCTTTTTTACCACCTGGAAGATCTACAGCTGCATTTAAAGCTTTTGAGTACTTATCTCCAAAATAAAAAATATGACCTACTTCTATACCTTTTGTAATTAACCTATTTTCTTCTGATACTTTTTCTTCAAACTCGTCTTTATTAAATTTTTCATCTGCAACAGCATAATATTGTTCATATTTTTTTCTTAAGTCTTGTAAAGATTTTCTATCCATCACAGATCCTTCACCATTTAAATCAAAAATTCTTTTATCTGTAAAAATTTTACTTTCACCAGTATCAGCTAAAATAATAAATTCATGAGAAAGATTTCCACCAATTGGCCCTGTATCAGCTGCCATTGGTATTGCTGAAAGTTCTAATCTCTTAAATGTTTTTAAGTATGAAAAAAAGAATTTATTATACGAGAAAGTTGCATCATCATCGTTTACATCAAACGAATATGCATCCTTCATGTAAAACTCTCTACCTCTCATTATTCCAAATCTTGGTCTAACCTCATCTCTAAATTTCCATTGTATATGATATAATAATTGAGGAAGTGATTTATAAGATTTAACACTTGATCTAAATATATCGGTAACTAACTCTTCGTTAGTTGGTCCATAAAGCATTTCTCTACCTTGGCGGTCTTTAATACGAAGCATTTCATCTCCATAATCATCATAACGACCACTTTCTTTCCAAATATCACTGGGTTGAATAGTTGGCATAAGTATTTCTTGGGCACCAATTTTATTCTGTTCTTCTCTTACTATTTGTTCAATTTTTTTCATCACCTTAAAACCTAAAGGTAACCATGAATAAATACCTGCTGAAGATTGCTTAATCATTCCAACCCTTAGCATTAACTGGTGTGATTTAATTTTTGCTTCAGATGGGTTATTTTTTAATATTGGAATGAATGACTTTGAAATGTACATTTTAATTGATTATATATCTTAAATTTAAATATTCATATTTTATCAATAAATAAATTATCACGAAAATAACTGTTGTAATACCAGTACAATAAATGAATTTTTTTAACATTTTAGGATTCTCAGGTGAACCTGTGTCTTCACCTTCAATTTTGATTGATTTTTGTCTATTTACGTCAATCGGAAGGATCGTGAAAAAAACTATCCACCAAATTATTATATAAATTATAGCAAGACCTGTTGCACTCATTTAAATTCTTACTAAGTTGATATTGATAAATGGTCTTTTACCAGTTAATTCTTTTGCGCATTTTCTGCATGTTATTTTTAAAGCATCAATTAAATTATATTCTTGTTTTTTGCTTTTTATAGAAAAGGTTCTAGTTGTTTTTTCTATTGCCTCTTCTAATTCATAGACGAATTCATCAGCATCATAAACAGGCAACCCTCTAAAGGTTAATACAGGTCTTTTATGAATATTACCCTTTGCAGTAATTAAAATAGTGACCTCCATATATCCATTAGCAGCTATATTTTTTCTATCTTTAATTGATTGAGCATCTTCTTCGACACTCATATTCCCATCTAAATAAAGTCTGCCACTTGGAGCTTTATCAAAAACATGCGGTTTACCTGGAGCTAATTTTACAATATCACCGTTTTCTACTTGAACCGGGTGTGGAACTTTCATTTCGTGTGCGAATTTCATATGTTCAATCATGTGTCTGTGTTCTCCATGAACAGGGACTGCGCATTGAGGTTTAACCCAATCATACATTTCTCTTAGATCATCTCTATTTGGGTGGCCAGAAACATGAACAAATTCACTTTCCTCTGAAATAACTTCAATACCATCCCTAACTAATTGATTTTGTAATTTGTATAATTTTTTTTCATTACCTGGAATAATTTTAGATGAAAAAATAACAGCATCATCTTTTTCGATGAATACATCTGGATGAGTATAGCTTGAAATTCTCATTAGTGCTGCCATAGGCTCACCCTGACTACCAGTACAAAGGTAAACTATTTTTTCCCTAGCAATTTTTTTTGCTTCACGTGCGTCTATAGGTTCAATAACATTTTTTAAATAACCGCATTGTCTTGCAGCTTTAAATATTCTATGCATAGATCTTCCTACAAGGGATATTTGTCTACCAGTTTTTTCTGCACAATAAAAAGCTGTTTCCATACGTGCAACATTTGATGCAAAAGAAGCCATAACAATTCTCTTTTTAAGGCTACCCATAATATTTAATAAACTTTTTCTAACATCTAGCTCTGAACCAGCTTTTCCCATACTAAATACATTTGTTGAATCACAAACCATAGCAAGGACACCTTCTTTACCAATTTCTTTAAGTCTGTCAGAATTAATTTTTTCACCAATCAATGGTTCTGGGTCAATTTTCCAATCTCCTGTATGTAGTATTACACCTGCTGGAGTTTCAATTCTAAGACCATTAGGTTCAAGAATTGAGTGAGTCAATGTAATATACTCTATTTTAAAAGGATCTAAATCTACCGTTCCATTTAATTGAACTATTTTTAGATAATTAGTTGCATCAATGTTCTTTTCTTTAAGTTTTTCCTTTATTAAAACTGCAGTAAATGGAGTTGCAAAAATTTTGCATTTTAATTGTGGCCAAAGATGTGCAATTGCTCCTATGTGATCTTCATGTGCATGAGTTAAGATAATTCCTAAAAGGTCCTCTTTTTTATCTACAATAAATCCAGGGTCTGGGTAAATAAGATCAATCCCCGGTAAGGTATCATCAGCAAACGTAACTCCGATATCAACCATGATCCATTTATGTTCACCTGGTTTTCCATAGGCAAACAGGTTCATATTCATGCCAATTTCTCCAGACCCTCCTAGAGGGCAAAATAATAGTTCATCTTTCATATTTATTTAATTAAAGTGGTGGCTCTGATTAGACCGTTAATTGTAATATCTTTATTTAATGTTACTTTCGTTTTTGTTGAATTTTTGAATAACTTAGAAAATCCTCCAGTAATAATTATTTTAAAGGACATCTTGGTCTCTTTCTTAATTAAATTAACAATATTGTCAATTAAACCCTCATAACCCCAAAAAAAACCAGCTCTCACTGCACTAATAGTATTTAAACCAACTACTTTATTTGTTTTTTTTAAACTGATCTTTGGAATTTGCGTTGCCTTATCAGTCAACGTATCAAGTGAAAGCTTAACTCCAGGTGCAATAACACCACCATGATAGGTGTTTTTAATCAAAACATCAAATGTTGTAGCGGTCCCAAAATCTAAAATTATAAAATTATCCTTGTTATTAATAACGCTAATAGCGTTTGCCAATCTATCTGAGCCGATTTGTTTATAGTTAACTTTAATCTTAATCAATTTATTTAACTTGAGTTTTTTAAGCTCATGACACTTAATTTTATAAGTTTTATTAAAAAAATTTTTAATTTTATTAAATGATTTTGGTACAACGCTGCAAAATAGACACTTATTAATTGATTTGTTTTTTAAACCTAGACCAAATAAAGATTTATTAAGTAGAGAGTGACTTATTTTTTTTGTTGATAAATTAACTCTTTTAATAATGATATTTTTAGAGTTTACCAAACAAATTTTGGTTTCTGTATTTCCTATATCACCAACAATAATCATTTTAAATTTCTATCTAAGTTTTTTATATTAAATTTGGGAAACATTGGAATAAAAGTTTCGTAAATTTTTTTTAGCTTTAAAGCAGCATTATTAGGGGTAATTTTGATACCAGTTAGGTCAAAAAGATTTGTGGTTAAATAATCTTTTATAGTTGGACTCTTAATCAAATTTATACCCACTCCAATAACAATAAATTTTTTACCAGATTTGGTTAATATCTCCTGCAAGATACCTGAAATTTTCATTTTTTTTATCAACAAATCATTTGGTTTTTTAATTGTAATTTTACCATTATAAAAATTTGATAATAATTTTTTAACTAAAAGACAGTTAACTTTTGTCAAATCTTTCAATGATAATTGAACTTTGTTAATTTGAAAAAAAATACTAATAAATAAATTTCCCTTAAAAGAAGTCCATTTTTTTCCATATTGACCCCTTCCCTTTTTTTGTCTATCAGCAATTATAATTCCTGATTTGTTATTGGTATTTTTAATTATTTGTATAGCTAGATTGTTTGTACTATTTACAATTTTAAAATTGAATTTTTTTAATTTCATTAAATAATATTAATTCTAGATACAATTTCCACCAATTTGCTTGGAAAAATAAAGTATAAGAGAATTAATAATGTTGAAAAAGTTAACGATCCTTTTAACCAAATATTATGATCAGTGTCGTAACCTTCCTTTTCTTTATCAAAGTAAATAACCTTGATTATTTTTAGATAATAAAAAGCAGCTATTACTGTTGATAAGAGACCTACAATGGCCAAGAAGTACATTGACTGTTCTATAACAGCCTTAAAAATATAAAATTTTGCAAAAAAGCCAGCTAATGGAGGAATTCCTGCCAATGAAAAAAGGATGGCTAGTAACGATAAAGATAAAATTGGATGTTTTTTTGATAACCCTGATAAATCATCAATAGTCTCGTAGTACACATCATTTCTCTTCAACATCAACAGACAACTAAAAAAAGCAAGATTCATAACCAAGTATATCGACATGTATACAATAGAGCTTTGAATACCTTCGTTTGAACCAGTAGACAAACCAGCTAATGCATAACCCATATGGCCAATTGAACTATATGCAATCAATCTTTTGAGGTTATTTTGACCAATTGCAGCAATAGCTCCAAAGATCATAGACGCAATTGATAAAAAAATTAATATAGGTTGCCATTGATCGATCATATTAACGAAAGGAACATATAAAAATCTTATGAATACCGTAAGTGCAGCAACTTTTGGTACAATTGCAAAAAATAATGTGACAGCAGTCGGAGAGCCTTCGTATACATCTGGTGCCCACATGTGAAATGGTACAGCTGATATCTTAAATGCTAAACCAACAAGTATAAAAACAATTCCAAAAGTTAAACCGTAATGTGAAGAGTTCATTGAATCACCAATAACATTAAAATTAGTTGATCCTGAAAACCCATAAACTAAAGAACATCCATATAGCAATAATCCTGATGATAAAGCGCTTAAAACAAAATATTTTAGCCCAGATTCAGATGACTTTAATTGATCTCGATTA
This sequence comes from Candidatus Pelagibacter sp. Uisw_121, assembly GCF_047722545.1. Taxonomy (GTDB): domain Bacteria; phylum Pseudomonadota; class Alphaproteobacteria; order Pelagibacterales; family Pelagibacteraceae; genus Pelagibacter. Next base: position 497,253 of record NZ_CP159816.1, on the reverse strand, counting down.
AATGATGCCAAAACATACAAAGCTAAAGACTGTAACTCAAGACCTATATAAAAAACCATGAGATCATTTGAACTGATCATTACCATCATACCTAAAATTGAAGAAAGGACTAAAACTGGATATTCTATTAAGAAAATTTTACATATTTTCAAATATCTTGTTGAAATTGATAAAACGAAAGCACCTCCTAAAATTGTAAGGATCTTCATAAAAGATGAGAGATTATCTATAATGTAACCATTATTAAATAATGAAACATTTTTATCTAATGGATTATTAAAAATTAAAATGCCGGTAATCAACAAAGAACCCACTGCAAGATTATGGACAATATTAGAACTATTTTTTTTATACACACCAAAAAGTAATAAAAACATTATAGAAAAAGAAATAAAAACCTCAGGTAGTATAAAGCTTAAGTTGTCCATTAATTTTGTACCTCAGTTATATTCAGGTTTAAGTTAAAATTGTACATTTCTATTAAATGTTTAACTGAAATTTCAGTCGTATTAAGAAGAGGTTCTGGATAAAATCCAAAAAATAAAACTGGTATTGCTAAACACCACAAAATAAATTTTTCTGAGTCATCAAGGTCAGGCATTTTTAAGAGTTCTTTATTTTTAACTTCTCCAAATACAACTCTTCTATATAGCCATAACATGTATGCGGCTCCAAAAATAACTCCTAAACTTGCTATAACTGCCACTAAAAAGTTATCCTTAAATGCACCCATTAATACTAAAAATTCACCTATAAAACCACTGGTACCAGGTAAGCCTAATGCAGCTAAAGTGAAAAGCATAAATAATATTGAATATTTTGGCATAATTGAAACTAAGCCACCGTATGTTGCTATTAACCTAGAATGCATACGGTCATAAACAACTCCAACACATAAAAACAATGCTGCTGAAACCAAGCCATGACTTATCATTTGAACTATACTTCCTTCAATTCCTTGTTGAGTAATTGTAAAAATACCCAATGTAACAAAGCCCATATGTGCAACAGAAGAATATGCTATTAACTTTTTCATATCTTCTTGCATCAATGCAACTAGAGACGTGTACACAATTGCAATCAAACTTAAAGTATAAACTAGTGGTGTAAACAATTCGGAAGCTACCGGAAATAATCCTAAAGAAAACCTAATAAAACCATAACCAGCCATTTTAAGTAATATAGCTGCAAGTAAAACAGAGCCAGCTGTTGGAGCTTCAACGTGTGCATCAGGCAACCAAGTGTGTACAGGCCACATTGGTGTTTTGACAGCAAAAGAACTGAAAAATGCTAACCATAGTAAATTTTGATATTTGGTGTCTATACCAAGATCATAAAGCTGAGTTATATCTGTGGTTCCTGATATCCAGTAGATCGAAATTATAGCAATTAACATTAAAACAGAACCCAGCAAAGTGTATAAGAAAAATTTAAATGCTGAATATACTCTTCTGGTTCCACCCCATATTCCAATTATTAAAAACATAGGTATCAACCCAGCTTCAAAAAATAAATAAAATATAACAAGGTCAAGGGAACAGAAAACTCCGATCATTAAACTTTCCATTACTAAGATAGCAATTAAAAAATCTCTTAGTCTGTCTTTAATTGTATTGTTTACTGAGATTATGCAAAGTGGAGTTATCAGTGAAGTTAGAACAATAAATAAAATCGATATTCCGTCAATACCTACTTTATAATTAATAAATCCTTTTAACCATTCTCTATCTTCGACAAATTGAAAGTTAGATGTGCTTGGGTCGAACTGATACCAAAGATATATAGAAATTAAAAAGTTAACAAATGAAGTAAATAAAGCAACATATTTACCTGTATTAGAATTTTTATCTTTTGAAAATAATAAAAATAAAGACCCAATTATAGGTAGTAAAATTAAAGATGATAAAATTGGAAAGTTCATTATTTCAAAATCAAAAATGTTAATAATGCAGAAAATCCTAACAATATCATAAAGGCATACTGATAGATAAATCCACTTTGAAATTTACTTGCTTTTATTGATAAACTCTTAATTAATGAAGAAACTCCGTCAGGTCCAAATTTATCAATAATTTTAATGTCAACTGCCTTCCAAAAAAATAGTCCTAATTTTTTTGAAAATTTAATGAATAAAACATTATAGAGTTCGTCAAAATACCATTTATTTATTAAAAAATTATGTAATGGCTTATTAGATTCAGCAATTTGATTTGTAACATTTTTATTTTTTACAAATAAATAATAAGCAATTGGAATAGAAGTTAATACAAGTGCTGGTGTCATTAAAATAAACCATAGTGGAGGATGTTCCGTGCTTAATGGATTTAAAAATTTAATTGAGTCTCCCCAAAAATTATTTTCACCACTATGACCAATAAATAAATCTTTAAATAAGAAACCAGCAAAGATAGCTCCAATAGCAAGTATAAATAGGGGCAAAAGCATCACCAATGGAGCCTCGTGCATTTCATCAATATTGGTTTTTTTATTATTATAGTCTCCATGAAATGTTTTAAAAATTAACCTCCAAGAATAAATTGACGTTAAAACTGCAGTCAAAATTCCTATTCCTGCTGCATAATATCCAGTTGTATTTCCCTTGAGATACGCAAATTCTATAATTGCATCTTTTGAATAAAAACCAGATAAAAATGGAAACCCAGTAAGAGCCAATGTTCCAATAATCATAAATACATAAGTGTATGGAAGTTTTTTATAAACACCACCCATTTGGTTAATATCTTGCTCATCTTTAAATGAGTGAATTACTGAGCCAGAACCTAAAAAAAGTAATGCTTTAAAAAAAGCATGAGTAAATAAATGAAACATTGCAACATTATAAGCACCTACACCTGCTGCAAAAAACATATAGCCTAGTTGACTACAAGTTGAATAAGCGATTATTTTTTTAATATCAGTTTGTACTAAAGCTACTGTTGCTGCAAAAAAAGCAGTAGTCATTCCAACAATTGTAATTATGTTTAGCGTAAGAGGTGAATATTCAAAAATTGGAGAGCATCTTACAACTAAAAAAACACCAGCAGTGACCATTGTAGCTGCATGAATTAACGCCGAAACAGGCGTGGGCCCTTCCATTGCATCTGGCAACCAAGTATGTAAGAAAATCTGTGCTGATTTACCCATGGCCCCTATAAATAAAAGAATACAAATTAAATCAATTGCTCCAACATTCATTCCTAAAAATAAAAGTTTTTTTTCAACAATTTGTGGGATTTGATTAAAAACTTCTACATAGTTTACTGTGTCAAATAAATAAAAAATTAAAAAAATTCCTAAAGCAAAACCAAAATCACCCACTCTATTTACTACAAAGGCTTTTATAGCAGCTGCATTTGCAGTTTCTTTCTTAAACCAAAAGCCAATCAAGAAATAAGAGCAAAGCCCTACCCCTTCCCATCCAAAAAATAACTGAAGGAAATTATCAGCGGTAACCAATGTTAACATTGAAAAAGTAAAAAGTGATAAATAAGCCATAAATCTTGGCTTATGTGGATCATGAGACATATAACCAATTGAATAAATGTGCACTAATGCTGAAACTAAAGTTACAACAACAAGCATTATTGAAGATAAAGCATCGACTTTAATAGACCAATTAACATCTAAGGTTCCAGAGTTAATCCAAGTTGCTACAACTACATTATTTTCATATCCGTTAACAATTACTTGATAAAATAATACAATTGAGAGAAGTGCTGATACTGACACAAAAAGACTAGTTACAATTTCTGAGTTTCTATCACCCAAATATTTACCAAAGAAACCAGAGGTTATTGAGGCTAGTAAGGGAAGAAATAATAATACAATCTCCATATTATCCCTTCAAACTATTTATTTCTTCAACTCTAATTGTTGAAGAGTTTCGATAATAAACAACTATTATTGCTAAACCTATAGCTGCTTCTGCAGCGGCTACTGTTAATATAAAGAGAGTAAAAATTTGTCCAGAAATGTCATTTAAAAATATTGAAAATGATACTAAGTTAATATTTACAGCTAGTAATATAAGTTCAATACTCATCAGTATGACTATGATGTTTTTTCTATTTAAAAATAATCCAACTACGCCAATAGTAAAAATTATTGCTGCTAATGTAAGATAATGACCAAGTCCTATATCAATCATCAGATTTAACCCCCCTGTTACTTTCGACATCAATCATTTCAACACCATCAGATCTTTCACGGGATATCTGACTAAAATAACTTTGTCGTTTAACACCTGATCTTTGCCTAAATGTAAGGACAATAGCACCAATCATTGCAACTAATAAAATCATTCCACTTAATTGAAAAACATGAATGTAATCTGTGTATAAAACGTAACCGATTGAATGAGTATTGGTAATATCTTTATCAATTGTTAAAGACATAGCTGAGACAAGATCAGGTTTATATTTCCATCCACCAATTACTATTATCAATTCAAAAAATATTATCACACTAACTATTAATCCAATGGGTATATGTTTTGAACTTTTCTCTGCACTGAACCACTGATTTTTTTGTTGGGCTACATTTAACATCATGACTACAAATAAAAATAAAACAGCAACAGCTCCCACATAAATGATCAACATGATCATTCCTAAAAATTCAGCACCAATCATTATAAATAGGCATGAAATGCTTATGAAATCTAAAATTAAAAAGAAAACAGAATGAACAGTGTTTTTAGATACTGTTACCATTATAGCAGAAACTATTGCTATGAATGAAAATGTATAAAAAAATATAGCATGCGCTAACATAATTATCTGTGAGAGTTATCAGCTTTAATATTGGCTGCTAAAATATTTTCCCATCTGTCTCCATTATCGAGCAATTTTTCTTTATTATAATAAAGCTCTTCTCTAGTTTCTGTTGAAAATTCAAAATTTGGTCCTTGAACAATGGCATCTACTGGACAGGACTCTTCACAAAGACCACAATAAATACACTTCATCATATCGATGTCATATCTTGTAGTTTTTCTACTACCATCAGCTCTTTCTGAAGACTCAATTGTTATCGCTTGTGCAGGACAAACAGCTTCACATAATTTACATGCAATACATCTTTCTTCACCGTTAGAGTATCTTCTTAAAGCATGCTCACCTCTAAATCTTGGGCTTATTTTTCCTTTTTCAAAAGGATAATTTATTGTTTTTTTTGATTTAAATATTTCTTTGATAGCAATGTTTAGGCCACCTAAAAAATCTAATAAAAAGATTGTTTTAAATATTCTTGAAATTTTCATAATTAATTCACTGGTAATAAATTGAAGTAGAACAAATAGCTAGCAGTAAGAACTACCCATGTTAATGATAATGGTAAAAATATTTTCCATCCAAGTCTCATTAATTGATCATATCTGTATCTTGGAACAATAGCTTTAACTAAGGCAAACAAAATAAATAAGAATAATATTTTAAATATCATCCAAATTACACCTGGTATTATGTTAAATGGATAAAGATCTACAGGTGATAACCACCCACCTAAAAAAAGAACAGATCCCATAGCACACATCAAAAGAATATTTGCGTATTCTCCAAGCCAGAACATTGCATACATCATGCCCGAATATTCTGTTTGATAACCTGCAACAAGTTCTGCTTCTGCTTCTGGTAAATCAAATGGTGGTCTATTAGTTTCTGCTAAAGCAGAAATAAAGAAAATAACAAACATTGGAAATAATGGAATTACAAACCATAAATTTTCCTGAGCCATAACTATGTCGTTCAAATTTAAAGAACCAACACAAAGTAAAACATTAATAATAATAACTCCAATTGACACTTCGTAGGAAACCATTTGCGCAGCAGATCTAATGGCACCCAAAAAAGGATATTTTGAATTTGAGGCCCATCCCCCCATAATAATTCCATAAACACCTAAAGAGGAAACAGCAAATAAATAAAGAATACCTACATTTATATCTGCTAACACTTGAGTTGCACTGAAGGGAATAACAGCCCACGAAACTAAAGCCAAAGTCATGGTAACAATTGGTGCCAATATAAAAATCACTTTATTTGAACTTGAGGGAATTATAACTTCTTTAAAAATATACTTTAATGCATCAGCTAAAGACTGAAGTAAACCAAAGGGTCCAACAACATTAGGTCCCTGCCTTTTTTGTACAAATGCCCAAACACGACGATCAAGCCATACAACCATAGCGACAGAAACTAAAACGGGCACAAGTAAAAATAATATTTTATAAGTTTGTGAAAAAATTATATTAAGATACTCCATAAATTAACCTTCTGTGCCTTTAGATTTTAAATCAACTTTTAAATTTCTACATTCATGCATAGTTTTTGAGGCTCTGGCTATTACGTTTGAATAATAATAATCACTATCTATTTTTATCACTTCATTTTGAAAAATTAATTCTTTAACATTGGATGATTTTAAAGTAGCATTTTTTTCAATATGTAGATTGATTTGGTTGATTAAACTACTATCCAATTCATCTTTATCATTAAATAGTTTTCTATGATTCATAGATTCCGCAAGTTCATTTATTATTAACCAGTCCTCTTTTGCAAGTTCAGGTGGGTAAGATGCTTTGTAAGCTTTTTGTAATTTACCTTCTAAATTCGTAAAGTAGCCATTTTGTTCTGTGTAGGCAGCTCCTGGTAATATGATGTCTGCCATTTCTGCTCCTTTATCACCATGAGAGCCTTGATAGATAATAAACTCATTTTTTTTCTCAAAATTGATAGTATCTAAACCTAAAAGATAAATAATTTCAAATTTGTGAGCTTCCAAGTCTTTCAAAACTTCATTGTCACCATTAGTAGTTTTATATATCCCAAGGTCAAATGCACCTACCGTAGATGCGTTTTCAGAGATGACATTTAAAGCATTCCAATCAATAAAAAGTTTATTGTTTTCTTCTAAAAATTTCTTGATTGACTCAAAAATGTATTTTGACGATTTACTTTTTAATGCAGATTGACCAATTATAACCATAGGCCTCTTTGCTTGTTTTATTAAATCAGAAACCTTATGTTTACCCTCAATGATTTTTTTAATAGTTTCAGTATTTCCATCTAAAGACTGATATGGAAATGTTAGGTCACCCATTTCATTCAAAGCAATAATTTTAGTTTTATTTTGAAGATAAGCTTTTCTAATTCGAGCATTTAAAATTGTTGCTTCAAATCTAGGATTTGTCCCTAAAAGGAAAATAAAATCAGCTTCTTCAATTCCATTAATTAATGAATTAAATAAATAATTTTCTCTTTTTTCTGGGTTTAAATAAGAATGGTCGTTCCTAGATTCTATATTTTGAGAACCTAATGTTTTATTAAAAAATTCTTTAAATATATAAAGTGTTTCCATGTTCACCAAGTCACCAGTTAATCCACAAATTTTTTCTTTATCGGTATTATTAAATCTAGATTTAATTATATTAAAAACTTCAGACCATGATGCTTTTTCAAATTTTCCATTATATTTAATATAGGGTGTATCTAATCTTTGATTAGATAAACCATCACATGCATGTCTTGTTTTGTCAGAAATCCATTCTTCATTAATATCTTCGTTTATTCTTGGCAAAATTCTTTTTACTTCCCATCCATAGGTATCAACCCTAATATTGGATCCAATAGCATCCATGACATCAATAGATTCTGTTTTTTTTAGCTCCCAAGGCCTTGCTTCAAAAACATATGGTTTAGATGTTAAAGCTCCAACTGGACACAAATCAACAACATTGGCTGATAGTTCTGATTGCATTGATTGCTCAAGATAAGTAGTTATTTGCATATCTTCACCACGTCCTATTGCACCAATTTCTGGTACACCTGCAACTTCTGTAGCAAACCTAACACATCTAGTGCAATGGATACATCTAGTCATTTGAGTTTTAATTAAAGGACCCATATTTTTTTCAGGAACTTGCCTTTTATTTTCTTTAAATCTAGATTTATCTACTCCATAAAACATTGATTGGTCTTGAAGATCGCATTCACCACCTTGATCACATACAGGGCAATCTAATGGGTGATTTGCAAGCAAAAATTCCATTACACCTTTTCTTGCTTTTTCAACAAATTCAGTATTTGTTTTAATATTCATACCTTCAGCAGCAGGCATTGCACATGATGCAACTGGTTTTGGAGATTTTTCCATTTCAACTAAACACATTCTACAATTTCCAGCAATTGAAAGCTTTTCATGATAACAAAATCTTGGAATTTCAACCCCAGCTTTTTCACAAGCTTGTAAGACTGTTAAGCCATCTTCAACATCAACTTCAATATTGTTAACTTTTAATTTAGGCATTTTTTTTATCCAATAAATGTTGATCAACTAAATAAGGAACTTCATTAAGTTTTTTTATTGTTGGTTCAATATTGTTTCTTTTTTCAATTTCTTTTCTAAAATGTCTTAATAAACCTTGAACAGGCCATGAAGACCCCTCGCCAAAAGCACAAATAGTATGACCAGCAATTTGATTTGTAACATCACCCAGCATTTCAACTTCATCTTTAGAAGCCTCTCCTTTAGCCATTCTTTCTAACATTCTCCACATCCATCCAGAGCCCTCTCTACATGGTGTGCACTGTCCACAACTTTCATGTTTGTAAAATCGGGCAATTCTTGCCATACACTTGATAATATCTTGGTCATTATTTATAACAACAATTCCCGCAGTTCCTAAACCACTTTTTTCCGCAACAAGTGAATCAAAATCCATAGTTAAAGTTTCACATGTTTTTTTTGGTATAATAGGCATAGAAGATCCACCGGGTATAACAGCTTGTAAATTTTCCCATCCACCAATTACTCCACCAGCATGAACTTCGATTAATTCTTTAAGAGATATACTCATTTCTTCTTCAACGTTACATGGTTTATTAACATTTCCAGATATACAAAATATTTTAGTTCCTGTATTTTTTGCTTTACCTAATGAAGCAAACCATTTGCCACCTTTTCTCAAAATCGTTGGAATAACAGCTATAGTTTCCACGTTATTAATTATTGTTGGACATCCATATAATCCTATTAATGCTGGAAAAGGAGGTTTTAATCTTGGCTGACCTTTTTTACCCTCAATACTTTCTAGAAGTGCAGTTTCTTCACCACATATATAAGCACCTGCTCCATAGTGAATATAAATATCTAAATCCCAACCAGTGCCAGAAGCATTTTTTCCTATTAGTTTTTTTTCATATGCTTCATCAATTGCCTTTTGTAGTTTTTGCCCATCCATAAAATATTCACCACGTATATAAATATAGCAAACGTGAGCCTGAACTGCGTAGGCAGCAATCAAACATCCTTCAATTAATTTATGAGGTTCAAACCTTAAAATATCACGATCCTTACACGTACCTGGCTCAGATTCATCACCATTTATAACTAGATAGTGAGGTCTAGAACCAAGCTCTTTAGGGGCAAAAGACCATTTAAGTCCTGTAGGAAATCCAGCCCCACCTCTTCCTCTTAATTCCGATGATTTAACTTCGTCTATAATCCATTCTCTACCTTTTTTTATTATTTCAGTAGTATCTACCCAATCACCTCTATTTTTCGAAGACTCAACATCTGTACCATTGTCATTATATAGGTTTTGAAATATTCTATCTTTATCTTTAAGCATTTTTTAAATCCAAAAGTGTTTTTCTGTTATTCTCAGGTTCATTATTAATTCTTCCTCTATATGATCCTGGTTTTGGCGTCTTACCATCAAGTATCACATCTAGAATTTTTAAAGTTTTTTCTTTATCAAGATCTTCATAATAGTCATCATTAATTTGCATCATTGGGGCATTAACGCATGCTCCCAAACATTCAACTTCCATCCAAGAACATGATTTATCGACAGATAACTCGCCTTCATTTTCTGAAATTTTTTCTTTGCATGCCTCAACAAGTTTATAAGCTCCTCTAATCATGCATGGTGTAGTTGTGCAAACTTGAATAAAGTGTTTTCCAACTGGAGATAAGTTATACATTGAATAAAAGGTAGCTACCTCATAGACTTTTATATAAGGCATATCTAAAAACTTTCCAATATATTTCATAGCTGCAAGTGGTATCCAGTTATCATTTTGTTTTTGAACAATATACAATAATGCCATTACAGCGCTTTGTTGTTTTCCTTCTGGGTATTTAGAAACTATTTCTTTTGCAGCAGCTAGACTATCTGCTGTAAATTCAAATTTTTCAGGTTGTTCTTTTGCAGGTTTTCTTAAACTCATTATCTGTCAACCTCACCAAAAACAATGTCTAATGAACCTAAGACAGCAGGCACATCAGCTAACATGTGTCCTTTAATTAAATAATCCATTGCTTGTAGATGTGAAAAGCCTGGAGCTCTAATTTTACATTTGTAAGGTTTACTAGTTCCATCAGAAATTAAATAAACACCAAATTCTCCTTTTGGTGCTTCAACTGCAGTATAAATTTCATCTTTATCAACACGATAACCTTCAGTAAATAATTTAAAGTGATGAATTAAAGCCTCCATAGATTGCTTAATATCTTTTTTAGGTGGAGGACTAATTTTTCCATCTAATGATTTAATGGGTCCTTTTTCCATTTTACTTAAGCATTGTTTTATTATTGAAACACTTTCTCTCATTTCTTCAATTCGACATAAATATCTATCAAAGCAATCTCCATTTTTTCCCACTGGAATTTTGAATTCTAATTGTTCATAACAATCGTAGGGTTGTGATTTTCTTAAATCCCAAGGAACTCCTGATCCTCTAATCATAACTCCACTAAATGAATAATCTAACGCATCTTCTTTGGTTACAATTCCTATATCAACATTTCGTTGTTTAAATATTCTGTTATCAGTCAATAATGTTTCAAGATCATCTATTATCTTAGGAAATGATAAACAAAATTTACCTATATCTTCTTCAAGACCCATAGGTAAATCCTGATGAACACCACCAGCTCTAAAATAATTAGCATGTAACCTTGAACCAGATGCTCTTTCATAGAATGTCATTAATGTTTCACGCTCTTCAAAGCCCCATAGAGATGGAGTTAAAGCACCCACATCAAGCGCTTGAGTTGTAACATTTAATATATGACTTAATATTCTTCCTATTTCACAAAACATTACTCTAATTAGTTGAGCTCTAATTGGAACATTTATCTTTAATATTTTTTCTATAGCTAAAGCAAAAGCATGTTCTTGATTCATTGGTGCAACATAATCAAGTCTGTCGAAATATGGGACTGCTTGCATATACGTTTTATTTTCTATTAGTTTTTCAGTTCCTCGGTGAAGAAGCCCAATATGTGGATCTGCTTTTTCAACGACTTCACCGTCTAATTCTAAAATTAATCTTAAGACTCCATGAGCTGCAGGATGTTGAGGTCCAAAATTTAAATTTAGTGTTTTAATCTTTTTTGTCATTTTCATGGTTAGTTTGATCTTTAATATATTTGGTTCCCTCCCAAGGACTTTCGTAATCAAAATTTCTATAATTTTGTTCTAACTTAACTGGTTCACTAATAACTTTTTTTTGATCTTCGCTATATCTAACTTCAGTATGACCAGTTAAAGGAAAATCTTTTCTTAAAGGATGTCCTTCAAAACCATAATCAGTGAGTATTCTTCTCATATCTGGGTGGTCTTTAAATTTAACACCATACATATCAAAAACTTCTCTCTCCATCCAATTTGCTGTAGGATAAATAGGTGTCAATGATGATATAACTTCATTTTCATTTATTAGATAACTCAATATAATTCTTTGATTAAACTCATGACTTAAAAATAAATACACAATCTTAAAACGTTGAGCATTTTCAGGATAATCAACAACAGTAATATCAATTAATTGTCTAAATTTTGTGTTTTCATTACTTTTTATAAATAACGTAACATCTGTCAAATCTTCATTATCAATATTAATATATAATTGCTCATGCCTAATCTCAGTTTTTTTAATCTTAGTTGTAAGCTCTGAGTTAATTTTTTTTTCAAGATCTATCAAATTTTGCATATAAATTATCTTTCAAAAGATCCTTTGTTCCTAATTTTTTTTTGTAACTGCATAATACCATAAAGTAATGCTTCAGCTGATGGTGGACAACCTGGTACATAAATATCTACAGGGACTATTTTATCACAACCACGAACTACAGAATAAGAATAGTGATAATAACCACCACCATTTGCACAACTTCCCATCGAAATAACATATCTCGGTTCAGGCATTTGATCATAAACCTTTCTTAACGCCGGTGCCATTTTATTGGTTAAGGTTCCAGCTACAATCATAACATCAGATTGTCTTGGTGAACCTCTTGGTGCAGCACCAAATCTTTCTAAATCGTATCTTGGCATTGCTGTTTGCATCATTTCAACAGCACAGCAGGCTAAACCAAAGGTCATCCAGTGTAACGATCCAGCTCTTGACCAATTTATTAAATTATCAAGAGAAGTTGTTATAAAACCATTTTTACTAAAGTCTTCAGAAAGCTGCTTAAACTCTTCTGGAATGTCTTTATTTTTATCTTCTAAGTTCATAATTTAAAATTTTATTCCCAATCTAGTGCACCTTTTTTCCACTCGTAAATAAATCCAATTGTAAGAATAAATAAAAAGATCATCATTGAAATAAAGCCAAGACCACCAATATTACCTAGTGAGATCGCCCACGGAAAAAGAAAAGCAATCTCAAGATCAAAAATTATAAACAGGATTGCTACTAAATAAAACCTAACATCAAATTCCATTCTAGAATCTTCAAATGGCTCAAAACCACATTCATAAGCAGATAACTTTTCAGGGTCAGGATGTTTTGGTGAAAGTATTAAATTTACAACAACAAAAGCACAACTCAGACCAAGAGCAATAATCAAAAATATAATAATTGGCAGGTAATCTTTTAAAAATTCTGAAAGCATCTGAGTCTATATAGCAGTTTTTATATCATGTTGAAGGGTACTTACGTCACATTTTAAATAATATAAACCTTAAATAATAAGGAAAAGTGGCGGGAGTGAAGGGACTCGAACCCTCGACCTATCGCGTGACAGGCGATCGCTCTAACCAACTGAGCTACACCCCCACTTTAGTTGTTTTGGTGGGCAGTAAAGGACTCGAACCTTTGACCCCCTCGGTGTAAACGAGATGCTCTACCAACTGAGCTAACCGCCCAAAACAAGCGCTACTATTACATCAAGGAATAGATAATGTAAATTGGTAATTATTGAATACTAGCTTGAGATTTATCATTAGATTGAGAAATTTTCTCAACCTCAACCCACTCAACTCTTTTTAATTCTTTAGTTAAAGCTATTTTTAGTACTTCATCAGCATGTTCAACTGGAGTAATTTTTATATCATCAATAATTTTTTTAGGCATATCAATAAGGTCTTTTTCATTTTCCTTAGGAATTATAACTTGCTTTATTCCAGCTCTATGTGCTGCTAATAATTTTTCTTTTAAACCGCCAATTGGTAATACTTGACCTGTTAATGTAACCTCACCTGTCATCGCAACATCTCTTCTGACGGGGTTATTTGTGATTGCAGATACTATTGAAGTAACCATTCCAATCCCCGCAGATGGCCCGTCTTTAGGTGTTGCTCCTTCTGGAACATGAATATGAAAATCTTTTTTTTCAAATAAAGGTGGGATAATTCCATAATCTAAACTTTTAGATCTAATAAAAGATTTTGCAGCCTTGATAAATTCTTGCATCACATCTCCTAGTTTACCAGTAATTTGCATTCTACCTTTTCCAGGCATTATAACAGTTTCAATTTTAAGAATTTCCCCACCGTATTCAGTCCATGCTAAACCTGTGACAACACCAATTTTGTCTTCACTTTCAAGTTCACCAAATTTAAATTTCTGAATTCCTAAATAATCTGTTAAATTTTTTAAATCAATTTTAACTTCTTTCTCTTCACCTGAAACTACTTTTTTAACAACTTTTCTAGCTACTTTTGAAATTTCTCTTTCTAAATTTCTTACACCAGACTCTTTTGTATAACTTTGAATAATTTCTTTAATTATATCCTTAGATAAAGTCATTTCATTTTCTTTGACCCCATTGTCTTTAACTTGTTTAGGAAGCAAATACTTATTTGCAATGTTAATTTTTTCATCTTCAGTGTAACCAGCCAATCTAATTACCTCCATTCTGTCTAATAATGGTGGTAGGATATTTAAAGTATTAGCTGTAGTTACAAACATCACATCAGATAAGTCATAATCAACTTCTAAATAATGATCATTAAATGTAGCGTTTTGTTCTGGATCCAATGCTTCTAATAAAGCAGAAGATGGATCACCTCTATAATCATTTCCAATTTTATCTATTTCATCAAGAAGAATAAGTGGATTTTTAGTTCCTGCTTTTTTCATCATTTGAATAATTTTACCAGGTAAAGAACCAATATAAGTTCTTCTATGACCTCTTATTTCAGCCTCATCTCTCATACCACCAACAGAAACTCTTACAAATTCTCTATTAGTAGCTTTAGCAATAGATTTTCCTAATGATGTTTTACCAACACCTGGAGGACCAACTAAGCATAAAATTGGGCCTTTAATTTTTTCCATTCTTTTTTGAACTGCTAAAAATTCAATAATTCTCTCTTTAACTTTTTCTAAACCAAAATGATCAGCATCAAGAACTGCAAGTGCTTTTTTAAGATCAATATCAGCCTGGTCTTTTTTGTACCAAGGTAAATCTGTCATCCAATCAAGATAATTTCTAACAACAGTGGCCTCAGCAGACATTGGACTCATATTTTTTAATTTTTTAAGCTCAGCCATACATTTCTTTTCTACATCTTTTGGCATTTTTGCTTTAATAATTAATTTATTTAAACTTGATGTCTCATCTTTTCCATCTTCAATTTCGCCTAATTCTTTTTGAATAGCTTTAAGTTGCTCGTTTAAATAATATTCTCTTTGAGTTTTTTCCATTTGAGTTTTAACCCTACCTCTAATTCTTTTTTCAACCCCAATAATGCTAGTTTCATTTTCCATTATTTTAATTATAGAATTAAGTCTTTTCTTAACATCTATAGTTTCGAAAATTTGTTGTTTCTCTGAAATTGTAGCCGTTATGTGAGACGCAATATTATCAGCAATGTGTGATGGGTTAGTTAATTTTTTAATATTATTAATTGTTTCACTTGATATTCTTTTATTAATTGAAGTTAGTTTTTCTAGTCTTCTTACAGCAGTCATCGCTAATGGTATTAAGTCTTCATCTTTAGTTATCACATCATGGTGATGAGCATATTCGCAAACGATAAATTTCTCATTGTCTTTAAAATCTAAGATTTTAACTCTTTTGCTTCCTTCAACTAAAACTTTTACTGTGCCATCTGGTAATTTTAATAATTGTAAAATATTACCTTCACAACCATATATAAAGACATCAGTTTTTTTGGGATCATCTATTTCTGAATTTTTTTGGGTAACAAGAACAATTTTTTTGTCCTTTTTCATAACTTCATTTAAAGCAGCAATAGATTTATCTCTACCTACAAATAAAGGAATGACCATATTTGGAAAAACAACGATATCTCTTAACGGTAATAAAGGTCGTTCAATTTTAACATCCATGATCTAAATATGGATATTAAATATGATATTGCAATAGCTATTTATTACTTATTAACGTGAAATTAAGCAGCTGAAGTTTTGTCAGTCTTAGTTTTGCTACTATTCTTTGAATGAACTATGATTGGTTGAGATAGACCTTTGGCCGCACTAGCATCTACAATAACTTCCTCAACATTGTCTTGACTTGGAAGATCGTACATTGTTTTTAACAAAATATTTTCTAAAATTGATCTAAGGCCTCTAGCACCAGTTTTCTTATTAATTGCTTTTTGCGCAATCTCTTTAATTGCATTTTCTTTAAAGCTTAACTTGGCTCCATCTAGTTTAAATAATTCTTGATATTGCTTAATTAGAGAATTTTTTGGTTCTTGTAATATTTTAATTAAAGATTTTTCATCAAGATCTTCTAATGTTGCTATCATCGGCAACCTACCAATAAACTCTGGGATTAAGCCATACTTTAACAAATCTTCAGGTTCTAAAGTTTTCATCCACTCACCAGTTTTTTTATCATCTGTTTTTTTAACATTAGCACCAAATCCAATTGAAGTACCTTTGTCTCTTTGAGATATTATTTTATCTAAGCCAGCAAATGCTCCTCCACAAATAAACAAAATGTTAGTGGTGTCTACTTGTAAAAACTCTTGCTGAGGGTGTTTTCTACCTCCTTGAGGTGGAACGCTTGCTACTGTGCCTTCCATAATTTTTAATAGTGCTTGCTGCACACCTTCTCCTGATACATCTCTAGTAATAGATGGGTTTTCTGACTTTCTACTAATCTTATCTACTTCATCTATATATACAATTCCACGTTGTGCTTTTTCAACATTGTAATCAGCAGCTTGTAATAATTTTAAGATTATATTTTCAACATCTTCACCAACGTAACCTGCCTCTGTTAAAGTAGTTGCATCTGCCATTGTAAATGGAACATCAAGAATTCTTGCTAATGTTTGAGCTAATAAAGTTTTTCCACAACCAGTTGGACCAACTAAAAGAATATTTGATTTTGAAAGCTCAACTGCCTTACTTGTCTTACTCTCATAATTAAGTCTCTTATAATGATTATGAACAGCAACCGATAAAACTTTTTTTGCGTGAGGCTGACCAATAACATAATCATCTAATACAGCACAAATTTCTTTTGGTGGTGGTAATCCATCTTGATGTTTAACAAATGTATCTTTGCTTTCTTCTTTGATGATATCCATACATAGCTCAACACACTCATCACATATAAATACAGTTGGACCTGCAATAAGTTTTCTAACTTCATGCTGGCTCTTGCCGCAAAAAGAACAGTAAAGAATATTTTTATTATTTGTTGTCATAAATTTATAAACGAATCATTTAGGATACTTTAATATAGATGACTCTTACTAATCAAGTATCAGTTTAGTGGGGTGTCAAGATATAGTGTATTAAGATCTATTTTCGACTACTGCGTCAATCAAACCAAACTCTTTTGCAGTATCTGGCTTCATAAAGTTATCACGTTCTAGTGCTTTCTTCACATCATCAACTGATTTTCCAGTGTGTTTTGAGTAAATTTCATTAAGTCTTTTCTTTAAATCCATAACTTCATTGGCATGGATCTCTATATCAGTTGCCTGTCCTTGAAAACCAGCCGAGGGTTGGTGGACCATAATTCTAGAATTTGGTAAAGAAAACCTTTTACCTTTTTTACCTGCAGCTAATAAAAATGAACCCATTGATGCTGCTTGCCCGATACACAATGTTGAAACATCTGGCTTAATGTATTGCATGGTATCATAAATTCCAAGACCTGCCGTCACTAGCCCACCAGGACTATTAATATATAAATTAATTTCTTTCTTGGGATCTTCAGACTCTAAAAATAACAGTTGAGCTGTAACTAATGATGCTACGTTATCGTTAATTGGTCCTACTAAAAAAATAATTCTCTCTTTAAGAAGTCTTGAATAAATATCATAAGCTCTTTCACCTTTATTTGATTGCTCAACTACCATTGGTACAAGAGTATTCATTTGATCTAATAAGTTTGTTGTCATAAGTTGATTCTCTTTCTTATACAACTTGTGATTACTTTTTACTAACTTTTTTTGCTGTAGGTTTTTTAGATACTGAGGGTTTTGGTTTTTTTTCAGTTTTAGCAGGCTCTGTGGCTTTTTTTTCTACAGATTTTTTAGATGAAGAAGGTTTTGATTTTTTTTCTTCAGGATAATCGTGATCATGTTCGTGATTATGGTCTTGTTTTTGATGCTCTTTTAAAATTTTTTCAGCTTCTATTTTGCTAATCTCTTTTTTAGATGGTTTTGCTTTAGTTTTAATTAGATCAATAATTTTTTCTTCATACACAGTTCCTCTTAAACTAGCTAATGCTGATGGGTTTTTTTGATAAAATTCCATTACCATCTTTTCTTGGCCTGGCATCATTCTTAGCTGCTTTTGAACTTCTGTTTGAACTTCCTGTTCTGTAACTTTAATTTTATTTTGTTCACCAAATTCATTTAAGATTAATCCAACCTTAATTCTTTTTTTGGCAATTTCTTCAAAGTTTTTTCTGCTTTTTTTTGAATCTTCTTCCGTCATTCCTTGTGATAAAATTTTAACCTCTTCTTCAATTAAGTTTTCCGGAATTTCATCTACCTTAAAGTTTTCGATTTCCTTCAAGATTTGAGTTTTAGCCAATTTATCTAAAGAATTTTTATATTCATCATTGATCTGCTTACTAACTAATACTTTTAAATCAGCAAGATCTTTTGCACCTAAATTTTTTGCAAAGCTATCATCAATTGTTACTTCCTCTGATTTTTTAACCTCTATAATTTTACAAATAAAATTGGCTTTTTTATTTGCATATTCTTTTTGTGGGTAATTTTCAGGAAGAGTAACATCGACAGACTTTTCATCATTTTTCTTAACACCAGTAAGTTGTTTATCAAAACCCTTGATAAATAAATCTTTACCTAGAATTAATTGAGTGTTTTTTCCTTCACCACCGGTAAAATCTTTTCCATCAATAGTTGCCTTGTAGTCAAAAATAACCAAATTTTCTTCTACTGCCTTAACATCGGCTGCTACTTCTTTAAAATTGTTTTGACTTTTAGCGATTTCTTTAATTCTTTTATCAGTTTCATTTGCATCAATTTTAACTGAATATTCATCAAATTTGATATTTTCAACAGACTTAAGCTCAACTTTTGGAAGCTCTGTTACTGACATTACATATTCTAGATCTTTATCCTCACCATAAGTTTTAAGATCAAGTTTGGGTTGTCCGGCTGGTTTGATCTTATTTTCCTCTAAAGCTTTTACTGAAGTGTCTTTTAGAACCTTGTCAAGAACTTCACTAAAAATTGCCTGACCAAATTGTCTTTTTAAAATTTCTTTAGGGACTTTTCCAGGTCTAAAACCTTTTAAGTTAACAGTATTTTTTATCTCTTCATATTTTTCATCCATATAAGAATTCATAGTTTTTTTATCTATGAAGACTTTAATGTCTTTATTTAAACCTTTTTTATTTTCTACTGTAACTTTCATAATTTTTAAACTTGTTGGTAGGCGAAAAAGGACTCGAACCTTCACATCTTTCAATACTGGTTCCTAAGACCAGCGCGTCTACCAATTCCGCCATTCGCCCACAATTCTTGTGGCTTTATATAGGATAGATTCTATTTGTCCAATGACAATAATAATGAAATATATTAATAATCAATTATATTTACTAATAATTTAAAAAAAATGATTATTTCACCCTGTATAAGCATATGTAAAACAGATCCTCAAACTGGATATTGTTATGGTTGTGGTAGAAATAATGAAGAAAAAAAGATGTGGAAATTGCAAGAGACCTCAGATGAATGGAAAAGATCTAATCTAACAGATATCCAAGCAAGACTGGTTGG
This sequence comes from Candidatus Pelagibacter sp. Uisw_121, assembly GCF_047722545.1. Classification (GTDB taxonomy): domain Bacteria; phylum Pseudomonadota; class Alphaproteobacteria; order Pelagibacterales; family Pelagibacteraceae; genus Pelagibacter. Next base: position 477,776 of record NZ_CP159816.1, on the reverse strand, counting down.
CTGGCAATTAGAAAGTTTTAAAGAGTCTTATAGTCATAAAATTGAAAATGGAATTTCTCTTTATAAAAAAAATTTGATAAAATGAATAAAATAACGCTAGTTACATTAATCTATATTCTTGGTGTCTTGATTGGTGCTTTTTTCTTCAAAGTTTGGGGTGCAGAAACAACATTTATAAAAACTATTTCAATATTTATATGGACAATTATTTTCTTAATTGCACTTTTTTATTCTGATAAATATGAAAAAAAATAATTTTAATATAAACCTTTTATTTTTTTCATTTTTATTTATTAATTTTCAAACAATAATTTTTTCTGAAACAATGTATTTAACGGACTGTAAAGATATCAGATATAGTTTTATTAAAAATGAATACATTTTAGATCTTGACAAATCTTTAATGACAAGAAACTTCATTTATGACAATAAAACTTATAAAAAACTCAAATTAACAGATCTCAGTATAAAAAAAGAGAACACTATAGAAAAATTCATATACAAAGATAATAATTTATTTTTAACAGATAAAATTGGTTACCCTCAATTTTATACACAATTAGTTTTTGAAAAAAATAATCAAACAATAAGAATTAAAACAGTAATTAACAATGAGGAAGCTCTGTCGAAGGTATCGACCTGCAACAAAATAGAGATTTTTGATAAAAAAAGTTAAGATTTTTTATTTATATTGTTAGTCTTATTAGACTTACTAGCAAAATTTATTTTTTTTGACCCAAATTTTGTATTTGTAATGTTGCTTCGGTGTTTGGCGTAAGCTTGCTTTTGAGCAAGTTTCATTGCTTTTTTTGACGACATTAATTAATTATATTAAATAAAACTTAAAAATAATATATATATTTTGCTATGCGATCAGTACTTTCTTCTGTTTCAAAACTTTATAACTCTCAACAAGTTAAAAAGATTAATGAGGTAATACATGCTAATTTTTTAGAATCTGGTGACAACCCTGCAGAAGGGGCGATTAAAACATCTCAGGTAAAATTTATAAGAATGCATCCAATACAAAGTCTTTTAGGTCCTTTTGTAGATTTCTGTCACTCAACAAATAACGAATACTTTGGGTTTGATCTATTAACTTTAACCTCTAGTAAAATTCTAAATTATAATACCTATAATACTGATGAAGAATACTCTTGGCACATAGATGCTGATGTAAAATCACCTATCAGAGATATTAAATTAACTTGCTTGTTAAACTTATCTGAAGAGAAATATGTGGGTGGAGACTTATTTTATTTCGAGATAAAGAAGTTAAAATAGAAAAATTTGATCCTGGGAGTGCTGTTGTTTTTCCATTATTTATAAATCATAGAGTAAGTAAAATTACCTCAGGAAAAAGAGCAACATTAGCAATTTGGATGTGGGGTCCAAAATTTAGATAATCAATCAGTACTTAACAATAACTGTTTCTATTAAATTAAGATTTCTATCAGAAATTATTATTTCTCCTGAAGATGGTGCATAACCAAGCAATTCGCTAATAACCACATAATGAGTTACAAATACTAAATTTTTATTACCCTTCCATTCTTCTATGTATTTTTTTAAATTCTTAATTTGTAGTTTTTTATTTTTAGCAAATTTTTCACTAAAAAAAGAATTTAAAAAACTTTTTGTTTCATATTTATTAAAAGCTATTATTGCAGTTTCTATGCATCTACACCATTCACTCGATATGACTCTATCAATTGGAATATTATTATCTTTAATAAAAATACCTATTTGTTTTGCCTGTTGCCTACCACTGTTATTAAGGTTTCTTTGAGTATTGCAGTCCTGAATATCAAAATTATTTGGGTCTCCTCCACCCGGGGCATAAGCATGTCTTATAAAAATAAGTTTTCCTCCTTTTGCAAGATCGTGAGTTAAATTATTACCTAAATCTGCATTAGCCGTTGATGGGATATTTATAAAAAAAAAAAATAAAAATTTTACTAATTTCATATATGCGTATTAATTTAAAATTAAAAATTACACTAAAGCTTAATAGTATCACAAAAGTAAGGTTTAAAATCTTGAAACAATGTATCTGGTACCTTCATAGGTTTACCGTCTTTATTAACAAATACTAAATGAACGTTTGCTTCCACTATTAAATCTTCACCCCTTTTAATAAATTGATTCATAAAAAATGATGTTTTCGTAATTGATTTAACAAAAGATCTTATGGTTAGCTCATCTTCTAGATGAGCAGAAATTTTATATTCAATATTACATGACTTAACTATAATTTGAGCTCCAAAGTCTTCTTTAATTTTTTTATTATTAAAACCTAATGTAACTAAAGCTTCTGTTCGGGCTCTTTCAAGAAACTTTAAATAATTTGCATAATAAACCACACCACCAGCATTTGTATCTTCATAATAAACTTTAACATTGTGAAAAAAATTTTCATGCATTCATATATAATAACAAAAAAAATAATATTTAATACCAAACTAAGATACAATCATCATAATGAAAGTTTATATTATTTGGTTAATTGGTGTTATTTTATGGAATTTTGCTGTACCGAATGCAGCACCCATCGAGGATGTAATTGTAGCTGTGCTTTTATCATTTTTAAGTATTGGTCTTAAAAAAGTATTTAAATAATCTTATTCTGCTGAAAAATAAATATCTTGATAGTAAGATATAGCTTTTAACTTTGAGTTATCTGTATCAGTCATTATTGCAACTCCAGATATATCTTCCACATTTATTCCATGAAGTTTCATAAAATCTTCCTTAACATTGGCTTTGACTGTCACCCAAGTATTAAGATTTTCTTTTGTTGTTGATAAGACATAATCAATTGATTTTTTTGTATATGGACTAGGCCAATTTTTTCCTACTTCATTATTGCTAGAAAAAACATAATTTATTGCTCTATTAGAAAGAGGTGTAGAACCAGTTTTTTTTATAACAAATACTCTTGCAGCATAATCATGTCCCTTTTTACTGTTTTCTATTATGCCAGATAGGCCTTTTTCAACTTTCCAAGTAATATTAATAAAAGGCGTTTTTAGTAAATCAATTTTTATTTCTTTACCTAAGCCAGATCCTTTGCCTTCAGCTTCTGCTTTAATAAAATTACCTTTTTCATTCTTATCTAAGGTCCATGCAGTTTCTCCTTTAACCTTTTTAACTTTTAATGTTTTGAATTCCTCACCTGTAAAATCAAAAACAGTAATTTTTTCAGCATTAACATTAGTTAAAATCAAAAAAGAAGAAAATATTGTTATTATAAAATTTCTTAGCATAAGAAAACTATATAGCTAAAATTTTTTAAAAAACAACATTTGAACACACTTTAAACAATCTAAGATCAATATTTGATATTATTAAAAGATAATGAAATCAATTTCGATATTTATACTTTTAATTTATTGGTCAGTAATTTTACTTGCACCTGTTATCTCTAAAGAAAATAAAGCTGATTTTAAGACTTTAAGAATTGATCTTAATAAGTAGATCTACCGCCACTAATATCAAAAACAGCGGCTGTTGAAAATGAATTTTCCTCAGATGAAAGCCAACAAATTAGAGATGTAAATTCTTCAATTTCCAAAAATCTACCCCTTGGTACTTTTGATAACATTCTAGCCACATGTTCTTTTGACATTTGGTCTAATATTCTTGTTTTTGCTCCTGCTGGTGTGACAGCATTAACAGCTATATTCTTATCAGCCAATTCTTTTCCTAGTGATTTAGTTAAACCAATAACGCCAGCTTTTGCTGAGCTATAAGCACTAGCGTTTGCATTTCCATCTTTTCCAGCAACAGATGCAACATTAACTATTCTACCATAATCATTTTTAATCATGTAAGGCACCACACATTTACAACAGTTAAATGTGCCCATTAAGTTAATCTCTATTATTTTATTCCATTCAACTACATCGTAATCCCAAAGTGAAGACGTAGACCCAGTAATACCTGCATTATTAATTAAAATATCAATATTTAAAGATTTTGCTATTTCATCAACTGTATTTTTGACATTTTTAAAATCAGATACGTCAACTACATTATAAGAAAGATTTGGATCGTTCACGGCTTTAACAGCTTTTTTTAATTCTTCTTCATCTATATCCCAGATAATAGCTTTTGCTCCTGACTTTAAAAACCGTTTAGCAATATCTAAACCAAAACCTTGTGCTCCACCCGTGATAATTGCTGTTTTATTTTTTAAATCAAATTGATGCATAAAATTATTTACTTGCTAGCAAATAGTAAATCAATGAAGAGATAAAAGCACCAATAATCCAAGAGAAAGAGTGGAAACTCATTAAACTTTCGTTCCAAATTGTTGAAGCTGCAAAGATAAAACCTAAGACTAAAGAATAGATAGCTTTGAGGTGCCAACCGTTAGAGAAAGAATACAGATCATTCTCTTTTAAAGAAAAAATAGCTTTATTATCTAAGTTAGTTTTCTTAATTAAATAATAGTCAATAATCATAATACCAAATAAAGGTCCAAAAAAAGCACCAAATGTATCAACAAATGATAAAATACCAATTTGACTTAAAAGTGGTAGCCATAAAATACCAATAATAAAACCAAGAACAGCAATAACAATTGCTGAATTTTTTATGTTAAGTTTTGTCGGCATAATATTTAACAATATATTTTGTGTTGGTACATAATTGGCAATTAAATTAGTAGAGGCTGATGAAAAAATTATAAAAAATAAAACTATTATAGTTAATTCTGTATTATCTATTTTTCCAATAATGTCAGTTGGATTTGTTAGAATTCTTTCCATATTTTCTAAATTCTTATTTAGAAAAATATCAGCACCTATAACAATAAATACAGCAAAAAAAGAAAAGATTAATAAATTAATTATTAAACTTAAATTTCCTTTTTTTAATTCACTATCATTTTTTACATATCTGCTAAAATCACCAAAATTTACAATTATAATTGAAAAATATGCAAAAATAGTTCCAACAACAGTGATTAATGGAGCAATATTGTTTTTATCAAACAGGTTATTGATTGAAAAAATGTCTATAAATGCTGCTGAAGTAACCTTAACATCATAAAGAAATACTGTTAAAAAAAATATAAACATTCCTGAATAAACAGTTACAGCTGATAATTTTATAATAGATCTATTAAATTGATGACTTTTACTAAATAAAAAAGCTTGGAAAAAAACAGCAAAAACAAATGCTGTCCAATCAATAATATTTAGTCCGAAGAGAAAAATCAAAAAAATATTATGATCTAAAAAAGAGTTATCAAAAGAAAAAATTAAAATTCTTATTAAAAAGCTAAGCAGCCTTGATAAAAAATAAGTTTGAATACCAAACATAAAAATTCCAACTAAACCTCTAACAAGACTAAAATACTTTGCTCCTTTTACTCCAAAAGAAGTTCTTAAAATCACTGGGAATGGTAAACCATACTTTTGTGAGGGCTTTCCAATTAAATTAGCAAAAAAATAAACAAGGAAAGAGGCTATAAGTGTTCCTAATAAAACAATAAATACATTCAATTCATAAACTAAATAAATTGATGCTATTAAAGAAAATCCAATTACACTTTGAATATTACAGCCCCAAAAGCAAAATAAATCTTTCCAGTCCCAAATTTTATCATTAGGATTTACTGAAACTAATTCCCAGTTTAAAAGGGTATTTTTAGTTTTGATTTGATTCACTTAATATATAATAAACAAATTAATTCTACTGTCCATACAGATAGGTTGGAAGCCATAAAGCAATTTGTGGAAATGCAATAATCAAAATTAATCCTATGACTTGAATAAGCATAAATTGCATCATTCCATGATAAATATCTTTAAGATCCCATTCTGGAACTACACCTTTTAAAAAGTAAGCTGATAGAGCAACTGGTGGTGAGAGCCAGGCAGTCTGGAGGTTTACTGCAACAAGAATAGCAAACCAAGTTAAATTAAACCCTAAAGCCTCAACTAAAGGTAATATAATTGGTACTATAATCATAACAATCGGTACCCACTCTAAAGGCCACCCCAAAAGAAAAATCATAACCATAATCATTCCAAGAATTAAATATCTATTCATCTCTAAACCTAACAAGAAGTCAGTTAGTAACATTGGTGTTCCTAGTCTTGAAAATACAGCTCCAAAAAAGTTTGATGCCGCAACTAAAACCATTATTAATGCAGAAATTTCTAAAGTTTTAACTAAAGCTTCTTGTAAACGTCCAAATGTTAATTTCCTATATGCTAAAGCTAGAAGTAAAGAACCCATAGCACCACAACCAGCTGCTTCAGTAGGTGTTGCAAAACCAAATAAAATACTTCCAAGGGAGGCAAAAACTAATGCTGCTGGTGGAACTAAACCAATAAAAAATTCTTTCCAAACAGCTAACATACTTGTTGCTCTTAATTCAACAGGTAGAACTGGTCCTAAACTTGGATCAATCCAACATCTAATAGTTGTGTAAGCAGCATAAAGTGTTGCTAATAATATTCCTGGAATAATTGCTGCAGCAAATAAATCTGTAACTGGTATTTCCATAATAGGTCCCATTACAACTAACATAATACTAGGTGGTATTAAAATTCCAAGCGTGCCCCCTGCTGTAATTGTTCCAGCAGCTAATCTAACATTATAGCCAGACTTATTCATTGATTTAGCAGCCATAATTCCTAAAATTGTTACTGATGCCCCAACAATGCCTGTTGCTGCTGCAAAAATGACTGAAACAAATAGTACTGCGTAATATAAAGAGCCTCTTACTTTGGCTAACATTAATTGAAATGCAGAAAATAACCTCTCCATTAATCCAGCTTGTTCCATCATTATCCCCATAAAGACAAAGAGTGGCACAGCAGCAAGAGTTTGTTCGGTCATAACCATTGAGAACTGCAAGGTCATTAAATAAAATACTAATTTACCAAACCCTAAATATCCAAAGAAAAAACCTAGAAATATTAAAGTAAATGAAATTGGAAAGCCTACAAAAATAGAAAAAAGCATTACACCAATAAGTATAAATCCTAGATAAGCTGGATTAATTAATTCAGCTAACACTACTCTTCTCCTCCCGGCCACACACCTTTTGTTGCTGCCCAATAACTTTTAAATAATTCTGATATTCCCTGAACTAGTAAAAATACAATCCCTAACCATAAACAAGTTTTTATAGGCCACATATATGGCATCCAAGCGGTGTCCATACCTCTTTCACCTCTCATAATTGATTCCTGAAGAAATCCAGTTGTCATATATAAAAATACAATTAATCCTGGAAAATAGAATATTAAGTACAACCAAAAATCTACTCTACCTTGAGTTTTAGTTTTAAAATTTCTATATAAAAAATCTGCTCTTATATGAACACCTTTAGATAAAGCATATCCAGCACCAAGCATGAATAATGCTCCGTAAAAAAATCTACTCATATCGTACACCCACATCGTAGGTGCATTGAAAAGTTTTCTTGCTAATACTTCGTAAACCATTGCAAATATTAAAGGTATAGTAATCCAACAAACTACATTACCAATCCATTTATTTGCTAAATCAATTTTTGTAATAGTTAATGCCATCCATTTAGCCATATCTTTGGGCATTGGTCCTGAACCACCACGCCTTTCAGCAATCATTTCATCTGAAATATCAAGTTTCATAGACTTCATTTCTTCTTTTGGTTTTTGTGAATCGTGATTCCTTGGCATAAATGAATTCTCTAAAAAAAACTAAAGCGGACTGTTAAGCCCGCTTCAGTTGTAATTACTTTTATCTAAATACTACTTTAATGTTTCTGCGTGAGCCATTCCTAGCTTAGCATTAGACATTTGAGATCCAGCCCAAAAAGGTACAGCGATATCAGCAAAGTCTTTTTGAGACTGCCATACTTTAGCAAAGAATGGGTTCTTAGCCGCATTTTTTTCTAAAGCTGCTTTTGCTGCAGCCATATACGCTGGGAAGTAGTCAGCAGGAGTGTCATGTAAAATTACACCATGCTTCGTAGTCAACTCTCTTAGAGCTTTTCCATTTTCGTATATTCTGTAACTCATTGATTTTGATAAAGATGCATTCGCAGCAACTTCTAAAGCTTTCTTTTCAATTGCAGACATTTTATTATATGTTTTGCCTGTAATATAGAAGTCAGCATTTACTACTACTTGGTGAAGACCTTGTAGATAGTAATGTTTTAGAACTTTTTGAAAACCAAATGTCATATCCGGCTTAGGACAACACCATTCAGCAGCATCAATTGTTCCTGCTTCAAGAGCTGGTAGAATATCTCCACCACCCATTGCAACAGAAGCTACACCAATATCTTTATAAGTTTGACCTGGAATTCCTGGAGGAGTTCTGAACTTGTACTTTCTAAAATCAGCCATGCTATTAATTGGCTCTTTGAACCAACCTAAAGCTTCAGGGCCTACTGGTTGTAACATAAAGCCTTTGATATCTCTTCCCATTTCAGACCATAATTGGTCGTAAAGTTCTTTACCACCACCATATTGAAACCAAGATAAGAATGCTATGTTATCGATACCAACACCTGCACCTGCTACTGGAGAACCAAATAACATAGCTGCTGGGTGATCGCCTGACCAATAGTGAGTCCAAGCAAAACCACAATCAATTAATCCTTTATCAACTGCATCTAAAGTTTCTTTTACACCTACTACTGATCCAACAGGCATAAGTTCGAACTTAAGTGAACCTTGTGTTAATTCAGTTACCGTGTCAGTGAAATCTTTTAACATTTTCACTTCATCCGATTTTGAATTAAGTACAGTTTGGCACTTAAGAGTTTTTGCAGAAGCTCCTGTAACTGTCATAACAGTTAAAAGAAGTGTTCCTACAACCAATGATATGATTTTTTTCATATTATATATTTTCCTCTCGTTATTTTTTTTTAAAAATGAACCTTCTCAAGAAATCAGAATTAAAACAACTAATAATATATAAAAAGTTGAGCTTATAAGCATTGGTAATACTAGTATTTTTTAATTTTTGTGATTATAAACATTCAAATCTAATGAACAATTTTGATTATATAATTATTGGTGCTGGTTCTGCGGGTTGTGTGTTGGCTAATAGACTTTCAGAAAATCCAAAAAACAAAGTTCTCTTAATTGAGGCAGGTGGTAAAGATAATTATCCATGGATACATATTCCTGTTGGATATTTTAAAACAATGCATAATCCAGATGTTGATTGGTGTTATAATACTGAACCTGATGAGACAATGAATAATAGGTCTATAAGATATCCAAGAGGTAAAACTCTTGGAGGCAGTTCATCTATTAATGGATTATTATACATAAGAGGACAACATAAAGATTACGATATTTGGAGGCAATTAGGTAATAAAGGTTGGAGTTGGGATGATGTTTTACCTTATTTTATAAAGGCAGAAAATCAAGAAGATGGTAAAAGTGAGTTTCATGGTGCTGATGGACCTCTGTCCATATCAAACCAAAGAATGCATCTACCATTACTAGATGAATTTCAAAATGCTGCTGAAGAGTTTGGTGTCCCAAAAACAAAAGATTTTAACAAAGGTGACAATCACGGATCTGGCTACTATCAAGTAACAGTAAAAAATGGATTTAGATGTAGCACTGCGGTTGGTTATTTAAATCCTGCAAAAAAAAGAGCTAATTTAAAGATAATCACAAAAGCTCATGTTAAGAAAATTAACTTTGAAAATAAAGTTGCTAAAGAGGTCGAGTATTGGATAGAAAATAAATTATTTACTGTAAGTGCAAATAAAGAAATCATCTTATCTTCAGGAGCAATCGGTTCTCCTCAATTATTACAAGTCTCAGGAATAGGAAATTCAGAAAAATTAAAAAAACTTGGAATTGAAATAACTCATGAATTAAAAGGAGTTGGTGAAAATTTACAAGACCATTTAATGTTTAGACCAATATACAAAATACAAAATATAAAATCTCTTAACAAAAAAATTAATAGTCTTTTTGGTAATTTAATGATTGGGTTAGAATATGTATTTAATAGAAGTGGTCCTATGACCATAGGGGCAAGCCAGCTTGGTATGTTTGCTAAAAGTGATCCCTCTTTAGAACTACCTGATTTACAGTGGCATGTTCAGCCCATGAGTATGGATACCTTAGGTGCCACTAAAAACCATGACTTTCATGCTTTCACCCCTACTGTTTCAAATATAAGACCAACAAGTAGAGGTCATGTGAGCATTGTTGATAAAGATTCTAGAACATATGCCAAGGTTAAAATGAATTACCTATCGACTGATGAAGATAGAAGAATAGCAGCAGCTGGTCTTAAATTAACAAGAAAAATTGTTTTAGAGTCTGAGACTTTCAAAAAATTTAGCCCAGAAGAATACCGTCCAGGGCCTCATTTAATAGAAGATGAAGATATTTTAAAAGCAGCAGCAGATTATGCTCAAACAATATTTCATCCGGTTGGGACATGTAAAATGGGTCAAGATGATATGGCTGTTGTTGATGAACAATTAAAAGTTCATGGAATAAAAAATTTAAGAGTGATTGATGCTTCTATAATGCCCAATATCACATCTGGTAATACTAATGCTCCTACAATAATGATTGCGGAAAAAGGTGCTGATATGATACTAAGCAGCTGATGTTTGCAGAATTATTCGGACCTGAACAACTTGTAATCTTAGGTCAAATTATATTTATAGATTTAGTATTAGCAGGAGATAACGCCATTATTATTGGAATGGTTGCTTCTAAATTTCCAGCTGAACAAAGAAAAAAAGTAATCTTTTGGGGCATAGGTGGTGCAGTAATTTTAAGAATTATCCTAACCATGTTAACTGCATATTTATTACAGATAACAGGATTAAGATTAATAGGTGGATTGCTTCTTCTTTATATAGTCTACAAACTCTACACAGATGTAATCAAAGGTCAGTCAGGTGAAGAAGATATTAAAGTAGATAATTCAAGTTTCATGAAAGCTATTTGGACAGTTTTACTCGCTGATTTTACAATGAGTTTAGATAATGTTTTGGGTGTAGCTGGCGCTGCTGGTGATCACTATATATTATTAATATTTGGTTTGGCTTTATCAATAGTTCTTATGGCAACAGCTGCTACTGTTATATCAAGATGGATCAATGAATACAAATGGATAGCATGGATTGGCTTAATTGCTATACTGGTTGTTGCAATCGAATTGATCTATACTGATTTAAAATTATTTATTTAAATGTACTTACAAAAAATAAATCTTAAAAACAAATACGCATTAGTTACAGGTGCAGGTAAAGGATTGGGAAGAGCTTGCTCTATTGCTCTTGCAGAAGCTGGAGCTACAATTATTGCATTAAGTAGAACTCAATCGGATCTTGATAAGCTTGAAAAAGAAATAAAAAAGATAAAAGGCAAAGTTATCAAAGTTAATTGTGATGTAATGAATTACAAACAATTAAAGGAAAGTCTAGATAAGATTAAGATCATAGATATTTTGGTTAATAATGCGGGCACAAATATTCCTGAACCCTTTGAAAAAATCAAACAAGAAAGTATGAATTACTTAGTAGATTTAAACCTTAAAGCTGCTTTTAATGTTGCTCAATTGGTTGTAAAAAAAATGTTAAACAATAAAAAAAGAGGTGGATCAATTATTAATATGTCCTCTCAACTTGGTCATGTTGGAATGGCTGGTAGAAATGTTTATAATATGACAAAATTTGGTATTGAAGGTTTAACTAAAGGTATGGGTGTTGAACTTGCAAAAAACAATATTAGAGTGAATACAGTTGCACCTACTTTTGTTGCAACACCAATGGTTAAAAGATTTTTTAAGAACAAAAAATTTAAAAAACTAGCATTAGGTAATATTCCTATGGGAAAATTAGCAACAGAAAGTGATGTAGCAACAAGTGTTTGTTTTCTAGCTTCTTCAGCATCATCAATGGTCACGGCCACTTCAATACTAGTAGACGGTGGATGGACAGCAAAATAATTTATAAATTTTTTTTAGCCTTATTAATTTTTTTATCATCACAAGTTAATGCTGTTGAGTTTCAGGGAAAATTTATACAAGGGCACTATATTCTAGGAAAAACAAACCCAAATGCAAAAATTATTGTAGATAAAAAAGAAGTAAAAATATCAAACGATGGTTTTTTTGTTTTTGGAATTGATAGAGATAGAAAGTTTGATTTAACTTTTACTAAAATATTAAATGGAAAAAAATCAGTAATTACAAAAACAGTTTTAAAAAGAAAGTACAACATTCAAAGAATTGATGGTCTTGAAGAAAGTAAAGTGACCCCTCCTGAGTTTGTTTATAAAAGAATTAGAAAAGAAAATAATTCAATTGGTGAAGCCAGATCAATAAATTCTAATTTACAATTTTTTAAAGATAAATTTGTGATGCCTGTTGAGGGAATTATTAGTGGTGTCTATGGCAGTCAAAGAATTTTAAATGGTAAAGCAAAATGGCCTCACTACGGTATAGATATAGCAGCAAAACAAGGAACTTCGATTAAATCCTCCGGAGCTGGAGTTGTTACAATGGCCGAAGACGATTTATATTATACAGGTGGTACGATCATCATGGATCATGGTCATGGTATTTCAACGATATATTCTCACCTTGAAAATGTTTTAGTCTCAGTTGGGGAGAAAATTAACCAAGGAGATATTATAGGAACTGTAGGTTCTACTGGAAGGTCTACTGGACCTCATTTAGATTTTAGAGTTAATTGGTTTCAAACAAGACTTGATCCCATGTCTTTATTGAAATAAAAAAGTTAAATGAATAAAAATTTAAAAAATAAAATCTCAGACAAACTTGTTAATGCATTTTTAAAAAATAAAATAATCTCACCACTGCCTCAAAAAATTACAAAAAAACTTACTGATGCAGATGAATTTAGAAAATTATGTGAAAGTAAAATTAAAGAACCTATTATTGGGTTTAAGGCTGGTGGAACAGGAATTCCTGTAATGAAAAAATTAAAAGAAAAGGAACCTTTTTATGCGTCTATTTACAAAAGAAATTTTCTAAAAAGTGGAAAAAAAGTTAAGATTAACAAGTCTACTTTAGGTATAGAGTTAGAAGTTTGTTATTTGGTAAAAAAAAATTTCTTTCTATCAAAAGATGCAATAACTATGAAAAATATTTCAAAATATATTTCTCATATGGCACCGTGCATTGAGGTTGTAGGTTATAGACAAAATAAGAAAGGTGTTACATCTTTTGGTGATTTATGTAGCGATTTTGGTGCAAATGTAAAATTTTTAATTGGACAAAAGAAAAAGTATAAAAAAATTAATATCAGTAATCTTAAAACAATTATTTCAAATAAGAAAATAAATCAGACTGTTACAGGTAATACAGGAGCTGTTTATGTTAGCCCTCTAAATTCACTTCGTTTTGTACTAAACAAACTTAAAAAAGATAAAGTAAATCTTAATAAAGATTTCTACGTATTTACCGGTTCAACAGTAGGTGTTGTTCCCATTCTTGGTAGGGGATTGTATGCAGGTAAAATTGATAAGCTAGGTTCAGCAAAAGCTATCATCCATTAATGGGATTGCATTTTACACCAAAAGAATTTTCTAAAAGAAAACGAGATGTTTTAAAATCAATGAAAGAGCATAATTTAGATGCTCTTTTAATGTTCAGGCAAGAGTCTATGTATTGGCTTACAGGATACGATACTTTTGGATATGTTTTTTTTCAAACTCTTATCTTAGATCAAAAAGGTAACGTTATTCTTTTAACTCGTGCACCTGATTTAAGACAGGCACAAAACACATCTAATATTGAAGATATTAGAATTTGGGTTGATAAAGAAGGAATAAATCCAACTGATGACCTTAAGCAGATATTAAATGAACTTGACTTAAAAGATAAAAATATTGGAATTGAATATGAAGCTTACGGTATGACAGGTCGTAACGCCTTAAGACTTAATAAGTCACTAGAAAGTTATTGTGAGGTAGAAGATCAATCAGAATTAATTACTAAACATAGAGTTATTAAATCTCAAGAGGAGATTATTTATGTAAAAAAAGCTGCAGAACTTGCCGATCAAGGTCTTGATGAAGCATGGAAATATGCAAGAGGTGGCGCTAGTGAGTCAAAAATTTTAGCTGAAATGCAAAGAGTTGTTTTGGAAGGTGGAGGTGATTATCCAGCAAATGAATATATAATTGGATCAGGACACAACGCATTACTATGTAGGTATCAATCAGAAAAAAGAATTCTATCAGAAACTGATCAGTTAACTATTGAATGGGCTGGAACTTATAAACATTATCACTCAGCAATGTTTAGAACCATCCCTATTGGTAAGGCTAATGTAAAACATATTAAGATGCACGAAGCTTGTGTTAAGGCTTTAAATAATTGTGCAAAAACTTTAATACCAGGAAAAACCGCTGGAGATGTATTTGATATACACGCTAAAACTTTTGATGATCTTGGGTACAATAAATCAAGAATGAATGCTTGTGGTTATTCATTAGGGACAACCTTCTCACCCAATTGGATGGACTGGCCAATGCTATACACTGGTAATCCTTATGTAATAACTCCTGGTAATGTCTTCTTCATGCATATGATCCTAATGGATTCAGACAGTGGTTTAGCGATGAATTTAGGTGAGACGTATTTGGTGAATGAGACTGGCAACGAAAGATTAGGGAAACAGAAGCTAGATTTAGTTATTCTATAAAGTTTACTACATTTAAATTCTATTATTATCTCTAGCTATACTATTTTTTTATAAAACTGATAATACTTTTTTTTAACGTCTCACTTACAACTAAAGTTCCTTTTTCATTTGGATGCATGCCATCATCTTGATTAAACTCAGGTTTTAAAGCCACACCTTCCAATAAAAAAGGTATTAAATTTAGATTGTATTTCTTTGCTAAACTTGGATAAATATTATCAAATTTTTTTTTATAACTAATTCCATGAGTGGATGGTGCAATCATTCCTGCTAAGATTATTTCTATATTTTTTAGTTTTGCTGTTTGAATAATTTTTTCTAAATTTTTTTTGGTCTCAATGGGGATTATTCCTCTCAACATATCGTTAGCACCCAATCCTAAGATCATTAAGTCAATATTAGGTTGAGATAAAGACCACTCAGCTCGATTTAATCCTCCAGCAGATGTGCTTCCAGATACACTTCCATCAATAATCCCAAGATCATAACCACTATCATTAAGATTGTTTTGAAGAACAATGGCTAAATGTTTTTCCTGTGGAAGACCATAACCAGCCATTAAGCTATCACCAAACAAGATAACGTTTTCAATAGAATTGACGTTTATGCTCACTAGACAGAAGGCAATAATTTGAATAATAAATCTTTTAATCATGGACAGTCTTCTTAAGCTAAAAAACGTTAATCTTAAATACCAAACTGGTAATGATACTATTAAGGTTTTAAAGAATATTAATTTAGAAACTAAAAAAAATGAGTCTATTTCAATAGTTGGTGAAAGTGGGTCTGGAAAAACAAGCTTAATCATGCTTGCTGGAGGACTAGAGAAAGCAACTTCTGGTAAGATATTTTTTGAAGATCAAGAAATATCTAAAATGAGTGAAGATGAGGTTTCTAAAATTAGAAGAAAAAATATTGGTATAGTTTTTCAATCTTTCTATCTTATTCCAAATTACACTGCTGTTGAAAATGTTGCTCTAACCTTAGAGCTAAATAACTTAAAAAAACCTAATGAACGAGCCAAAGAGTTATTGGATCGATTTGGGTTAAAAAATAGATTTAATAATTTACCTAGTCAACTTTCAGGTGGTGAACAGCAACGTGTAGCTATTGCAAGAGCTATAGCCATGAAGCCAAAACTAATTTTAGCAGATGAGCCTACAGGAAATTTAGACAGTGAAAATTCACAAATGATTGCAGATATTTTGTTTAAATATATCAAGGAAGAAAAATCATCTTTAATTATGGTCACTCATGACCCAAAACTTGCAAATAAAGCAAAAAGAAAAATTAAAATCAAAGATGGAAAAATTGTCTAAGCTTTCAGAGTACAAGTTAACTTTGATATATGCTTTAAGAGACTTGAGTAGAAATTATAAAAAAATTTCTAGTATTATTTTAACACTTTTTATCAGTCTATTTATCTTAAGTTCAATTTTCACAATTGAAGATAGTTTGAATAAAGAATTAAATAATAATTCAAGAACACTTTTAGGTGGAGATATTGAAATTGATTATAATCGTAATGTTGGCAACTTAGAATTAATTAACCAAGTGAAAGAATTTGCTACCATTTCACAAATGGTTGAGTTTAGCACCATGATCTCAACTACAAATCAAACTAAAAATAAATCAATATTTTCTAGAATTAAAACAGTAGATCAAAATTACCCATTATTTGGCAAGGTAGGTTATGAACCAAGTGGTGCATTTGAAAAATTACAAACTATAGAGAATACAATTCTTGTTAATGAAAACATTTTCAAAAATCTTAATTTAGAAATTAATGGTAAAATCAAAGTTCAAGATCAGTTGTTTACTGTAATTGGTATCGTAAAATCTGTACCTGATATTGGAGGTGCTTTTGTATTTGGTGACTTTGCTTTAGCTGGCAAACAAACATTAAAATTATTAAAACTTAATAACCTAGGCAGTTTTTTAAATTATGAATATAAAGTAAAATTTAATGAAGGAGATAATCCAAAGGCTTTATCTAAAAAGATTGAGCAATTATTTAAAGATGAAAAAAAGGTTAAACTTAGATATCACGAAAAATCTGATGGTCCTTTAAAGAGAATAATTGATAATTTCTCTCAGTTTTTGTCTCTTGTATCAATTAGTGCGATGTTAATTGCAGGAATTGGGATTGCAAACACCTTGCTTTCATTCATTAATCAAAACAATATGTCTATAGCGGTTAAGAAGTCTCTAGGCTTTTTCTCAAAGGATATAAAAATAGTCTACTATCTACAATTACTCATTCTATTATTTATAATATCTACTGCCACCTACTCATTTAGTTTCTTTCTAGTCCCAATTGTCGACATTTATTTGTCAGCTGGCCTTGGCTTAAATATTGAAGGTAGTTTTTCTATTCTTAATTATTTTAAAGTTTTTTTAGTAGGTTTATTAGTATTAATCATATTTTCTATACCAACCATTAATGCAATTGATCAAGTTAAGGCATCAAACTTATTTAGAAATGTGTTTCAAAATCTTCAATTTTATTATTCAAAAAAGTCAATTTTTTTAACCCTATTTTTATTATCAATTTTAATTTCTTTATTTACCATTGGTTCAGCTAGACCCATGTACAGCTTAGGTTATTTTGGAGCTTTCTTTGTTTGTTTATTAGTCTTTTATTTATTATCTAACTTAATCATTAAATTATTCAAAGGACTTAAAGAACATCCAAATATTTCAATTAAAGTATCAGTTAAAAACATTACTCAAACCAAAAGTATTACCCCAATAACTATTATGTCCTTAGGTTTAGGTGTCACTTTATTATTAACTTTAGCTTTTGTTGGCTCAAACTTTAAAAGAGAGATTGCAAAATCTATACCAGAGCTTGCACCTGATTATTTTTTTATTGGTATTCAAAGTGATGAAAGGCAAATATTTGAAGATTTAATTTTTAAAATGGATGAAAAAGCTGACCTTGAAATTGTTCCTATGGTCTCAACAGGTATTGTTAAAATTAATGGAATAGATCCAAATACTTATATCGATTCAAGTAATGACAGTCACTGGGTAATTAGAAATGACAGAAGATCTTCTTGGGCTGATAAAATTTTAAAAGATAACCCAATTGTAGAAGGCAAATGGTGGGATTTAGATAGACCCGATAAACTTCAAATTTCACTTGATAGCAAAATTGCTAAAGATTTTAATATTAAAATTGGTGACATTTTTACTCTAAATATTTATGGTCGTGAAATTGAAGGTGAAATTATAAATTTTAAATTCGTAGACTACAGAGATTTTACTATTAACTTTGCAATGTTATTAAACCCTCAATTTGCAAAAAATATCCCTCATGAATATTTGGCCACTTCAAAGTTTAAAAGCTTAGAGAATTTTAACGAAACTGCTTTACTAGATAAAATGCCCAGTCTTTCTATTATAAAAATCACTGATTACTTGGAGAAAGTAACAGATCTTTTAAACAAAGTGTTTATTGCTGTAACTGTTATTTCAGCAATAACTATAGTCATTGGTTTAATTGTCATATCAAGTGCAATCATAGTTCAGGGTAAAATTAAAGAATTTCAAAATTTAATATTTAAGATTTTAGGTTTTTCCAAAGTTGAGGTTGTACTCTCTTCAATTATTGAGTTTTTTATTATATTCACATCCATAATTCTAATAGCTCTCTTTTTTGGGGTTATTGGTTCGCAATTTATCATTGAAAATATTTTTCAAATCACTTGGAAGTTTGACTTAGCAATATTTTTGCAGGTAACTATTGGGATTGGATTAGCTACATTAATCTTAATTATGATTACTAATTTTAAGTATTTAAGCCCTAAAGTTTATCCACTTATAAGAAATCAATAACTACACATCAGATCGCGATCTAAATCTTTCGAATATTAATCTTGTTTTAACTCCAATATTTAAAAATGGCTGAGGTGGAAGCCAGGTAGGCTTACTTCTAGATTCTATTATATTAATTTCATGACTATTTTCATTGCTTGCTTTAATTGCTATTTGTTCACCAAATAAAGTTCCCACTCCAATACCAGAACCATTATAGCAACCTGCTACAAAGACATTGTTATCAATTTTATCAAAAATTTGTGAACTATTTCTTGTTCTGGATACAATCCCAGACCAGCTAGATTCAATAATATCATCTGCTAAACTTGGAAATCTTTTTTTAATTCCAAGTTTTTGATTTAAAGATCTTTTATTCAACTTTGATTTAGACATTTTAAAAGGACTATGAACTTCTGCGGTATTTCTAATTAAAATTCTTTTATCTTTTGTCATTCTAATAGTTGCACCCATTGGTCTAACAGGAAGTACACCCCACTCTTTAGGTTCACCAATGGACTTATACTCTGTATCAGTTAATGGTCTTGTCATGCTTGCAGTTAAAGTTAAGGGGAAATTATAATTATTTTTTACATCAAGTGATTTTAAAAAACCATTAGTACAAAAAATAATCTTTTTAGTAATTATTTTATGATTATTAAATTTACAAATAATTGTATCACTATTTTTTGACCATTCATTTAATTGAGTGTTTTCTAATAGCCCAACATTATCTGGCAAAGTGTCGACCATTGCTCTTACAAGTTTTCCAGGATGTAATAAAATTCCTCCTTTAGTATAAAGTGCTAGGTTGTAAAAATTTGTACCTAATCTTTTACCTAAATCATCTTTATCTAAAATATTATGCTCAAAGTTTAATTTTAATAAAGTTTTGCTAAAATTTTCTAATATCTTTCTATCTTTTTCATTTGATGAGGCGAAATATTTTCCACTTTCATTCCAATCACAATCTACCTGATGCTCTTTAATAAACTTTTTTACAACATCAATTCCTAATTTGTAAATGTCTGTTTTTTTTTTATAATTGGAAAGCTCTTTATTCGAGGTGAAACCATCATTAAGGGTAGTGTCTACTAAATATCCTGAGTTCCTTCCACTTGCACCCTCACCTGCTAATTGGGCATCAACAATAATAATTTTTTTATTTGGATGCAGCTCTGATAATTTTCTAGCAGCAGATAGGCCTGTATATCCAGCACCTATTATTAACCAGTCACAAAGTTTATCTTTATCTAAAGTTTTTATATTAGTTCTTCTATCAAGGTCATTAATCCAACTACAACCAGTATCATTAACGACATTCATGTAGTTAGATTATGACAGATAAGATATTTTTAAAAGATCTTAAGATACCAATGAAGGTTGCTTGATCATGTCTTCTTTTTTGATCCCTGCAACTTTAACTGGTCTTTTCATAGCATCTCTTCTGAAAGGCTCTCCCAGTTCTTGGTTAAGAATTACTTCAATAAATGTTGTAATTCCTTTCTTTTGATCTTCACATGATTGCTTGATAGCAGCGGTAGTTTCTTCCATAGTTCGAACGGTAACACCTTTTAATCCACAAGCATCAGCAACTTTTGCATAACTTAATTCTGGATCAAGCTCCGTTCCAACAAAATTGTCATCAAACCATAAAGTAGTATTTCTTTTTTCAGCGCCCCATTGATAGTTTCTAAAAATTACCATTGAAATTGCTGGCCATTCTGGTCTTGCCACTGAGCTCATTTCATTCATGCTGATACCGAATGCACCATCACCCGCAAAACCAATTACTGGAGTATCAGGACATCCAATTTTAGCACCTAAAATTGCTGGAAAACCATATCCACAAGGACCAAATAATCCTGGCGCTAAATATTTTCTACCTTTTTCAAATGTAGGATAAGCATTACCAATCGCACAGTTATTTCCAATGTCACTTGAGATAATTACATCCTCAGGCATACCTGCCTGAATTCCTCTCCAAGCTTCTCTAGGAGACATTCTGTCTGCATCTCTTTTTCTAGCTTCTGCATTCCAAACTGTACCTTCATCATCATCTTCATGATCTAGACTTGATAATTCTTGTAACCAAGCAGATTTAGTTTGGTGAATTGTATTTTTTCTCTCTTCTCTATTCGCATCACCTGCTGTTGGAGACAATTGAGCTAAAATTTGTTGAGATACTAATTTTGCATCACCACAAATACCAACTGAAACTTTTTTAGTTAAACCAATTCTGTCTGAATTCATGTCAACTTGAATGATACTTGCATCTTTAGGCCAGTAATCCATTCCATAACCTGGTAAAGTTGAGAAAGGATTTAATCTTGTACCAAGAGCAAGAACAACATCAGCTTTCTTAATTAATTCCATTCCAGCTTTTGATCCATTGTATCCTAATGGTCCAGCTGCTAATGGGTGACTTCCTGGGAAACTATCATTATGCTGATATCCTGAACAAACTGGGGCATCTAATTTCTCAGCTAATTTTTTACAATCTTCAATCGCTCCACCAATTACAACACCCGCACCAGATAATATTACTGGAAACTTAGCGTTTGATAATAAGTCAGCTGCTTTTTTAATTGCATCAACTCCACCTGCTTGTCTTTCAAGTCTAACAATTGGAGGAAGATCAATATCAATAACTTGTGTCCAATAATCTCTTGGAACATTTATTTGTGCAGGAGCTGATCCTCTGATCGCTTTTTCAATTACTCTATTTAATACTTCTGCCATTCTTGAAGCGTCTCTAACTTCTTCTTGGTAGCAAACCATATCTTTAAATAAATTCATTTGTTCTACTTCTTGAAAACCACCTTGACCCATAGTTTTATTGGCAGCTTGAGGCGTTACTAATAATAGTGGTGTGTGGTTCCAGTATGCAGTTTTAATAGGAGTAACAAGACCTGTAATTCCAGGACCATTTTGTGCAATAACCATTGACATTTTACCAGTAGATCTTGTGTAACCATCAGCAATTAATCCACCGTTTGTTTCATGAGCAACATCCCAAAAAGTAATTCCAGCATCAGGAAAAATATCTGAAATAGGCATAAAGGCTGAACCAATAATTCCGAATGCGTGTTCAATTCCATGCATTTGTAAAACTTTTACAAAAGCTTCTTCTGTTGTCATTTTAGTCATTATAATTAGGCCTTCCTGCTTAAGTTGTTAAAAAATTTATAAATAATTTGTTAATTTAAACGATTAATATATAAGAATTAAAAAATTTCAAACAAACAAATCGACACAATTATGGCTACAGATATTATTATACACGACGAGAAAGACAACGTAGGAGTAGTTGTTATTAATAAAATCACTCCAAAACAAGATTGTGCATGTTGGATTATGGAGAATGATAAAACAATTCAAATTCAATCAGTAGATGAAATTCAATTAGGACATAAAATTGCAATGGTTGACCTTAATGAAGGTGATACTATTTTGAAATATGGTCATGATATTGGAAAAGTAGTTAAATCAATCAAAAAAGGTGAGCATGTTCATGTTCATAATGTAAAAACGAAGAAGTGGTAAAAAATATGGAAATTCCAAAAAGTTTTTTAGGTTATAAAAGAGAAAATGGCAGAGTTGGTACTAGAAACCACGTAATCATTCTACCTGTTGATGATATTTCAAATGCTTGCGCTGAAGCAGTTGCAAACAATATTAAAGGCACAATGGCCCTACCTCACTCTTATGGAAGGCTTCAATTTGGTGCTGATTTAGATTTACACTTTAGAACTATGATTGGGACTGGAAGTAACCCGAATGTTGCAGCAGTAATAGTTATTGGTATAGAGCCAAAATGGACAAAAAAAATAGTTGACGGAATAGCAAAAACAGGAAAGCCAGTTGAAGGATTTCATATTGAGCGAACTGGAGATATTGGTACTGTCATGGAAGCTTCAAAAAAAGCTCAGGAATTTGTGATGTGGGCGTCTGAAAAACAAAGAGAAGAATGTCCAATGAGTGATTTATGGATATCAGTTAAGTGTGGAGAATCAGATACAACATCTGGATTAGCTGCAAACCCTACAGTTGGAAACTTAATGGATAAGTTAGAGCCAATGGGTGTTCATTTATGTTTTGGAGAAACTTCAGAACTTACTGGAGCTGAAACTGTTTGTGCTAAGAGAGGTGCTACACCAGAAGCATCAGAAAAATTTATGAAAACATGGAATTCATATAATGATTTTATACTTAAAGAAGCAACAGATGACCTTTCTGAAAGTCAACCAACTGCAGGAAATATTGCAGGCGGATTAACTACAATTGAAGAGAAAGCATTTGGAAACTTTCAAAAAATTGGAAATTGTAAATTTATTGACGTATTGGAGCCAGCAGAAGAACCAACCAAAGGTAAAGGTCTATACTTTATGGATACATCCTCGGCAGCAGCTGAATGTGTAACACTTCAGGCAGCAGCTGGATTTAACATTCATCTATTCCCTACAGGTCAAGGTAATATCGTAGGTAACCCTATTGAACCAGTTGTTAAGTTAACTGCCAACCCATTAACTGTAAAAGGTATGGGTGAGCATATTGATTGTGATGTATCAAAAATATTATCACGTGAGATGAATATGTCTGAAGCAGGTGATGAATTAATCAAATCTATGATAAGAGTCGCTAACGGTAGACTAACTTGCGCTGAAGCTTTAGGTCATAAAGAATTTGTTATGACTAAACTTTACAGAAGCGCTTAAAAACTCAGCAAATATTAATAATGTTATTTAAAAAATACTTGGTTTTTGTTCCAGGTATTGTTTTAGCATTTGTTCTCTACAGTTTATCCCAGGGTTTAAATAATATCATTGGAATTGAATTATTAGGTTATGCTAAAAGCCCAATATCAACAGCAATGATTGCAATTCTTTTGGGAATTGTACTTGGAAATATTTTTCAAATGAGAGAAGGTTTTTTACTTGGAATAAATTTTACTCAAAAATATATTTTAAAACTTGGAATAATTTGTCTTGGCATTCAATTAAAACCATTTGAATTTTTAAAGTTTGGCTCTGTGGCTATACCATTAATCACTATCTGCATCATAAGCGTATTAATTGTAATAAAATTACTAATTAAAAAATTAAAAATCTCAACAAGAATGGCTTACTTAATATCAATTGGTAGTACTGTTTGTGGAACAACAGCAATTATGGCAACCGCTCCAATAATTAAAGCAAATAAAGGTGAAGTTGCTTATGCAATAGCAAATATCACAGTCTTTGGAATAATTTCAATGTTAGTTTATCCATATTTTGCAAATATTTATTTTAATGGAGATCCGATGTATGTGGGACTTTTTTTAGGAACTGCTATTCATGAAACATCTCAAGTTGCAGCAGCTGGATTGATTTATGATCAACAATTTAATAGTCCTGAAACATTAAATATTGCAACAGTTACAAAGTTAATTAGAAATACCTTTTTAGTGATCATGATTCCCCTATTTGCTTATCTGTATAATAGGAACGAAACTAAAACTAAAAACTATTCTCTGTTAAATATTTTTCCATATTTTGTATTAGGTTTTATTGGAATGATTATATTTCGAAATATTGGTGATCAAATATTTTTAACAGAAAATACTCAAATTATTTGGCAAAACTCAGTATCAACTATTAAAGATTCAGCTAAAATTTTTTTAAGTATGGCAATGGCAGCTGTAGGTTTATCAACAAACTTGAAAGACTTAAAATCTATGGGTTATAAACCTTTTGTTGTAGGATTTATCGCAATGATAACAGTAGGTTTAGTGAGTATTATTGCAATGAAAGTTTTTGCTGAATTGTTTCTATAATGACAATAATATAATATTACTTAGATTAATTGAATGAATAAAAAAAAAAAATATTAATTACAGGTAGTTCAGGTTTTATTGGTTTCTCTTTAGCTTTAATCTTACTTAAAAAAGGACATAAAATTCTTGGCTACGACTCAATTAATAATTACTATGATATTAATCTTAAACTTTCTAGAAACAAAATATTAAATAAATTTAAAAACTTTAGTTTTATAAAAGGTGAACTTGAAGATCAAAAAAAACTTAATAAAAATGTTCTAAACTTTAAACCTGAAATCATTATTCATCTAGCTGCTCAAGCAGGTGTTAGATATAGTTTAGATGCTCCCAGAAAATACTTATCTTCAAATATAATCGGAACATTTAATATAATTGAAATTGCGCATAAAATTAAAGTTAAACATTTACTGATAGCATCGAGTTCTTCTGTTTATGGAGCAAATAACCAATCTGTTTTTAAAGAAACTGATAAAACTGATAACCAATTAAGTATTTATGCTGCAACTAAAAAATCGACAGAAAGTATTGCTCATTCATATTCGTCACTTTGGAAAATACCAATTACCATGTTACGTTTTTTTACGGTATATGGTCCTTGGGGCAGACCAGACATGGCCTATTTCAAATTTACAAATGCAATAATTAAAAATAAAAAAATTGATGTATACAATAAAGGTGAGATGTACAGAGATTTCACATATATAGATGATGTGACAAGGTCTATTGAGCTACTAATTAATAAAGCACCTTCACAGAATAAGAAAAGTAATTATAAAAATGATAGCTTATCAAGTGTTGCTCCATATCGAATAATCAATATTGGAAATCAAAAAAGAGTTTATCTTAAAGACTTTATAAATGCGTTAGAAAAAAAAATTAGATAAAAAAGCTAAAAAAAATAATATGTCCATGCAAAAAGGAGATGTTAAAAAGACACTGTCAAATACAAATCTTTTGTATCAAATAATTAAATATAGACCAAAAGTAAACTATATTGATGGTATCTCTGCATTTATTGATTGGTACAAAAAATATTATAGATAAAATTTTGCTTATATTGTTTCAATTACAAAAATGAATAAAAAACAAAATATACTAATCACAGGTGGATCTGGTTACATAGGATCTTGTTTGTCACTTTACTTAAAGAAAAAATATGAAATTACAAATTTGGACAAAAAAAATAATAAACATATATCAATAAACATTTGTGATCTTTTAAACCTTAAAAGATTAAATGATATTTTAAAGAAAAAAAAACCAAAATTGATAATTCATTTAGCAGCACAATCATTAGTAGATGAGACAATAAATAAAGAAAAATATTATCAAAATAACGTAATGGCTACCAAGAACTTAATTATAGCAATGAAAAATAATAATTTAACAAATTTAATTTTTTCAAGCACAGCAGCTGTTTATAAATATTCTGGAAAAATTTTAAAAGAAAAAAGTTTAATCAAACCTAAAAGTAACTATGCAAAAACAAAATTACAGTGTGAAAAAATAATACAAAATTCAAAAATAAACTCAATAATTCTTAGATTTTTTAATGTTTGCTCTAGTTTAAACATTAATAACAAAATTGTAGGTGAATTTCACAATCCAGAAACTCATTTGATTCCAACAATTGTATACAAAAATTTACTAAAAAAAAAATTTTTTATTTATGGAAAAAATTACAATACAATAGACGGAACATGTATTAGAGATTATGTACATATTAGTGATATTTGTAATGCCATAGATAAATCTGTAACTTATTTATTCAAAAGTCATAAAAAATTTCAAATAATAAACATTGGCTCATCTTCAAGAAATACAAACATGGAAATTTTACAAAAAATAGAAAAAATAACTAAAGTCAAAAGTCTTTATAATATAGTTGATAGAAGAAAAGGAGATGTCGATTTACTGATTTGTTCAAATTCTAAAGCTAAAAAAATATTAAACTGGGCGCCTCAAAAATCAAATATAAACACCATTATTAAAGACGAAATTAGATGGGTTAAATATTTGATAAAAAATCATCAAAAAAGAACATTTAAGAATTACCTAAAATAGATAAAGACTAATTAAATTTTGAATCCTGCTGATTTTGCATCGGTATAAAAAGCTTTGACAGTTTCTTTTGTTAATTGATCAAACGATTTTTCAAAATTTTCAATTTTGACTATTGTAGACGGTGGTACAGTGAAATATGACAACCCAATTGTTTATCTTGAATGAGGTTATAGGGTTCCCTAACACTAGCCCATAAAATTTCAACATTCTTAAATTTTTTTGCAAAAGAAATACTTCTTTTAAATTCAGGCACTGGATCTTTACCTGTATCGCCCGCACGGTCAGCAAAAATTGAAATAATTACTTTTGATTTTTTATTTAATAATTTCAAAATTTTTTCAGTTTGTGTAGAGCTATGAACAGCAGTTATATTAAATTTAATGTTAAGATTATTTAATTCTTTTATTAATTTTCCATAAAAACTCCTTTTGAGTTTGATACAGGAATTTTTACATAAACATTTTTACCCAAGTATTAATCTTTAAAGCTTGAATTCTCATATTTGTGTGATCATCAGCAAAAACTTCTAATGAGACTGGTTTATTGGGACAAATTTTAAGAATTTATTTTGAATATGTTTTGTAATTTTTAGCAACTACTTTTTTCATTAAGCTAGGATTTGTTGTGAATCCTTTAACAATTTTTTTTTATTAAACTTTTTAATGAGTTTTAACTCAGCAATATCACAAAATATTTTAGTTTTAATTTTGCTCATATATTACTCATTAATATTTTAAAAATTAATTTTTTCAAAATTATTATTATTTATAGAAATGTTTCTTAAATATTGAGATAAATAGTGCATTAGGCTAACATGACAATCTTCAACAATACCATAGTTTGCAATAGGAAAATTTAAATTTAAATCTGACATTTTAGCTAATTTTCCACCATCAAAACCTGTAAAAGAAATTGTTTTTACACTCTTTTTTTTTGCTTTTTTTATTGCTTTAACTAAGTTTGGACTGTTACCAGAAACTGAAAATAGAAAGAGAACATCATTTTTTTTACATAACTTTTCAATTTGAAATGAAAAAATTTCATCAAAATTAATATCATTAGCAATAGCAGAAATTAATGAAAAATTTGAAGTTAAAGATATAGATTTAACTTGTAAGTTAGTTTTATTATTTGATTGTTTTATAAAGTCGCATGTAAAATGATCAGCCAATGAAGATGACCCTCCATTGCCACAAGTGTACACAATATTGTTATCTTTAAAACATTTTTTTAATAAGTTTATAATTTTATCCAATTTCTTAAAATCAATATTTTGAAGTATAGTACTTTTATGATTTATATACTCGAGATAAAAATCTTTTGAATTTTTAATTTTTTTTGTAGGAAATTGTTTAATTGACATTTGCTAAACTTAACTAAATTTTTTTTAATATCAATATTAAAGTATTTAACACTGTACTAATAAAATTAATAATGTTGAAATTATTAAACATTAAAGCAGTTATATAAATTAAAGTTAAATATGATATAGAATATTTTATTATGAAAAAAACAATTTGTTTTGATATTGATAATGTAATTTGTAAAACAAATAAGTCTAATTATAAAAATTCTAAGCCAATTGTTAAAAATATTGAATGCATAAATCAACTTTATAGTAGTGGGCACATAATAAAGATTTATACAGCCCGATATATGGGTAGAACTAACGATAATGCAGTAGAAGCTAAAAAAAAAGCAAAAAGAATAACATTAAATCAATTAAAAAAATGGAATGTTAAATATCATAAAGTTTTTTTTGGTAAACCATCTACTGATTTATATATAGATGATAAAAATTTAAACTTTAAAAAAAATTGGATACATCAATTAAAAAAGCTAAAAATTTCATAATAGTCGTACACAATAAAAACCAAAAATTTATTTATGATGATATTTATTTTTAATACCTAATCTGCTAAGATTTTATAACTATTAATTAATTATTTTAACTTTATTTTTTATTACTAGAAAAAATAATCTAAAAGCAAATATATATCTGGGTAAAAAAATATTTGGCTTATATAAAATTCTAATCAACCATCCTAAATTAATATTATCTACAAAATTATTAATTGGAGCTTGTTCTTTGCTAAAATAAGAAATGGCTGCACCAGTACAAAAAATACTAGGTTT
Organism: Candidatus Pelagibacter sp. Uisw_121; assembly: GCF_047722545.1. Classification (GTDB taxonomy): domain Bacteria; phylum Pseudomonadota; class Alphaproteobacteria; order Pelagibacterales; family Pelagibacteraceae; genus Pelagibacter. The sequence continues at coordinate 449,268 of NZ_CP159816.1, read as the reverse complement.
ATATTTTATATTATTTTTAATATATAAACCTAAAATTTCCTGGGTATTACCACCCAAATTAATTAAAATATGATCAGGTTTTATCTTATTTATTAATTCTAATAATTTTTTATCCTTAAGAAGACTAAGATTATATATTGGAGCATTATAGTGAATAACTTTATTTTTTCCAAATCCCAGTTTATTAAAAAATGAAATATTATATTTTGAAGAAGATTTACTAGGATTAATTGAGAGAATACTTAATTTTTTATTTTTTTTTAAAAAATTTATATAAAGTTTAAAAAATTTATAACCAGAGAATTTATCTACTTTTATATTTTTAAGTAAATTTAACAAAATTACAAAAAAACCACTATCGAAAAAATTGACATCTGCATTACGCAATGCCTTTAAATAATTTGGTTTTTTATCAAGGTTAGATAGACCAGGTCCTGACGGAAAAAGAAATAAACCTTTTTTTTTAATTATTATAGGAAAATCTTTATCAGATATATTTAGGAACTTTATATTTTTAAATCTTATATTATTAATCATTTTGAATATTAAATAATTATATCAAAATAAATTACTTAATCTTCTATTTTTTCAGCAACTATTGCGATGCAATGATTCAAGCTATCATTTTTAAAAAAGATATTATCTAGTCTAGTAAATAATACAGTAAAAGGAATTGATAGAATTTTCAAAATATACTTATTTATAGGTAAAATATTTTGCATAATCAATAAGGTAGAAGATAGTTTTCCAGTAATATAGTCTACTTTTATAATTTTCAAATTATGTTTAGACATAATTTTTTTTAACCTCTGATATGAATAACCTCGTACTACATGATCACCATCTTCTATGGGTGGATTGGCTATTAATGACTCACCATAAAGCTGTCTATGCAAGATATTTGGTGTTGTTAAATATAGGAGTCCACCATCATTTAATAAATTAGAAATATCTTTAACTAATTTGTCAGAGTTAATGATGTGTTCAATATTTTCGATGTTAAGAATAGTATCAAATTTAGTGTTAAATTTAATCTCATCTAATTTTCTTACATCGCCAACTATATATTCTATATCACTGGATAATCTTTTCTTACATTTTTCAATGTCCTTTTCACTCCAGCTTAATCCTATAACTTCTGAGAAGCCAATTTTTAGTGCTAAAGGAAATGCCCATCCATTACCACAACCAACATCTAATAATTTTGATCCATTTTTTAATACAACTAAATTTTTTTTTAACCAATAAAATCTGTCATACATTGCGCTGTTACCAGCATGAATAACACCTATTATTCTGTAAAAAAACTTAACAAACATCTATTCATATTATCTTATTTTGTAATAAAAACACTTTTAAATATGGGTTATCTATTTACTAATTTTTTATTAGATATTTAATAAATTTAAAATTTGATATCATATTGATAAAGAATATTAAGAAACCTTTAAATATTAATACATAATATATTGTTTCAAAATTTATTCTAAACGTTTCAAAATAGAATAAAAATATAAAAGATAAAATATTAACCATTAGAGCATATAGTGATATTTTTTCGAGTTTATTAAGTGAATACAATAATAAAATTTGATTATACCCTAGAATAAATATGATACTGTCAAGTGCAACTAAGTTAATTAAATTTGTGTTATAAATAAAAGCATTATTAGTCCATAAATCAAATAACGTGCTCCCGAAAAAATATACACCTAAAAAGAAGAAAAATAATAAAATATATAATATATTTCTTTGAAATTTGTATAATTTAACAATATCTAAAATTTTTTTATTTTTATAGAAATTGGCATATTCAAATCTAACAACATTTTCAAAAATTGAAAATACCCACATTAACAAAAATCTAAACATTGTCTGAAGAGCTGCAATCAAAGCAACTATTTCTGCAGTAAAAAAATAGCCTACAAAATATATAAAGCCTGAAACATTAAGTATAAGAGATAAATCATTAAAATAAAAATTTGTTGATTTTTTGAATATATGAATAACAGTACTCTTATTAAAATTTTTAAAGTTAAGTGATATTTTGGTTATATATTTTTTTATAATATAATTTGAAATTAAATAGCGAGTTATTTTTAATATTACTAAACAAATGGCCGCATATAACAAATATTCTGTAAAATATCCTACAAGTGGGACTAATATTTTTTCTAATATTGAAAAAATACCTCCTAAGATTTGTGCTGGGTATATTTTTCCTTGATATTGGGAGATAGTTAAAAGATTATTTGTTATTAGATCTATTGAAAATGAAACAAAAATTAATCCTAAAATCCAATTAAATTTATAGATTTCAACATTCTTAAAAATTTCAAAAAAATTAACATATTTAATATTTATAGTAAAATAAATAACTGCAAAAATTAATAAAGTTATGAATGTGAATAAAAAACTAATTGTATAAATTTCATTTTTATTTGCATTTTTCCTTATAATTAATTCTTGTTTAGAGACTTCTGAAAAATTTAGTTTCCAAAAACTTAAAAGACTTGGTATTGCCAATAAATAAAACCAATACCCTGTTTTTTCAACTCCCCATATATAGATCATCAAAGGTAAGTAAAATAATTGGATTAAAAATAAAGAAGAAACACGAACTAAATTTCCCTGTATATTTTTTTTAATTCTGGTTATTTCATTTTTTTTAAAAAAATTAATCATAAGAATTTTCAATGTATTGATTAGTTCCTAATTTTAAAATAATTCCTAGTATCAAAAAAAACATAAAGTTTGCTGGATAGCCTTCAAAATAGACCCAAGATTTAAATCCGACAAAAAACTGATAAATTATGTAAGCATAAAAACAATTGCAAAAAACTTTTTCTTTATAATTTATTAGTTTAATTTTGACAATTTTAACTTGTTTGGCATAATTATAAAATAGAGACATAAATAATATTAAACCAAACACCCCAAGTTCAACTATTACTTTCCAATATAGACCTTCATTAATCATTTGTAGATAATCTTTATTTATATAACGTACTCCAGATGTAGAGTTTCCAAGACCTGATCCAAAAAAGTAATTCGAAAGATTTTCAGCTGAATTCTCAAAAAAAGTATTAAGTGCATATCTTTGACCTAATGAAGTAACCTCTTCTACCATTGAAAAATTTTTATATAAAAGTGTAATTATAATAATAAGAAATGCTAATTTAGGTAAAACAAACTTAATGTCTTTAATTGAATAATGTTTAAAACTAAAAATAATAAAAAAAATTGATAAATACACAATACTACCCCTATTTCCTGTAAAAAAAGCTGAAATGATTATAAAGGCTAACAATAATTTATAAAATTTAGACTCCCTTAAAGTGTCACTTAAAGTAATGCTAGTTATAGTGGTCATCACAGCTAATAGGCAGAAATTAAGATATTGTGCAGAATATATAAATGTAGATGGATTTCGGTAATATGTAAAAATACCATAATCAAATTGAGTAAAACTTTGAGTTGCCCTAAAAGCCATTCCATAATCACCATAGAACAAAATCATTGTCTCACGATAACCATAAGTGATGAATAAAATGTAAATTACATTACCTATTAAGCAGGGTAATATTGCATAAATACTAAAAACATTACAAAATTTTTTTAAATCTTTTTTGTTCAATATTAAATGGTAACCTACAGCAATCATAAAAAAATAGAAAATCCATACCTTTAATCCAACTAATCTTCCTAAAAAATTAATATCATTATAAGGGTTAACAAGTTGTATGATAAGCAAAACAATAAAAAGAAAAATTAATTTTTTTAAGTCTTCAGGTATAAAATTTAAATCTTTTCTATCAAAAATTATAAATAAAAATATTGGTATTAAAAAAACTATATCATGTATCAATGGAGCAAAAATTGTGGCTGATTGGATTTGATGCTGAATGTACCCAAGATAAGGTAAAAAAAATAAAAATAAGTAAAATAATTTTTTCCAATGTTTTCTAAAAAAAAATAGATTAAAAATATTTAAAGATAAAAGTAATATGGTCATTAATAAATTTTATTCTTATCTATTATTTTTATTTAGTATTATCTCAAATTTTTTTGCATCAATTAAAGTGTGGAACCATAATGTATTTAAAAAAATATATATAAACCCTGCTCTCCCATCTAAAAAACCTAATAATAAAAAATACTTCACAAAAAATAGAGAAAAACTTTTTAACCCTATTGGTAATATAAAGAATATATTTTTAATAAATCTTGTTCTTTCAATATTGTTACCAAATAATTTTGCTTTTGTGATTTTTGAAGATTTACTATATTTTTCCAAGCTAGATAAAGTGCTCCATTTATTGTGAATTGTTATCCAATCTGTTAAATTTTTATTATTAATATCTAATAAAGATCCATTGATTTTTTCGCTGACTAAATTTGATACAAAATGCTGATCATATTTTTTATTTTCACAAATTGTTGATTTTGAGGGAAAAAGTCTTAAGTGCCAATTAGAAGTGGCTCCAAATAAGAGTTTTCTATTCATAAAATATACATGCCTTTTGATGATATATGATTTATTTTTTATATCCTTTTTTAACACATCATTAATATTTTTAACTAACTGCGCACTTAATACTTCTTCAGAATCTATATGTAATTGCCATTGATAAGATTTATTACACATTTTAATTGCATAATTTCTTTGATCAGAATAATTGAGAAATTTTCTTTTATAGACCTTGCATTTTAAATTTTTAACAACCTCAATTGTCCTATCGGTTGAAAAAGAGTCTAAGATTATTATTTCTTTACTAATTTTTTTGGCAGCTTCAATGGTTCTTTTAATGTACTTTTCGCTATTAAAAGTAAGTATGATTATTGCAATTTTATTTTTCATTTTTTAATTAATTAGTAAATAAATATTTTACTTAAAATTAACAAATTACAATGTATGTTTTTACTTTTTAAAAATCTTAAGAATTTCGTTATTTATATCGCTACCTGCTCTTGTTAATTTTCTTTTAGATTTATTTTTTTTTTTCTAAATCATTGAGATTGATTGTTTGGCTATTTTCAAAAACACTTGTAACAACTTTTTCATTCTGAATAACTTCGTTAACTGAATTAATCTTATCCAAAAGAGTAGATCTTTGATCTTCAAATCCTTGAATTTGATACTTGGTAATATCATATTTTTTTTCTTGATTCGATTAGGTCATTACTTATTCTTACATTCTCTTCTTGATAAAAACTTACTTTTTCTTCTAACACTTTAATAATATCTAAATCATTTTTATTTTTAACATCAACAACCTTGAGGTTATCAAGTGTAATTTGTAAATCTGAATTTTTTTGATTTAATATTTGAGCTTCATGCTTGAATACTTTTAATGATTCTAATTCGTCAAGTTTTAAATTTAAGTCTTGATTGTTTTTATCAATAATCTCTTGATTGTTTAAACTCTTGGCCAATTCATCATTTAATTCTTTATTTTCATTTTTTAATTGAATAATTTGATTTTGATAAATATCTATTTTTGAATTTAATTCACTATTGTTATTTTTTAATTCACTATTGTTATTTTCTAATTCATTATTTTCATTTTTTAATTGATTAATTTGATTTTGATCAATATCTATTTTTGAACTTAATTCACTATTGTTATTTTTTAATTCATTATTGTTATTTTCTATTTCATTATTTTCATTTTTTAATTGAATAATTTGATTTTGATAAATATCAATTTTTGAATTTAATTCACTATTATTAGTTTCTAAATGAATAATTTTATTTTGATTATCAATTAATTTTTGATTAATCGAATTAATTTCTAGGTCTTTTTTCTTTATCGTATCTTTTAAATTTTTTACATGGTCCGTTAGATTTGAAATTTCTTCATTTAGTAGTTTATTATTTAGCTTAATTTTTTTTTCTCTTTCCTTTAAAGTAATTATTTTTTCATCTAAGGATGAGATTTCGTATCTTAAATCCACTACTAATTTAAGCGTATTTTTTTTAATTTTTTTATTAAACAAATTATAAAGTTGATTCACCACATCTTCTGTTTTAATTATGTTTTTAGTTGGTGTATGTTTCTTGTGGTTTCTCTGTGATAATTTATTTAATTTATTTTTTGATTGTGCTTTTTCAGCCACTACAATTATACTCTCTATGTCTTTAGGAGTCTCAGGTGTTATTTCTAAATCTTTTTTCAAAACCAATGGATTCTCAGTACTCATTTTTTTTTGATTAATGCTATCATGGTTTTCTTTAGAATTTATTTTTTTTGAAGATGTATTAAATATTTTTTCAGAGGCCTGAATTATTTCTTGTATAGAATATACTCTAATCATGATTCAACCATAAGTTTTATTATCAAAAAGTCAACAATTTTAGATTTTGAAATACAAAAGTGAGTCACAATGCCACAAATTGACATTTTGAGTGAAGTTAAAATCTAAAGACTAATGTAAATTTGAAATTAATATTTTAGCCTGGGCTTTTAAAAATAATATAAAATGTTTTAAATATTATATAAATGTCTAACCATATGGTCCAATTATTTAGATACCATAAATCATGTTCCATTCTTTTTTTCATTAGTTCTGGGTTTGGTGTTGCACCTCTATAACCATTAACTTGTGCCCAACCAGTAAGACCTGGACTAGACTTGTGCCTTTTTAAAAAACCTGAAAAAATACTTGAATACTTAATATCATGTTCGACCATGTGTGGTCTAGGTCCAACGATAGACATATCTCCATTTAGTACATTGAAAAATTGTGGAATTTCATCAATGCTAAGTCTTCTAATAATTTTTCCAACATTTAGAAGTCTACTATCTCCATGTAATACCTGAACAGTTTTGTCAAATTTTTCTGATTTTAATGATCTTAATTTAAAAATTTTAAACCTTCTTCCATCCCACCCTGTTCTGTCTTGAGTAAATAAAATAGGAAAGCCATCCTCTATATAAATACATATAATAGAAATAATTAATACTGGACTTAATAACAATAGGAAAAAAATTGAAAGAACTTTATCAAATAGAATTTTTAAAAAAAGATTAAATCCATAAAATTTTGAAATTTCATAATGTTCAAATTTATACTTGTTGTTAATAAGTTTATTTGAAGTAAAAATATTTTCACTTATTAAATCTACAACTAAAATATCTACAGAAAATTTTAAAATATTATTCAGATAATCTTTAATATCATTTTTCTTATTATCTAAAATCCAGATTTGACCTAACGAATGATATTCTAAAATAGATCTAATATCTTCATCTTTGCCAAATACAGGAATTCTTAATTCTAACCTTACTTTTTTTATAATGTCTTTATCATAAGTATCTAAAAGGCAACATTTATAAATGTTAATATCATTATCTTTTCTTTCTACAATAATATTCTTGATATCCTCAGCATCACCTAACAACATTATATTTCGTTGAATTATATTTGAGTTAATCAAATAATTATAAAAGGAAGATATTATTCTATTTAAAATAAATAAGATAAAAATTACAAAAATAAATAGAAACAGAAAAGAAAAATCCAATATTAAATCAACCTTAAAAAAAAAGAAGATAGAAAAACAAACAATAATACTAATTATAAGTGGAAGTATGTCATTGCTCAAAAATGATAAAAAATTTGATTTATATTGTTTATCTCTTACGATTATCAAGGTGGTTATAAAATAAATAATTGAAATAGCTTTAGAAAATAGATAAAAATTTGAATCTTTATAAACATTTAAATTTAATAAATCATAAATAGTGTGAAATTCTAATATTGAGTAAGTATATATGCTTAAAAAAAGTAAAGCAGATTTTACTAAACTAGTTGATTTAATAAAAAAGGTATCATCATTTTGAAATACTTTCTCTAATCTAAACATTCAATTAAGTATTTTTAGAGTAATATGATGAATAATCATAATTATAATAATTATAATAATAGCTATCTTTTGAAGTATCTAGATCATTAATTATTATACCATCAATTTTAGCACCAACATTTTGAACTTTCTTTACAGAGGACATAAAGGAAAGAAGTCTAGAATGATCAGATCTAACTATAAATAGGTTGTAGTCAACTGACTGAGTAAGTATTAACGTGTCGGAAACAGGCTGTACTGGAGGAGAGTCAATAATTAAATAGTCATATTCTAACTTTAAAATATCAAAAAATTTTTTTAGTTGATCTTTACTTACTACATCAGACATATCAAATCTTTTAGCTCCAGATGTAATAATATCTAGGTTAGTTCCAGGTACTTTAAAAATTGTTGAATTTAATTCTACGGTACCAGAAATAATTTCACCTAATCCTAATATTTCTTTATCAAACTTATAGAAACTATTTAATACAGATGGTCTTCTAATATCAGCTTCTAAAAATAAAACTTTATAACTCTTCTCAAGTGATAAAGCCAAATTAAAGGCGTAACTAGTTTTACCTTCAGAAGGGTTACTAGAAGTCACTAAAAAACTATTATTTTTTTCAAATTTAGATTCTATAATTGCTCTAGAAGATCTTATGGCTTCAGAAAAATTTGACTCATTATCTTCTAAAAACATTTGAAGAATATGATAACCCTTTTTAATATTATTCACTTTTGGTAATACTCCAACCTGTGGAATTTTCATATGCTCTATTGCTTCTGGTGTTTTAATAACTGATGTGTTCATTTCTCTGTAAGTTACTAATCCATAAAAAAATAAAAATGAAACTATTAACGCAGATATAAAATTTTTATATGGCTTTGGTGCAAATGCTGAAGATGGTAAACTAGGGGTTTCAATAATTTTTAATTTTGAAACCTGTAAATTTTGTGCTTCATTGGTTTCTTTTACTCTTTGTAAGAAAGTTTCATACAATTTTCTGCTGCTTTCAACTTCCCTTTGAAAGATTAACATCCCCGCTTCTTTCTCTTCTATAATTCTTAACTCTTCAGTGACATTTTCTAGGTTTGTTTTTGACATATTCATAAAATTATTTAAATTACTTAATTCAAAAACTTTTTTTTCAATAACTTCACCTAAAATTTTTTTTAATTGATTTTTTAAACTTTTCTTTACTTCGTACGCTTGTTTAACTTTTGGGTGTTTTGTCGTATAAATCAACAATAGTGATTGAATATTATTTTCATTTGCAGACAAATTATTTTTAATATTAGATATCTCAGTTCTTCCATTTAAATCTTTTATTGATAATAAAATATCGACATCACCATTTGCTGCTTTAATTGCAATTAAATCACTCTCTTGTTGTTGTTTCTTATTTTTAGATTCAAGAATATTGTTTGAAATAGATTGTATTTCCTTAATTTTTAATTGTTTGACATTTCCTGTATCTACTAATTTATTTTCTTTTTTATAAGCAGCAAGTTTTTTTTCACCTTCTTGCATTTGTAGCGCTAATTCTTTAAGTCTTTCTGAAATTTTAGAGTTCGCATAATTAGTAATTTGAATTTTTGTGTCTACCTCATATCTTTGATATGAATCAATAATATTTTTTAAAGCTAGTTGAGAAATTTTAGCATTGTTAGACACAAATGATAAAACCAAAACATCACTTCTTGGAAGATTAGATACAGTAAAATTATTTTTTAAAACTGTTTTTATATAATCGTTATTAATATTCTTTTTTTTTTTAAATACTCTTGTAATTGGATTAACTTTAATAGAAGAATAAAGCTTCTCAAATTCAAGAACATTTTCATTATCTTTAATAATATATTCTATTACTTCTTCACTTTTTAAAATCGCAATTTGGTTGTTAACTCTATTTTGAATGTTTTCGATTGAGTAAGCTTCATCGATATTTACCAAGTTGCTTTCATCAGGAGAAATAACCAAAGTAGCCTTACTACGAAATTTTTCTTCAAGATTAAGTGATATAAAAAGTACCAACAAAGAAACTATCAATGTTGATATTGTGAGATTTTTAAAATTTTTTTTTGCTAAAAGTAAAAAGTACCTAAAATCTTCTAAAGCAAAAAAATCCCAAGTATTAAAAAATTTATCAAACATGTTTTAAATATATCAAGTTATATTGAAAAAATTAATATAATTAAGTCTTATACTAACAATTTCAACATCACAAACATCCATTGGATCAGTATAAATGATAATTCTACATGTAATAACTTATATCTATTTACAATTAGATTAAATTGAAAAATACTATAATTAAGCTAAATAGATTAATAATGTTCAACTTAAAATTTTTAAAACTATTTTTACCTTTTTTTTTACTTTTTAGCTGTACGTCTCCAGGCATAGATACAAATCCTTCTTCAAGAAGTCTTTCAAAAAAAAACCTTTCTGAGTATTCTATTGAGGATGTGCATTTAAAAGTTATAAAAATTAACAATCTCAATTTATCACAGATTGAATATTACAATACAAGACAGGTTAATAATTTAGATTTTTCAGTTAATAAGTTTCCAGAAATATACGATTACAAATATGAATATGCACTTGGACCTTCGGATGTAATAACGATTGATTTAACTGACACAGATGAACTTGATAATGACTACACAATTGGACCAAATGGAAATATAGAGCTTCCATTTGTTGATAAAGTTAATTTAGGAAACCAATCTTTAAATCAAGCCAAAATAAAGTTACTAAATCATTTAAATAACTTTTATAAAAACCCTGAATTACAAATTGAAATTAAAGAATATAATAGCAGTAAAATATATGTTCTAGGTTCTGTAAAAAATCAGCTAGCTATTAATCTTAATCAAAAACCCATAAGATTAATTGATGCCGCTATTCAAGCAGAATACACTCCTAATTCGAGAACAAAAAAAAATGGTAGCACGGGTGTTTTAAGAAGAGAAAATAAAGTTTATAAGATTAATTTTAACAATGTGATTAAAAGTGAAGATGCTAAAGAAAATTTTTTTTTAAAAAAAAATGATGTATTGTTTATAGATAATAACTCTGAGTCTTTGCATATTTTTGGTGAAGTAAGTAAGCCTGGAATATATTTTCCTAACGATGACTACTCTATAACTGAATTAATTTCTGAGTCTGGTATAAACAAACTTACAGCAAATGCAAAAAAAGTTTATATAATTAGAGAGAGTTTTACAGAATTTTTAAAAATAAATATATTTCAACTTGATATTAATAACCCAGTTAATTTAATTGTTGGAAAAAAATTTTTATTAAAGCCAAAAGATATAATTTTTATACCTCCCGCTCCGATAGTAAAGTGGAACAGAACTATAAGTCTTTTAATACCTCAAACAGATCTATTTAATTCCTACAATCCAATTATTCAAAATGGTGTAAAATTTAGTACTACTTCAAATACTACTGATTAATTTTTATTATTTTTTTGAAGAATTTTTATATAATTTTTTATATTCTCATTTATCAGTTCATTAAGTATTGATTTACTTATCTTTTCTTAAAATTGTTCATCTATGTTCATCTAAATTAAGGTCAAATTCAAAAGCAAGTCAAGAGATGACTTCATCTCATAGTTGGGTTAAATTATTAAAAATGATAAATGGTAAAAAATTTAACAGATATTTTAGTTTAACATTTGCTAGATTCATTTTAGGAAGATTTTATACAATAAGAAAAATATATAAAATACTTAATAAAATTTTATTTACTAGCAAAGTTCATCCTGATATAAATGATTATATAATCTTTAATTCGTCTCAAAATGAACTGTTAAATGACCTAACAGTTAGTGGAGTTTCCAAAAAATTATTTCTTAAAAAAGAAATTAACAATTTTATATTAGATAATTACAAGAATTCTAAATTCATTTCTGAAAAAATTTTTAAACAAAGTAGGCATGAATTTAAGAATTTTAATGATTTTAAAAAATCAAAAATAATTTCTCCTTTTTTTGAGTTAGAGAATGAGGATTTTAAAGCATTATTTGATAAAATTTCAAAATCAAAGGAACTTTTAGAAATTGCTAAAAAATATTTAGGAAGTGTAAAAAAAATAGACATTCGACTAACATACAGCACAGTAGTAAATTTGGAAGATGCCCAAAGAGAAGAATATCGCCAAACAGTAAATTGGCATTATGATGTTCATGACTTAAATTTTTTATATGCATTTTTTTATATCTCAGGTGCTAACAGATTATCTGGATCACATGAGGTAATAAAGAAGTCACACAAAAAAAAAATGTTCTTTAAACATTTAGTAGGTTCGGTAATTCAAAGCGATTATGATTTAAGAAATTATTATGATAATGAAAAATTTTTTACAATTGAAGGACTTCCAGGTGAGGGTTTTATTGAAGACACTTCTTGTTTTCATAGAGCATTGAAACCTATAGAGCAACCAAGATTATGTCTTCAGGTAAGATACCATTGAAAAAAATTATTATAGGTACTTCAGCATGGGGTTCAAAAATTTCATACTCTAAGTCTTTTGAAATTTTAGAAGAATTGTTAGATAGTGGATTTGTTCAGTTTGATACTGCGCCAAATTATGGATCTGGATATTCTCAAAATATTATTAACTCAATCTCAAAAAAATTAATAGTTAATACAAAATTTGGGCAAAAAATGAACTTATCTTTCAAAGAGATTTTTAAGAGAATATATAGATTTAATAATTTAAATGCATTCTTTAAATCAAACTTAAATCTAATTAATTATAGTTTTCAAAATAAAAAAAAATTTTGGTTAGTTTCAAACATAGATAAAAATTTTATAGAAATTAAAAAGGATTTAAGAAATTGTGTTATTGATACTTTTTTTTTGCACAGTCCGTTAAAAGAGATAATTTCTGATCAATTTCTTATGGAGTTTATTAAGTTTTGTAATTTAAATAACGTGGTTCCAGGAATATCTAATATTCAAGATGATATTTTTTTATATTTAATATCAAACTATAGAAATATTGTTTTTCAAATGCCATTAACACAATATTTGAAATATGAGGAAAAAATAGAAAGAAATCAGAACACGATACATATAAATTCTATCTTTAGATCTAAATATTTGCAAAATAAAATATCTGTAAAAAATTATGAAATAGCAATTTTTGAATATTTTAAAAATAAGCACAATATCAAGTTAGTTTTGGGAATTAATTCTAATCGTAGCATGAAATCTTTGTTAAATAATTTTAATCTATTGAATTAAAATTGTTCATCTAACGTTTATCTATTTGTTCATCTATAGTGCAGACATAAAAAAAACCCAAAAGTATTGCTACGATTAGGGTTTTTGAATATTTCAAAAATGAAATGAGTCTTACATTCTCATTCACTAGTTCATTAAGTATTGATTTATCTGACATTTCTTAAAATTGCTTATCTATGTTCATCTAAATTAAGGGCAAACTCAAAAGCAAGTCAAAAGATGACTTTCTCACATATATCAAATAAGTTGCTAATTATAAATGCTTAAAAGATATCAAAAAAATCTCTTCTATATTATTGCCACTCCACTAATGATAATAAACTCATTTAGACTTAAATATCTTAATTCATTTAAAAAAAATTCTGTTTTAAAGTTACATTTAGGACCTGGAAAAAAAAATTATATAGACGAATGGATTAACATCGATGCCAACATGTTTACTGGAAAATGTGATTTATGGTTAGATTTAAGAAACAAATTACCGTTTAAAAACTCTAGTGTTGATTATTGCTATTCTCATCATATGGTAGAACACTTACCAAATATGAAATCTCATTTTGTTGATATTTTTAGAATTTTAAAACCAGGGGGTATTTACAGATTTGGCGGACCAAATGGAGATACAGCAATAAAAAAATTTATAGAAAATGATCATGAGTGGTTTTCAAATTTCCCTGACAAAAGAAATAGTATTGGGGGAAAATTTGAAAATTTGATTTTTTGTAGAAATGAACATTTAACAATATTAACATTTTCATATTTGAAAGAAATTTTAGAAAATGTGGGATTTATTAATATTAAAAAATATTTACCTACAAAAGAAACTCAAAAACCAGAAGTTTTTAATCAATGCTTGAATTTTGAGAATGAAAATGATTTTGAGAATCCACACACACTAATCCTTGAAATTAGTAAACCCTAACAAAAAACCCCCAAAACTTTCATTCCAGGGGGTTCTAATTTTGTTTAGTGTATGTATCTAGAGTGTACTCTAGATGGAAACGTATTACATTCTCATTCACTAACTCATTAATCATTTGCTTATCTATTCTTTTAAGTATTTGTTATCTATTCTTTTAAATATTTGCTCATCTAAATTAAGATTAAACTCAAAAGATGGCTTCATCTTATAGTTGGGTTAAATTATTAAAAATGGTAAATTATAAAAAAATTTATACAAAACGGCTACACATATTTCACTTTTAGGAATTAAGTAATTTTTTATTATTATCAATATTTATACTAAACAAAATTACTAATAAAAATTGAATTATAGGAATATGTAAAGAAAAATCAAATATCAACAATATTATCAAAAAGTAAATAAGTAATAAATTTTTAAATTGAAAAAAATTATTCCTAATAAAGATTAACAGAATAACTAATAGTAAATTTAAAAAACCAATTAATCCAAGCTCACCAATAAATTCTGGGAGATCAGAGTGTGCATGGTCTACATATTTTGAGGATAAATCTGGGTAATCTATTTTAAATAAATATTCAAATCCACCCAATCCATAACCAAAAAAACTAAATTCTTTAATTTTTTGTAATGCAAATAAAGCTGTTGATCCTCTACTTATTAAATCATTACTTTCTGAATTTGGAAAATATTCATTAATTTCATCACTTAAGAAATAAAATCTAGCAAACAATTTTTCAGAACCAAAATAATACCCTAGTATCAAAATATCAAAGATAACAATTAATAATAATGTATTTAAAAAAAATTTATCTTTTTCTTTTTTATTAATTAATAAATAACAAATATAAAAAGTGATTAATGAAATTAATAAAAAATTACCGATTCTTGAAAATGATGTAATTATCCCAATTGTAACAAATAATATAAAAATTCTTACATGAATTTTTCTAAAGAAATTTTCACTAGTATCTTTATTATATTTTTTAAACAATCTCAGATATTCAGCTCCACAAAAAAAACATAACACTAAAAAACAAGAGAAAACAGTTCTGTTAATAAAGAAACCTGTTGCTGAATTTTTATAGAAAGAGTTTTTTATTATAAAAAGATCAGGATTACCTATTAAATAAAAATAGATTGCAATAGATGCACTAATTGCCCCAATCAAAATGATAAAATAATAAAAATTTAAAATATGTTTTATTTTATAAAACAGGCTTTTAAAAATAATCAAAAATAAAAAAAGTGAAAATATATTTAAGAATCCAAAAAACGAATTAGATGGATTAAGGCTAATAGAACTATAAAATTTATCAAAACCTAAATTATCTAGATATTGATATTTTGTAGGTGATAAAACTTTTATTAATTCAAGTGGCAAAGGTATAATTTGAAAAATCAGGTAAAAAATAAAAATTATAAATGTGTAAAATACCAATTTATTTTTTTCAAATAAAAATATAGTGTGTGCTAAGTAATTTTTTTCATTAATGAGTAATAAAAAAAAAAATGATATCAAAATAAAATTAATTTGAATATATAGATTGTTATTTCCTCCGTTAAAAATTATCATAAAAAAAATAATCAAATAAAATAAGTTGTGAAAAATTGGTTTTTTTTTAATTTGCATAAAAATTAACTTTCACTCACATTCGTGTCATATACTGAATTATAATCTCCATTTTCATTAAATCCCTCATCATTGTAACCATCAGAGTTAAATCCTTCATTATTATACTCTGTTCCAGTGTCTCTATGAAGAAATGGTGAAGTAAAAGAAAACCCATTTGCATCATACTCTTCTTCTGCTTCCTCTTCTGCTGCTTCCTCTTCTGCTGCTTCCTCTTCTGCTGCTTCCTCTTCTGCTGCTTCCTCTTCTGCTGCTTCCTCTTCTGTTGCTTCCTCTTCTGTTGCTTCCTCTTCTGCTGCTTCCTCTTCTGCTGCTTCCTCTTCTGCTGCTTCCTCTTCTGCTGCTGCTTCTTCTTCGTTAATTATTTCTTCTATTAATTCTTCGATTTCAGTTTCTGTATTATCAAGAATTCCTTTTAATAATTCGTCTTCTTCCTCATCTCTATTTCTTATTAAAGCTTCTTTAATTAATCTATTCACCTGTGTTTGTTCATCACTATCTAAAGATAATGATTCTTCTGACTGAATTTCAACTATGGAAGATAAAACTTTTAATGAAATATTGCTCTCATCATCACCTTCTTCTGTAATTTGAATTAAATCAACAACCTCTTCAATAACTGATAGATCAGATTTTGTAATTATATTAGCTAATAACGAAGAATCTTCATCATTATCTCCAGCACGCTCAACTGCTTGCTCAATTAATCTATTAACTTCCGTTTGTTCATCACTATCTAAAGATAATGATTCTTCTGACTGAATTTCAACTATGGAAGATAAAACTTTTAATGAAATATTGCTCTCATCATCACCTTCTTCTGTAATTTGAATTAAATCAACAACCTCTTCAATAACTGATAGATCAGATTTTGTAATTATATTAGCTAATAACGAAGAATCTTCATCATTATCTCCAGCACGCTCAACTGCTTGCTCAATTAATCTATTAACTTCCGTTTGTTCATCACTATCTAAAGATAATGATTCTTCTGACTGAATAGTAGCTACAGAAGATAAAACTTTTAATGATAAACCACTTTGTTGATTTGCCTCTTCAACATCCTGAATAAAATCAACAACCTCTTCAATAACCGATAGATCAGATTTTGTAATTATATTAGCTAACAATGACGTGTCTTCATTATTTTCTTTAATATTTTCGATTGCATCTTTAATCAATCTATTAACCTCAGTTTGTTTTTCATCATCAAGGTTAACAGATTCATTATTGTTAAAAGTTGCAACAGCTGAAAGAACTTTTAATGATTTGTTATTTTCTGTATCACTTAATGATTGATTTTGAACATTATCTACAATTTTTGTAATTGTTTCCTTGTCTGATTTAGAAATGATTTTACTAATTATTTCTAAATTAAAATCCTCATTAGTATCGTCAGAGAGAAATTGATTATAAATTTTATTTTTAATTTCGTTGTTAGCTTCATTTTTTGAAGTAGTTATAAATGTACTATCAAAATCAGATAAATCTGAGACTAAGATAGCTATCAAGTCATTTTTAGATTCAAAAATTTCATTAATTGACTCACCTATACTTCCATCGTCGGATGCGTTTAAAACATTTGATAAAAAAGTAACATTATCCTCATTACTATTCTCTGTTATAAACGCAATTTTTTCTTGTTTGTTAGATTTAATAGTTTGTTTTAAAATATTTATGTCAGAAACATCAACTTTTCCATCATTGTTCGCATCTTGCAAGTTTCCCTGAATCAATTGATCTTCTAAATTTTTTTGAATTATATTTTCATCGATTTTACTAGATTGTATAAATTCTTCAGTAGCATCTTCCAATTCTTTAGTTTCAGAGTCTGTAGCTGGTCTTTCTATAATTTCATTACCTTGTTCAGCAGATAATACCTGCGTAGGATCAAAAAGAGTTTTTAAATTTCCTTCAGAAGATACGTTAAGTGAACCTACTTTTCCAAAACTGTCTATTGCTAAACTAACAGTAGAACTTCCATTCAATTCACTTTTGATATTGAACCTTGTGCCTCTGACACCTAAAGTTAAGTTTTCAGTTTCAATTTTCATTGAACCATTATCCATCTTTGCAATATTACCTGACTCAATAATTGCTCCTCCTTTATTAATTATTAAATTGAATAAGTTAACTTTAGTGTCTGATAAAAGAAATTCATTGACAATGAACGAAGAAGATTTTTGAAGCAGCATGGATGTATTATCGTTAAAGAGTATTGTAGCCGTCCCGTTACTTTCTGAAAAAATCTCATCATCAGTGAAAATTGAGTCATATAAATTTAACTTTATTTGCTCACCATCAATGTTGGTTTTGTATATAAACCCTTTTTGGTCTGTAATTAATCCAACTTGTTCTTTAGAATAGAGATTAATTATAAAAAAAATTTGAAAAACTAAACTTATAATTAATAAATGATAGATTTTTTTATATGAAGTAATATGATTTTTAATATGCAGATGTTTCATATTTTAAAATATTCAATCATATTATTATTATTATATAACATATTGACTGTAGGTATTCTTTATTTTTCTAATTATAAAATAAAAAACATCTTTTGGAAATTTACACCCTATGAATTTAATCAACTATTGTATTACCCCAATCACTTGAGAATAAGCCCCTCTTCTAATAAAAAAGATAAGGATATATCAATAGAAATATTAAAAAAAAATATAAATAGAAACTATCTAGATATAGAATATTGGAATTATAAATTTTTTATTGAAAACATTGATAGAGATAATAAAAAAGAACTACAAAATGCATTCTATAAAACATTGGTCTTATCTAAAAATAACCGCAAAAAAAAATTAAATTTAACATATTATTTTACTAATAATTATTCAAATTTTTCAAGTCCTTATAAAGTAAAAATTATTAAAACAATTTTTTCAAAGGACTGAAAATAGTTTTATTGCAGAAAAAATCTATGACAGCTTTTATAAAAAAAAAAATTAAAATATTAAGACTTGTTACTTCATTAGACCCAAAATATGGCGGACCCAGAAATGGTATTTTATCATCAAATGATCAATTAATTAAAAAGGGATTTAAGGTAGATATTGCTACTTGTGATAAAAAAAATATAATTAGTAAAGAACTTAAAAGTGTCAAAATTATAAACTTTAAATCTTATATAGGAAAAAAATATAGATTTAGTTTGATGTTGTTTTTTTGGTTATATAAAAAAAGAAAGGAATATGATTTTTTTATAATACATGGACTATGGCAATTTAATTCATTAGCTGCAAGATTACTGCTAACAAATAAAAAATATTTTATATTTACACACGGACAATTAGATCCTTTTTTTTTCTTTAAATTTGTATAAAAGATTAAAAAAAAAAATTTATTGGTATTTAATAGAAAAAAAAAATTTACTTAATTCTACAGGTATTCTTTTAACATCTGAGGGCGAGAGAAATAATCTGAAAAAAACCTATGTTAATACTGATGAGATAAGTAAAAATCTAATAAAATATGGAATACTAAAAAGAAAATTAAATTATCAAAAATGTAAGAATGTTTTTAAATCTAAATTTCCATCATTATATAACCAGAAATTTTATTTATTTTTGGGGAGATATCATGAAAAAAAAGGATGTGAAATAATTATAAATTCAATAATAAAAATAAGAAAAAATTTTAAAAGTAAAATACTTTTTGCTGGTCATGCTGAAGATGCTCGATATTTGAAAAGTTTGAAAAAACTAGTAGAAGATAATAATTTAAAAAATATAATTTTCTTTTCAGATGCAATTTATGACCACTTAAAATGGGGTGCAATTTTATCCTCTAGAGCTTCGATATTAGCTTCTCATGGAGAAAATTTTGGAATTTCAATTGCGGAATCTTTATCACAAAGTAAACCGGTTTTAATTTCCAATAAAGTAAATATTTTTAAAACTATAGATAGATACAAAGCGGGTCTGATAGCGTCAGATACAACGTTAAGTTTTAGTAAAAAACTTCTTCAATTTGAAAAATTAGGTATCAGGGAATTAAATAAAATGTCTAAAAATGCATCAAAATGCTTTGAAGATAATTTTGATGTTTCATCTAATACAAATAGTTTAAGTAATTTCTTAATAAAAGAATTTAATAAAAAATATGGAAATTCATAATCTAAATTTAAACTTTTTAAATAATAGCAGTATATGAAAAAATTTATCAAAATATTTAAATGTATTTTTAGGTTAAACTTTTATAAATCTTATTTAAATAAGACATCACCATTATTTGAACTTGAAGGGTTGATCGAAGATTTAAATGATATTAAAACAGTTATCGATATTGGTTCAAATAAAGGACAATTTTCTGTGTTAACAAGATATTATTTCCCAAAAGCAAAAATTTATTCATTTGAACCTCAGGGTCGCATTTTATCCAAACAAAAAAAAATCTTCTCTAATGACAGTAATATAAAATTTTTTCAAATGGGCTTGGGCAATGAAAAGTGTAACAAAAAGTTTTATGTTACAAATAGAGAAGATAGTTCGTCATTTCTTGAACCAAAAAATACTTATGTAGAAACATATAAGATTAAAAGTTTTAAAAAAATTAAAATTAATAAATTAGAAAATATGATTAATTCTGATAAATTAGAGAAAAATGTTTTAGTTAAGTTAGATGTTCAGGGATTTGAACTAGAAGTTTTAAAAGGAGCAAAAAAGTTATTGAATAAAATAGACTATATTATTACTGAAATGTCTTATCAAAATATTTATAAAAACCAAGTTGTTAGAAGTGATTTAAAATTATTTTTAAAAAAAAATAATTTTGTTAAGGTAAAAAATATTAATATTACTAAATTTGATAAAAAGTTATTTCAATCAGATGTATTGTTTAGAAAAAAATTAAAATGAAATACAATATTTATATTAGAGGACGTGGATGGGCTTTTCAATTGGCAAACTCATTAAATAAAGAAAATAAACTTAATTATCTTGTTACATCCTACCCTAAGTTTATGACAAGAAAATATAATGTTCCTAACAATAAAACTAAATCTATTTTTTTTATAGATCTCTTAACAAGATTTTTAAATATTATTCATAAATATTTTAAAAAAATAAATATTAATATCCGGTCAACATTAATAGTCGATGCCTTAACCGATTATATATATAGTTTATTTTATATAGACAATGTTGACTATTACATACTAGGATTTGGTGGTTCCACTTGTAAAATAATTGCAAAAGCAAAAAAAAAAAAGATTAAAACAATTTATTTTTTAAATAATAGCTCACCTTTATTTAGAGAAAAACTTAAAGAAGAATTTAAGAAATTAGATTTGATGCAAAATTATATAAAAGAAGATCCTTCTATTACTAAAAAAATAAATTTAAGCATTCAACAGGCAGACTATGTAGGGTGCATATCGTCTTTTCAAAGAGAGACTTATATTGATGAAGGAATACTGGATAAAGAAAAGGCATTTACCACCATAATGGGTGTTGATACATCCATTTTTTATCAAAAAAAATTACATACTGATAAATTTATTGTTATAGGTGTGGGAAATGATTTTGTTAGAAAAGGATTTAAATACCTAATTGAGGGATTTAATAATCTTAAGTTGCCAAATTCAGAATTATGGCTTTTAGGTAATCTTGATAAAAACCAAATAAGCAAAATATGTAAACTTGAAGACAATAATCTTATCTTTAACTCAATAAAAGAATTTGATTTACCGAAATTTTATAATCAATCTTCTGTTTTTTGTCTCCCCACCTTAGAGGAGGGTGCACCTGCGGTGATCTCACAAGCAATGGCTTGTGGTTTACCAGTAATTTTAACTAAAAACTGCCAAGGACCAGATATTATTGATGATGGTAATAATGGTTTTATAGTTAATGAAATGGATGCATTAAGTATATCCAAACAAATAAAATATTTTTATGATAATCCAAAAAAAAGATTGGAGATGGGTATCTCTTCAGCAAAATTTGCTAAAGAAAAACTTTCGTATGACGCGATGACAAAAAATATAACTAATTTTATTGAAACTCAAGAACATTAAAACTTTATAAGTAACTATTTAAAAGTAAACAATCGAATTATTTTTTTTGGGTATTTGTAAAAAATATTAAAAATAGGTATTATAATTTTTTTATATTTTTTTCTTTTTTTTTCATCTAAAGAAAATTTTTGTGGATCTGTAAATAAATTTTTAGGATCTTTTAGATCAATTATTAGATGTAATCTATCATCACTACCTTCGTTTTTAATTTGGTGTGGAAAACTGTAATCACCATAAAAAAGACCCCCAGGAGTCCACTGATAACTTTCATGGCATAAATTACTTTTGCATTTGTTGTTTACGATAAGGGGTAAATGTAATCGACTATTACCATATTCCATTGTCTCATCCCAATCTCTGTGCCAATTAATATTTTTTTTTGCTTTTAATCTTGAAAAACGAATTCTTCGCGGCTTACAATTATATTTCACTAATAACTCTTTTATTACCTCATGTGTGTATGTAAAATACTTAATTATTTCCGTTGGTGTTGTGTCTGTATCAGTATTTTTTGCTACTGCTGTTGCATTACCCGTCTCTGAATAAAGAGAAACTACTTCCCATCCTCCATCATGATCAATTCCTAAACTTGGATGATTTACTTCATTTAGCTTGTTTTGTACCACATTATATTCTTCTAAAATTTTATGATAATTAAAATCGAAATCAATTTGATAAGTAAAATTTAACGAAAATATTTTTGATATAAATTGCCAAGGTTTTAACATATTAATAAATTAGCAAGCAAAGTTAATATTATTATTGATAATGTATTTTGACCACAAATAAAAATCTGATTTCTGCATAATATTCAATTTATTAATTTTAATATTAAAATTTGATGCAATTTGTAATTGATTTTTATTAAATTTGAAATCCAAATATGTAGGTTTGAAAATATTTTTTGTTTTAGAAATTTTGTCAAAATTCAATTTTTGATTCAGATATTTTCTTAAAGAAAGTTTATTAACTAGTGTAGGGTAATTAAAATCTAACATTGTTCTTTTTTCAAAGTGATCTATCAAATTTTCATTTAGAAAAGGAAATATAACTTTTGAAGTTTCATTAATTGCATCAACATAAATTATAGATTTATTCATTGCACAACAAAAATCATAATGTATTCCTCTTTGTAGGGCTCGCTGTAAAAGAATATCTTTTAATATTGAATATTTTTTATAATAAAGGTTAAGATTAGTATAATTTTCAAGCTTAATATTCGACCCTGGAAAATTGTACATGTAATCAGGTCTTAAAATATCTCCTAGTTTCCCCATTGAATTCCAAAGTTGTGTTGGAATTATTTTATTTAAATTTGTAAAGTTAATAAATTTTTGTATATATCGCTTTTGTAATTCTCTTCTGCTTGGTACGTGACCCATATATGCATCGTTACCCATGCCATCTATAAAAACAGCGTCTGAAAATTTAATGTTATTTTTTATACATGTATCTAATATCATTAGAACAGACAATCCTGCAGGATCCATAACTGGTTCTTTAATATTTTTAAGAATATCTTCAAAATTTAAAAATTCTAACTTTTCTGATGTAAAAAAAACTTTAATTTTAAGTTTATTAGCAAGTTCATCAATTATTTTTTTTTCATCATCGTTGGTTATAAAAGAAATGTAGATTGCATCTATGTTATTTTGTATTAATCTTGAAGCTATAAAAGTTGAGTCTTTTCCTCCAGAAAAAAAAATAACTGGCTGCTTATTGGTAGATTTTATTTCTTTTAATCCGTTGTCAAATATATCAATCCAATCATGATAATCGTTATTAGATTTTGAATAATTATTTTTTTTATTCTTATAATTTTTAACTAATTTTTCCTCTAAAAAATTTGAATCAATTTCCTTATTTCTAAATTTCCATTTCACAATTGAATCATTAAATTTAGTAAATCTATTTTGTAATAATTCTAATAAGATATTCGGGTCTTTTTGTCTTGAATGTAATGAGTAGTGCATTTTTAATATTTTAAATTAAATAAATTTAGATCATTATTAATTTATGTTAGTTAAAAAATTTTCAATATTAATAACATAGGTTTGTTTACTTCCATTGTGTGATGAATCTATGCTTAATAAATTTCCTTTTTTATTCCATCTTGGATGAAGGTCACATTTTAAGCTACTTTCTATCAAATATGAAGCTACCTTGAATTTGCCAATATAATGTGTTTTATTGTTTTCAAAATCATGAATCAATAATTTTTGAAAACTCTCTGTATCTGGATACGTGTCCGTAACCAAAAACCTCCCATTTTCTGATATTTGAGGATGCCCATCTTCTACTAAAATTTTTTCGTTAACTTTTGTTATTTTGTTTAATTTTTTTAAATTTATAAGATAGTAATATTCTGATTTTATTAAATTTTTAAACATTGGCTTAAATTTATTAATAATCTTTTTTAAATAATTTACTAAATATTTTTCTAAAAAAACATTTAATCTTATTTTTTGTAAATATTTAGGCAAACCTCTACACCAAACAATAATTTTTTCATTGTCTATCCACTCAAAATGACTAACTTTTTCTCTAGCCAATAAAATATTTTTTGATTCATTCAAATATGTGCAAATAAAATAAGTTACTAAAGCGCCTGACTTTAAATGAAATCTAAGATGAGATACAAATTTATCACCATTTGGACTAAAACTCGGAAATGATAGAAAAAAAAAGGTATTTTTAAGTTTTTCTAAACCACATATTTTTACAGCATCATATATTGAAAGCACTAATTTTTTAGAATTATTATTAATATCTGTTAAAAATATACCATCATCTTCTGGCTTTTCTTTGTATTTAGATTGATCATCTGGAACAAAATAACCATAAGATTTCCAAAAGCTCCATATTCTTGAGTAGTTTAAGGTTAGTATTTTTTTTGTTTTCTTTGAATATGAATAAACTGAGTTTTGTAATTCTGTTTTTTTCTTAGTTTCAATATTGTAAATACATGACACTAATTTATTTCCAATAATTTTGTTATAAATTATTTCATTTAAATTAATCCATTGCAATCTTGAGCCCTGTTCCCAGCTACAAGCTTCTGTTGTATCAATTTTATCAACTATTGAATTAACATGATCCCATATACAGATTTCACAGTAATTATTATTTTCTTTAAACCCTAAATTATTTAAAGGATACCTGTGAATAGCAATTAAATTATCATTTAAATCATTAAATGGCTTAATATCATGATAACCTACATTGTGATCATAATTATTTGGTGTCGAAGAAACTATATAAACATGTTCAGCTAATTCAAAATTCATTTATTCGTCAAAATATTTTTTAATTTGATCTCCACTAAACTCAGGTGTTTTTTTCTTTCCATATTCTTTAGCATTTTGCTGACACTCACTTAAGAAATTGATATCACTAGTCATTTTTTTCAAATGCTTAATAAGTTCTTCTTGTTTATTAATATCAAAGATTAAACCCACTTTTTCTTTGATAAACTCAGGATACAGCCCAACCATATTACTTGCTATTATTGCACATTCAAATTGAATGGCTTCTGCAGCAACATTGCAATGAGTATCACCAGAATTTGAAGGAGCTACGAGTATTTCAGAGTTGGAAAAAAAACCGATTAATTCCTTTTGATCTCTAAAACCCATAAATTTAACATTATCAATTTTTTCTTCTTTAACCAAAAATTTCATTTCGTTAGCAAATTTACCATCACCAACCATTAATAAAATCCAATCGTCAGGTATATCTGCCTTTATAAAGCACTCCAATAATAGTTTGGGGTTTTTTCTCTCAATAAATATTCCCGCAAATAGAATAAATTTTTTATCATGAGGAAGATGATATCTATTGCAAAAATTCACCTTTGATAACAATAAATTATTATTTTGATTAATTAAATTTTTATAATCTCCCTGACAATGATGAATCAAATGAATATTATTTTCATTAGCACCAAAACATTTGAAAAATTCCTCATTTAACTTATGTATCGACCAGAAATTATCATAAAATAAGTTAAAAAATCTATAATAAATAAAACGTAATATTTTTTTAAAAATATTTTTATTACCAAGATTATAACTCATTGATCTTGCTATAGTTTTTTTACCCATTAATTTAGCAACAATAGCGCAAAAACCATGGGTATAAAGATATGAATGGTGAAAAATAATTTGATCAAAATCTTCATTAATTAAAAATTTAATTAATCTAAATAAAGACAAAAACTTGAATAAGAAACTATGATTTACAACATATCTTATTTTATTACATAAAAAATGTTTTCTATAGCCAGAGAGCATATCCATGCCATAGTTAATTTTTTTTTCATAATATTTACAATCATATTCAGGTGATAAATTTTGCCAATAAATTACTTTAAAATCAATATTATTTTTACTAACACTTCTAAATAATGGAATCAGATTTGTGATTTGATGAGTGGATACATAAAGCAATTTCATTGATTATGTTTATAATAATCCTTATAAATTGTAAATATCAATAATTCTTATAAAGTTTAATAGATTTGAAAAAAATTTTAATTTATCGAAATTCGAGTTTAGGTGATTTTATACATGCAACTCCTGCAATAAAATTAATTAGAAAAAAAAATCCAGGAGCTAAAATTTATTTTTCTTCACTACAAAAAAAATCTGTAGGCTTTGTAACACCTAATCTATTACCTTTTAAAAAAAAGATTATAGATGAATTTATATTTTATAATAATAACTATTTTTCATTTTTATTTTTTTTAATAAAAATTTTTAGAAAAAAATTTGATAAACTTTATTATTTTAATGAATTTTTAAATAAATCTAGAGAAAAAAGAGATTATATATTTTTTAAGATATGTAGAATTAAAGAAATGTTTGGTTTTGACTTAAAAGGTAAAAACACTCAAGGAGAAAGATGTGATTATATTAAATTTAATGAAACGTATTATCTGTGCCACACAGTAGATAAGCATATTAAAAATAATCAAATTTCTTATTCTGATCTTTTTCAAAACAAAAGAAATATAAAAGAAAAATATATAACTATTTCAATGGGGGGCAGAAATGTTAAAAAAACGTGGAAATTTAAGAATTGGGTAATATTGATTCAAAAAATAGTAAATAAGTTTCCAAATTTTAAAATTAAAATTGTTGGCTCTAAAAACGAAATATCTAATGCTAATATAGTCTGTAAGATTAACAATAAACAAATAATCAATATGTGTGGAAAAACTACTGTGAAATCTTTTTTTAGATTAATAAATTCAAGTCAATATCATATCTCACATGATGACGGAACTATGCATGTTGCAAGTGTTTACAGTATACCAGGTGCGGTGATTTTTGGACTTACAGCTCCTAAAGGTAAATGGTTCCCATTAAATAAAAAACAAAGAATATTTTACCCTAAAAAGAATATTAATGAAACTAAACCAATTCAAGTTTTTAGAAAAATATTTAATGATCTCAATAAACTGAAATAGTTTATGTAATACTCACATAGAAGAACTATGATTAATTTAAAGTCTTATTTAGTTTATTTTATTAACCCAATATTTAAGAAGATCTTCTAAAGTTTTTTCTATAGGTATCTTAGGTTCCCATTCCGTTAAGTCAGTTAACTCAGTTGAGTCACCATGTTGATAGTCGATATCAATGGGTCTATAAAATGGCTCGTGAATTTTCTGCTTAACATCTTTAAGCTTACTAACTTCAATAAGTTTATCTGTAAAAAATTGCATTTTCCTTGGTGTGTCTCCACAAACATTGAATATTTTTCCATCACACTTTTTATTTATCATTGATAAATAATAAGCATTTACCGTATCTCTCACATCAATCACAACCCTAACTGTTTCTAAATTTCCAATTAATAGAGTTTTATCTTGAAGGCCTTTCATCATTCTTGCAACTTGATACGCATCAGATGAAATAGAAAAATTTTTTCCCCTTCTGGGTCCAGTATGAGAAAAAGCTCTAGTGATAAATCCTTTAATTTTTTTATTTGTAATTCTTTCTTGCATATAGAGATCAGTAGCAGCTTTTGAAGAGGCATACGGGTTAGATGGTAAAATCACATCTGTGGTTTTTATTTTTCTTCCATCTCTGCCTGTATTTCCATAAACTTCAGATGTTGAGCAAAACATTAGATTACAATTTGGTTGATTGTCTGAAACACATTGTATTAGATTAGCAGACCCCATTACATTATTTTCCATTGTACCAATAGGATCCAAAAAACTAGTAGGTGGATGTGACTGTGCTGCTAGATGAAAAACTCCATCAAATTCATTTTCTTTAAATATATTATTTAAACTTCTTAAATTTCTTAAATCAGAATAAACCCATTTTATTGAATTATAAACCTCATCATTCAAAACATCCCTAATATCATTCTCTCTACCATTACTACACAGAATTAATCCATAGACAGTATGTTTGTTCTTAATTAAAAGCTCAGCTAAATGAGGGCCAGCAAATCCGGTAATTCCTGTTATTAAAAAGTTCATAAGATTAAAATTTTAATTGTACAATCATGTATATTTATAAAGGTCTTTATGAATAGTGCAAATAAATTAACTTAAATGTAATTTTTTTTATCTTTGTCCAATTAGTTGTGTGGAACTAAAATTTTTTAATTTCTTTATAATTTTTACTGTTCCTCCGCTATCTTTTATTGTCTTGTAACCAGCTAATTCTTTAGCTTTGTAATCAGATCCTTTAAACAAAATATCAGGTAAAATCTTAGTGATTATTTTTTCAGGTGTTTTTTCTTCAAAAACTTCAACACCATCAACGCCTTTAATCATTTTTAAAAGACTAATTCTTTTACCTAGTTTTATCATTGGTCTATTCTTGCCTTTGATTTTTCTTATGGAACTATCACTATTTAGAAGTACGATTAATTTATCACATTTTTTTTTAGCATCACTTAAAAGATGCAAATGACCTGAGTGCAACACGTCAAAGCAGCCATTAGTTACACCAATTTTAAGTTTTACTAATTTCCATAAAATAATTTTAAGATCAATATCAAGATATTTATTTTCACAGAATTCTTCTATTATCTTTTGAAATTCAGTGAACGATAAAACTGCTGTATGTTTTTTTTGAACTACTTTTATACAGGCTAAAGATGCTATCTTTAATGAATTAACCAAATCAATATTTTTTGATAACATGTATGAGAATATGCTGATAAATGTATCTCCCGCCCCAGTAACATCATAAACATTTACATCTTCTTGTGGAATTTCTATTTTTTTATTATTTCTTAATAATACTGTTATTCCTTTAGATCCCTTGGTTACAATAAATGCATCAGTGTTTGTTTTTTTTAGTAATTTAAGAATTGAATTATTATTAAATTGTAATTTTTGATATTCAAAAAATTCATAAAATTCTTTTAAATTTGGGCATATGAAATTAGACCCCTTATATACTTCAACATTTTTATTTTTAGGGTCTGTAAATATTGGTTTTTTTTTATCTTTAAAGGCTTTGATTGAACTCTTAATTAAATTATCTGTCAAAAAACCTTTTGAATAATCAGATATAATTAATGATTCGAATTTGTTAATATTTTTTTTAATAAATTGGATAATTTTTATTTCATCCTTTTTTTTTTAATTTTGCATAAGTCTCATCATCAACTCGACAAAATTGATGATCATTTTGAACTATTCTTTTTTTTATAGGAGATGAATAGTTCTTATTTAAAATAATTTTAAATTCTATTTTATTTTTATTTAACAGTTGTTTGATTTTTTCTAAAGTTAAGTCATTTGACAATTTTGAAATCAGAAAAGGATTACCTCCTATAGATTTGATATTATTTGCAACGTTAGCAGCTCCACCTAATAAATTTGTTGATTTTAATGGCTTTAAAACTGGCACTGGTCTCTCCGGTGACATTTTCAAGATTTCTGTTGATTCAAATATATCTAAAAATATATCACCTAAGATTAGTATTTTTTTGGATGTATTTTTTTTCATAATTTTTATCTTAGTTATTTTCAAATCAATTAACTTTTTAAATATAGAATATATTAAAAGTTTTCTACAGTTATATTATTTGTTCCATTAATGGTTAATGTTCCAGAACCTGTTTTTCTTAACTTACCTTTGTTACCACCAATTCCAAATCCAAATATTGTACCTGCCATTGTTGTGTCCGAACTTTGATTAACATTTAAAGTTGCACCATTTCTAACCCATAATGTTGTGCTAGAGCCTCCTGTAAAAGCTCCTATTGTTTGAGTAATATTTGTACCAACAATTAATTTAGCAGAGTTTGCTAAAGTTAAAGCTCTAGCTGAAGCTAATGCATTATTTGTTTGAAGTATAACTTTACCAACATTAATTATTGTTCCACCTGTATAAGTGTTCGAATTAGCTAATCTAAATGTTCCACCTCCAATTTTAGTAACACTTCCTGTTCCACTGATAACTCCACTAAATGTTGAGCCAAATGATCCACTTAAACCATTAATATTATGAACGTTATTAATTGTTAAATCTCCACTTCCCAAAACAATATTTCCACCAGTTGTTCCTCCACCAAAAAGCGCTCCAATGGTTTCGTTATTACCATTCAAGTTTAAGGCAACACCACTGGTATTTGCTAGTGTAACTATACTTGTGTCATTTAATATACCTGCTCCACCTAGGATAATTGTTCCACCATTAATTGTTGTTCCACCGACATAAGTATTGGCAGCTGACAGTGTAAGATTTCCAGCACCTGTTTTAAGAAAATTACCTCTACCACTAATTATACCTGCGTATGTTGAATTTGCAGACTGATTGACTGTCAGTATTTTATCTTGTTTGTACCATTTATTATTAACTATTTTTGTACCACTTGAACCAGTTAGTTTTGCAACTGTTTGTGACACGTTAACTAATGTAAGATGTCCTTTTGTAATCGTTAGTTCAGTTGTGGTTGGAAGTACATTGTTAGTTGTTTCTAAAGTTATACCACTGTTGTTACTACTATTAATTATTGTTGTTCCAGAGTATGTATTAGCAGCAGCTAATCTTAGTGTTCCAACACCAGTCTTGGTAAGGTTTCCTGACCCACTAATAACACCGCTATATAGTGACCCTCTTGCTGAACGTCCTTTGTTTGCAGATGGATTGACTGTTAAATTTCCACTTCCCATAACAACATTACCACCTGTTGATCCACCTCCAATAAGTGCTCCTATTTTTTCATTATTATCATTTAGGTTTAATGCAACACCGCTTGTATTTGCTAATGAAACAAAACCTGTATCACTTAATACACCTGCAGCACCTAAGATAATTGTTCCACCATTAATTGTTGTTCCACCAACGTAAGTATTTGCGCCTGATAATGTTAAGTTTCCACTACCTGTTTTTATTAACCCGCCCCTTCCATATATCACACCTTCAAATTCAGTGTTTGATGATTGATTAATAGTTATTTTGCCAATAGTGTCATCAAAATTTCTATTAAGTGATATTCTTGAATTTGCACTTGTGCCAACAAGTTTTGCTACAGTTTGTGATACTCCACCGTGCAACGCTAAAAATCCAGTAGATCGTATTGTTAATTCAGTACCATTTGGAAGAACACCATTGTTAGTTTTTAAATTTATACCACCACTATTTATGTCAGTTGCTCCACTATAACTGTTGTTAGCATTTGTTAATGTAATTGATTTTGTACCAACTGATTTAATACCACCCGAACCACTTATTACGCCGTGATAACCTAAACTACTTCCATTAGGTCTCCAAATACCGTTAATGCTTAAAGTTCCACTACCTAAAACAACATTTCCTCCAGTTGTTCCTCCACCATCTAATCCACCAATAGTTTCATTATTACCATTTAAGTTCAATATGGCGCCATCAATATTAGATAGAACAACTCCACTATTGTCAGCTAAAACACCAGCCGCACCTAGTATTACAGATCCAGCTGTTATAAAAGTTCCACCTCTAAATGTATTTACACCAGACAATGTAATGTTACCAGCTCCTGATTTGGTAAATTTACCCCATCCACCAGTAAAACTTCCAGATCCAGCAATAACACCTCCATAAGTTAATGTTGTTGAAGCAGCTGTATTTATTATTCCATTGTATGTTAGTGTAATTCCTCTTTTTGTGTTTAATGTGAAAGTAGCAGTAGTATTTAATGTTCCAGTTCCACTTGCTAAGAAATCAATGTTGTCAACATCAGTTGACCCTGGAACTGCACCAAGTGCTCTGTCTTTGTTTATACTTAATGTTCCAGCTAATATTCTATTTGAACCAGTGTGTGTACTAGTTCCTGATAAAGTTAATGTACCAGCACCAGACTTGGTGATTGTTCCTGATCCAGCAATTACACCAGCATAAGTTAATGTTCTAGAAGCATTTGTATTAATAATTCCATTACCAGTTAAAGCAATTCCTCTATTAGCATGTAATGTAAATGAAGCAGTAGTATTTAAAGTTCCTGATCCACCTGATGCAAATACAAAATGGCCAGCAGATGCACTTCCTGGTGCAGCACCTAATCCTGCATCAGCTCCAATTACAATTGAACCTGCTGAAATTGTTGAAGTACCAGTATATGTGTTTGTGCCCGATAAAGTAAGTGATCCAGCTCCAGCTTTTGTAAGAGCTAATGCAGATCCGCCATCACTAATAACACCATCTATTTCACTAGTACCACTGTTAGTAATTGCTAATGTTCCTTGCGCTTTAATTGCAGCAGCAGTTAAAACTGCAGTTCCAATTGTAGTATTTCCTAAAGGTTCTGATCCACCAACTGCACCTGTAAATGTTGTGTTACCTGCTCCAGCAACAATATCTAAAGTTCTAGTTGTGCTATCACTATCAAGTGTGCTTGCAAAAACAATATTATCTCCTGTTGTTGTGAAAGTAATGTTGCCACCTAATGTTGCGGCATCATTATAAGTTTGATCACCATCAGTTGAGATAGCTGTTGTATTAAATACTACTGTTCCACCTGAGTTTGTTATAATTCCTGTAAGCTTAGTGCTTCCACCAACTATTCCTGAGAATGTTGTGTCAGCAGTAGAATTTAAAGTTAAAGTGTACCCACCATTAACTGTTGAGTTAACTGTTAGCGCAGCACTTCCAGTATTTAAAACTGAATTAGCAACAAGCACAATTGCAGTATTTGCATCACCTAACGACATAGCATCATTTGATGTTTGTAAAGTTCCACCAACATTAACTTGGCTTGGTGCTGTAGTTGTAAGCCCACCATTAAATGTTGAGCTATCACCACTTGCATTACCAAAACTTACATATCCTGTGTTAGAGAATGTAACTGCATTAGTAATTGTGTTTGTAGAACCTGTGAAGACTACATTGTAATCTTGTGATGCTGTATTTAGAGTTGTAAGAACTGTATTACCTGCAAAAGTTACACTGTTAGATGTATCTGTTAAAGTAACTATTGCTGCATTAATATTTCCAGAAAAAGTAACGCCACCAGATTGAGTTATAGTTAAAGTTCCTATTGCTTCACCACCCCCTACTGCATTAGAAATACCAATTGTTCCTGATCCAGCATTTAAAGTTAAGTTACGAGTTGTATCATCACTGTCTACAGTACTTGAGAATGTGAAGTTATCATTAGATGATGTAAAAACTATATTTGCACCTAAAGTTACTGCACCTGAATATGTTTGTGTTCCACTTGTTAATACATTAGCAGCAAAATTTGAGGTTCCACTAACTTCGAAAACACCAATTGAGGTATTAGAACCTATGTTACCATTAGAGTCTAGGTTACCAGTAATAGTTAAATTTTGACCACCATCAATAGTTATGGTTTGAATTATTGAACCTTCTAAAGTTCTAGCACCCGTTCCTAAAGCAACTGATGTATATGTTTGTGTACCGCTTGTTGTTACATCAGCATCAAGAGCAGTAGATCCACTAACTGTTAAAGAGTTTGCGTCAGCAATTGCTGCATTTAAATCTAAAACTCCTGTAAGAGCTATTGCACCAAGGCCTTGACTTCCACCGACGATACCATCAAAATTAATGTGTACAGAGTTACCTCCTGTTGTAACTGTTAAATTTCTATTTGTACTATCAGCACTGTTAACTGTATCTGAGAATGTAACAATATCACTGCTAGTTGTTAGAGTTGTGTTAGCACTTAAAGTTACAGCACCACCATAAGTTTGAGTGCCACTTGATGTGATATTAGCACTAATATTTGATGCACCTGTTATGCTTAGAACTGCAATATTTGTTACTGCACCATCTATATCTGCAGCACCTGACACTGTTAAATTGTTGTTATTACCCGCTAATGCTGAAGCAAAATTAACTGTTCCAGAGTTACTTGTAAATGTTCTGGCACCACTTGAGGTAATTCCACCTGCTGCAGTATAAGTTTGATTGCCAGTTGTTGTAACGTTTGCACTAAATGTTTGAGTTCCGGATCCTGTAGTTGTTACGGCATAAGCACTTAAAGGTGTACTTCCTCCAACTACACCAGAGATAGTTAAGTCACTATTAGATGTAATCGTTAAACCATTGCCAGCATTAACTGTTCCTGAAATTGTTTGTGCTCCACCAGTACTTACAATTGTAGAAGTTGCTCCTAAAGTTATTGCACCAGAGTAAGTATTATCTCCACCAGTAAATACAATTGCACCACCAGATGAAACACCTGTTCCTGAAATTGTAATTGGTTCAGCTATTGTAAGCCCACCTGAGATACTTAGTGCACCACCACTAGCAACTGTTGTTGCTCCACTCGTTCCACCTAAACTGTCTGCATGTGAAATTATTAATGTACCAGCATTAACTGTTGTTGCACCTGTGTAAGTGTTATCTCCACTTAGAGTTAAATTACCAGCGCCTGCTTTTGTAATTATTCCAGCACTATCCCCATCACTGATTACACCATCAATTTCACTCGCAGCACTATTTGTAATTGCTAGAGTTCCTTGAACTTTAATTGCACCAGCAGTTAATCCTGCTGTACCAATTGTTGTATTTCCTAAAGCTTCAGATCCACCCACTGTGCCTGAGAAAGTGGTATCACCAGAGCCTGCAACGATTGTTAAAGTTTTAGTATCACTAACACTGTTAACTGTTCCTGAGAATGTAATATCATTATTTGTTGTAGTGAAAGTAATGTTACCACTAATTGTTGCGTTCTCTCCATAAGCCTGAGCACCATTAGTTGAGATTGCGGTCGTATTAAAGACTACTGTTCCACCTGAGTTTGTTGTAATTCCTGTAGGTTTAGTGCTACCACCAATGATTCCTTTAAATGTTGTAGCAGCAGAAGAATTTAAAGTTAAAGTGTATCCACCATTCACAGCTGCATTAACTGTTAAAGCAGCACTTCCAGTATTTAAAACTGAGTTTGCATATAAAACAATTGCAGTATTAGCATCTCCTAATGACATCGCATCATTGGATGTTTGAAGTATACCAGCCAATCTAATTCCACTTGGTGCAGTTGTTGTTAGACCACCATTAAATGTTGAGCTATCTCCACTTGCATCACCAAATTTAATATAACCAGTATTTGAGAATGTAACTGCATTAGTAATTGTGTTTGCAGCACCTGTAAAGATTATGTTGTAATTCTGTGATGCTGTATTTAAAGTTGCAAGTGTTGTATTTCCTGCAAAAGTTACACTGCCTGTTGTATCTGTTAAAGTAATTGTGTCTGCATTAACTGTACCTGAGAATGTTGTTCCACCTGATTGGGTTATAGTTAAAGTACCTAATGCAGCACCTCCACCAATTGCATTAGAAACTGCAATTGTAGCAGATCCAGAATTTAGGGTTAAATTACGTGTAGAACCGTCACTATTTACTGTACTTTGGAATGCAAATTGATCATTTGATGTAGCAAGAGCAACATTAGCACTTAATGTAACTGCACCAGCATATGTTTGTGTACCAGTTGTTGTTACATTAGCTCCTAAGTTTGAAGTTCCACTCACACTAAATACACCAATTGCACTTGATCCACCAATGATACCGTTAAGATCTAAGTTACCGGTGATGGCTAAATTTTGTGCACCGTTAATAGTTGTTGTTTGAATTGTTGAACCTTCTAAAGTTCTAGCAGCTCCACTTAATGTAGTTGCCGCAGAATATGTTTGTGTCCCAGTTGTTGTAACATCAGCGCCTAAGTTAGATACGCCACTTACACTTAATGAAGTTGCATCAGTAATTGCTGCATTTAAATCTAGAGCACCTGTAATTGCAATTGCACCAACAGCTTGGCTTCCACCAACTATACCATCAAAATTAATTTCAGTAGAATCTCCACCTGTTGCAAGTGTTAAATTTCTTCTCGTACTATTTGCACTGTTAACTGTGTCTTCAAATGTAATAACATCACTACTAGTAGTTAAAGTAACTGCAGCACTTAAAGTTACAGCTCCTGTATAGGTTTGAGTTCCTGATGTTGTAATATTTGCACCAATATTAGATGCTCCACTAATTGCTAGAACAGCTATATCAGTTATGGCACCATCAATGTCTGCAGCACCTGTAACTGTTACATTGTTGTTTCCACTTAAAGCTGAAGCAAAGTTTACTGTTCCTGAGTTACTTGTAAACGTTCTAGCACCACTAGTTACTATTCCACCCGCTGCAGTGTAAGTTTGATTGCCTGATGTTGTAATGTTTGCACCAACAGTAAATGTTCCAGAATTTGTAATTGTTGCAGCAGCTGAATCTAGTGCAGTACTACCGCCTATAATACCTGAGATAGTAAAATCATCTGTTCCAGTAATTGTTAAACCATGTGCACCATTTATTGTTCCAGAAATTGTTTGGGTGCCTGTATGACTATGAATTTTTGCATCAGCTCCTAGAGTTATATTACCTGATACTGTATTGTTTCCTCCATTAAAATGAAGAGCACCTTTTGAGCTGTCTCCAGTTCCGTTAATAGTTATTGCTTCAGCAATTGTAAGACCACCATTGATATTTAATCTCCCCCCATCTGCAACTGTTGTTGCTCCATCTGTTCCACCTAAACCATTTGCATGTGTAATCTGTAATCTACCTGCATTAACTGTAACTGCACCAGTAAAAGTATTATTTCCACTTAATGTTAATTTAGCATTTCCTGCTTTTGTAAGTATTGCAGCACTATCACCATCACTAATTACACCATCAATTTCACTCTCTGCACTATTCGTAATTGCTAAAGTTCCTTGAACTTTAAATGCACTTGCTGTCAATCCTGCTGTACCGATTGTAGTGTTTCCTAAAGCTTCAGATCCACCAATTGTTCCTGAGAACGTAGTATCACCAGATCCAGCAACGATTGTTAAAGTTTTAGTATCACTAACGCTATCAAGTGTACCTGAGAATGTGATGTTATTATCTCCAGTTGTGAAGGTAATATTCCCACCAATTGTTGCATTTTCTCTATAAAGTTGAGCACCTGCAGATGTAATTGCAGTAGTATTAAAGACAACTGTTCCATCTGCATTAGTATTAATTCCTGTAGGAGCTGCTGATCCACCAATAATTCCTGCAAATGTAGTCGCTGCAGTGGAGTTTAAAGTTAAGGTATATGCTCCATTAACTGTAGTATTTAATGTTAAAGCTGCACTTCCAGTATTTAAAGTTGTGTTTGCAACAAGTACTATTGGAGTATCACTATCTCCTAGTGACATTGCATCATCTGAAGTTTGAAGTGTTCCACCAATATTTATTTGACTTGGTGCAGTTGTTGTAAGGCCACCATTAAATAATGAGCTGTCATCACTTGCATTTCCAAAAGTTACTGTTCCTGTGTTTTGGAAATTAGCAGCATTAGTAATTGTATTAGATGAACCATTGAATATTACATTATAACTTGCACTCTGAACTGTTAAAGTTGTTAAGGTAGTATCTCCAGCAAATGTAGTTGTTGCTGCAAGGTTTGCAGTTGTAGCTGAAACATTTGCACTAAACACTGCAATATCATCAATATCAACTAATGTTAAGACTTGAGATCCACCAACTATACCTGAGAATGTTTTTGTAGCACCAGTAACTTGAATAGTTCCTTCAGTAGTATTGCGTCCATTAATCGTTCCTGCAATGGTAACACTATTATCTTCTGATAATACTATTGTACCACCATCTAAAAGAATTTCTGAAGCAGTTATTGCTTTTTTAAATGTACCAGTGATTGAATTGTTAATTAAAATGTTAGTTGAAGTAACATTTTCATTAAACGTTGATCCTGATTTAATTATTAAATTAGTTAAAGTTGAACCACTACCTACTGCAGCGGTAAATGTTGCTGTAGAGTTTGTTGAAATATTTAAAGTATCAAGTGATACAATTCCACCAACACTAATAGTGTTTGATGTACCATTTACACCTAAATTTAAAGTGTGTGAACTACCCGTTACAGCACCTAAAGTAATGTTACCTGTTGATGTGCCACCAACAGTAGAATTACCAACTAATGTAAGTCCTGTATTAGAGTCTCCAAGTGTAATTGCACCTGTTCCACTTTGATCTCTAATAGTTCCTTGCATGGTAATTGAGCTTGGTGCAGTTGCAGTTACACCACCATTAAAGTTAGTAATTAATGTATTGCCGTTATTAATTTTTAAAGTTCCTGTATTTGAGAAAGTTACAGCATTAGTAACTGTGTTTGTTGCTCCATAAAGATTTATGTCATAACCTTGTGATGCAGTATTTAATGTATCAATTGTAATTCCAGCATTGAAACTTATGTCCGCATCATCAGCTGTATCGGTTAGAGTAACAGTTGCTGCAGTAACACGGCCTCCAAAAGTTGTGCCACCTGATTGAGTTATAGTTAAAGTACCTAACGCTTCACCACCACCAATAGCGCCTGATACTGCAATTGTTCCACTACCAGGATTTAAAGTTAAATTTCTTGTGCTGCTATCACTGTCGATAGTATTTGAGAAAGTAAAATTATCATTAGAAGATGTTAAGGTAGCATTTGTGCTTAAGGTTACTGCACCTGTATAAGTTTGAGTTCCAGTAGTTGTAACATTTGCACCTAAGTTCGATGCTCCACTAACACTTAAAACAGCTGTACTAGTTATTGCTCCGTTTAGGTCTAAAATACCAGTAATTGTTAAATTACTTGAGCCACCATTTAATGCTGCAGTTGCAACAGTTGTACCTTCTAAAATTCTATTTCCACCACTTAAAGTCACTGAACCTGAGTAAGTTTGTGTACCAGTTGTAGTAACATTTGCTCCTAAGTTAGATGTACCACTAACACTAACAGATGTTGCGTCAGTAATTGCTGCATCTAAATCTAATACACCTGTTATTGCAATTTCTCCAACAGCTTGACTTCCACCCACTATACCATCAAAAGTTACTGTAGTTGAGTCACCTCCTGTTGCGATCGTTAAATTTCTTCTTGTACTATCTGCACTGTTAATAGTTGATGAGAATGTAACTGCATCACTACTTGTTGTTAAAGTAACGTTAGCACTTAAAGTTACAGCATCTGTATAAGTTTGAGTGCCAGATGTTGTAATGTCTGCCCCAATGTTAGAGGTGCCACTTACACTTAAAACTGCAATACTTGTTACTGCACCATCAATGTCTGCGTTACCTGTAACAGTTACATTGTTATCTCCACTTAAAGCAGATGCGAAATTAATTGTATCTCCTTCAAATGTTCTAGCACCACTAGTTACAATTCCACCTGCTGCAGTGTAAGTTTGGTTACCTGTTGTTGTAACATTAGCACTAAAGGTTTGTGAGGCTGATCCAGTTGTTGTTACTGCATAAGTAGTTAACTCAGTACTTCCACCAACAATACCTGAAATTACTAAATTACCATCAGCAGTGATAGTTAAACCGTTACCACCATTTGTTGTTGCTGAAATTGTTTGTGCTCCACCAGTACTTACGATTGTTGAAGTTGCACCCAGTGTTATTGCACCTGAATAAGTATTGTTATTTGCAGTAAAGATTATTGCACCACCACTTGAATGACCTGTACCATTAATTGTAATTGCTTCAGCAACTGTAATACCACCTGAAATACTTAATGATCCACCTGAAGCAACAGTTGTTGCAGCATCAGTTGTTCCAAGGCCTGTTGCGTTTGAAATTGCTAAAGTACCATCAGAGATTGTTGTAGCTCCTGTATAAGTGTTAGCAGCTGATAATGTTAAAGTTCCATTTCCAGTTTTAGTTAATGTACCTGATCCAGTTGCTATTCGGTCTGCAACTGTAACATTGCCTGCTCCATCAAAAGTTAAGTTTTTATTTGAAGCTGCAATTGCACTTCCTGATCCAACATTTAAAGTTAAAGTGCCAGAATCAGATTGAATTTCACTATTTGCACCTAAGGTTATTGCACCTGAATAAGTGTTATTTCCAGATGTATTTCTAATTACACCAGTTGAAGAAATACCTGTTCCTGAAATTGTAATTCCTTCAGCTGTAGTTGTGATACCACCTGAAATATTTAAAGCAGCACCATCGGCAATTGTTGTTGCTCCACCAGTTCCACCTAAAGCATCAGCGTGAGTTATAGCAAGCACACCTGCGTTAACTGTTGTTGCACCTGTATAAGTATTATCTCCTGATAATGTTAAAGTGCCAGCTCCAGCTTTTGTAATTATTGCAGCAGAAGAACCATTGCTAATTATGCCTGTAATTGCCCCTGCACCACTATTAGTAATTGCTAGAGTTCCTTGAACTTTAATAGCAGTTGCGTCTAATGCAGCTGTACCAATTGTAGTATTTCCTAAGGCTGCTGATCCACCAACTGCATCGGAGAATGTTGTATCACCTGATCCTGCAACAATGTCTAAAGTTCTAGTTGTGCTATCACTAATAAGTGTGCCTGAGAAAGTAAGATCATTATCACCTGTTGTGAAAGTAATATTGCCACCTAATGTAGCATTTTCACCATAAACTTGATTACCATTTGTTTCAATTGCTGTTGTATTAAAGACAACAGTTCCACCTGAGTTAGTTGTAATTGCTGTAAGTGGTGCACTATTACCAACAGTTGCTGCAAAAGTTGTAGCTGCTGTTGTATTTAAAGTTAAAGTGTAAGCACCATTAACCGTTCCATTTAAAGAAATTGCTCCAGAAGTATTTCCAGAAATAGTTGAGTTAGCAGTTAATACTATTACATGAGATCCAGACGCTCCTAGAACGATAGCAGTATTAGTTGATTGTACAGTTCCACCGATATTAATTTGACTTGGAATAGCTGCAGTTACACCACCTGTAAATACTGAAGTGTCTCCTCCACTAACTAAAGTTACATATCCTGTGTTTGAGAAAGTAACAGCATCAGTAATTGCATTTGAATCACCATTTAAGATTACATTATAAGTTTGGTCGGCGGTATTTAATGTTTCAAGGTCCACACTTCCAGCAAACGTTACACTGCCTGTTGTATCTGTTAAAGTAACTGTGTCTGCATTAACTGCACCTGAGAATGTTGTTCCACCTGATTGAGTAATAGTTAAAACATCTAGAGGTTTACTGTTACCACCAATTGCACCTGTAATAGTTATTGTAGCATTTCCTGAATTTAAAGTTAAGTCACGAGCAGTGCCATCACTTTGTACTGTGCTACCAAATGAAAATTGATCATTAGTAGTTGTAAGAGCAACATCAGCACTTAACGTTACTGCACCTGTGTATGTTTGAGTATCAGCTGTTGTAACACTTGCTCCTAAGTTTGAAGTCGTAGATACAGATAAAGAAGTTGCAGCTGTAATTACTGCATCAAGATCCAAAGCACCCGTAATTGCAATTGCTCCTAAAGTTCTTCCTCCACCCACTGTTGCATCAAACTCCACTTCAGAAGTACCTACTACTAATGTTAAATTATTAGTTTCAGAACCCTCACTATTAACTGTACCTTTAAAAGTAATTTGATCATCAGAAGTTGTTAATGTAGTTGCGGTTCCAATTACAATTGCATCTGATGTTGCATCTCCATAAGTTTGTGTTCCAGATGTAGTAATTGCATCTGTATGAATAGTTGTGTTACCACTAACACTTAGTGTTCCAACACCAGTAATTCTATCTGTAGTTCCATTTCCAAATACTGCATTACCTGTAATGATTAAATTTTGAGTTCCACCAGCTAATGTTCCTTGAGTTGTGATAGTTGAACCTTGTAGTGTTCTTGCTCCACCTGATAAAGTTACTGCACCTGTATAAGTTTGTGCCCCTGATGTCGTAACATTACCACCTAAATTAGAAGTGGTTGATACATTTAAAGTTGTACCACCAGATATCGCTGCAGTTGTTGTTAATGCTGCGGTTTGAACTGCTGCTTCAAATGTTGTTGCTCCACCAATAGTTAATTGTGCTGTTCGGTTGGAATTTCCAATAGTACTTGCAAATGTAGGTGTTCCCGTAACTGTGACAGTTCCTTCTGTAGCACCCACA
The DNA here is from genome assembly GCF_047722545.1 of Candidatus Pelagibacter sp. Uisw_121. GTDB lineage: Bacteria > Pseudomonadota > Alphaproteobacteria > Pelagibacterales > Pelagibacteraceae > Pelagibacter. The sequence goes on along the minus strand of NZ_CP159816.1, from coordinate 407,181 downwards.
CCATTAATGGTTCCAGTAATTGTTTTTGAACTTCCTGAGAATGTAGCAGTAGCATCCCCTGTTCTATCATCTAATGTGATTGCACTAACTGTAACTGTGTTTGCAAAGTTTGCTAACGAGTCTTCGGCAGCAGCATTTCCACCTACGATGTTAATATTTGAAGTACCTGAATGTGTAACTGTACCATTAAATAAAGCAGAACCAGCTTTAGCAGTTGTTCCAATTGTTATTGTGTCTGCAACAATGTTGCCTGAGAAAGTAATAATTTCAGGAGCGTTGTCTGCACTATTGATAACTTGAAGAACGGTAGTGTTGTTATCAGTAATATTGGAAGATATTGTTTTAGCTGAAGTTGCGTTAAATAATAATGTACCATAGTTTGCAATCGTTGTTGCTGTAACTGCATCAGAGAATATTAATGTTTGTGACGCAATATTAGTGATTGTTCCTAACGTTCCATTAGTTGCTCCACCTACTGCTCCTGTAAATGTTGCTGTTCCTGTGTTTGATCCAAAAGTTAAATGATTACCAGCTGATGCTGAACTATTTAATGTATTTGAAAAAGTAATTGTATCTGCTGAAGTAGTTAAAGTTCTAGTAACTGTTGATCCAGAAATAGTTACTGCACCTGAATATGTTTGTGTACCAGTTGTTGTAACATTTGCACCTAAGTCAGTTGTTCCACTAACTGCAAACACTGCAACTTGAGTGATGGCTCCATTTAAATCTAGGTTACCAGTGATTGTTAAATTTTGTGCACCACTAACTGCAACAGTTTGAATTGTTGAACCTTGTAAAGTTCTAGCACCACCACTTAATGTTGTTGCAGCTAAATAAGTTTGAGTGCCTGATGTTGTAACGTTTGCACCTAAGTTAGATACACCACTAACGCTTAAAGATGTTGCGCTTGTAATTGGTGCATTAAGATCAAGAGCACCTGTAATAGTTATTGCACCAACTGCTGCTGATCCACCAACTACACCATCAAAATTAATTTCTGTTGAGTTTCCACCTGTAGCAATTGTTAGGTTTCTAGTTGAACCGTCACTATTAACTGTGCTATCAAAAGTAACCACATCACTACTTGTTGTTAAAGTAACGTTAGCACTTAAAGTTACAGCATTACCATATGTCTGAGTATCGCTTGATGTTATATCTGCACCAATATTAGCAGTTCCTGTTATTGATAGAACAGCTATATCAGTTATTGCACCATCAATGTCTGCGTTACCTGTTACAGTTACATTATTATCTCCACTTAAAGCTGATGCAAAATTAACTGTTCCACCCGAACTATCAAAAGTTCTAGCACCACTAGTAACTATTCCACCCGCTGCTGTATAAGTTTGGTTGCCTGTAGTTTCAACATTTGCACTAAAGGTTTGAGATGCAGAACCTGTTGTTGTAACTGCATAAGAGCTTAAATCTGTACTTCCACCAACTGCACCAGAAATAACTAAATTACCATTGGCTGTAATTGTTAAGCCATAACCACCATTAACTGCTCCTGAAATTGTTTGAGCACCACCAGTACTAACTATAGTTGAGGTAGAACCTAAAGTAATTGCACCTGAATAAGTGTTATCATTTGCAGTAAATGCTATTGCACCAGAAGATGATCTTCCAACACCATTAAGAGTAATGGCTTCTGCAACTGTAATTCCACCTGAAATTTTTAATGTAGCGCCACTTGCAACTGTTGTTGCTCCATCAGTTGTACCAAGACCTGTTGCATTAGAGATTGCAACATAACCCATCGTAATATTAGTTGCACCAGTGTAAGTATTAGCAGCTGATAAAGTTAAAGTACCAGATCCACCTTTGTTTACTACTCCAGATCCTGTTGTAATAGGATCGTTAACTGTAATGTTACCTGATCCATCAAATTTTATTGTTCTATTTGTACCAGTTAATGCAGCACCTGATGAAACATTTAAAGTTAAAGTATCATCATCAGCAGCAATTTCACTTGTTCCACCTAAAGTAATTAGACCTGATAAAGTATTATTTCCAGATGTAGATCTAATTCCACCTGCAAGATCCTCGCCTGTTCCAGTAAGATTTATTGCATCGCCAATATTAATTCCACCTGAAATTTGTAAAACAGCACCATTTGCAATTGTTGTTGCTCCATCTGTTGTACCTAAAGAATTTGCATTAGTAGCTATTAGAACACCATTAGAAATTGTAGTAGCACCTGTATACGTATTTGTTCCTGATAAAGTTACAGTTCCATTACCACCTTTAGTTAATGTTCCAGATCCAATTGCTATAGGGTCAGCTACAACAGTGTTACCATTTCCAGCTAAAATAATATTTTTATTAGAAGCAGTAATTGAATTTCCAGATGAAACATTTAAAGTTAATGTATCTGCGTCTGTTTGAATTTCCATATTAGCTGCTACTGTAATTAATCCAGATAAAGTATTATTTCCTGAAGTTGATCTAATCGCACCGTTGTTAGAAATACCCGTTCCTGAAATAGTAATTGCATCAGCAACATTAATTGCATTTGAAAGTTGTAAAGAAGCACCACTTGCAACTGTTGTTGCACCATTTGTTGCACCCAAACTATCTGCATGAGTTATAGACAAGATACCTGCACTAACTGTTGTTGCACCTGTGTAAGTATTATCTCCAGATAGAGTTAAAGTCCCAGCTCCTGCTTTTGTAAGTATTGCAGCACTGTCACCGTTACTAATTATTCCAGTGATTGAACTTGCTGCACTGTTTGTAATACCTAAAGTTCCTTGAACTTTAATTGCACCAGCTGTTAATCCAGCAACACCAATTGTCATATTTCCTAAAGCTTCAGATCCACCAACTGTTCCTGAGAATGTTACATCACCTGATCCTGCAACAATGTCTAAAGTTTTAGTTGAGCTAACACTGTTAACTGTACCTGAGAAAGTAAGATCATTATCACCTGTTGTGAAGGTGATATTCCCACCAATTGTAGCGTTTTCTCTATAAAGTTGGTCCCCATTGGTTTCGATTGCTGTTGTGTTAAAGACTACCGTTCCACTAGCATTTGTATTAATTCCTGTAAGAGCTGTTGATCCACCAACAACTCCAGCAAATGTCGTCGCATCTGTAGAGTTTAGAGTTAAAGTGTAACCACCATTAACTGTAGCATTTAAGGTTAAAGCTGCACTTCCAGTATTTAAGGTTGTGTTTGCAACAAGAACAATTGCTGTATCACTATCTCCTAATGACATCGCATCATTTGAAGTTTGTAAAGTTCCACCAATATTTATTTGACTTGGTGCAGTTGTTGTAAGGCCAGCATTAAATGTTGAGCTGTCACCACTTCCATTACCAAAAGTTAATGTTCCTGAGTTAGAGAATGTAACTGCATTAGTAATTGTATTAGATGAACCATTAAAGATTACATTGTAATCTTGAGATGCGGTAGTTAAAGATGTTAATGTAACATTACCATTAAAAGTAACATCTCCTGAAGTATCTGTTAAGGCAACTGTTGCAATTGATATTGTACTAAATGTTACTCCAGCTGATTGTGTAATAGTTACAGTTCCAAGATCTGTTCCTAAAGTATCACTTAAGTTAAGAGCACCTGTTGAATTTAAAGTTAAATTAGATGTGGAGCCACCTGCAGTACCCGAAACAGCATTTAAAGTAATTGCATTACCTCTTCCAGTTCCAACAGTAAGAGTAACACCATTTGCTAACGTTGTATCACCTAGTGTAATTGCACCCGTTGAAGTCCCACCAACTGTTGCAGTATTTGCAAATGTAACTGAAGTTGCACCTAAATTAATTACCGCACTTCCTGCTGCAGTAATTCCATTTGTTACAACAGCTATAACTCCTGGTGCAGTTGCTGTTATTCCACCAGTAAATGTGAATGTATCTCCTGTAGCATCACCAAACGTAACTGTTCCAGTGTTTGAGAATGTTGTAGTACTAGTAACTGTCAGGTTTGCATTAAATGTAATGTCATAATTTGCAGAAGCACTTGTTAAAGTTGTTGTTGTAACGTTTGCATTAAATATTGCAGTGTCATCAATATCTAAATTTTTAATTCTTGTTCCGCCAATTATTGCTGAGAAAGTTTTTGTTCCACCTGTAATTCTAATTGTACCTTCGCCTGCTGCAGCTGGTGTTACAACGGCACTAATAGTTACATTGTTATCTCCACCAAAAATTATTATTGCATCAGCTTCATTGTCATCTAAATTTAATGCTGAGGAAGCAGTTACATTATAGTTAACTTGTAAAACTGAGTCTTCTACGTTAATTAAACTACCACCAATTACATTTATAGTGGCTACTTCAAGTCCATCGCTATGAGTAAATATTGCATGACCTCCATAGTATTGTTTTCCAACATTAAGTGTTGTTGCTTCAATTGTTGCACTTGAAAAAGTTACAGCAGATGGTGCTTCTTGGTTTACTGAATTGTAAACTGATACCGTAACTGTACCTGAGTCTGAATTATTAATTGCTGATGAAACTGTATGTGTGTCAGTTTGAATAAAGTTTAATACTGCATTATTATGTGCATTAATGTTAGTGGCTGCTACATCTTTATAAAAAGAGGCAGTTTTGCCTGCAGCAACATCAATGACCGCAACAGTCGAAATTGGTGTATTAAACCATGTATCTTGGTCAACATCGATTGTTTGAACATTTGTAATACCATTTGCACCACTAAATACCGTTGAATCATCACCACTTCCAGTATTTGTTATTTGAAGAGTACTGCTATTATTTTGGTGTTCTGCATGCACCCTAGCATTAATTGTTATGTCTGCAGCAGAACTAGCTGTAGCTACAATCATTGTAGATGAAGCCATCATCTTTATATATTTACTTGATGAGACAGTTACATTATTTTTAAATGTTGCAGTATTTCTTAAATGAATAAAGTTTTGAGTTGAAACTGTTCCAATAAATGTAGTTGCTGTTCCATATAATTGAATTGTACCAAAATCTGTTCCTATATTCCCATTAATTGTAGTTGTTGAGTTTGTTGAAATTGTTAAATTTGAATCTGAACTACTTGCAGTTCCTACTATGTCTTGTGTGCTTATTGTATTTGTTGTCCCTGTTCTACCAAGAGTTAAGGTTACACCATCTGCTAAAGTTGCATCACCACCTAAAGTAATGTTACCCGTTGAGGTATCACCAATTGTAGCATTTGCTGTAACTGAAATTCCTGTGCCACTATCTCCTAAAGTTATAGTTGCTGTATTAGAGGCTTTAACAGATCCTGCAACATTTACTGAACTAGGTGCTTCAGCTGTAACTCCTGCTGTAAATGTTATACTATCAGAACTTCCATTTCCTAAAGTTACAAATCCAGTATTTGAGAACGTAACTGCATTAGTAATTGTATTTGAAGCACCATTAAAGACTACATTGTATGCTTGGCCAGCTGTGTTTAAAGTTGTAATGGTTGCGTTACCATTAAAGGTTACACTTGCAGCATCTGCAGTGTCCGTTAGTGTTACAGTTGTAACTGCTAGTGCCCCTGAGAAACTTGATCCACCTGATTGAGTAATAACTACTCCTGCAGCATTAACAGCTGTGAAAGAAGCTGTACCCGTTGTGTTAATAGTTAAAACATCTAAATTCGCTGATCCACCAATAGTATTTGAAATTACAATATTTCCTGATCCTGGTGCTAAAGTTAAGTCACGAGCAGTACCATCACTATTAATTGTGCTTGAAAATGTAATAACATCATTTGAAGAAGTTAATGTTACATCAGCACTTAAAGTAACCGCACCTGTATATGTTTGAGTTCCTGATGTTGTAATGTCTGCCCCAACATTAGAAGTTCCACTAATTGATAGGACGGCTATATCAGTTATTGCACCATCAATGTCTGCGTTACCTGTAACAGTTACATTATTATTTCCACTTAAAGCTGATGCAAAGTTTACAGTTCCACTAGAACTATCAAAAGTTCTAGCACCACTAGTGACTATTCCACCTGCTGCTGTATAAGTTTGGTTTCCTGTAGTTTCAACGTTTGCGCTAAATGTTTGAGATGCAGAACCTGTTGTTGTAACCACATAAGAACTTAAGTCTGTACTTCCACCAACTGCACCAGAAATAATTAAGTTACCATTAGCTGTAATTGTTAGAGCTTGACCACCATTAACTGTTGCTGAAATTGTTTGAGCACCACCAGTACTAACTATAGTTGAGGTAGAACCTAAAGTAATTGCACCTGAATAAGTGTTATCATTTGCAGTAAATACAATAGCTCCACCTGATGAAACACCTGTACCGTTTACAGTTATTGGCTCAGCTACTGTAATCCCACCTGAAATACTTAAAGCAGCTCCTGAAGTAATTGAAGTAGCGCCTGAAGTAGATCCTAAACTACCAGCATGTGCAATTGTTATTACACCTGCCGAAATTGTTGTTACTCCACTATAAGTACTATCACCACTTAAAGCAAAAGTTCCACCACCTGATTTTGTATAACCATTATTAGTTTCACTACCTTGGTGGTCTATAATTCCTGCATAAGTAAGAGTAGTACTAGCATCTACATTAATAGTAGAGTTGGATGCATCTAATTGAATTCCTCTTTTAGTATTTATTGTAAAGCTTGCAGTAGTTTTTAAAGTACCACCATTTATTGTAATATTATTAGAATCTGTAGATCCTGGTACAGCTCCTAAAGCTCTATCTTGATTAACACTTAAAACTCCACCAGAAATATAACTTCTGCTTTGTGTATTTGTTCCTGTAAGAGTTAAAGTTCCAGTGTTATATTTATAAAGAGTTGCACTTCCTATTGCGACAGGATCGCTAATAGTAATATTACCCTGACCTCTAATTTTAAGTGTTTGACTTCCTGTAATTGCATTACCTGTTGAAACATCTAAAGTTAAAGTATCATCATCAGATTGAATAGCTGTGGTACTACCTAAGGTAATTAATCCTGATAAAGTGTTATTACCTGATGTACTTCTAATTGCACCAGTAGATGATTCGCCCTCTCCGTTTACTGTAATTGCTTCTCCAATATTAATTCCACCTGAAATTTTTAATTCAGCACCATTTGCAATTGTTGTTGCTCCATCTGTTGTTCCAAGACTTGTTGCATTGGTAGCTATTAAAACACCATCAGAAATTGTAGAAGCTCCTGTATAAGTATTAGCAGCTGATAAAGTTAAAGTACCAGATCCTGATTTAGTTAAAGTTCCTGAACCAGTTGCTATTGGGTCTGCAACTGTAATATTACCCGCTCCATCAAAGGTTACATTTTTGTTAGAAGCAGTTATTGAACTTCCTGATGAAATATTTAAAGTTAGTGTACCTGAGTCTGATGCTATTTCAGTATGAGCTGCAATTGTGATTTGTCCTGCAATAACGTTATCACCTGATATATTTCTTATTGCTCCTCTATTAGAAACACCTGTTCCTGAAATTGTAATTCCTTCAGCTGCAGTTGTGATACCACCTGAAATATTTAAAGCTGCATTATTTGCAACTGTTGTTGCTCCACTTGTTCCCCCTAAAGCATCCGCATGAGTTATAGCAAGTACACCAGCATTAACTGTTGTTGCACCTGTGTAAGTATTGTCTCCTGATAAAGTTAAAGTACCAGCTCCTGCTTTTGTAAGTATTGCAGCACTGTCACCATCACTAATTATTCCAGTAATTGTACTTGTTCCACTATTAGTAATTGCTAAAGTTCCTTGAACTTTAATTGCACCAACTGTTAAAATTGCTGTGCCAATTGTCGTATTTCCTAAAGCTTCAGATCCACCAACAGTGCCTGAAAATGTAGTATTACCAGCACCTGCTACGATATCTAAAGTTTTAGTTGAGCTAACACTGTTAACTGTACTTGCAAAAACAAGATCATCACCTGTTGTTGTAAATGTAATATTGCCACCAATTGTTGCAGCATCATTGTAAGTTTGATCTCCATCCGTTGTAATAGCTGTTGTGTTAAATACTACTGTTCCATCTGAGTTTGTTGTAATTCCTGTAAGAGCTGTTGATCCACCAATAATTCCAGCAAATGTCGTCGCATCCGTAGAGTTTAAAGTTAAAGTATAACCACCATTAACTGTTGCATTAACTGTAAGTGCAGCACTTCCAGTATTTAAAACTGAATTTGCGACAAGCACAATTGCTGTATTACTATCTCCTAATGACATCTCATCATTTGAAGTTTGAAGTGTTCCTCCAAGATTTATTTGACTTGGAGCAGTTGTTGTTAGTCCACCATTAAATGTTGAGCTATCGCCACTTGCATTACCAAATGTAATTGCACCTGTGTTTGAGAATGTAACTGCATTAGTAATAGTATTTGCTGTACCATTAAAGATAACGTTGTAATCCTGAGACGCAGTATTTAAAGTTGTAAGTGTAGTGTTACTTGCAAAAGTTACACTGCCTGTTGTATCAGTTAATGTAACCGTTGCTGAGTTAACTGAACCAGAAAAAGTAACTCCACCTGATTGTGTTATAGTTAAAGTACCTAAGGCAGCATTTCCACCAATTGCATTAGTAATTCCAATTGTTCCCGATCCAGCACTTAATGTTAAGTTACGAGTTGAACTATCACTGTCAACGGTACTTGAGAATGTGAAGTTATCACTAGAAGATGTTAAAGTAGCGTTAGTGCTTAAGGTTACTGCACCTGAATAAGTTTGTGTACCCGTTGTTGTAACGTTAGCACCTAGGTTAGAAGTTCCACTAACACTAAACACACCGATTGCATTTGATCCACCAATGATACCGTTAAGATCCAAATTACCTGTGATTGCTAAATTTTGTGCACCATTAATAGTTGTTGTCTGAATTGTTGAACCTTCTAAAGTTCTAGCAGCTGTTCCTAAAGTTATTGCAGCTGAATATGTTTGTGTACCCGATGTTGTAATATCAGCATCAAGAAGTGAAACACCACTAACTGTTAAAGAGTTTGCATCAGCAATTGCTGCATTTAAATCTAAAACTCCTGTAAGAGCTATCGCACCAACACCTTGACTTCCACCAACTATGCCATCAAAATTAATATGTACAGTGTTACCACCTGTTGTAACTGTTAAGTTTCTATTTGTGCTTCCATCACTATTAACTGTATTTGAGAAAGTAATTATATCTCCACTGGAAGTTAAAGTAGTATTTCTTCCAAGAACAACAGCTCCACTATAAGTTTGAGTTCCTGATGTAGTAACCGTATCAGTTTCAATAGTAGTTGTTCCACTAACTGCTAAGGCTTTGTTGCTTCCAGTTAAAACAACATCATCAGAACTACTATTACCAAAAACCGCATTACCCGTAACTGTTAGTGCATATGCTCCAGTTAAAGTTCCTCTAGTAGTAACAGTTGACCCTTCTAAAGTTCTATCTGCAGCACTTAATACTAAATTACCAACATAAAGTTGTGTACTTGTTGTTGTAACATCAGCTCCAATATTTGATGTTCCTGATACACTAACTGATGTAGCGGCTGTAATTGCTGCATTTAAATCTAACACTCCAGTAATTGCAATTGCGCCTACTGAATTTGATCCTCCAACTATGCCATCGAAATTGATTTCAGTTGAGCTGCTACCTGTAGTTAAAGTTAAATTTCTTTTTGTACTATTTGCACTGTTAACAGTATCGGAGAATGTAATTACATCACTAGTAGTTGTTAAAGTAACAGCTGCACTTAAAGTTACTGCACCTGTATAAGTTTGAGTTCCAGTTGAGGAAACATTTGCACCTAAGTTTGAAGTTCCACTAACACCTAAAACTGCAATCCCTGAAATAGCAGCATCAACATCTAAATTACCAGTGATCGTTAGATTGTCATCTCCAGTTGTAGTAGAAGCAAATGTAATTGTTCCACCTTCAAATGTTCTTGCTCCAGAAAGCGCAACTCCATCTGATGCTGTATAAGATTGGTTGCCAGATGTTTTAACATTTACATTAATCGTTGCATCACCACTTGAGTTTATAGTGTAAGAACTTAACTCTGTGCTTCCACCAACTATACCTGAGATAACTAAATCATCTGATGTTGTAATGGTTAATATTTGACCACCATTAGTTGCTCCTGAAATAGTTTGAGTTCCACTTGAACTTACGATTGTTGAAGTTGCCCCTAGTGAGATTGCACCAGAATAAGTATTTGCTCCTCCCGTAAATACTATTGCACCCCCAGAACTAATTCCTGTTCCTGAAATTGTAATTGGTTCAGCAACTGTAATACTTCCTGAAATACTTAAAGCAGCTCCACTTGAAACTGTTGTTGCTCCATTAGTTGCACCCAAAGCAGCATTACTTGAAATTGCAATTTTTCCTGCTGTGATTGCTGTTGCTCCTGTGAAAGTACTAGTTCCTGATAAAGTTAAAGTACCTGACCCAGATTTAGTTAAAGCTCCTGCTCCTGAAATAACACCAGTGAAAGATGTACTGCTATTATTTCCACCCACGTTTAAAATTTGTGATCCTGCAATATCAATTGAACCTGCACCAGCAATTGATCCAATAGTATCACTTGCATCAACATCATAAGTTCCACCACTATTTACTGTAAGAGCTGTACCAGCTAACAAACCTGATCCTGAAAGTTTTAAAGTACCAGCTGATATTAAAGTTGTTCCAGTATAAGTATTGCTTGCTGTTAAGTTTAAAGTACCCGATCCTGATTTAGTAAAATTATTAGATCCAGCAATTACACCTGCATAAGCTACTGTGCCTGAGCCAGTATTAATTGTTCCATTACCTGATAAAGTAATTCCTCTATTAGAATTTAATGTAAAACTGCCTGTTGTTTCTAAAGTACCACCATTTAAAATTAATCTATCTGCATCAGATGTATTTGGATTTCCAAGGTTATTGTCAGCACTAATTTTGATACTTCCTGCATTTATTTGAACAATACCTGTATAACCTGAGCTATTTCCTCCTAAAGTTAGAGTTCCACTACCAGTTTTAGTAAATTTTTGAGCTCCAGAAAGTACACCACTAAATGATGTGCTAGCATTACTTCCTCCAGCAGTTAGAGCCGCACCTGTTATATCAATTGTTCCACCTGTTCCAGCAATAGAGGCAACTGTATCTGTTGCATCAACATCATAAGTACCTCCCGTAACTGTTACCGCAGTACTGTTGCTTAATGTACCAGTAAGCTTAAGTGTACCCGCTTCAACAGTGGTTGTTCCTGTGTAAGTGTTTGCTGCAGATAGTGTAACTGTGCCTGCTTCAAGTTTTTTTAGTGCTAATCCATTAGAATCTCCGACAGGATCACTAATTATAATATTTCCCTCTCCACCTAATGTTAAAGTGTGAACTCCAACAATTGCATTTCCAGATGCTACATTTATAGTTAATGTTGTATCATCAACAGACTCAATTCTACTACTTGATGCCATTGTAATTGCACCCGTGTAAGTATTATTTCCACTTGCATTATTTAAAGCACCACTTTCTCCTGAAGTTGTTGTTGTAGAAACTCCAGTATATTCGTTTACTGTAGTAGTGGTACTGATTGCACCATTACCATTTAATATTAAAGGTTCAGCAGCAAAAGATATTCCACCAGAAAGTTTTAAAACTGCATTACTTGAAACTGTTGTTCCAGCTGACGTTGCACCTAAAGCATTTGCATGACTAATTAATAATCCACCACCTGTAACTGAAGTTGCACCTGAGTAAGTATTATTTCCACTCATGTTTGCAGTTCCTGCACCTGATTTAGTTAAGGTAACACTTCCAGCTAAAATTGCTGATGCTGTAACTGTGTGATCTGCTAATGCTGGATTAAATGTGTAACTCGTTCCAGTTAAAATTCCTCCACCCGCTCCAACTATAGATCCATGTGTAAGTATAACTGCTCCAACTGTATCGTCATACTCATCTAAATCTAATTTTGCTGCTGTTAAACTTCCTGAGGTATAACAAGCTGTTGTTAAACAAGAGGATACCGTAACACCGCCTGAAGGAAGCATATTGTTAGCACCTAATAGTAAAGTACCACCCTCAATTTTAGTTAAGCCTGAATAACTTTCCGCTTCGTCAAATTCTAAAATTCCACTTCCAAGTTTTACAAAACCAACTGTATGACCACCTGCATTTCCAAAATTATCACCTGATTGATAATTAATGTTATGGGTATAAGTGTCTATTTTCCAAGAATAAGAATTAAGAGGAATTACGTATCTATCATAAAGAGCATTTGTATCTGATTGAGTTGCACTCCAGTGTCTAATTGCACCTCCTTGGAAAGTAATTGTTCCAGAATTACCCCCGTCATTTGGATCTCCTAGTGCTGCAACTGAACCTGGTGCATAAATTCCACCTGTTAAAAGTACTCCACCTGTAAAGCTGTTGCTTGTATTTGAAACTACACCCAAACCATTTCCAGATTTAGTAACTACTGCTGCATTACCATTATTGGTAATAATTGAGCTGATAGTTGCTGTACCACCTGAACCTGGGTTTACATGATATGCAGTAGCTGAAATTGTTCCTGAACCTGAAACAGTTCCACCCGTAACAGTTAATGTTCCATATATAGGACTTCTTCCATTAATATTAAAAGTACCACCAGTTACAGTTACATTTTGTCCAGAAGCTATATTGTTATTTTGAGTTGTTAGTTGAAGTGTTCCTCCAGATACAACAGTGGTTCCAGTGTAAGTGCTAGCAGTTGCAGCTTCATCCATTACCAATGTTCCTGAGCCGGTAACTTCAAAACCATTTGTTCCACCAGAAACATCATTAAATACTTCAGAGCTAGAATAATTTACTGTGTTTCCACCTGGATCAATTCTCCAAGACTTTCCGTTTAATGGTTGAATATATTTTGCATAAAGATCTGCAGTGTTAGTACTGTAATGTCTAATTGCTCCACCATTAAATGTAATATCGCTTCCAATAGCACCTATTGCATATGGAGCAAGAGTTCCTGCTGTTAAAACAGTTCCTCCACTATATGTATTATTTTGTTGTAACTGAACTACACCACCACCAACTTTTGTAATTGAACCTGCTCCAATTGAAATTGGATCATTAATATTTATTGCTCCACTTCCACCTACAGTAATATTGTGATTACTTGCTGAAGTTATACTTCCACCAGAGTTTATTGTTAAGGTTCCATGGTCAGAATTAATTGTACTATTGCCAGTTAAAGTAATTACACCCTGATAAGTATTTGTGTTGCCTCCCCCATAGCCAGCAGTCCAAGAAGCACTTGTTTCATTGGTAAGTGTACTACCAACTAATGCTAAGGCTTCGTTACCAACTGTAATTCCTTCTCTAAGGTTTAATATAGCTCCACTTGCAACCGTTACTCCACCTGCAATTGTTCCAAGTGCCGTATTGTTAGCTGCTGTTAATGTCCCAGCTGAAACTGTTACTAAACCTGTGTAGTTACTAGCTGCACTTATTTCTAATTCTCCAGATCCATCTTTGGTAACTTTACCGCCAGATCCAGTGTTTATTGGATCATCTACTTTAATATCTCCAGTACCACCAAAAATTATATCAAGGCCAGTACCTGTAATATTTCCAGATGATGCTATTTCAAAAAGATTGTTATCTGTATCAGAGTTAATTCTTGTGTCTGCACCTATAGTTATTGTTCCTAAAAATTTATTATTTCCTTGAATGCTTCTAATTGCTCCACCATTACTAATACCTGTGCCATTAATTGTTACAGGTTCAGCTCTAAATTGTATGGTATTTCCAGAATTATTAAAAAATTCTAATGCTGCACCATCATCGACAACAGTTCCATTGCCTGTTGCTCCAAGACCATATGCATTTGCAACTCTAACTATTCCAGCATCAATATTAGTTGTTCCTGAATAAGTATTAATCCCACCTAATGTTAAGGTACCTGCTCCCGCTTTATTTAAGGTTCCTGAACTAGTAATAATTCCTGAAATTGTTAATGTGGTGTCTGAAGGTACCGTAAAGGTTGCAGCATTAGATAAAGTAATTCCTCTATTAGCATTTAAGGTTACATTTCCAGTAACTACTAAATCACCCCCACTAAATGTAAGCCTATCTGCATCAATAGTGTTAGGATTTCCAAGGTTATTATCGTTAGAAATCGATATATCACCGGCACTAATTGCTATAATACCAGTAAAACTACTGCTATTTCCAGATAAAGTTAATGTACCAGCACCCGCTTTGGTAAACTTTTCATCTCCTACAAAAGTTCCTGAAAAAGTTTGGTCATTACCATCACCAGCTGTTAAGGCAGCGTCTGCTAAATTAATTGTACCAGCACCTGCTATTGATAAAATTGTATCTGTTGCATCAACATCATAAGTTGCTCCACTACTCACAGTTAATGCAGTATTCGCTAAAGTTCCAGAAACTGTAAGTGTACCAGCAGACACTGTTGTGGTTCCAGTATAAGTGTTTGTACCTTCTAAAAGTAATGTTCCAGATCCAGCTTTAGTTAAGGTACCAGAGCCTGTTGCAATAGGATCATTTACAGTCGTATCTCCAGAGCCATCAAATGTTAAGTTATAAGTTCCAGTAATTGCATTGCCTGATGAAACATTTAAGGTTAATGTATTTGCATCAGACTGGATTTCACTATGTGCTCCTAAAGTGACTAATCCTGAAAAAGTATTGTCTCCTGAAGTTGATCTAATTGCGCCATTTGAAGATACGCCAGTTCCATTAATTGTAATTGCTTCTGCTACAGTAACTCCACCTGAAACATTTAAAGCAGCCCCAGATGCTATTGTTGTTGCAGCATCAGTTGTACCGAAAGAAGTATTATTGCTTATTGCGGCTACACCAGCAGATATAGTAGTTGCTCCTGTATAAGTATTAGCTGCTGATAATGTTAAGGTTCCAGATCCAGTTTTAGTTAGTGTTCCAGATCCTGTTACAATAGGATCTGCAACTGTAATGTTACCAGCACCATCAAAAGTGATGTTTTTATTAGAAGCTGTAATTGAACTACTCGATGCAACGTTTAAAGTTAAAGTATTTGCATCAGATTGTATTTGTGCATGAGCAGATATTGTAATTTGACCTGATAACGTGTTGTTTCCAGATGTTGATCTAATTACACCATTATTGCTAACACCAGATCCTGAAATTGTTATTGCTTCTGCAACATTAATTCCACCTGAGATATTTAAAGCAGCAGCATTCGCAACTGTTGTGGCACCATCTGTTGCTCCTAAGCCTGCAGCATTAGAGATGGCTAAAACACCATTATCAACTGAAGTCGTTCCTGTATAAGTATTAGTTCCTGATAAAGTTTGAGTACCATCACCTGTTTTTGTAAGATTTCCAGCTCCTGAAAATACACCTGAATAAGTTCCATCACCACCTGCTTCAATACTTAAATCACCACCCTCAAGAACTAAATTAGAAGCTCCTGTAAGAGCTCCACTGCCAGTGCTAATTATTACATTTAAGGGTGAGCCTGATGCTCCACTAATATTAGCATTTAATACAATATTCCTGTTTCCATCTAATGTTAAAGTTTTTTCAGCTCCCGATGCTTTTGAGATAGCGTTGCTTACTGTAATAACTCCAGCACTACTACCTGAGTCATCAGTTCCGGTTGAAATACTGACATTATTATTAACTAATGCTGATGAGATATCTGAAGCTAATATGTTAGATGTGGCACTTGCAGTAAAAGAATTTCCATAAGAAGTACCACTTTCACTAGTTCCAATTGTTATATTATACGGGTCTAATAGCCATAATCCAGCATCACCATTTGTTGAGCTTGCATCAACTTGGATATTATCGACATCTAATAAATAACCTGATGTTTCAATTCGACCACCATCACCAGAACTTGCTCCTCCTTTTGCTAAAAAGGTACCATAAGCTTTAGTTGAGGATTGTGAATTTTTAATATCTGACCAAGCAACAATCTCTCCTCCATTACTTGTTTCATTTGCAGAGGCATCAAGTATGGCTCCACTTTCAACTGTTGTCTTAATCGCTTGTCTAATACTTGTGTCTGAGTTTTGCCAGCTACCACCAACTAAAATTTTACCACCCCCCGTTTTACCAGAAGCATCTAATTTAGCAGTGCTTGAAACAGTGATTTCATCACCTTCTAAAAATATTTTACCACCAGAGCTTACAAGTCCTTTAGCTTCAATAGTTCCAGAATTGTTTACAACAGAACTTCTTATTTGCTCTAATGCTTTTGCAGATAAAATAACCTGTCCTGAACCAACTTTAATTGCATTATTGTTTTCAATAAATGAATCTAAAGTACCTTGATCAATGTCATAAGAGACTAAACTATTACCATTTAGAGTTAAGGTAACTTTATCACCCGAAAGTAACGCAACACTTCCTTGATCTGCACTAATAGTTCCATTATTTGAAACTTTATTAGAAATTAATGCAACAGCACCACCAGCAAATGCATTAATAGTACCGTTGTTTGTTATATTTCCTGCAACACCCTCTTTTTCAAATACATAATTATTGTTTAAAAAATCTGCATCTTGCATTTGAAGTGAACTTGCAATAATTGATCCAACATCCACTCGAGCGCTACCATTAAAGATAACTCCATTAGGATTTATTAAAATAACCTGTCCATTAGACTGTAATGTTCCATAAATATGACTTGGATCAGAACTGTTGACGTGGTTTAGTGCTGATGAACTTGCACTCGGTTGTACAAACTCAACACCTGCATTTCTTCCAATATTAAATGATGACCAATTAGTTATTAGTTGATTACTACTTTGATTTATTGTTAGTTGATTTGCATTTTGATTAAAGGTTGCATTACCACTTGATACAACAGGATCTGTTGGTAGAGCAGTACTGCTTACAGCATCTGCGTTAGCAGATAAACTACTAAATAAAATTATGACAGTTGTTAATAATAATTTTCTAATCATTAAAATTTCATACTAATATTGAATAAAAACCTTGAGTTATCTGCTTTACCATCTGAATCTTTTTTACTTACTTCACCTGGGTTTCCTCCAAGTGTTTTTGCGTAAGATGCTTTAAATGAAAAACGTTCATCTATATTGCTCTCAAATCCAATTCCATAACCTGAAATAGAATAATTATTTTGATTAACAGATAAATTTGTAGTGTCATGGTATTGGTCTATTTCACCATAATCATAAAATATTGATCCAGTCATATTTTGGAACAATCCATAATTCCCAAGTGAATGTTTCAAGTCTAGGTTGTATTTATAGCCCTCATCACCAGATCCCTCGCCTGATGGATATGCCCTTACCCCAGATGGACCGCCTAATATAAGCTTTTCAGAGCTATCTAAGTTTTTATTAGATTTTTGAATATTTCCATTAAAATTAAGAGTTATTTTATCAGTTAGTCTTTGAATTCTAGTGATTTGTAATGTTGACTTAGTGAACGAGCCGTTCGTTCTAGCTCCAGTATTATCACTACTTAGACTGCTTGATACTTTTGATAAATCTAGATCTCCAAAGACAATTCCTGGCTTAATTTGTGTATAACCACCACCATAAAAGTTATCAATGTTTTCTAAAGTAAAGTTTAGCTTAAGATTTTCAATTTCTTTGTCACTAGTGGCTGCTTTATTTACTTCATTATAAAGTTCTTTCTTTTCGTAGCCAGTGCTTATTGAAAACGTTCTAGGAACAGTTCTATAAATTGGATAATTGATATTAAAACCATAATTTTTGGCATCTCCTAAAGTTTTTGTAGATTCAAGTTCTTTTCCAATTCTAAAATCAAGCTCACTTAAAAATGTTTCTCCTCTTAATCCACTAGCACCTATTGGGAAATTATAATCAACCCTTTTTTGTTTGAAACTTTCATTTGACTTTGTGGCAGAAACTAAAAGTTGATCTCCAAAACCACTAAGATTATTTATACTGCCAAGAAGTGTTGCTCTATTTTCTCCTGTATATCTGCTACCATAATTATCTATTGATGAAGATGATGTAAAATACTCACCTTCAGTAACATCAATAACTACTCTTGATGTTCCAGCTTCATCACCCGGCTCTAGGCTAGCCATAACTGATAATCCTGGGTTATCTCTTAAATTTAAAATTGCTCTCTCTAATGTTTGTTGAGTAACTTCTTTTCCAAGAGCATGGTTTAAATAATCTTCAATATAAGCCTCTCTAAGTCTTAAATTATTTGCTTTTATTTTATAAGGTTTTTCACTATCAAGCTTTCCTTCATTGATTATTACCAATATCACTCCATCTTTAACCTCTTGTTTTGGAAGTATTGCTCTAGAAATTAAAAGACCTTTTTTGTAAAAGAAATTATTAATTATGTTAATAACAGATTGAATTTCATCAAAGCTTAATTCTTTGTTAGTGTATTCTTTGGTTAATATTTCCAACTCTTCTTTGGTTACTAAGTTAAATTGACCCTCAAAATTAAATTTATTAATAAAGATTTTTAGATCGTTGCTCTTTTTTGGTTTTTCTATTACTTTCTTTTGTAAAAGAGACTTAGGAATTTTTTGAGGAAGCTTATTTTTTTGGTTTAAATTCTCTTGTTGCTGAAGAATTTCACCAGATTTTGGTGCTGCAGCCATTGCAGAATGACCTAATATAAAGAAAGATATTAAAAAATATGTAATAATTTTTTTCATACACTTAATAAAACAACCTACGGTTCAACTTAAAAGTTTATTTATGAGAATGAACATTAAACATTGATTCATCCGCATAAACAAAGCTTTAATTATTAATTTACAACCAGCAGTATGTACCTGAAACACCTTAAACAACTACTACAAATACTTTAAAATATGGGAATGGAACTTATAGAATACTAGATATTGTGGCTAATTTTATTAAAATTTACTTAATTATATATCTTCATTTTTAACGCCTACAAGCAAAGAACTTGCTTTAATAAAACCTTTTAGAGAAAATTTAACTACTAATGGTTCTGTATTAAATCCTTGTATACCAAGCTGCATTTCTTTTGACTTTGTAAGTCCTTTTTTAACATCGTTAAAAACTTTCACTATTTCTTTAATTTCACTATTATTTGTTAAAACAGCTACACAGCCAAATGGCTCACATTTAGTCCATTTAAGATTTATTTGTGGATCTTTATCAAAAAGAATAGCAGGTTTTATATCTAAGTTAACTCCTAAAGGGGTAATAAATTGAATGATTTCTTTTTCTATATTTTTTTCATTTAAAAATTTCTGATAAATTATAGTAAATTGGAAGTTTGTTTCATTAGTTTTTATGGTTTGTAGTACTTGGCAGTTTTGATCATCATTAACTACTTCACATTTTAAAGACCAATAATCATATTGCTTAATAGTTGTGTTTTTAACATTATCCTCAGCTACTAGTAGAGTTTGAAAACTCAAAAATATTATAAATATAAGTTTTTTCATCAATTTTTTAAACTAAGACTTTTTTAGTAACATCTTTTTTTTGAAATTAGAAAAAACACGTCTAATAAGAGCGGCTCCTACTCCTAAAAGAATTGCAAACATGATTGAAAATAATCCATAAAAAAATGGCATGTCTTCTGAAAATTCTAAAATAAATAGTGAGAAAAAATTTAAATCTGAGGTTAGTACTTGTATTATTTCTTTTTCAGTCTGCTCAGCAAAAAAAGTTTCATAAGCAATAGCTATTCCAACTATCAATAATAAAATTGCCAGTAATGCTTTTAAACCAGAACTGTCAATTTTTTCACCAAGTTTCTGTCCCACTTGAACCCCTATGATTGATCCAATAACTAACATTACTACTAACATTAAATCTATAGAGCCAAAATTAAATGAATGTAAAAAAGTGACTATGACACTGACAAAAATTGTTACAAACAAAGAAGTTCCTGGAACTAATTTTGTTGGCATTTTAATTATATAAATCATTGCAGGCACCAATATAAAAGCACCTCCTATACCCATTATAGCAGCAATAAATCCTACAACTAAACCAATTATAATTGGAGTAAAGATACTTTCGTATAATTTAGATTTTGGAAATCGCATTCTTAATGGAAGACCATGTATCCAATAATGAACGTGTAATTTTTTTTTAACTATAAGGTTTCTTTTTGCTCTGTCTATTTCTCTAAGACTTTCAACCAACATTAATGTACCAATAATTGCGAGTATATACATGTAGGCTAAAGAAATAACTGTATCAATTTTTCCAATACCTTTAAAATATGTAAAAGTATAAATGCCTAATGCAGTTCCGATTGTTCCACCAATAACAATCATAAGACCCATTTTATAATCTAAAGTATTTTTTAAATAATGAGTTGTTGATCCTGATACTGATGTTGCAAGAATATTGTTAGCTTCATTTGCAACTGCATATGCAGGGGGTACACCTAAAAAAATTAAGAACGGTGTCATTAAAAAACCACCGCCAACCCCAAATAAACCTGAAAGTACACCAACAATTGCACTCAATAAAAGTATTTCAATAGGATTTACAAAAACTTGAGCTATTGGTAAAAATACATCCATAAAAAATTAATAGTTGTTAAAAAACAACTTAATTAAATGTGATAAAAGTTCCAACTAAAATAACACCCCAATAAGCAGCTAGACTAACAAATATCCCAGTTTTGATAATAGTTGTTTTAGAATTTGAAAGTTTATTTATTATTTTTACGTTGGAAATTGACATTACAAACGTCATTACACCCAGTTAATTATTTGTCAAATAAATATTTAATATAAAGTGATTTTTTTTATTAGTAGATTGTTGCTCCAAAAACCTTAACATCATCACCCTCGACACCAAGAACCAATCTTCCAAGGAACTCACCTTCAATCTCTTTACTCTTCTGTTTAAATAGAACAGTGATGTTTTGACCTCGTCTTAAACAACCAAATGCCTCGTAATCTTCTTTTAAACTTGTTAAAAGCTTATTATTAGCCCATTGCTTCCCAAGTTCCACTTCATTTGCTCCAAATAACATTTGAGTTCCAAAGTCCTTAGTAAAACCACCATAATCTTTCATATTAGAAGTTTTAACAAGATTATCCCAAATAGGATTAGCAATCGCTAAAATCTCATCATCAGATTTCTCTAAAAGATTCATAATTTAAGCTTAACTGTTTTAAGAAGCTTTTCTCTTCTCGTTCTCGTCAACTATGTGATAAACCGGCACTTTTTCTAGTGAAAATTTACCAGTCTTAGGATCACGTCTAGAAACTGTTAAACAATGCCAATTATCATCATCAAGTTTCATATGGTCACCTCTATAATAATATCCAGGCCAACGTGTTTCTTCTCTAAACATTGTGTGTTCAGTTACACATTGAGAAGTTAACGCTCTGTGTTTTAATTCCCAAGCTCTCATGAGTTGGTGTAAATCTTCAGCACCTACTTTTTCTAAATCTTCCTCTAACCAAGCAAGTAATTCTAAGCCTCTTTTAAGCATATTACCATTAGTCATGTAATTAGTTGCAATTCCACCAACATACTCGTCCATAATTCTTTGTAGACGTTGAAGACCCTGAATAGGAGAAATGTAACTGGGTGAAACTGTTCCGCCTGTAATTTCATTTTGAGCTACTTGATAAGTTTCCAGTGGTTTAAATATTGCAGTTTTAAAGTCTTCACACTGTTTATCTGTAACTTTGATACCTTCTGCTTTTTTATCTTCAATATATTTAACAGCAGCTTTTGCAGCTAAACGACCTTCAGTAAATGATCCAGATGAAAACTTATGAGCACTTCCACCTACAGTATCACCTGCACCAAAGAGACCATCAATAGTTAACATTCTATTATAACCCCAAAAATATTCTGGTGGAGATAAATCTTC
Source organism: Candidatus Pelagibacter sp. Uisw_121 (assembly GCF_047722545.1). Classification (GTDB taxonomy): domain Bacteria; phylum Pseudomonadota; class Alphaproteobacteria; order Pelagibacterales; family Pelagibacteraceae; genus Pelagibacter. The sequence continues at coordinate 385,449 of NZ_CP159816.1, read as the reverse complement.
AGGCCCACTAACCCAAGCTCCAGAACAAGTTGCATGAGAACCCATAACATATGGTTCAGATGTAGTTAATTCAGGATTTGTGTATTTTGGATCTATATTTTGAGAAGCCCAAACAACGGCCTGACCAACAGTCATTCCTAAAAAGTTTTCCCAACCAACAGTCTCTAGGTGTGGGTCTTGGAATGCTTCAGTAGTCACCATGTGAATAGGTCCACCACCTGCAATAGTTTCTTGAATAAAAGCGTGGTTTCTTAAACAAGTTGGTGTTGGATGGTGATCAATATACTCACCAACTAATTCTTTAGTTTGGTCATACCATTTCTTCTCATAGTTCTCTCCATTTGCATTTTGAGTATATGTTTTAAGGTGCAAGAAGTATGCTCCAACCGGACCGTAACCATCTTTAAATCTACATAACACAATTCTGTTTTCCATTTGTGTCATTTTAGCTCCAACAGCAATAGGTAATGCATAAGCTGAACCATTACTCCATGGTGCGTACCAAGTTCTTCCCATTCCTTCTCCAACTGCTCTTGGTTTGAAAATGTGAGATGCTCCACCTGCTGCAACGATTACAGTTTTTGCTCTAAATACATGGAAGTCACCAGTTCTCATATTAAAACCAACAGCTCCACCTACTCTATTTTCTTGAGCCTCATCCATTAAAAGATGAGTAATCATTATTCTATTATAAATTTTGTCAGCTGATTTTTTTGCAGCTTCTGCAACGATTGGCTTATAACTTTCACCATGAATCATGATCTGCCATTTACCTTCTCGAAGGTAACGACCTGTTTTTTCATTTTTCATCATTGGTAAGCCCCATTCGTCAAACATGTGAACTGTTGAGTCAACGTGACGAGCCATGTCGTAACCTAAATCTTCTCTAACCATTCCCATTAAATCATTTCGAGCATATCTTACGTGATCTTCAGGTTGGTTTTCACCCCATTGCATTCCCATGTAACAGTTAATAGCGTATAAACCTTGGGCTACCGCTCCACTTCTGTCGATATTAGCTTTTTCAACACAAATAATTTTCATGTCTCTTCCCCAGTGTCTAGCTTCGAAAGTAGCACCAGTTCCAGCCATACCACCACCAACAACTAGAACATCGCAATCCTCAAAATGTGTTTTATGTTTAGCCATTAATAGTAAACTCCTTTTTTAAAGGTATCTTTTGGAACTGATGGTAATTTACCATCAATATTTAAACCATTAGGCTCAGTGTAAAGCATTTGAGAATTGATCTCACCTTGGTTAGGTTTTTCACCTTCTGCTAATTTAGGAATAAATTTTCCCCAAGGCTTTGTTGTAATTGGAGATACAAAATCTTTTGTAGTTCCATTTCTAAATTTAATTTTCCAAGAGATAGTTCCTTTTTCTTCTTCACGTCTAACTCTAACGCTGTGACCCATAGGAGCAAAATCTGCATAACCACGAACATCAATTGCGTGATTAGGACAAGCTTTTACACAAGAATAACATTCCCAACAAAAATTTGGTTCAATATTTACTGCTCTTCTAATATTTTCATCGATGTGCATTATATCTGATGGACAAATATCCACACAGTGACCACATCCATCACATCTCGTCATGTATACAAAAGTTGACATATTATATTACCTCTTTCTTTTTAATAGTGTTTTGGTTGTTCTCTTTTAATTCCTAGTCCAAATTGTTTTGGTGCATCTGCTAATGGAGGAAGATTGTCTCTTGATCCATCTGCTTCTGCTAAGTTTTTTTGGATTGCTGCACCTGGCTTATAAATCATGTGTGCAAATTTTGACCAATAAACTCCCCCAAATAAAACAATGTTTGAGGTAATAAATAAAATTAAAAATATATATCCTAATCCAGTTGATCCTGAAGATTGAAAGTAAGACCAAGCAAGTCCAGTAGTAGCACATGCTAGAAGTGCTAGAACAAATAAGTCTGCTTTAATAATTCTGTACCAAGGGTGAGCTTCTGCAAGTACATCTACTCTTAAAAATAACCAAAACCAGTATCCACCCACACAAGTCATTATTGCTCCAACATGCCAAATCATAGGCCAAATTGTTGGTGCAGTTGTTCCTGTTCCTGTATAACCAAAAACCAATACGACTGATGCAACCCAAAATAAAATAGTTCCATACATCCCCATAACATGAGCAACTCTTCTTTTGCCTGCACCTAATTCTGAAGTAGTTGCAATATCATGCACTACAGTTTTTAAAATAATTGCTGTTTTTTCTCCAGTACCAATTTCTCTTTCGGCAGCTAATTTTGCTTTTTTTGCATTATTGAAAAAATAAGTAACATTTTTATGATGTATCATCTGAACAATTGTTCCAATGACGATTAAAGCTAACATTGCTAAAACAAAGGCTTGAATAACTGAAGGAGAAATTGATTCTGCTAATGCAGAAAATGGACTAATTGACATCATTTAGAATATTACCCTTTATTACTATTTTGTTGAAACTTAATTTTGAGTTTTTAATATAGTTGAAATGATAGATCAACCGTTATTAGGTGCGCTATTTATCTATCAAAATACAACTTACGCTTTACGTTTATAATGTTGTTTTAGAGGAATAACTGACCTTACACCACCTTGCGGGTTTTCAACATCACTCTCTCTTCTAGGAATTACATGAATATGGCAATGTAAAATTGATTGCCCAGAAACTTTTCCAGCATTAGATCCAATATTAAACCCTTTAACTGTTGGATCTTTTAATAATATTTCCTCTTTAATTTGTTTAATGAGGTTATTGCAAGCAATCACTTCTTCATCGTTTAAATCAAAATAATCCTTAGCATGCCGCTTTGGAATAATTAAACAATGAAACTCAGACACAGGATATGTATCATAACTAGCATAAGCCAATTCATTTTCTGCAGCTAAACCACTTAATTTAGAGTTACAGAATAAACAGGGATTATTTGGGTCAAACATAAATATTATTTATAGATAGAACATTTGTTAACTTCACTTTTATAAAAACTAGATAGTATTTTATAAAATTTTAAACTTTTTCTCTTCCATTTAATTTCATTAATATTTTTTATTGATGCAACACCTTTTCCAGAACCAATAAGAAGAATTTCATCATATTCGGATAAAGTTTTGATCGTTATATCTTTATTAATAATCTTACTTAATTTTTTATTAAAAAAATTATAGGTAATACCCTTGTATATATTATTTAAAGGAGAGTAAACTTTATCACCCTTTACAAATAACATGTTTGAAGTGCCACTTTCTAAAATTGTATTTTTATAACAAAGACCCACGTCTGAAGTGGTGTTATCCATTTTTGATAAATGTTTTAGTATAAATTTATATTTAAGATTTTTATACATAGGGTCAAATCGTTTATGGCTAATAAGCTTTAGATTAAAGTTTAATTTAGGAGTTTTTCTATTTCTTAAAGAAATTGATATCATCTTTTTATTAACAGCAACTCTAAGAAGATGATTGTAAGATCTTTTTTTATCAATATTTAATTTTATTAATTTAAGAATATTTTTTTCAAGATTTGGGGTGTTTAGTTTATAAATCTTTAAAGACTTAATTAAATTTTTAATATGTTTTTTAAAAAAAAGTATCTTGGCAGGTTTTCCAAAAATCCACATGGTCGTGAACACACCATTATCCCCCCAAAGATCTTTAAAATTAATTTCTTTGTAGGTTTTATGCTGATAAGATTTTTTTAATAAGTAAGTTACCATTTTCAGTTAAAAAGGATTCAGGGTGAAATTGAAAGCCATATACTTTTTCTTTGTTATTTTCTATTGTCATTGCTGTATTTGAAATAGCACACCTCATTGTAATTTCAAAATTTTTTGCAGTGAACGGCTCTTTTAATTTTAGAGAGTGATATCGACCTACCGTAAACTGACTATTTTTTTTGAACAATGAATTTTTGCTAGTTACTTTTATTTTAGATTGAAAACCATGATAAATCTTTTTTTGTTCAATTATTTTTCCATTTTCACAATGCAGAATTTGTTGAAACCCAAGACAAATACCAATAATTTTTTTTTTACCTTTAAATTTTTTATAAATCTCTGAACTTGGGGCATAATCTTTTGGTGCACCTGGACCTGGTGAAAACACAATAATATCTGCTTTTTTTAATTTATTTTCGTTTATTTTGTTAAAATTTGAACAAACCACTTCATCAAAATTTTCAAATTGATGTACTACGTTGTGAGTAAAAGAGTCTTGATGATCTATAATGTATATCATTTGTAAAGATCCATTAACGACTTTGCTTTAATATAGTTTTCATTAAATTCATGAGCTGCATTACTGTCAATTACAACACCTGAAGCAACAGAGATCTCTGATTTACCTTTAAAATTTAATATTGATCTAATAATAATATTAAACCTCATATCTCCATTAAACTTTAAGTAACCGAAGCTACCTGTATAAATATTTCTACTTTGCTTTTCCTGTTTATTTAGCAAATTTAATGTACTAATTTTTGGACATCCAATTACTGACCCTCCAGGCATCATTGCTTTTATAATCTCTAATGAAGTAACTTTATTCTTTAGCTGACCTCCAATTAAACTCACATAATGATAAAGATCCTTGTATTCTTCAACTGTCTTCTTCTTTAAAATTTTTACTGAACCTGATCTACAAATTTTAGATAAATCGTTTCTTTCCATATCAACAATCATGTTGTGTTCTTTGGTTTCTTTTAGGTTTTTTCTAAAAAAAGTAAGGGCTTTATTTTTATTTAATTTTTTAGTTTTCTTTAAAGTGCCTGCTATAGGTTTTGTTGTTATAAAATTTTTTTTTTTTTGTTATCAAATTTTCTGGTGAACAACTTATTATTGAATAATTTTTATCTTTAATCATAAAAGCTTCCGGTGCCATATTACTTTTTACAAGTCTACAAAAGAAGTCCAAGGCATCAATTTCTGATTTATTACTATACTTAGTGCAGATTTTAATCTGGTATGTTTCTCCAGACTTTATTTTCTTTTTAAATTTATCAAATACTACCTTATACGATTTTTTATCAATATTTATTTTAAATAAATCATTAGAGTCCGATGATCTTGTTTTTTTATATTCCAGGATATTTGAGAGCTTTATCTTTGTTTCAGGTTTATAAAATATTCCCTTTGGAAAATTTATTGTTTTTTGTTTTTTAATTTTTACATCAATTAAATTATTTAATATTTCATAGCCAAAAAAACCAACAAATAAATCTGTTTCTTTATGGGTTGATTTCAATTTGTTATTTTTATTAATAAATTTTTTAATATTGTTATTATTTAAAATGACCTTTTTTGAAAAATCCGTATAAAGATCAAATCCCTTATCTGATTTGTAGATTATAAAGGGTTTTTTTGAATTATCTAAATCTAGTAAGTAGTTTTTCTTATTCAATTTTCTATTCTGTTTTTAACCTTACAACTGCTTCTTCTTTAATTGGTAGATGTATTATTGCTGCAAAAACAGATAAAGCAATTGCTAAATACCAAGCATAATCATAAGAGCCATATAGATCATAAAATAGTCCTCCAAGAAATGCTCCAAAGAATGAACCTACTTGATGGCTTAAAAAAACTATTCCATATAACACACCTAAATATTTTGTTCCAAAAATATGAGCTACTATCCCACTTGTTGCCGGCACCGTTGATAGCCATAAAAAACCAAAGCTTGCGCCAAAGATAAATGCATTAATGTTACTAGCGGGTAAAAATATGAACAATATAATTGAAATTCCTCTCAATGCATAAATAGCACTTAAAATAATTTTTTTACTAATTTTTGTAGAAAGATATCCACTAAATAAAGAGCCAAATATATTAAATAGACCAATTAAGGATAAAATTGCAGCAGCTGTCCAACTTTCTAAACCTCTATCAATTACATATTTTGGAACATGAGTTCCGACCAGTGTTATGTGAAAACCACATACAAAAAAACCAGATGTGAGTAATACATAGCTTTTGTTTTTAAAAGCCTCTTTTAGAGCACCAAAGGTACTTTGATCGTTAGGTTTTTCAATGGATTGAGCTAAAGAAGGAGATCTAACAAAGAAAGCCACTATAAGTCCAATAAATAAAAATATCGTGAATACAAAAAGTGTGTCCACCCATCCATTTTGGATTAAAGAATAACTCGTATAAAGTGGAGATATAAAATACCCCAACGACCCAACAGCAGTGACAATGCTCATGGCTATAGTTCTGTTTGATAGTGGAAAATGTTTTCCAACAATTGACATTGGAATACTAATTGCAGTTCCACCCAAACCAATTCCAACTAAAAGTCCTAAATCAATCTGAAAAAAAATTCCAGTATTTGGACCAGCGTATAAAAAATAAATCCCTAAAATATAAAAAACAAAAGCTAAACAAATTGCTTTATGTCCACCATATTTATCTGCAATGGCTCCAAATATAGGACCTGTTAAACCCCACATTAACATTTGAATACCAATTGCTAATCCAGATTGAGTTATTGAGATATCTAGGTCATTTTTAAAATCCATGAAAAACAGACCAAAAGTTTGTCTAACTCCAAGAGAAATTAAAACTACAACACAAGCTGCAATCAGTGTTATTAAAGCTGTTTTATTTTGAATAAATTTTTCTGAATTCATTTAATGAATTTAAGAGATTTTTTTAAATCATCAATGAGGTCTTTTGGGTCTTCTAAACCAATATGTAATCTAACTAAATGTTCATCCTTTGCTAATTTTAGATACTCTCTATTACCTTGTTCACGTTTGTCTTGATACAAAGCAAGGCTTTCAAATCCACCCCAGCTATATCCATAACCAAATAATTTTAAAGAATTAACAAACTTAATTACAGAGTTTTTGTTTTTTGATTTAATTTTCAAACCCATCAATCCTGAGGCACCAGAATAATATTTTTTCCACATTCTAAAATTAAATGAATCTTTTTTATGTGGATATAAAATTTTTATATTTTTATAATTGGATAAAAATTCAGCTATTTGTTTTGCGCTTCTTTCATGCTTATCTAATCGAACATCAAGAGTTCTAAGTCCTCTCGTTATTAAATATGCATCATCAGGACCAAGTCTTAAACCAGTTATCTTATTCGCTTTATCAACTTGTTTAAAAACTTTTTTATTAACCGCAAGACTTCCACCCATAACATCTGAGTGACCTGAGTAATATTTGGTAGCAGATACAATTGACATATCAAAGCCAAGTTTAATTGGTTTTAGAAAATATGGTGTTCCCCATGTATTATCAATTGCTGAAAAGATTTTATTCTTTTTAGCAATTGATACTATTTTTCCCAAATCTTGAAAATCAAATGTATTACTTCCTGGATTTTCAACAAAAATTAATTTTGTTTTTTTTGTAATCGCCTTTTCTAAAGTTTTCAAATTATGAGGGTCATAAAAAACAGATTTTATATTAAATTCTTTTAAAAAATCTTGAGTTAAAATTCTCGTAGGTGAATACGTAGGATCTGCTACAATAATTTCATCGCCTGGGCGTACAACGCTAAAAATAGATAAGAAAACTGACCCAAATCCGGTTGGTGTTAAAAATACATGATAGCATTCTTCCATCTCTTTAAGTATTTGTGACAAAACATGGGTTGTTGATGTTCCTTGTCTTCCATAATCAAAATGTCCACCTGTTGGATCTTTTTTACTCTTATCCTGCATTTTTCTAATATCTTGCATGGATTTAAAGATAATAGTCGAAGCTCTTACTACAGGAGGGTTAACTGACTGATTATGGTAATCTTTTGCTGTATGTTTGAGGAAAGTCTTGAATGATTTAGTCATAAAAAATTTGATAAGTTAAAGGGACAATGCTATATCCCTCGAATTACGTCAATAAAATTAATAATAGGATAATATGGGTTACCCAAAAAAACATAGAGGTCGAAGAAAACAGGGTTCTAAAAAAAGAAGAGCTAAGAGAAAAAATAAGAAAAAGTAGTTTTTTTAATGGACGAGATTAAAAAAGTTAAATCCATAAGTATTTGGGTGTTCATTATTCCATTTGTGGCAATAAATACCTGTCTGATATTAATTACACAGTTTCATGGGTTATTTCCTAACCAAGAAGACATAGTCCATAATTCGTTATGGCCCTACTTAGATGGTGGTCTTTCTATTAGTCGAGCTGCCAGACCTTACCCCAGCTGGTTAATATTTAAACCTGCAATGTTTTTGACATCTTTTTTACTTATCAAATATTGGTATTACAACAGAGATATAATATTAAATTTTAATAAAAATTATAAACACCTTAAGAAAATAATTTTTTTTGGAGTGGGTTCTGCCGTTGCACTAATTATTCATTCAATATTTCTTGGAATTGAATTTGATAATAATCTATATAAATTATTTAGAAGAATAATAATGTTAGTATTCATCATATTCGAAATTACTGCACAAGCTTATCTGGTTGCTGCACTATATTCTTTTAAAGAAGAATTATCTAAATTTATAAATATTAAAGTTTTAAAATTGAAATTAATTTTAGTTTCAACATTAGTGATTGTAGCCATAATGGCTATTCCAATAATTAGTTGGCCAGGAAATACATTTAAGTTTGTAAAGCATGCGCTTGAATGGGATTATTTTTTGGGTGTTATAACTTTTTATTTATTAACTTATTTTATGTGGAGAAATAAAAATTAATTTGTAATCCACCCACCACCAAGAACCTTATAACCTTTATTATTTTTTGAATAAAAAACACATGCTTGACCTGGTGCAATACCGTGTTCTTCTTCTAATAAATTAACATTTGCTGTGGTGTTATCAATATTTATTTTAGCCTTAATTAACCTTCCTGTGGATCTAACTTTTACAAATAAATCTTTTTGAAAATCTTTTTGGTCGTTAGTAATAATATTTAGATCTTTTAAAATTATTTTTGTTTTAACAAGATGTTCTTTTGTACCAACAATAATTTCATTTTTATCTGCAATTATTTTAACTACATACAATGGATTTTTGTCAGAGACACCAATTCCTTTTCTTTGACCAATTGTATAGTTGATAATACCATCATGAACTCCTATTACCTCACCATTCATATTCTTAATATTACCTTTACTAAAGGAATTCGGTCTAAACTTTTCTATAACTGAAGCATAGTCACCATTTGGGACAAAGCAAATATCTTGGCTGTCAGGTTTTTCTGCAACATTAAGATCTAGATCTCTTGCAATGTTTCTTGTTTCGTCTTTAAGAAGATTTCCAAGTGGAAATCGTAAAAAATTTAATTGGTCTTTTGTTGTATTAAATAAAAAATAACTTTGATCTCTGTTTAAATCGATTCCTCTATACATATCTGTATTACTTTCATTCGTGATACTTTTTACGTAATGACCAGTAACCAATGCATCGGCTTTTAATCTTTTAGCTTCCTCAAATAAATCAGTAAATTTAACTGTTTTATTACACTGAACACATGGTATTGGCGTTTCTCCATTTAAATAACTGTCAATAAAGTTATCTATTACACCCTCTTTAAATTTGTTTTGGTAATAGAGAATTTTATGTTCAATTTTTAGTTTCTCAGCAACTCTCTTTGCATCCATTATGTCTTGACCAGCACAACATTGTTTTGAAGATGCAGTTTCTTTACTATCGTTATAAAGCTTTAAGGTTATTCCTATAACATTATATCCCTCGTTCTTCATCATTGCTGCTACGGTTGAAGAATCTACTCCACCTGACATAGCAACAACGACCAGTGTATCTTTTGTTTCTTTTGCTATTCCAATTGAATTCAATTTTGTCATATTTAATGATATTTATTAGTATATTAACTATAAGTAAATTAAATGATTTTAGATTATGAGCCAGGTGACAAGGTTACTAACCAAAATAACAAAGATTGGGGCATAGGTCAGGTTCAATCAATAATTAATGGTAAAGTTACTGTTAATTTTGAAAATGTTGGAAAAAAAGTGATTAACTCGAAAGTAATTAAATTAGAAAAATTATATAAATGAATATCGAAGAGACTAAAAAAGTAACCCATTCATTATTAGAGACTTTTAATAAAGCAAGCCAAGTAGCTTTAGATTTAAGAGAAGCAGGTTTAAAAAAAGAAACTAAGTCAGACAATACCCCGGTGAGTAATGGTGACATTGAAGTTAATAGAATCTTAACAAGTAAAATAAAAGAGATAACCCCAAATATTCCTATTGTTTCAGAGGAAAGTACAAGCCACAAAAAAGATATTGGTCTAAAAAATTTTTGGCTAATTGATCCAATAGATGGGACTAGAGATTACATTAATAATCGTGATGAGTTTACTTTAAATGCAGCGTTAATATTAGACAAAAAACCTGCAATTGGAATTATAACCGCTCCTGCTAAGAAAAGAGTTTTTTACTCTTATGGTCTATCCCATAGTTATGAGCTAATTAATAACAAAGAAATTTCTTTAATGAATAAAAAGAAAAACTTAAATGAATATACAGCGGTAAGCTATTCAAATGAACTTAAACCTGAGATTTTAGAAATTCATAAAAAATATAAGATAAATTCTTTTCAAAAAATGAAAAGTTCACTAAAATTTTGTGTTATTGCTGCTGGAGAATTTGATATGTATGTAGCTGAACCAAGAGCTTGTGAATGGGATATTGCTGCGGGTCATGCAATCCTTGAACACTCTGGAGGCAAAGTAACTGATTTTAATTATAATGAAATATATTATGGAAAACCTGAGTTTAAAAATCCAAGTTTAATTCTAAAAAGTAAAAATATATTATAATGGATGAACAATTAAGAATAATTTTAATAATTATAGTATCTGTTTCTATTTTTGGATTATTAATTTTTGTATTTGTTAAAAATGCTATTAGAAATAGAATTAAATCTCTTGTTGAAGAAGAAAATAAGAAATTAAAGTAATCTAATTATCTTAATATATTCAGCTTGGTCAATATCCATAATTCGTTTTGATGTTTCAAAATCAAAACCATTTCTTGCTAATAAAGCAATATCTTTTTTGTAAAATAGTACACGGTTATCCTCTACCCTTGCTGGTCCGATTCGCTTTTTTTTACAGATTTTTATACCTGAAAAAAAATCTTGGTCCGAGTTATCTTCTTTTATCTTGTCTATTGTATCTTTGACATAATTATCATTTATTCCCTTCATCATTAGATAGTTTCTAATTTTATTAATAGAGCTACCTCTTTGAATTAAACTTCTAGATTTGCTCTCAGAATAAAATTTGTCATTGATAAATTTACTTTTTTCAAGATCCTGTAAAACAACATCTATCAGATCTGTAATATCTTGTTTTTTAATATTTTCTAAATTAGCTTTTAAATACTTCTTTAATAAATAGGTTCTAAGTTGCTGTTTTGAAGGGGCATATCTTTCAATATATGCAAACGAGAAGTTTCTCATCTCCTCAACTGTAACATTTAACGTTTTTTTTCTATTTCTCATATGAATCTTGATAGCTTATAATATAATACACTAAAAAATGATCGATCAAATCTATACATACTTTACAATTGAAATGATTTTTCTATGGTTAAATCTAGGTGTTTTGCCTTTTTGGCTAATGTTAATAATTTTTCCACAGTCGCAAATATGTAAAATTTTTATAGCATCAATTTTTCCTATTTTTATTATAAGCTTAGTTTACTCTTATTTGCTCTACGCGCACTTTAATGAAGGTTATGATTTCTTTAAAAATTTTAAACTTTATTTGGGGTTAAATTCTATTTTAAATTTATTTAATGATAAATCATTTTTGATTTTATTTTGGTCTCATTTTTTAGCTATAAACTTATTTTGTGGAGGATGGATTGTAAAAGACTCTCAGAAATTTGGCATTAATAAAATCTTAATCGCCTTTCCACTTTTAATAACATACTTTATTGGGCCAATTGGGTTAACTCTATATTGGTTTATAAGAATTTTTTACGCAAAAAGAATTAGTTTATATGACTAGAAAGATAGATTTCTATTTTGATTTTATAAGTCCCTATTCTTACCTTGCACATCAAAAAATTAAAACTAATAAAGATGTTAATTTTAATTACAAACCAGTCCTTCTAGGTGGCCTTCATAATTTACAAGGAATAACAGCACCAGCTTTTATTAAAGCTAAACTAAAACATATGATAAGCGATTGTGATTTAATTGCTAAAAAAGATAAAACTACTTTTATATGGAATTCTAAATTTCCAATTAACTCACTAAATATCATGCGTGGTTATCTTTTTTTAAATAATGAAGTTAAAGGTGTATATCTAAATCAAATGTTTGATGCTTATTGGAAAGATAATTTAGACATTTCTAAAGAAGAAATTTTAAAAATTGTTCTTGAAAAATGTAAAATTAACTCAAATGATTTCTTTGATGGTATTAAAAACCCTAAAATAAAAGATGAATTAAAAATTATTACTCAAGAAGCACATGATAAAGAAATATTTGGTGCCCCAACATTTGTTGTAAATAATAAAATATTTTGGGGACAAGATAGATTAGAATTTGCTTTAGACGAATATAATAAATAGTTTAAACTATTTTAAAATCACTTTTGCTTATTGCTGCAAAGCCACCATCAATGTGTGAAACTTTTTCAAATCCCATTTCTTTTAAAGATTTAGCAGCTAGTGCTGATCTTAAGCCACCGGCACAAAATAAAACCATTTCTTTATTCATGTCGATTTTACCACTTTTAAAATAAGGGCCTTCAGGATCCAGCCAAAACTCTAACATTCCACGAGGAATGTGATTTGAGTTTTCAATTCTGCCTGTTTTATCTAGTTCACCTTTTTCTCTAATATCAATTAGGGTGCATGCATCATCATTAGATAGTTTTAATGCTTCATCAGCTGTAATAGTTTTTACTTCACTTAATGCTTCAGTGACTAGGGTTTGTGATGATTTAATAGCCATAATATTGTAAAAATTTAATCATAAACAATTATATGAAAAAAAGCATCATAAAAAAACTATTTATCAAACTCTCAAAGGTTTTGGGTTACGAGATAATTGATCAAAGTGATTTTAGTTCACCTACTCTTCAGAAAGAGTTAAATGAAGATCTTTCAATCATAAATGAAAAGTCAATTGTTTTGCCACTAGGTGAAGTAAAGATTACTAAAAAAGTAAATTCCGTACTGATTGTATTTCGAACTAATACTGATGTAGAAATATGGGATCAAAATAAAAAGAGATTATTTGAAGAGCCTAAAATCGAATATTCTTTAAGAGCATTAAACTCATTAATAAGGTCAGTTAATTTTTCTAAAAAAAAATACCAAAACATTAAATTTAAGACAATAATCGTTGATGATAAGTCTAAAGAAGAAAATTTAAATAAGATAAAGAAGCTTATAAATAAAAGTGATTTGGATATAAGTATTATTCCCTTAAATCATGACAAATACAAAGATACAATCAAACAACAAAAAAATGATCAAACTTTTTCAAATTTAGCAAGTTTACTTCAATCCTTTGAATTAGGAAAAGAACATGGTGAAGATTTAATCTTCTTTGTTGAGGATGATTACTTACATTTTGAACCTATGATGGAAGAAATGATTGCATCATATGAGAGAATAGCTTCACAAGTTAATAAAGATATTTTTATGTGTCCTGCTGATTACCCATACCTTTATATGGATAATAAAAAAACAAATATTCTAATTGGAAACAAAAGACATTGGAGAACAATTAATCAAACTTTATGTACATTCATGACTACAAAATCTTTACTAGATAAGTATTGGAATAACTTTTATAATACCTGTTTAGATAGAAACAATCCTTTTGAAAGATATCTAAACGAAATCTATACAAAGGAATTTTGTATCTCACCATTAAAAAGTCTTTCTTTACATCTAACAAATGTAAATTCAAGTTATGGGTTATCTCCTTTTATAGATTATAAAAAATTATGGGAAGAAAATTAAAATAATTATGCTAAAAACAAATACTAAAGCTCCAACTTTTAATTTAGACTCAACTGATGGAAAAATTTATTCATTAAAAAACTCTATAGGTAAATATGTTGTGCTTTATTTTTATCCAAAAGATGACACACCAGGATGCACAATTGAGACTAATGATTTTAATAAATTATTACCTAAATTTAAAAAATTGAATTGTGATGTATTTGGTATTTCTAAGGATGATTTAAAAAGTCACTATAAATTTAAAGAAAAATATAACATTAAATTTAATCTTTTGTCTGATGTAGAACTTAATATTTTAAAAAAATACAAAGTTTGGGTTAAGAAGAAATTAATGGGTAGAGAGTTTATGGGTATAGTAAGAACAACTTTCTTGATTGATCCAAATGGCAAATTTGTAAAAATTTGGTACAATGTAAAAGTTAAAGATCACGCTAAAGAAGTGCTGGAAACTTTAAAAATCATTTAGAAATAAAAAAGGCCCCAACTAAGGGGCCTATTTACTAACTTATAGAGAGAGAGTTAAGTTATTTTGTTAATCTCTAATCGCGTAAGCAATTACTCCTGTTTCAGTAACGTCTGTACCTTTGGCTTGAGCTTCTTTACTCAATCTAATTCCAAAGAGACTATTCATAACTGACCAGACTATGTAAGACACTACAAAAACAAAAATATTAATTGATAAAACTCCAATCAACTGTGCTCCAAATGTTGCGTCTGCATTTGTAATTGGTACTACTAAAGTTCCAAATATACCTGCAAACATATGGGCTGGAATTGCACCTACTACATCATCAAGTTTAAATGAAAATAATAGTTTTGTTCCAAATACAACTATAACACCACCCATTGCACCAATTAATATTGCTGCTAATGGAGATGGGGCTAATGGTTCAGCTGTTATTGCAACTAATCCACCAATTGCACCATTTAACATTTGCACTACATCTGTTTTACCAAACATTAATCTTGTGATCACAGCTGCAGCTAATACGCCCCCACAGGCTGCTAGATTAGTATTAATAAAGATAGATGAAATAGCAACTGCATCAGCAAATGAACCTAATGCTAATTGAGATCCACCATTAAATCCAAACCAACCTAACCATAATACAAACACACCAATAGTAACTAACGGTATTGATGATGCTGCAAATGGTTGAATAGCTTTTGGATTACCTTTATTATCAAATCTACCAAATCTTGGACCAAGTATTATAATACCTGCAAGTGCAGCAGCACCGCCAGTTGAGTGAACTAAAGTTGATCCAGCAAAATCAGAAAATCCGATAGATGCTAACCAGCCTCCACCCCATTGCCATCCCATTACTATAGGATAAATAACACCAGATAAAATTGCTGCAAATAAAAAGAATGGCCATAACTTAATTCTTTCAGCCATTGCTCCTGAGCAAATTGAAACTGTTGTTGCACAAAATACCATTTGGAAAAACCAATCTGATCCAGCAGAGTAGCCTGTTTCTAATGAACTTGTATCTGACCAAGGTGTAAAAGTACCGATATATCCACCTTCTGGTATACCGTATGCTAAGTTGTAACCAACCAACCAAAACATAATTCCTGAAATTGCATACAAACCAATATTTTTTGCACAAATTACAGAAACACTTTTAGAAGTAACCATTCCTGACTCAAGCATTGCAAAACCTGCAGCCATAAACATTACTAAAAATCCGCAAATCAAAAATAGGAGTGTATTAAATACAAATCCTACTTCAGCAGAAACAGTGGTTTCTGCTATTCCAGCACTACTCATGTTTATTAAAAAAAATAAACTAATAAGTGGCACTGATATTTTTTTTATTATTTTTGTCATTAAGACCTCCATGTTTAAGTTTTCACTTATATTTGTAATGGTCTTTAAAACTATTGTTGATTGGGAAATCTAGGTATGCAGTGATTGCATATACTAACAGCCTTGTTACATTTTTGTAAAAGGCTGCTAATGAATTTGGATCTTATTTATTTATTGAACATCTCTTTAAGTGACTTAGCTGGTAAAAACTTTACTTTTTGAGAAGCACCAATTTGAATTTGCTCTCCAGTTCTAGGATTTCTTCCAACTCTAGCTTTTCTTTTTGCAACTTTGTAAGTTCCAAATCCAGCAATTTTTACTGTATCGTCACCTTTTAAAGCATCAAGAATAGTGTTTGTAATAGTGTCAAATGTACGCTCAGCATCAGCTTTACTTAGGTTTAGGGAACCTGAAAGTTGCGTTATTAATTGTTTTTTGTTCATTTATTTAGCTCCGGTTTTATTGGTTATTTTTGTATAATTTACATTAAAGCCCATAAATCAAGCTTTTTATTAGTGTCTCTTAAAAATAAAACCCCAAGATATGGTGATTTATTAAATAAACGTTGATTTTAAAGGATTATTTAAGAAACATAATTATTAAAAAACTTAAATAAACCCACGTCTTTTAGGTCATTAAACGTTGTAAAAAACATCAATGATAGCAATAAAAACATTCCGATTCGAAAAAAACTTTCTTGGGTTTTTTGTGATAAAGGGCGCCCTAATACCTTTTCAATACCGTAAAACATTAAGTGCCCACCATCTAACATTGGAATTGGGAACAAATTTATTAACCCTAAGCTAATAGAAATGTAAGCCATAAGGCTTATAAAAGGTAAAATACCAAATTCAGCAACTTGCCCACTAATTTTTGCTATTCTAATTGGTCCACCTAACTGCGAAGTATCACCATTTCCAACAATCATACTTCCTATATATTTAAGAGAAGATGTGCTTACATAATAAACTTCATTAACCGCATAAAACAATGCTTTAGCAGGACCTAGTTTAACGTGATTTACTTCATTGTTATAAGCTCCAAGCTTAATACCAACCATACGTTTGCTGATTTTATTTCCAAGATTATCTTCTCCATCAACAATATTAGGTTTTACTTTAAAGTTTAGATCATGATCATACCTGTTTACTGTAAAATTGATAAACTCATCAGTAGACATCATGATATATTTTGAAACTTCCATGATACTTTTAACTTTATTGCCATCAATTGAGACCACAATATCATTGTCTTTAAGACCAGCCACCATTGCAGGGCTATCTTTTTGAACTTCATTGATTACAGCTGGAGTAAAGTCTTTGCCTGCAAAGGTATAAACTGAAAAAAATATTAGAATTGCCAATAAAAAATTAGCTAAGGGACCACCAAATACAATTAAAGCTCTTTGATACAAGGGCTTTAGCACAAACAGTTTATCTTGATCTTCTTTACTGTATTCTTTTATAATTTTATCATTGTCAGCTTGACTATAAACATTTCTATCACCAAAAAATTTAACATATCCACCAAGAGGTACTACACAAACCTTCCATCTGGTGCCAGATTTATCATTCCAACCAAACATTTCTTTACCAAAACCTATTGAAAAATCAGTAACCCCTACACCATATCGTTTAGCAAAGTAATAATGCCCATATTCATGAATAAAAACAACTACAACAATTAGAGCTATGAAGGGTAATATGTAAGACAACATGATTATAATTTAATAATACTATTTATTATTCTAATTTCTAGCTTTTAATATTATAGCCTTTTTTAAGTAGTAATGTGACTAGGATTACACAAATCACTAAAAAAAATACCATTGAGCTTATACTGATCCAAATATCAAAATCAGATACACCATAGAAAGAAAATCTTAAGCCATCAATTAAATAAACCACTGGATTAAAGTAAGAGATTGTTTGCCAAAATGGTGGCAACATATCAAGAGAGTATAAACTTCCCCCTAAAAATACCATAGGAGTTATCACCAATGATGGAATGATAGACATCTGCTCAAAATTTTTACTAACAACTCCAATTAAAAATCCAAATAAGGCGAATGTAAAAGAAACTAAAACTAATAAAAATATCATTAACAATGGATATTTAACTGTCACATCCGCAAAAAAAGAAGCAGTTGCATAAATTACAGCACCAACAATTAATGTTTTAGTAGCTCCTGCCCCAACAAAAGCTAGAACAGTTTCAAGTGTTGATATAGGTGCTGCTAAAATCTCGTTAATAGTTCCATTAAATTTTGGAAAAAATATTCCAAACGAAGTGTTACTTATTGATTGAGTTAATAGAGTTAACATTAATAAACCTGGTACAATGTACGATCCATAACTAACGCCATCAATTTTTTCAATATAACCTCCAATAACAGAACCAAATACTACAAAATATAATGATGTGGATATTACTGGTGAAAGAATAGACTGACCTATAGTTCTTATAAATCTATTCATCTCATGAACATATATCGCTTTAAAGCCATAATAATTAAATTTCATTATTTTCCTTTACTAAATCAACAAATATTTTTTCTAATGTGCTTTGCTCTGTTTTTAAATCTTTTAACTTTAAACCAGTATCTTTTAGGTCTTGTAATAAATCTGTAATACCTGTTTTTTTAGCTTGAACATTATAAGTATAAATTAAAGACATATGCTCATCTCCTGTTTCAAGATTATACTTTGATAAATCTTCTGGAAGATCTTTAATTTTTTCTTGTAATTCAATGGTTAGTTTTTTGTGACCCATTTTCTTAATTAATTCTTTTTTGTCTTCTACAACAATAATTTCACCTTGATTAATTACAGCTACACGGTCAGCTATAGCTTCAGCCTCTTCGATATAATGGGTAGTTAAGATAATTGTGACCCCTGTTTTTCTTAGCTCTTCAACAACCATCCACATGTCTCTTCTAAGTTCAACATCTACGCCTGCTGTTGGTTCATCAAGGAATAGTATTTTAGGTTCATGAGACAAAGCTTTTGCAATTAAAACTCTTCTCTTCATGCCACCTGACAATTGTCTCAGTCTTTGATCTTTTTTATCCCACAAACTTAAATCTTTTAAAATTTTTTCAATGTGCTCTGGTTTGGGTGGCTTTCCATACAATCCTCTGGAATAAGAGACGGTATCAAAAACAGTTTCAAAGGATTCTAGGTTTAATTCTTGAGGAACAAGCCCTATTCTTGATCTTGTCTCTCTATAATCTTTTATAATATCAAAATTATCAATTGTAACTGTGCCTGAAGAGGGTTTAACAATTCCACAAATAATACTGATTAAACTTGTTTTGCCCGCACCATTTGGTCCAAGCATTGCAAGAATTTCACCTTGTTTTACTTTAAGGCTAACATTATTAAGAGCTTTAAAGTCATTATCGTAAATTTTAGATAAGTCTTTAATAGATATTTGAATTTCTGACATTTATTGATCTGTATATAGTCATAAACAAGGTTAATTCAACAAACGTGATTATTTAGTTCTTTATTCCACTTCTTAATGTTTATAATTTGGGGTTAAAATTTGACTTAATTTAATTATTTCTTTAATTTGCTTTTATATTCTTTTTTTTAAGAATATCAGTTTCTGGGGTGCTGTGAAAAGCTGAGAATATACCCAAAGAACCTGTTGTATAATCACAACGAAGGGATGAAATGAACACAATTTATTTAGATCAATCAACTACTATTATTACTCTACTATTAACCTCATTAGCTTTTGCTGCTATTGGAATAGTTTATTCAAGAGGTAAACTTTCAATTAACTCATATTTAAATGCAGATAGATCAATTGGCAAAAGATCTTTAACTGCATCCTTGGTTGCATCATGTTTTGGTGTGTGGATTTTAATTGGTCCATCAGAAGCTGCGACTTGGGGTGGGTTGGGTGCTATAATTGGTTATGGCTTAGGTCAAGCTCTACCCTTCTTAGCCTTTATTACTATTGGTCAGCGAATGAGAAAAATTATGCCTAATGGTAATACTCTTACTCAATTTGTTCTAATTAGATTTGGTAAAGCTATGTTTCGTTTAGTTTTAATATTAACAATAATGTACATGTTTGTTTATTTTGCAGCTGAAGTAACAGCGATCGCAAAAGTTGTTAACTTAATGTCAGGGTTTCCTCTTTGGCAAACCTCTCTTGTAATAATTGTTTCCACTCTATCTTACACTCTTTATGGAGGACTTAGAGCTTCAATTTTCACAGATAAAATTCAATTTATTATAATTATGATCTTATTAATATTTGCTATCAATCATATTTTTAATTCTGGAAATAACACTTTTTCTATGAATTTAATTAATGAAAAAGCTGGTACATTAATGAGTGGTAAATATTTTTATGGCTATACTGCCGGCTTAACTTTCTTCATTGCAGTTTTTGCAACCAACTTATTTG
The DNA here is from genome assembly GCF_047722545.1 of Candidatus Pelagibacter sp. Uisw_121. Classification (GTDB taxonomy): domain Bacteria; phylum Pseudomonadota; class Alphaproteobacteria; order Pelagibacterales; family Pelagibacteraceae; genus Pelagibacter. Next base: position 365,285 of record NZ_CP159816.1, on the reverse strand, counting down.
ATCAAGGTGTTTGGCAAAGAGTATTTGCAGCAAAAAGTTCAGATGATTTAAGAAAAGGATTTATGTCTGCCTTCTTTATTGTAATTCCATTTATGCTTATTTTAGGTTTCTTTGGAATTCTTGCAGTATCAGTTGATAAAGCAGCAGACCCTAGTACTTTATTCTTTACTCTTTTATTAGAGCCGTTTACTGAAATTAATTCTTTGTTAACTATCTCAATATTAATTTTAGTTTTAGCCTTAGTGATTAGTAGTATGGATACACTTATTAATGCACTTTCAAGTACGATTACTATTGAGGGAAATAAGTTTATTAGTTTAAAAAATAAGAATAGTTATCTAACGCTTTCTAAATACTTAATATGTGGTTTATCTGTAATTGTTTTTTTGATCGCATCTAAAGGTTACAGCGTCTTATTTATGTTTTTATTTGCTGATTTGTTATGCTGTGCTGCAGTATTTCCTATTTTTTATGGAATGTTCAAAGGTGATGTTGATGAAAAACTTTCTTTAATTTCAGTTATAATTGGACTGATATCTGGATTACTTTTATTTCCTAACCAAACTTTCGATAAAAGTATTTTAATTGGTGGATTGTTTTCAGCTGAAGCATTTCCAATTTGGATATCTACAGCATTATTATTTTGGTCATTTATTTTAGCAACATTTACACCAATGATTACAGTGATGCTCTTTAAAAAAAATAGTAACTTTAACTTTTCCAAGATTAAAACTTCAATTAAGGAATAGTGAGTATTTATAATAATAAAAAAACCTTTTTTTATAAATTAAAGAGTAGCTGCAAGAAGGAATGGTCTGAATACACTAATCATAGATTTTTATCTGATCTAATAAGCAATAAACTGCCTGATAAAAATTTTAAAAATTACTTAGTTCAAGATTATGTTTTCTTACAGCAATTTCTTAAAATTTTAGCTCTTAGTGTTTATAAGTCTAAGAACTTTGAGGAAATTAATAGATCTGTAAATTTTATTAAGGGAATTGATCATGAAATCAAACTCCACATCAATTATTGTAAAAAATGGAAGATACCTCTTAAATCTCTTAATAACATTATAGTAGAGAAAGCTAATAGTTCTTATACCGATCATGTACTCAGTGTGGGTAAAAATGGTGACAATTTTGATATCTTCTCATGCCTATCAGTATGTATCATTGGCTATGGTGAGATTGGGTTTAATCTTTCTAAAATTAAAAACTGGAAAAAAAGTAAATATAGTTCTTGGATTAAAATGTATTCTTCAAAAGAATACCAACAAGTAGCTAAAGACAATATTGATTATTTGGATATTCTCTTAAAAAATAATAAGATTAAAAAATTAAATAAACTTAAAAGAAACTTTAAAAAATCAACTATCCTTGAAAGAAATTTTTGGGAAAGTTTTGTCTAAATTTTTAGTTGCTTAAAATTTCTAGAGGTAAAGGGGCTTCTGGGTACTTTTCCTTGCAAAGTTTTTCATAATTTTTGCAAAGGGTACTTACCGTATTATGCGCTTCATCTTTTGAAGTTAAAAATTTAATTAAAGTATCTCTCTCAAGTTCAATTTCTTTAATATCCTCTCCACTTAAATATTCACCTGTCTCAACTTCCCAATAAGTATCATTTAATTCCTCAAATTTTAATGTGTTAAGTTTTCTTTGAAGTTCAATAATAATCTCATCATCTGTTTTACTTTCCTTCATTGGAGAGTTTGCTAATTTTCCTAAACACTTATCTTTAAGATCATCTAAAAAAGTGTTGTAGGGTTTACCTTCAGCTAAACCTTGAAAGTGATTGCTTTCAAAGTATTTACTAATTGCAGCATTCGTAGATATTTTATTTTTACCCTTAGCAACTGCAACTTGGACATAAACTTCCTGACTAATGTATTCATTTAAATAGTCTTTAATTTTATCCGATAACATTAGTTTAAAAATATTACAGAGTGTTTAATGGGTCAGCATATTCATGTCCAAAAACATCAGCAACAGCTTTATACGTTACTTGACCTTTACAAACATTTAATCCTGCAAGTAAATGTTTGTCATCACTTAATGCTTTAGCGTAACCATTATTTGCTATTTTAACTAAATGCGGAAGTGTTGCGTTGTTTAATGCAATAGTTGAAGTTCTTGGAACTCCACCTGGCATATTTGCTACACAGTAATGAATAACGTCATCAATGATATAAGTTGGATCACCATGAGTTGTTGGTTTGCTCGTCTCAACACAACCCCCTTGATCAATTGCAACATCAACAATTACAGATCCTCTTTTCATTAATTTTAACATTGGTTTAGTAACTAATTTTGGAGCTTCAGCACCTGGAATTAAAACACCTCCAATTAAAAGATCTGCTTCAGCAACTAATTTATTTAAATCAATTTTATCACTTTGTTCTGGAATAATTTTATCACCAAACATTTCAACAAGTTGTTTTAGCCTTGCTTCAGATTTATCAACGATATGAACTTTAGCTCTCATACCAGTTGCAATCACAGCAGCATTTTCACCAACAACACCACCACCTAAAATAACAACCGTTCCTCCTTCAACTCCAGGAGCGCCGCCTAATAAAAGTCCTCTACCATTTTGATTTTTTTCTAAACAATGTGCGCCTGCTTGAACTGACATACGTCCAGCAACCGCACTCATTGGTGCAAGTAATGGTAGTCTTCCATTATCATCTGTCACCGTTTCATAGGCTATACAAACACCTTTAGATTTAATTAGTCCCTCAGTTAATTCTTTCGCTGCTGCTAAATGTAAATAAGTATAAACAATTTGATTTTCTCTTATCATCTTAACTTCACCTGATTGGGGCTCTTTTACTTTAACAATAATATCTGCATCATTGAAAATATCTTCAGCTTTATCAATGATTTTAGCACCAACACTTGTGTATTGTTCGTTTTCGAAACCAGCTTCAAATCCACCGTTGTTTTCAACTAAAACTTCATGACCTTCTGATATTAAAGTTTTAACACTGTCGGGTGTTAATCCAATACGATGTTCTTGTGGTTTGATTTCTTTAGGTACGCCTATCTTCATAACAAATATCTCCCTCTTGGTACTTTAATTTTTTTAAAGTCTTAGTTTTTTTGATTTTTTTGATAGTTGGTAATACCAGTTCTTAACTTATCAATAATTTCATCAATATGTTTTTCTTCACAAATGAATTGAGGAGCTATAATTAAACAGTCCCCAGTTGCTTTAAAGTTAACACCTGCTTCATAACAGGCTTTAAAGCATTCCAGTCCAGCTTTTCCTGGTTTTGTGTTTAGCTTCATATCAATTCCACCCATCATTCCATATCCTCTTATATTATCTACAGACTCTAGATCTTGTAGAGAGAATAAACCTTTTTGAAAATAAGGAGCTAAATTTTTTGCTCTATTAAAAATATCATCTTTTTCAAAAATATCTTGAACTGCTAATGCAGCAGCAACAGCTACAGGAATTCCTGAGTAGGTATAACCATGGAATAATTCAACAGCACCTTTTGGTGATGCATCCATTACTGCGTCATAAATAAAATCATTACACGCAACAACACCCATAGGCACAACACCATTTGTTGTAGCTTTAGCCATTGTCATAATATCTGGTGTTACACCAAATTCATCCGCACCAAATTTAGAACCAGTTCTACCCCAACCTGTTATTACTTCATCAAAAATTAAAAGTATTCCATGATTGTCACAAATTTCTCTAAGCTTTTGTAAATACCCTTTTGGTGGAACCAGTGTTCCAGTTGAACCAGCAATTGGTTCGACAATACAAGCGGCAATATTTTCACCACCAAAGTTTGCACAAATTGATTCTAGATCGTTTGCTAAATAATCTCCAGTTTCTGGTTGACCACTTACAAATTTATGTTCAGGTAAATGAGTATGTCTGATGTGTTGAACACCTGGCATCAAAACACTTGCAAATGCTTTAACGTTATTCACCATTCCACCAACTGATATACAGCCAATATTCATTCCATGATAACCACGTTCACGTCCTACAAACCTATATCTTTCTGCATGACCTTTAGCTCTATGATAAGCTATAGCAATTTTAAGTGCAGTCTCAACAGCTGTTGATCCACAGATAGTGTAAAACATTTTATTTAAATCGCCTGGTGTGTGTTTTGCAATTTTTGAAGCAAGTTCAAATGAACCACCAAAACCTTGTTGAAATGGTTGTGCGTAGTCTAATGTTTCTAATTGTTTAGTAACAGCTTCTGTAATTTCTCTTCTTCCATGACCAAGTGGATTACAAAATAAACCTGAGCTCGCATCTATTTGTGTTTTTCCATGGTGAGTGGTTAGATAAACTCCTTTAGCTGCTGTAATTAATCTTGGGTTTGCTTTAAAATCTTTATTAGACGTAAAAGGCATCCAATGTTCATTTAATGAATTAGGTACTGAAGTTCTATTTTCTGAGCTCATGTTTTTCTCTATTTAATAAATTCTTTTTCTCACTAATAGACTAAATTAAAAGGTTTTCTATAGTTATTTTTAGTCACTAAGTAGTTTTTTCTATCATTTTAAATACTACAACCTCAGGGTGTGTATATGTTTTTTGTTTTACATCTCATCAGAATTGAATTTTAATGACTCTAATTTAATTAAATTAACAGAGGAATAATAATGAAAAAAATAATTGGTTTTATTCTTGGTACTGTAGTTGCTCTTAACCTTTCTATGTCAGTTGCTAACGCTGCTGCTAAAGAAGTTAGAGTTGCGTTCTTTTTAGAATGGCCTACTCCAAACCAAGAAGACAAAGTTAAAATGATGTTTGATAAAGCTCTAGGTGTTCCAGTAAAATGGACTAACTTTTCAAACGGTGGTGCAATGACTGACGCTATGTTAGCAGGAGATATAGATATCTCTTACTCACAAGGTTTAGTGCCATTTATTAATGCTGTTAAATCTAAAGCTCCGTTAAAACTTGTAGACGTTGCTATGGAATACGGAATGGGTGGTACAACTTGTGTTACATCTAAAGCTTCTGGTATTACATCAGCGAACGGCTCTGAGTTAGAAGGCAAAAAAGTTGCAGTTCCTCTAGGAACTATGGCTGAGTATGTTTTTGATGAAAGTATGAAAGTTGTTGGTGCTGATAAAAGCAAAATGACTGTTATTCAAATGGACCCTGAAGAAGGTGCTGCTGCACTAGTTTCTGGTGACGTTTCAATGGCTTGTTTATTTGGCGGTAACTCTATTAAAGCAGCTTTAACTGTTGGTACAAGATTGTTAACAGTTCAAGCAGCTCGAGATGCAGGTATCAAAGGTATCGATATTACATCTGTTACTGATAAATTTATGAAAGAAAATCCAGGAATGCTGAGAACTTTCATAGAAGTAACTCATGAAGCTAATGCTAGATACGCAGCTGGTAAAAGTGATATGAATGTAATCGCAAAAGATGCTGAGATGAAACTTGGAGATATGAAGGAAACTTTAGGTGGATTTGTATTCTTGAATGCTACAGATACTAAAAAATCTATGGAATCAGGTGGAACTCTTGATGGTTTCTTAAAAGGAATGGGTACTCCTAAAGGAGCAGTAGATACGAGCTTTTTACCTCTATAATTTAGAGAGTAAGATAAAATTAAATAGGCACCAATTTATTAAATTGGTGCCTATTTTTTTAAATAAAATTTAATATAAATTTATTTCTATGAGTGATTTAATTTCTCAAAATCTAAACATGATCTTTAAAACTCCAAAAGGAGAAACTGTTCATGCATTAAAAGATGTAAATTTCACACTTAAAAAAGGAGAACTTTTAACTGTTCTTGGTCCTTCTGGATGTGGAAAAACAACTTTACTAAATATTACAGCTGGCTTTCTTAGACCAACTTCAGGAGTAATTACTCTTAACGGAAATGAAATTAACGGCCCTGGTGTTGAAAGAGGAATGGTTTTTCAACAAGGTGCTTTATTTGAATGGTTAACAGTTGCAGAAAATGTTGACTTTGGCTTGAGAATGAAAAAAGAAGATCCAATTAAAACAGCAAAAAAAGTTGAGGAATGGTTAAATATAGTTGGCTTACAAGGCTTTGGAGATACACCTACTTATCAATTATCTGGCGGTATGCAGCAAAGAGTTGCTCTTGCACGATGTTTAATTAATGATCCAGATTTAATTTTAATGGATGAACCTTTGGGGGCACTAGACGCACTAACAAGAGAAAAGATGCAGTCGTTAGTCTTAAAAATCTGGAAAGAAACTGGAAAAACAATTATTTTAATTACCCACTCAGTTGAGGAAGCTTTGTTACTTGGAGAAAGATTATATGTAATGGCACCAAGACCAGGCAGAATACATAAGGAGTATAAACTACCCTTTGCTTCAATGGGGATAGACGGTGATTTAAGAGAAATTAAAAAAACCAAAGATTTTGGAAGTAAAAGAGAAGAAATTCTAACCATGATTTGGAACATGGAAGAAGAAATAATGGGTAAAGAGATTTAATATGATTACAGGTATTATAACATTTTTAATTATATTTGCAGTTATAGGTTCTATCCTTTATGGAATAAAATTAGCCAAGACTGAAAAAATAGATGCTGTTTTTGGGAACCCTGAAAGAGCCAAAGGTGGGGCCCACTGGATTATTGTTGGAAGTAGCTTTTTATTAATAGCATGGCTTTATTATTCATGGGATTTAGCAAAGTCTTTTTATCCTCAGTCTGCTAATGAACTTTGCCAAGTTGCAAAAGTAAATGACTCGATGCTTTCATTAAAGTATTTGTTTCCAATAAATGAAAGGGAATTTAAAAGTACTTCAATTATTAAGGCTGAAAATAGTAATATTGAAAAATTAACTAATGAAATTAGAAATTCATCAGTAATAAGAAATCAAGATAAAGATAGACTTTTAGGTTTTATTCAAAAAACTAAAAGAACGATTCCATTGTTAACTAATGAGGACCTTCTTGAAAATGAAACAAAAATTAAGATCAGTGAACTAACTAATAGAATAGCTTGGTTAACAGAGGATTTCCAAAAGATAAGTTATCCACCAATAAAAAGTCTTGAAGAAGAAAATGCGAGAATTGAAGCTTTAAAAATACAAGGTGGATGGGGATCTTCAGGAACAGCTGTAGAAAATACAATTGAAATTCCAACTATTCCTGAAACTAAAAAAGGATTAAAGTTTGATGCTGCAGCAAAAGAATTAACTTTAATTAGTGATGATTTTTTCAAATTAAGAAATCATAATTCACAATACAAATCTTTGATGAAAGAAATCAAAGATGGAATAAAAAAATATAGATCAGAACTAGATGACACGCAAGAGGTGGCATCAATATTAGCAAAAGATGTACTTAAAATTGCAAGAAGAATTGAGTACGCAAGCATATTTCCTCCAAAAACTCTTGATACTATGCAACAAGCAATTTTAGAATTTGATGTTATTCAAAAAAAAGAACAAGGAAATCTAAGATTAATTGATATATTTTTATTTCCAACTGGAACAATAATTTCAAGTGGTCCTAATTGTTCAGAGCAAGGTTCTGGCAGGTGGCTACCTAAACCATCAGATACTTTAAAAAAATTTACACTTTTATTAAAACCAAGTGTTGGATTTAAAAATATTCCGCTGATTTGGTACGAAATGATGGATGTTAGTAAAGTTGTTGGCTTTATTTTACCAGATTGGATAGCAGATATTATCCCTGGTAAATACCCAGTTCATAGTGATGATGGAACTGTAAAACCAAATTTTAAAAGTAAAGTTTTAAATGTTGCTACTGGTGAATTTACATTATTCAAAATACCTGTCCCAATGGGACATATTTGGGACTCTTTTTTAAGAGTATTTTTAGGTTTAATTCTTGGAATAATATTTGGTGTACCACTTGGCTTATTGATGGGTTTAAATAGATTTGCTAAAGGGTTCTTTGATCCATTAATTGAACTTTACAGACCAGTTCCTCCACTTGCTTGGGCTCCTCTTGTTATTACTGTATTTGGAATTGATAACGTTGGAAAAGTATTCCTATTATTTATGGTTTCATTTTCAATTATGATCATCTCTGCTAGAGCTGGTGCTTCTGGAACTCAATTATCTAAAATTCATGCCTCTCACTCACTTGGTGCATCGAGATGGCAAATATTAAGATATGTTATTTTTCCAAACTCTTTACCTGAGATTTTAACAGGTGTTAGAGTTGCTGTTGGAATGTGTTGGGGGACTTTGGTTGCAGCTGAGTTTTTAGCAGGTACTACAGGTATCGGATTTGTTGAAAACGTTGCTAAAAAATATTTTCAATATGAAGTTATTTGGATAACTATTTTTGTAATGGGTATGCTTGGTCTTTTATTTGATATTGCTTTAAGAAAAATAATTACCAAAACAATTCCATGGCATGGTAAAGGTTAACCAATCATTTAATGAATTATGAATTCTTCTAAATTAAAGGTTATCATTAAAGATATTTTTATCTGTCACAAGCTAAGTAAAGAGCATGCATCTATATGTGCTGAAGCATTAATCAATGCTGAATTAGTTGGTGCGCCTTCTCACGGATTATCTAGATTAAAAATGTACTGTGATCGAATTAATAAAAAAGTTATTAATCCTAAAGCTAAAATTAAAGTTAAAAAGATATCTCAATCAATTGCACACGTTGATGGCAATAACAGTATTGGTTTTGTTGCAGCAGATACTGCTATTAAAACAGCAATAGGTAATGCTAAAAAAACAGGTATTGGCTTAGTTGCGGTAAAAAATAGTGGTCATTATGGTTTGTCTGGTTATTACGCAGAGCAAGCGGTTAAAAAAGGTTTAATGGTAATGGTATTTACTAATGCACCTCCAGCAGTTGCGCCTCATGGTGCTTTAAAAAGTTTATTTGGAACAAACCCTATTTGCTTTGGAACCCCAACAGGCTCTAAAGTTCCTTTTATTTTAGATACTTCAATTTCAATGATTAACAGAGGAAAGATTAGAGTTGCTGCAAGAGAAGGAACAAAAATTCCTGAAGGTGTTGCTTTAGATAAATTTGGCAAGCCAACTACAGACCCAAAAAAAGCATTAGAAGGAGTTCAGTTACCTATAGCTGGTTTTAGAGGGTCAGGATTAGCTTGGATGGTTGATATTTTAAGTGGTGTATTAACGGGTGGTAATCATGCGGGTAGAGTTAAGGATCCATTTACTGATTTTAGTGGTCCACAAAATATTGGTCATTTATTCTTTGTTTTAAAGCCTAATTTATTTGTCGGTAATTCCTTTAATAAAAGAATAAAAGACAATATCAAAACTATAAAAAAACTACCTAAGATAAAAGGTATTAAAGAAATTCTTTATCCAGGACAAAGTAAGGTCAATAGATTTAAAAGTAATCTTAAAAAAGAAATTCATATTTCAAAAGCTGTCTTAAAAGATTTGGAGTATTTGCAAAATATTTAATTGCTAAATAAAACTTGGTTTGAGATATGAACTTTTTATGCTTCAATCATTATCTTTTAACACTATATACTTTTCTTAAATTACAGATAAGTATATCTCATGCTTTCAAATAAAGAAATTGTTTGTCCTAATAACCTTCTAGACCATGCACATAAGAAAAAAGGTGTTAGTGCTGCTATCGTTAATGCGGGTTTACCCTTACCAATGCTCTCAGTTCAGGATGCTGTTAATGAAAACCTAATTACACCTATCTTTATAGGTGACAAAAAAGAAATTCTTAAATGTGCTGAAGATCTAAAATGGGACATCTCATCGTATGAGATAATTCATGAACCTATAGAAAATAACACAGCAGCAATAGCTGCAAAACTTGCAAGTCAAAAGAAAGTAAAAATTATTGTTAAGGGTCATATTCATACAGATATTTTAATGAAGGAAGTTTTAAAAAGAGATTACAATTTACTTGGAAAAACAAGACTAAGCCACATATGGCATATGACAAATACTAAAAATGATAAGCCACTTATAATTACTGATGGTGCTTTAAACGTTTTACCTAATGTAAAAACAAAAATGCATATCTTAAGAAATGTAATTGATTTTTCAAATCGTATAGGAATTGAAAGACCAAAAGTTGCAGTTCTATCAGCGACAGAAGAAATTTTAGATAGTGTGCCAAGTTCTATTGAAGCAAATGAAATTACAAAACTTGCAAAAGAAGATAATTTAAATGCAGATATTTTTGGTCCTTTAGCATTTGATAATAGTATTTCAAAAAAATCTGCTGCTATAAAAGGTGTTAAGAATATTGTAGCTGGTGATGCAGATGTATTGTTAGTTCCAAGTGTTGAGACTGGAAATAGTTTAGTTAAAATGATGATTTACTTTATGGGCGCTTGTGCAGCTGGTGTTGTAGTGGGCGGTAAAGTTCCAATAGTAATTACTAGTAGATCTGATGAAGCACAAGCTAGACTGGCCTCCATTGCTGCTGCTGTTGTTGCTTTAGACTAATTCTTCATTGAAATAATCATATTAATGTTTTAAATAAAGCTTCAAAATTAGAGAGGAAAACAATGTCTATAGCTTATTTAAAAAAATCACCAAAAACATCATCAACAGACGACACTAAAACAACTGGAATTGTTCAAGATTTGTTAAAAAATATTGAAACCACTAAAGAACAAGGTTGTATCGATCTTACAAAGAAATTTGACAAGTATGATGGTGACATTATTGTTTCTAAAGAAAGAATTGAAGAAATCAAAAAAACGTTAGATCAAAAAACAAAAGATGATGTTCAGTTTTCATACGAAAGAGTTAGAAAATTTGCAGAAGCTCAATTAAAAAATTATGGTCAGGACTTTGAAGTAGAACTTTCAGATGGATTATTTGCTGGTCAAAAGCTAATACCAGTTAATACTGCTGGATGTTATGTGCCAGGTGGTCGTTATGCGCACATTGCATCAGCTGTTATGAGTGTGACTACAGCAAAAGTTGCAGGTGTAAAAAATGTTATCGCCTGTAGCCCTCCAAAAGAAGGTGTAGGTGCTCATCCAACAATTATTTATACAGCTGACTTATGTGGTGCTGATGTAATTTTAAATTTAGGTGGTGTTCCAGCAATTGCTGCAATGACTAATGGTTTATTCAATAATCCTGCAGCTGATATTATTGTTGGTCCTGGAAACCAGTTTGTAGCAGAGGCTAAAAGAATTTTATTTGGAAAAGTGGGTATTGACTTGTTTGCAGGTCCTACAGAAATTGGAATTATTGCAGATGGTAAGGCTGACCCTGAGATAGTAGCTGTAGATTTAGTTGGTCAAGCAGAACACGGCTACAATTCACCTTGTTGGTTGTATACCACAAGTAAAGAACTTGCAGAAAAAGTAATGAAAAGAGTTCCAGAGTTAATTGCTGAATTACCAGAAGTTCCAAGAACAAACGCAGATGCTGCTTGGAGAGATTATGGTGAAGTTATTCTTTGTGATACCGATGAAGAAATGGCAACTATTAGTGATAAGTATGCACCGGAGCATTTAGAAGTTCAGACAGAAAATTTAGAGTGGTTTCATAAAAGACTTACGAACTATGGTTCTTTATTTATTGGTGAAGAAACAACCGTTGCTTATGGAGATAAATGTTCAGGAACTAATCATATACTTCCAACTAAAGGTGCAGGAAGATATACGGGTGGATTATTCGTTGGCAAGTTTGTTAAAACTTTAAGTTTCCAAAGAATGACGAAAGAGTCCACTGAATTAGTTGGTGCTGCAGCTGCAAGAATTTCTAGATACGAAGGAATGGAAGCACACGCAAGAACAGGCGACGTTAGACTTAAAAAGTACGGTTATTCTAATTAAATTAGATAATTTCCATTAACACTGTTAAAGCCAAAATAGACATAAAAAGAATAATCAAATAATTTATTTTTTTCCACACTTTTGAACTTTTAAGGTATTTAGAAAAATATTTTGAAAGATACCCTATTACAAAAAAAAATAGGAATGAAGAAATAGCTGCCCCAGTACCGAAATAATACTTATCCACTTGACTAAGGCTTTTAGAGAAGTTTCCTAGGAAAAATACAGTGTCTGAATAAACGTGTGGATTTAAAAAAGTAAAACCTAGAGTTTTAACAGCAATATTGGGTAAATTATTAATTTTATTACCTATATCAAATGAAGTCTCTGAAACTTTAGTTTTAATTTTTACCCAAATAAAATGTAATAAAAATATTAAGAGTAAAATATTAAAAACCAACTCAATAGTTGGGGTAAAATAATGATTTAGATATTGAAATAAAAAAATTCCTAAAAAAATTAATAAAAAGTCAGAAACTGAACATATTAAACATACAATAAAAACATATTGTTTTTTTAAACCTTGTTCTATGACAAATATATTTTGAGCACCTATTGCTAAAATTAAACTTAATCCAGTTAAAAAACCTAATATTAAATAATCCATTAAGTTTTATTAAACTCTTTTTTTTCCCTGAACAACCCTATCAAGTATTAGTGCAACAAATAAAATAGCTATACCCGCAAGTATACCTTGTCCAACATTAGCATACTGTAATGCCTCAAGAACATCTTGACCTAAACCTTTTGCACCAATTAAAGATGCTACAACCACCATTGCTAAACTTAACATTACTGTTTGATTAACACCTGCTAAAATTGAAGGTGTAGCTAGTGGTAGATCTACTTTTCTCAACAAATACCATTTAGTTGCACCGTATGCGATAGCAGCTTCTCGAATTGTTTCTGGCACTCCACGTAACCCTAAAACTGTAAGTCTTACAACAGGTGTACCACCAAAAATCATTGTAATAATTACTGCAGCAACCTTTCCAGTTCCAAAAAATGCTATTACTGGAATCATAAATACAAAGGCTGGCATTGTTTGCATGAAATCCATTATCGGTCTAATTAATGAATAAAATCTTTGTCGTCTTGCGCAGAAAATTCCAAGCGGAATTCCGATTGCTATACTTAAAATTGCAGCAGTTCCTAATAAGGCAAGTGTCGTCATTGCTTTAACCCAAAAACCTAAAAAACCCATGTAACATAAAAATCCTGTTGAATAGATTGCAGCTCTTGGCCCTGCTGATAAGCCTGTTAAAGTTACAATTGCAGTTATAATTACAATCCAGGGAGTTTTAACAAATAATAATTCTAAGAAATCTAATACGGACCTAATACCAATTGTTATGGCAGTAAAAATTAAATCTCCTTTAACAACAGCATAATCAAAAATAATTTCAATCCATTTAATTGAAAATAATCTTATCTCAGGATGAGTTGGGAATGTATCCATTACCTGAAGTAAGCCCGGAAAACTGTAATGGATAACTGTGAAAATCATTATAACAGAGGTAAAAACACCACTTAAAATATAATTTTTTATCTGCATCCCTGGATGAATAGATTTATCAGATAACCATTCAGAATATTTCTTTTCTAAAATTGAATTTGCCAAAACACCTTGAGCAATCTTGACTGCTATTAATAAAATAAAACCAAAAATTGTAATCCAAATTGCTGAAGCTTCTACTCTCGTAATTTCATCTAGATAACCTTGCATAGCATCCTCTAAAGATTTTATATTTCTTTTAAACACATCAATTTTATCTGGATTATTTTCTATCGCTGCCTCTAATTGTTTATTCCTAAAAGCTATTGTGCCTTTAACTTGCTCAACTTTGGCAATAGCCTCTGCTGTAATATTACCAAATAAACCTCTGATTATTTGTACTACTGAAAAAGTTTCAATAATTAAAAACGCTAAAGTCCAATTCCAAACATTACGCATTCCAAACCAAATTGGTCCAAATATGAATGCAAATAAATTAAATGAAAATGAGTAAGTAGGTTTGCTACCAATTTTTTTAAATTCTTTAATATAATAGTCTGGATTACTTTTTACAAAATCAGTAATTAATTCATCTCTCGAAGGATTTCTGACTACTTTATTCTCCATCACTACCTTCTACAACTGCTTTTAATAAGTCTGCCTGTGTTATTATACCAATATTTTTGTTTTCATTATTAATTACTAATATCGGCTCATCTTTAATAGAGGATTTTTCTATCAACTTATTTAGTAAATCATTTTCATGAACGCTTTCTAAATTTTTACCTATTGATCCAAATTTTTTTTCAAATTTCTCAATAGGCTGCATGATAGATTTTGCTTGAACAATCTTTAATCTTGATATTCCCTTAACAAAGTCAGCTACATAATCATCTGCTGGTTTAATGACTATTTCTTCTGGTGTTCCTATTTGGATAACTTTTCCATCTCTCATTATTGCAATTCTATGACCTACTCTTACTGCTTCGTCTAAGTCATGAGTTATAAATACTGTAGTTTTTTTCATTTGTTTTGAAAGTTTGATAAATTCTGTTTGGAGTTGTCTTCTTATTAATGGGTCTAGTGCACTAAAAGGTTCATCCATTAATAAAACATCAGGATCCGCTGCTAAAGCTCTTGCTAATCCCACTCTTTGTTGCATTCCACCTGAAAGTTCATGAGCAAATTTATTTCCCCAACCCTGGAGCTCTACAATATCTAAAATCTTATTAGCAGCATCCAACCTATCATTTTTACTAATACCTCTTATTTCAAGCGGCATTGCTATATTGTCTAATACTGATCGGTGAGGCATTAAAGCAAAGTTTTGGAAAACCATGCCTATCTTTTTATTTCTTAAATCCTGTAAACTTTTTGGATCAAATTTCATCACATCTTCATTATCGATCAAAATTTTTCCTGAGGTAGGTTCTAATAATCTATTGATATGTCTAACTAAGGTAGATTTACCACTGCCAGAAAGACCCATTACACAAAAAATCTCTCCTTTTTTAACGTCAAAAGATACATTGGATACGCCAATTACTGAATTATATTTTTCTAAAGCTTCCTGTTTTGAAATATGTTTATTTTGAATAGCATTTAATGCTTCTTCTGAAGTATTGCCAAATATCTTCCAAACATTTTTTATTTCAATAGCTGAGTCCATCAGATCCGTTCGAAAATTTAATAATTTTTTTTAAGAAATATACCCGGCAACAAATAAAGTCGCCGGGTAAAAATTTAACTTAACTTAAAGTCCTAACCAACCATCAACTTTAGATTTATTATTTTTCATCCATGTTCTAGCAACATCAGCTGGTTGTTTTTTTTCAACCGAAATTGCATACGCCATAGCTGACACATCATCTCCTGTTAACTGAAAGTTCTTAAAAAACTCAACAATAGCTGGAGATTTACTTTCTAACGAAGTACCCCAACCAATTTGGATTTTTTTAAGTGCATCTTTTGATGCAACATAAGATTTTTTGTACCAGTCAGCATCTTCTTTAGGCTGAACCATTTTGTATTTAGCTGTATCATGTTTTGGTTCTGTCAACATAACTACGTCAGCCATTCCCCAAATTGCATGCGGCTTGTAACAATAAAATGCATAACCTTCACCTTTTTTAATTGAGTCAAGTACTCTTGCATTTTTTACAGCTTCAGCAGCTCTGATAGGTTCAATACCCGCATCATATAAACCATAATCTCTAAGTTTAACTTGGTTTACATTTGCAGAAGCCCATCCATCAGCACCAATCCAAAATTCACCTTTACCATTTCCATCGCTGTCCATTGCTTTAACAACCTCTGGTCTAGCTAAGTCTTCAATTGCTGTAATATTCATTTTTTTAGCAAACTTTTGAGATACACAATATCCTTGGTTTCCCTCGTAAGGTTTTGAACTTAACTTAAGAGTTCCTTTAGGAACTAGATCATTAGTATAAGCCTGTTGATTAGGTAGCCAGATATCAGGGTGAACTTCTATCTCACCTTTGCTTCTATCAATTGCACCATAGATCGCAGTATTATTTCCTGGTACTAATTCTGCTTCTCCACCCATTTTTTCATTAACAACTGCTGCTAATAAATTTGCAATAGCTGTTGCACCTGTCCAACCTGGATCTCCTATTTTAACTTTCTCAGCAAATACAGAAAAAGTAGTAAATAAAGAAATTAAACCAGCTACAAGTGTAGTTTTTATTATTTTCATTATATCCCTCTCGATTAATTTAAAAACTAAGCATAACTTAAAACTTTTGAACGAGTCAAAGCAAATTATCTACTAATAATCCTACTGCTATTTATCTTTTTATGAATGGCTAATCCAAATAGTCTTACTTTGAAGGTATAGGTTTAGTGCTTTAGTGTCTTTGTTTTTAGTAAAGAAATTATTCTGGATTTGCAGTCAGTGTTTTAATTTCTAAAATATTTTCATTAGGGTCTTTAACAAAAAATGTTTCTTGCTCATATTTAGTACCTTTAAACCTTAAGTAAGGTTCGTCATAATATTTGGTATTTTTTTTTTCTTAGTCTGCTTTTAAGAGCATCAAAATTTTGTCTAGACAAATGTACACCAAAATGAGGAACAGAAACATTGCCCATATCAACATCATGTCTTTCACTTTCAAGTTTATGTTCACTTGCGTGAAGTGTCAGTTCATTTCCCCAAAAATCTACATCCGCCCATTCTTGAGCTGAGTTATCTAATCTACAACCTAATATTTCACTGTAAAAATGTTTCGCTTTCTCTAAATCACCACAAGGTATTGCTAAATGAAAACAGTTAGTATTTTTGTACATAAATTTTCCTCTTTAAATTGCTTATTTAAAGCTTATATAAAGCAATATAAATTTATAATCAACACTAGCAAACAATGAACAATTTTTTACAATCTATAATTGATAGAGATCCTGCGGCAAAATCTAAACTAAGTTTAATCTTAACTTACCCTGGTGTTAAAGCAGTTTTTTTTCACAGAATTGCTAATTTTTTTCAACTTGCTAAATTTTATTTGATTGCAAGAATAATCTCTCAACTTTCAAGGTTTTTAACTGGAATAGAAATTCATCCAGGTGCAAAGATTGGAAAAAATTTATTTATTGATCATGGTATGGGTGTTGTAATAGGTGAAACATCTGAAATTGGAAATAATGTAACTATTTATCATATGGCAACGTTAGGTGGAATATCCCCAAGTATTAATTCATATGATCAAAGACAAGTTAAGAGACACCCAACATTAAATGATTGTGTTGTTGTTGGATCTGGTGCTCAAATCTTAGGACCTGTAATAATTGGTGCAAACGCTAAAGTTGGAGCTAATGCGGTTGTTACTAAAGATGTTCCTGAAAATGCAGTAATGGTTGGAATACCTGCTAAAAATGTCGGGACAGCAACTGAAGAATTTAAACCTTATGCTGTTGAGGAAACAAATAAAGATACTTCTAGTTAATGAAAATTATTCAAGACAATTTTATTTCAGGAATAGGTAATACTCCTTTAATCAAACTTAGAGCTGCATCAGAAATTACTGGATGTAATATTTACGGTAAAGCTGAATTTATGAACCCAGGTGGATCTGTTAAAGATAGAGCGGCACTAGCTTTAATTAAAGATGCTGAGAGTAAAAAATTAATTTCTAGAGGTGGAACTATTGTTGAGGGAACAGCTGGTAATACTGGTATTGGCTTATGTCTACTTGGTAATTCACTTGGTTATAAAACAATCATTGTAATGAATGATAATCAAACCCAAGAAAAAAAAGATCTTCTTAGAAATATTGGTGCTGATTTAAGATTAGTTCCAGCTAAACCTTATAAAGATGATGCAAATTTTGTAAAAGTTGCAGCAAAACTTGCTGATGAACTAAGACCATCAAATAACAATGGAGTTGTTTGGGCTAATCAATTTGACAATGTTGCAAATGCTAAGGGCCATTATGAAACAACAGGTAAAGAGATTTGGGAACAAACTGAAGGTAAAGTTGATGGCTTTGTATGTTCGTCAGGAACGGGTGGAACAATTTCTGGAGTAAGTAACGCTCTTAAAGAGAAAAATAAAGATATTAAAATATTTTTATCTGACCCCAAAGGTTCTGCTCTTTATAATTATATAAAAAATGGTGAGTTAAAATCAGAGGGTGGCTCAATTACTGAAGGTATTGGCTCAAGTAGAGTAACAAAGAATTTTGAAAATGCTAAAATAGATGACGCCTACTCTATTGATGATCATGAAGCATTGCCTATTCTTTATGATTTAATTGAAAATGAAGGTTTAAGCCTTGGTACTAGCTGTGGAATTAATATAGCGGGAGCAATAAGATTAGGTAAAGAACTGGGCCCTGGAAAAACTATTGTTACAATACTTTGTGATAAAAGTGAGAAGTACGCTACTAAAATGTTTAATAAAAAATTTCTAGAAGAAAAAAGTTTGCCTTTTCCAAGATGGCTTTAAGGTTCAATGATTAAAAAAAGATCAATACTTTTTAATATTTTATTAATTGCTTGGCCATTTATATTTTATATTCCACTTACTAGTAGTTTTATTGTGATGGGTAATGATTTTGATTTAATTTATTACTCTTATAAAAAATATATTTTTGAATTTTGGCAAGATGGTCAGATACCTTTTTGGTCCCCTAGTGAAGGAGCTGGTTTTACATTAATTTACAATCCTTTTGCTCAATTTTTTTATTTACCATCCTGGATTTTATTTTTAATTTGTGATCTAAAAAATACGTTTTCATTAAATGATTATTTAATATTTATTATATTTGGAATTTCTATTTATTCTGTTGGACAATATTATTGGCTTAAAAATCTAAAAGTTTCATCAAACTCAATTTGTTTAATTGTTACATTAATTGTTCCAATGACACTAATAGTTTCTAACTTTATTAGATTGCCTAATGCGATACACACTTTTTGTTGGTTGCCTTATCTTTTGTTGGGGATTAATTATAGTTTTAATAAAACAAAATTTTATAAATCATTTTTATTAATTTTTTTTTCAAGTTTATTTATACTCACAGCTGGATATCCTTACTTTATTGTCTACATCTTTATTATAACTTTTATTTATTATATTTTAGTTTTTCTTTTAAATAAAAACGAAATTAAATATTCAATTTTAAATATTCTAAAATGTATTTTTCCAGCTTCTCTGTCATTGATTATTACATCACCCTGGTTATATGGAGTTTTTAAAACTTTATCCCTTACTCAAGACAGAGATTTAAAAAGTTATGAGTATGCGACTGAACATACATTCGATTACTTGGATATTTTAGGCTCATGGTTTTATCCAGTAGTATCAAATACAGAAGGAAGATATTATTTTGGAATATTCTTTACTTTTATCATTATAATTTATTTTATTTTATTTTTGAGAAAAAGAGCAACTTTCTCAAACAAAGAGAATTCAATTACATATTTTGCTTTAATTTCTTTTTTGATAATTACATTTTTAAGTATTTCAAGCCAAACAATATTATTTAAATTTTTATGGGAAAAAATAGATTTTATTCAAAATATGAGAACTTGGCCAAGAATCAATATTTTATTTGTTCCTGTTTTAAGTTTAATTGCAGCATTAGCATTTAAAAAAATTTTAGATTATGATAAATTACAAAAATTCTCTAATAAAGAATTTTATTTACTTAATATATCTCTAGTATCAATTTTGTTATTACAAATAATACTTTTTTATCTTGATATAAAAGATTCATATTGGTTCGAATGGCATGAAAAAAGGATCTTATTTGCCAAAGAAAATTTAAATTTTCCTCTAAGTCTATATGTAACTATGGCTGATGGTAGAATTAACATTCTATCGACATTAATATTAATTTTGTTGTTAAATTTTTTTTTAAAAAACTCGTTTAGTCTCAATTTAGAAAAAAAGAAAATATATCTATTTTATTCAGTAATTTTATTAACTGCATTTGAGCAATTTGTTAATGCTAATCTTCAGTGGAGTTTAAATAAATGGAAAACACCTGACACTTATAGGGAATATAATGCTAATAATATTCTGATTAAAAGCTTTGAAAAACCTAGAATAAAAAATTTAGTTCATGGAAATAACTACTTTAGAGATAATGCATTTACTATTAACAATTTTTTAAATTGGGGCAATAGACACCATAATACTATTTTTTGGACTTATTACGATAGGGCTGGTTTTGAAAAAACTAATTTAAATTCTGATGAAGTAAATCATCTTGAAATATTTTTTGGTTTAAATAAAGCTAACAAAAAAATTTTTTTATCAGCAAATTTAAATTATGATAATCCTGTATCATTTGTAAAAGAGTCATTAAATTACGAGAAAAAAAAATGAAGTTTTAATTGAGATTCTTGATTTCTCAAATAATGAAATAAAAATTAAATTTTACTCCTTAGACAATGGTTTTTTAAGTTATATTGACAATTTTGATCCTTTTTGGACCGCAAAACTTAATGGTAAATATGTTAATATTGAAAAATTAATGAATACATATAAGTCTATAAAATTTAAATCAGGAGAAAATATAATTATATTAAGATATGAACCATTCAACCTCAAAGAAAAATATTTTAATTTTTATTCCAGCTTATAATGTTGGAAAAAAAATTTATTCTGTAATTTCAAGAATACCTAAAGAAATTTTTTTAGAAAATAATATTGATTTGTTAATTATTAATGATTTTTCTTCTGATGAAACTTCATCTGAAATTGAGAAAATAAATAAAGATTTTGATTATAATTTTAAAGTTTACAATAGTGAAACAAATTTAGGTTATGGTGGTGTACAAAAATATGCTTTTAAATATGGAATTAAAAATTCATATGAATATTTAATTATGTTACATGGAGACGGTCAATACGCGCCTGAGGAACTGCCTAGATTTATAAAGATGTTTCACGATGATAATTTGGATGCGGTATTTGGATCAAGAATGAAATCTTACAAAAGTGCTCTGGAAGGTGGAATGCCACTTTATAAATTTTTAGGCAACATTGGTTTAACTTTTATTCAAAATATTATTCTAGGTTCAAGAATAAGTGAATTTCATTCTGGGTATAGATCTTTTAGAGTAGAAAGTTTAAAACGTATCGAATTTGAAAATAAAGCAAATTATTATCACTTTGACACTGAAATTATAATTGAATTTCTTAAAAAAAAATTAAATATTTTAGAAATACATATACCTACCCATTATGGTGACGAGATCTCTCATTTAAAATCTATTCCTTATGGATTACAAGTATTATTAACAACTATAAAATCAAAATTTAAAAAATAAATTTATGAAAATTTTTATTACAGGTATAGCGGGGTTTTTAGGTGCCAATTTAGCCGACTATTATTTAAAAAAAAATTACGAAGTTTCAGGTTGTGACAATCTTATTGGTGGAACATTGGATAATATTAATAAGAATAAAATTAGATTTTTTAAGGCAAATTGTGAAAATCTTGAAGAAATGTCAAAAATAATTCGTGACGTTGATGTTGTCGTACATACTGCAGCATATCCTCATGAAGGTCTTTCTTCATTTTCACCCTTTTTAATTTGTAAAAGTAATTATATTGGATCTGTCTCTGTCTTTACAGCAGCTATTCAAAATAAAGTTAAGAGAATTGTTTTTTGTTCTTCTATGGCAAGATATGGAAATATAAATCCACCATTTCATGAAGGTCAAAAAGTTAATCCTGTTGACCCTTATGGAGTTTCAAAATTAGCAGCTGAAGAAACGCTAAAAATTTTAGCTCAAACACATAATATTGAATATAATATTGCTGTCCCTCATAACATTATAGGTCCTAAACAAAAATATGATGATCCCTTCAGAAATGTGGTTTCAATTATGACGAATTTAATTTTACAGAATAGACAACCAATAATTTACGGAAATGGTGAACAAACAAGAAATTTTTCAGATATAGATGATTGTATTTATTGTTTAGACAAACTTATAACTAACAAAAGTATTGTATCTGAAACTTTTAATATTGGACCAGATGAAGATAGTATAACTATCAACGAACTTTTTAAAATCCTTTGTAATAAACTCAAATATAATGGAGAAGCTGAGTATGTAAAAGATAGGCCCAATGAAGTAAAACATGCTATTTGCTCTTCAAATAAAGCTAGAAAATTATTAAATTATAAAACATCAGTAAATTTAAGTGACTCTATAGATAAAGTTATAGACTTCATTAAATCTAAAGGTCCCAAAAAATTTGAGTATAATTATGATATTGAAATAAATAATGAATTAACTCCTGAAACTTGGAAGAATAAAAAATTTTGAATTACAACTTTTTAATGAGTCTCGCTACTTCATATGGATTTCTAATCCTAGCAGTTGTTTTAGGAGTAACCTCAAATAGCTTTGCAAAAAGTGCTGAAGGGTTCACCCTTCTCTTTCCAAGTTTTATTACGGGTATAACAATAGTTGCATGCATGTATGCACTTTCAATGGTGATGAAAAATATCCCAATGGGAATTACTTATGCCTCATTTGCTGGATTAACAATTATTTCAACTGTAATTGTTGGTGTAATTAGATTTAATCAAATACCAAATTTTTATTCTGTTGTTGGTTTAATTTTAATTATTGCCGGTGTATTAATAGTTAACTTACTAGGCAATAAGTAAAAATATGTTGCCTAAAAAATTTTCTCAACCAATGTTTCTTATTATAATGTCTTTTGGCATGAGTATAATTATGAGCTGTGTTGTTACATTAGTTAACACTGGTTTTAATGATGGATTTTTTGAAAGGTATTTTAATGCATTCACTTTTGCTTTTCCTGTCGCCTTAGTTGCAGCATTCATTATGGGACCTATTGCTAAAGTAATTGCAAATAAAATTGCTTAAAAAAATTAATTATAATTAAAATTATAAATTTTTTTTAAAGAAGAAAATATTATAAGGAGATTTCTTAAATTATCGAAATTCTATTACTTTGCTAGGTTGCATACAATTGATTTATTTCACTTAAAGTAAAATAAATGTTTTGAGTGTAATTTTTAGAAATGATAATGTCTAAAAATCAATAAAGGAGGTTGATTATGAACTTATCACCACCTGACACATAACTGGTGTGATTTAATAATCAAAGACCTAATAAGACCATTAAAAATAAAAAACCTATTATTATAGGTTTTAGCGTAAACCGCTGACTTACAGGGGAACTCTTTTGGAGTTTACTGAAAGGGTGACCCCCTTAAAAGATCAGTTAAAAATATTTGGTAACACATGAGTACCTTCATCATCTAAAGTAATATCAAATTCGTCTACTACATTAGAAATATTCAGTGGTGAATATAAATGTGGAAACATAGTTCCGTCTGATGCTTGTTCCCAAACTAAATGATCTAACTTTAAAGTATCTATTTTTAATAAAATTAAATCTTTTTGATTTTGGTAAAATTTTTTAAGAGTTCCAGCAACTTGATCATCACCTGAAAAGTGAATGTAACCATCCTCTAAATCTTTTTTAGAACCTATCCATTGACCTTTACTCTTAATTTCTTGCCACTCAGATTTGGTAGATATTTTATAAACAAATTTCAAATTCATTTAAAATTTATATTATTCAGCGGAGATTATGACAATAAGAAACTTCCCTCTTTCGAGGGAAGCTAATATTAACTATCTAATAGAGAGAGAAGATAATGTTAATTTTTGAATTTTGCAGGCTCCTTATAGACTGGACTTTTAAATATTAAAATGACTTATTGTCACTGGAGCAATGCTAATATCGAATATCTTATTTTTTGTGTTCACTTAGTGAACATTTTACCAAGATGAATTTGGTTGAGCTAGAAACATTATTTCTTCAGGAGTAGATTTTCTACCTAACATTAAGTTTCGATGAGGATATCTGTGAAATTTCTTTATTGCTGAGCTGTGATCTTTCCAAGATTTTTTTATAGAGATTAAACCTGGATGATCTTTTAAGAATTTATCTAGTAGATAATAGGCCATGTCATGATCTGTGATCTCTTCACTGTGAATTAGTGGTAATATCATAAAAAACTTTTGATCTTGATCCATTTCATCTAAAAATCCTGCATAAACTGAGTCATTAACTATCAACCTTGCTTTATGATCTTGGTTAAATGCTTTTGGATCATCTCTAAACATATTTCTTGAAAATTGGTCAAATAAAATTACTAGAGCTAAAGAGCCAAGGGGGCTGTCTTGCCAATCATCATACTCATTTGAACCTGCTAACTCATAATCTTTTAAAAAATTATTTTTTATTAGCGCATCAAAGTCTTTATGTTTTTGAAATCTTTTTTTTAGTGGGGTTTCTTTAAACCAAAAATCTAATATTTTTTTAGCTCTTGTATGCATTTATTTTGAAATAGGTTTTAAAAGTTTAAGCATTTTATTATGAATAGATTGATCAGCTGAAACTAAAATATTTCCAGCATTAACTGCATTTCTATTATCCCAAGTTGTAACAATTCCTCCTGAAGCTTTTATAATTGGCATCAATGGGTGAATATCCCAAATTTTATTATTAGCTTGAAAAACAACATCAATTTTTCCCTCACATAAATGGGTGTAACTTAATGCATCTGCAGTTGGAAATTGCATTAATTTTAAAACTTTTGGAATTGTCATTTGTTGTTTAGGAGAGACAGCTCCATGAAATGCTCCTGATACTTTAATCTGACTAAATAGTATTTTTTTTGAAACAGAAATTTTTCTTTTTTTACCTTTTTCAAAAATAAAAGAATTTTTATTATCAAAGTTTAAATAGTATTTATTTAATATTGGAAAATTTGCTAAACCAACAACTGGTATTCCTTTAAAATTTAGAGATATTAAATTGCTCCACGTTGGATTACCTATTACAAATGATCTTGTTCCATCAATCGGGTCTATGACCCATGTATAATCACTGGTTGATTTTTTGTGACCATATTCTTCACCTATAACTTGATGACTTGGAAATTTTTTTTTTATCTTTAACCTAATAAATTTTTCAAATGCTTTATCGGATGTTGTAACAGGATCATACCCTTTGCCTTTTAGTTTGTTAGATGTGGCAAAAGTTTTATTAAGTTTTGAATAATAAAATTTATTTAAGTCTTTTGCTAGAGTATTTAAGAAGTTGGAATATAACTTGTAATCCGTCTTATTTAATAAATTCATTATATTATATTTTCAATTTGTTTTTCAGCTTCTTTAATTGATTTTTCGTAATCTAACGCCATTTGATCAGCACTTATTACTTCAACTTTTTCAATTCCAAAGAAATTTAATATAAATTTTAACCATGGAGTTAAAAAATCCTCTGGGCTATTTAATTTGGTTCCACCTGAAGTTATTACTAAATAGGCTTGTTTATTTTTAAGTAATCCTTCTCTTCTTCCATTGGGTTTAAACCTAAAGGTCTCACCAATTCTTGCAGCTAGATCACACCAAGCTTTTAGTGTTGCTGGAGGGCCATAATTATAAATTGGTGCTGAAATTATAATAATATCGCTTTCTTTTAATTCAGTGACAAGTTTATCTGAGAGTTCAAACATTTTTTTATGATCTTCAGTTTGGTCTTTTTCCGCAATCTTCATTCCAGACTCAGTTAAGCCACTAACAAAAAGCATATCATCATCTAAATCTCTATAAATTACTTCATCACCTGGTTTTTTAATTTTATCTAGTAATTTTTTTGCTAATGCTCTTGAACTTGATCCTTCTTTTCTGGCACTTGAGTCAATTTGATAAATTTTCATAAGTATAGATTGTTATTAACCTATTAACCAAAGTTTTGCAAAAAGGGTAAGTAGTTTAAGATATAGTAGCCTAAAATTTGCAGTTGGTTTGTTAAAATTAGAACCCCTGTTATTAAAAGTATTACACCCCCACTCTTTGTGACTAAATTAATATTTTTTTTAAAGTTTTTAGAAAACATCAGAAATCTTTGCATTAGATAACCTGATAAAATGAAAGGTATTGCCAACCCAAGTGAATAAAAGCTAAGTAATATTATAGCTTTAAATACTGTTTCTTCTGTAGAGGCTAGTGCAAGAATTGACCCCAAAATTGGACCAATACAAGGTGTCCATCCAAAACCAAAAGCCATACCAATAATAAATGAAAACCAAATATTACTATTTTTTTTGGTATAAATCTTTTTTTCAAAATTTAAAAAATTAATATTTATAATTCCAATTAATTGAAGAGAAAATACAATAATAATTAAACCAGCAAGTATTCTTAACGTTTCTGAATTTTGTAACAATACTTGTCCCAAGTAAGAGGCAGCTGCCCCAAATATAATAAAAACAAAAGAAAAACCTAAAGTAAATAATATTAATGGTACCAAATTAATTTTTTTATTTGCAAGTAGTTCATCTAAAGATGCTCCTGAAATATAAGAAATATAACCTGGTATTAAAGGTAAGACACAGGGAGATAAAAAACTAATCAACCCAGCTCCAAATGCAATAAATAATTCTAACATAAAATATTATTCTTCTAACACCATTATGTTTTGTCTTCCTAGATTATCAACTGATAGCTGCATATTATCACCATCTTTTAAAAAAAGAGGAGGATTCATTCCAAGACCGACTCCTGGAGGAGTACCAGTAGTAACTATATCACCCGGCATTAAGGTTATAAAACTTGTGATATGAGCTACCAAAAAATTAAAATTAAAAATCATTTGGTTTGTGTTGCCTGTTTGATGTCTATTACCATTGACATCTAGTGTTAAGTTCAGATTATTAACATCTTTGATTTCATCTTTTGTAACTAAATAAGGTCCTAATGGTCCAAATGTATCACCAGATTTGCCTTTAACCCACTGACCCCCTTTTTCTTTTTGCCATTCACGTTCACTGATATCGTTACAAATACAGTATCCAAAAATATAATCTTGTGCATCTTTTTCTAAAACTCTTTTTGCTTTTTTTCCAATAACAAAAGCTATCTCAACTTCATGATCTAATTTTTTTGAAGTCTTGGGTATAATTACATTATCGTTTGGTCCTACTATAGAATGAACTGACTTATTAAATAGAACTGGGTTCTCAGGTGTTTTTGCACCTGTCTCTTTTGCATGTTCAACGTAATTTAAACCGATTGCAAAAAAATTTCCTGGTTTAGAAATACAAGACCCTATTCTTTCATTTTGACTTACCTCTTCCAAGTTCTCCAAATCTATATCATTAATTCTATTTAGAGTTTCAAAATTAATATTTTCAGGATTTAAGTCTTTAATAACTGATGATAAATTTCTATATTTTCTATCTTTATCTAATGCTACAGGAATTTCTTGTCCTATTTTTCCAATTCTTAAAAATTTCATTTTTTATTTATTTTTTCAATTGCTTTATATAGAGAGCTATGATCTGTATTTCCCTGACCATCTGCTACCAAATCTTTATACATTTCTTTAATTAAACTAGAAATAGGCAAATGAGTTTCAGCTGCTTTTCCAGCGTTAACAATATTGGTCATATCTTTTAATTGTGTTGTGGTTTTTCCTTTAGGTGTAAAATCTTTATTAATCATTCTTTTTCCATGTGTTTGTAATATTTTACTATCAGCCCATCCTCCTGATAAGGCTTCAATCATTTTACTTGGATTGGTCCCAGACTTTTCGCATAAAGTGACTGCTTCTGCTACAGCTCCAATAGTAACACCCACAATAATTTGATTAGCTAATTTGGATATTTGACCAGACGATATTGGGCCTACTAATGTTGGGTTGCCCATTATTTTGAGTAACTCATAACAATTTCTAAATGTTTCTTCGTCACCACCTATCATTATTGCCAATGTTGCTTCTTCAGCGCCTATAGTTCCACCTGAAACTGGAGCATCTAAATAATTTACTTTTTTTTTCTTTTAACTTTTTTGAATACTTTATTGCCAAAACTGGATTAACTGAACTCATATCAATAACAGTAGCCCCTTTTTTTATATTGAAAATGAATTCATCACTATCCATCACTTTTTCAACAGCATTATCATCTGTAAGCATTGTGATAATTATGTCTGAATTTGTGACAACATCTTTAATGGATACAGATATTTCTGCTCCAAATTCTTTTAATCTTTCAGCTTTATCTTGAGACCTATTAAATGCTTTTAATTGATAACCGGATTTTAGTAAATTTTTGGCCATGGGAAAACCCATGAGACCAACCCCAATAAAACCAATTTGCATAAGTGTTAGCCTTTAATACCCATATGAGTATATTTGATATTAAGGTAATCTTTAATAGCCATTGATCCACCTTCTCTACCGTATCCACTTTGTTTTATTCCACCAAATGGGGCTTCAGCAATTGCAACTGCTCCAGTATTAACTGCTACAGATCCTGTTTCTAATTGTTCGGATGCAAGGTGGGCTGTTTCCATAGAATTAGTACACACATAACTACATAAACCAAGATCATGATCATTGGCTCTTTCAATAACTTCATCAAATGACTTAAAGGATAGCATAGGCACTAATGGTCCAAATGGCTCTTGTTTCATAATTGTAAAGTCATCTTTAACATCGTCAAAAATTGTTGGTTCATAATAAAAACCTTTGTTGAAGCCCGCAGGTCTTTTACCACCTAATAAAACCTTGGCTCCTTCTTGCTTTGTTTTTTCAACTAATTCTTCAATTTCATTTAATCTTTTTTGAGTTGTAAGTGGTCCTAATTGAGTATCTGGATCCATTCCATTACCAATTTTTAACTTTTTAGTTTTTTCGATAAATAAATTTATAAATTCTTCTTTTTTATTTTCATGAATGTAAAATCTATTAGGAGATATACATACCTGGCCATTATTTCTAAATTTTGCAGCAATAGCCATATCTGCTGCTTTTTTAACATCGGCATCATCAAAAACTATGAAAGGAGAGTGACCACTTAGCTCCATTGTTACTCTTTGAACTTTATCTGCAGCCTGTTTTAAAATCAATTTTCCAACTCTTACAGAGCCAGTTATTGAAATTTTTTTAATTATATCTGATTGAATTAATTGAGAAGCTATACTTGGAGGATCGCCTGATAAAAGATTAACGACACCTGGTGGAACTCCACATTCTTTACAAATATCAACTAATTCCATTACTACACCTGGCGTAATTGTATCTGGTTTAATAATCACTGAACAACCAGCTGCAAGTGCAGTTGATATTTTTCTAGCTGCTAGAATAAGTGGAAAATTCCAAGGTGATAAAGCAGCTACAACTCCAACAGGTTGGTAATAAACATGTACTCTTGTATCTTCAAATCTACTTTCTATAGTCTGACCAAAAATTCTTTTTGTTTCTTCAGCATTCCATTCAAAAATATCTGCTGCTCCATTTGTTTCACCAACACCTTCTGATAAAGGTTTTCCATTTTCTAGAGTCATCCATTTAGCTAGTACATCTTTTTTTTCTCGAAGTTTATCTGCTATACGTCTTAAAATATAAGATCTTTCCCATGGTGTTGTTTTTTTCCAAATCTTAAATCCTTTCTCAGAAGATTTTAATGCTTTATCAACATCAACTGGTGTTGCTTTAGAAGCGTTTCCTAAAACTTCTTCTGTTGCAGGATTGATAACTTCATAGGTTTCTTTGTTAGAAGAGGGCGACCAATTACCATCGATAAATTGTCCAAATTTTTCGTACATAATTTGCTAAACCATAAGTTGATTTTAATAAATAATTTTACAAATCTTTAACAAATATGATTAACTCTTACAAATTAATAAATGAGGAACTAATGAAAAAATATATTGTAATGGGCAATTATACAGCAAAAGCATTTCAGGGCTTTATGAAGGATCCCTCTCAAGACAGAACGGCGGCAGCAACTCAATTATCAAAAGCTGTTGGTGGTAAAATGGAGTCTTTTGATATCGTTAGAGGGTCTTATGATTTTGTTGGAGTAATAACTGGCGATGTAGGTTTTGAGGCAACTGCTGCGGTTAAATTAGCTGTCGAATCAACTGGAACGATAACAAACTTTACTATCCTTGAAAAAATGGACATTAATAAAGCTGCTGAACTTGCTGTTAAAGCTATGGCTGGCTACAAACCAGCTGGTTAATTATTTATGTTAACTTCTAGTTTTAATAAGCTAGAAGTTAACTCACTTCAAATAAAGTTGAAAACATTTTACCAAATAAATCACCACCATTTTTATTATTATTATATAATACTTTAATAATGAAAAAATATAAACATTCAGAAATAACTCCTGAATTAACATATAATAAAAGAAGAAAATTTATTAAATCTATTGGACTTGGCGTTGGTTCTATATCCTTAAGTAGTATACCTTTCTTAAATACTGCTTACTCTCAAAATAAAACTGAATTAACATCATATGAGGATATAACAAGTTATAATAACTATTATGAATTTGGCACTGGAAAGAAAGATCCTTTTAAAAACTCACAAGAATTTAAAACTAAACCTTGGATTGTTACTATTGAAGGTGAAGTGGATAACCCAATCACACTTTCAGCTGAAGAAATAATTTCTTTATTTCCTTCCGAAGAAAGAATTTATAAACTTAGATGCGTTGAAGGTTGGTCCATGGTTATTCCTTGGATGGGATTTTCTCTAAGTAAACTACTTAGTAAAGTATCTATTAAAAACACTGCAAAATTTGTTGAATTTGAAAGTGTTTATGACCCTGATCAAATGAAAGGTCAAAGATATCCAGTTTTAAATTGGCCCTATAGAGAAGGATTGAGAATTGATGAGGCTATGCATCCTATAACAACAGTAGTTACTGGGCTTTATGGAAAGGCATTGCCCAATCAAAATGGGGCTCCATTAAGAATTTTTGTTCCTTGGAAATATGGTTTTAAAAGTGCAAAAACAATTGTTAAAATAAAATTAGTAAAAAAAATGCCTACATCATCTTGGATGAGGTCATCGCCAAGAGAATATGGGTTTTATTCAAATGTTAATCCAAATGTGTCACATCCACGATGGTCGCAAGCTACAGAACGAGTTATAGGTGAAGGTATTTTAGCGCCTAGAATTGAAACTGAAATGTTTAATGGGTATGGTGATGAAGTTGCAAATTTATACTCTGGTATGAACTTAAAGATAAACTTTTAAATAAAAAATTTTTTTTATAAAATATGCAGAAATATATAAAAATACCTATTTTTTTTTTATCTTTATTACCAATATTAATTATTTTTTATCAAATTATCTTTAATCAATTAGGCCCCGAACCTGTAAAAGAAATTACACATGTAACTGGTAATTGGACACTTCGTTTTATTATAATAACTCTTGCAATGACTCCTCTACAAAAATTTACTAAATTAAATTTTTGGATTAACTATAGGAGAATGTTTGGCCTATTTGTATTTTTTTATGCTTCAGCACACATTATGACATATGTAGGAATAGATTATCGCTTTGATTGGTCTAGTATTAGTGATGATATTGTAAAAAAAAAAATTTATATTTGCTGGATTTTTAGCTTGGCTTTTATTAGTGCCACTTGCTCTTACCTCATCTAAACGAATGATAAGGTTGTTAAGGGATAAGTGGAAAAAACTACACAAACTTATTTACATAATTTCTTTATTGGGAATTGCTCACTACTTGTGGTTAGTTAAAGTAGTTACAGTGGAACCTTTAATCTATCTTATTATTATTGTAATTTTACTTACGCTAAGAGTTAAAATGAAATTTAATTAATTAATTAATTTTTTTTCAGGAACACAAATCTCTGATCTTGTTAAAAATCTTCTTCCAGTTCCATTATCAAGTGAAAACATTCCCCCCATTCCTTTAATACAATCAATAATTAAATCTGTATTTTTCCATGCTTCATGTTGGGTTTCACTTATATAAAAAGGAACACCTCCAATTTTACCAATCAAAACATCGTCATCACTTACAAGAAATTCTTTAACTGGATAACACATTGGGGCACTCCCATCACAACATCCACCAGATTGATGAAAAAGCAATTCTTTACCATGATCTTTCTTTAGATCTTCAATTAATTCTAACGCTAATGGTGTTGCTGAAACTTTCATAGTTATATGGCCTGTATTAAACTACAGGCCACTATAATATACCTGTTAAAAGAAGCCTAATTTTTTCTCACTGTATGACACGTGTAAGTTTTTCACCTGTCTATAATGATCAAGCATCATTTTATGTGTTTCTCTACCAATTCCAGATTGTTTATAACCTCCAAAAGCAGCATGAGCTGGATAAGCATGGTAACAGTTAGTCCAAACTCTTCCTGCTTGGATCCCTCTTCCCATTCTATAAGCAATATTTCCATTCCTAGTCCAAACACCTGCTCCTAAACCATAAAGAGTATCATTAGCAATTTCTAATGCATGAGCCTCATCTTTAAATTTAGTAACTGATACAACTGGACCAAAAATTTCTTCTTGGAAAACTCTCATAGAGTTATCACCTTCAAAAATAGTAGGTTGGATATAATTACCTTTTTCCAAACCACTGTTTAAGTTAGCAACTTCACCTCCACATAGAACTTTAGCACCTTCTTTCTTACCTAAATCTAAGTAAGATTTTATTTTCTCCATTTGCTCTAATGATACTTGAGCACCAATCATGGTTTCCATTTTTAAAGGATTATCTTGTGTTACAGCTTTTGTTCTAGCAATAGCTCTTTCCATAAATTTATCATAGATAGATTCTTAAATCAAAGCTCTACTAGGACAAGTACAAACTTCTCCCTGATTGAGAGCAAACATTGTAAAACCCTCAAGACATTTATCAAAAAATTCATCATCTTGATCCATGACATCTTCAAAGAAAACATTTGGAGATTTTCCACCTAATTCTAAAGTTATTGGAATTAAGTTTTGAGCAGCATACTGCATAATCAAACGTCCAGTTGTTGTTTCACCTGTAAAAGCAATCTTTCTGATTCTTTTAGATGAAGCTAATGGCTTACCTGCTTCAAGACCAAAACCACTTACAACATTAAGAACTCCTGGAGGTAATAGATCTCCAATTAATTCCATTAATAGTAAGATTGATGCTGGTGTTTGTTCAGCTGGTTTTAAAACTACACAGTTTCCTGCAGCAAGTGCTGGTGCAAGTTTCCATGTTGCCATTAATAACGGGAAGTTCCAAGGTATAATTTGTGCAACCACACCAAGTGGCTCAGGAATATGATAAGAATACTCACTGTTACTTATCTCTGAAACAGAACCTTCTTCTGCTCTTATGGCTCCAGCAAAATATCTCCAATGATCAACAACTAATGGTAAATCAGCTGCCATACATTCTCTGATTGGTTTTCCATTATCTAGACATTCAGCAGTAGCTAAAAGCTCAAGGTTTTTTTCAATAACATCAGCTATTTTAAGAAGAATGTTAGATCTTTCAGTTATTGATGTAATTCCCCAAGTAGGAAATGCAGCGTGTGCAGCATCAAGTGCAGCCTCAACATCTTTTGCATCTGATCTTGGAACAGAACATATAACTTCATTATTGATTGGACTTACGTTGTCAAAATATTTTCCCGATTTTGGTTCAACGAATTTTCCTCCTATAAAATTTCCATATTTTTCTTTAAATGGAAATTTAACTTTTAGGTGAGACGTATCTAGTAACGGAGATCGTCCACCTTTTACTGTTTCTGTGCTCATTTTTATCCTCTCTATCTTATTATTATTCTTAAGCTTATTTTTTTTTGATGTCTTACGTAACTTCTTTTTGGTCACACCTTTATTCTTTTTAACTTTTTTAATATTTTTAGGTGATCGTTTGACCAAATTTTTCTTAATTTTTTTTTTGGCCTTACGTTTAGATTTTTTGGCTGTTTTTTTCTTTTTAGTAGCCATCTCTTAACTAAACAAAAAAATTTCTTAATATCCACTAGTTATATTATTAATTTTCTACTTAGGATTGAATATAACCCACATCTTGTGCTTAATTAAAATGTGTCTAATAACTTGGTTATGAATAATGATATAAATAAATTATGAAAACATTTAGAGCTTTTGGCCCAACTATAGGAAAAAGTAAGTTATCCAAAAAAATTATTACCCTTTTAAATACTCATATTGATAAGTTTCAATTATCAAAAAAAAACGATTATAGCTCTAAACTGGCAAGTCAAATTCAGAATGAAATCAAGATACCCAAAGCAATAGTCAATAAAAGTTTATCTAAAGAGTTAATAAAAAATATCAAAATTTATCTTAATAAGTCTAACGTAAAAAAAATTAAAGAAATTAAAATAATTAATCTATGGGTAGTTAGACAATTAAAAAATGAATATAATCCTATTCATTATCATGAAGGACAATTATCAGGAGTTGGCTATCTTAAAATTCCAAAAGATATGAATCAAAATAAATTTGTTAAAAATAAAAAGTTTAAAACGAATGGAACTATTGATTTTATTAATGGGCAAACTAACTTTTTGAGTAAAAGTATCTATAATTTAAACCCAAAACTAGGGGATCTATTGATTTTTCCAAATTATTTGATGCACACTGCTTATCCTTTTAATGTTGGTGGCGAGAGAAGATCTTTCTCTTTTAATGCTAAAGTATTATTCAAAAAATAATTTGCTAATCAGTCTATTACGTATATAAATGTATCAACCGATTTGATCCATATTGCAGGTACTAACTGCTAAAAAGGAAATCATTAAATTAATTGGTAAAGGTTGTTGGACTATATTGTGCACCTGGCATAAAGCTAAAGCACTAAAAAAGTAAGGAGCAAAGATGGATATAAATTTTTTCAAAGAAACAAGAATTCTAGATGGCGGAATGGGTCAAGAATTATTAGCAAGAGGTGTAGAAACAAATGGTACTCTTTGGAGTGCTAATGCATTATTGCAGGAAAAATATCATCAGCTTTTGCTTGATACACACTTAGATTTTATAAATTCTGGTGCTGAAATTATTGTAACAACAACATTCACTACAAGAAGAATGAGATTAAGGGATAATGGTGTTGAAGATAAATTTGATTATTTAAATACTAAAGCTGGTGAAATAGCTAAAAAAGCAAAAGATTTAAACCCTCATGTTTTAGTTGCTGGTGGACTACCTCCTCAATATTTAACTTATGAGGCAGACACAAGGTCTAATGATGAAATTAAAAAAAATTTCTACGATCAAGCAAAATTACTTGATCCTTTTATAGATTTTTTTTATTTTGACGTATTAAGCAGTGTACGAGAGTTTAAATTGGCGATCGAAGCCATAGAAAGCTTTGATAAACCTTATCTTATTGGGGCTCATATCTCAGAGGGTGTGAAATTGCCAAGTGGTGAAAATATTTCTGAGATTATCACAACAATAAATCACAAAAGTTTACTTGGGATAATACTTTCTTGTGTATCACCAGAAAATTATGAAAAAAATCTTAACGAAATAAAAGGTTTAGGTGTTCCTTTTGGTTTTAAGCTCAATGGATTTATCACAACAAAACCTACGTCAGGTTACACAAATACTTTTAATAAAAGTAAATCAGGAAACCCAAATGAATTTTTGGGTCATAGAGAAGATCTAGTGCCAAAAAAGATGGCTTTATTTGTAAAGAAATTTAAAGAAGCTGGGGCCACTATTTTAGGGGGTTGCTGTGAAACTAGACCTTCGCATATTAAAGAAATGGCTAAACTTAAGTAATTTTTTTATTTCCTGCTTTTTTTACAAAATAGAGACCAACTAAAACTGCTAACAATGAAGTTAAAACTTTATCAGTAATTAATTCATCTAAGAATATATAACTTAAAATAATTCCAAAAATAGGTATTAAATAAGAAACTTGAGACTGAAATATTAGTCCATTATTCTTTAAAATTCTAAATCTAAGAAGCCATGCTAAACCTGTTGATACCAAACCAAGATAAACTACAGAAATACTTGACTCTATTGAGGGCGTAGTTTCCCAAGGTTTTTCTATAAAAGAAACCAAGGGTATCAAAATTATTATAGCCCAGATTAATATTGATCCTGTTACATTTTCATTTTTTTTTATCACTGATTTTAAGAGTTAAAACTCCACCTATGACATAACAGGTTGAGCCAAGTAAAATCATTAATGCAGAAAAAAAATTGTTATCATTAATTAAAAAATTGTCTGAAAATAGATAAACAATTCCTGAAAAACCAATTAATATTCCAAATGTTTTGATAAAGTCAAATTTTTCATTTTTAGTAAAAAAATGTCCTAATACAGTTGAGCTTAATGGTGTAGTTGACATCAATATTGCTGCTAAATTACTTTGAACCGATTTTACACCGTAGGCAATTAAAAAAAATGGCAGTACCAAATTTACAAATCCAATTATAGCAAACCAATACCAATCTTTAGAAAATGCTTCTATTTTAATTTTTTTGTAAAAACACAATAACAATACTGGAATAGATCCAAAAAAAACTCTCAAGAATGCAATCGTGATAGGTCCAAAAGACTCTGTTGCAATTTTAATATTGAAAAAAGCTGATGCCCATATTAAAGCTAAAAATACTAATAAGGTATAATCGATTAGTTTAGGTTGTCTCATTTAATTATATCTTTGATTTTTCCATTGGTAATTTTTTGAATATTAATAAAGTTTATTTTAAATACACAGTTTGGATGTCCAGCTGCTGCAAAAAGCTGATTAAACCTTTCTAAAGATTTGTCTATTATAATCTCAATCTCGTTTAAATGACCAATGGGTGAAACACCACCAATTGTGTACCCAGTTTGGGTTTTAACTTCTTCTGGTGATGCCATTGAAATATCTTTTTTATCTTTAAATTTTTTAAGTTTATTTAATGAACACCTCTTATCTCCTGCTACTAAACATAAGATAAAATCATCCCCAGCCCTAAAAAGTAAGCTTTTGACAATCGCGCCTACATTACAATCTAAAGCTTTAGCAGCGTCTTGTGCTGTTCTTGCTGAATCTTCTAAAATAATTACCTCTAAAGATTGGTCAAAACTCTTAAGAAATTTTTCTGCTCTTTTAACGGGCTCTTTATCTAATAAGCTCATATTGCAACTATTAATTGATTGATAATTTAACAAATAATGATGTAATTCATATGTAAAAAACGCATAGGTGATATTTATTATTCAAGCAATATTATCAAGAAAATATTTGTTATTTATTGGGTACAAAATTTAAAAAAAGGAGAAACTATGACTGCTGCTAACGTATTAAAATTCATGAAAGAAAAAGAAGTTGAGTTTGTTGACTTAAGATTTTCTGACCCAAGAGGTAAGCTTCAACACTTAACAATGGATCACACTATTGTTGATGAAGAAATGTTAAATGAAGGTGTGTTTTTTGATGGTTCATCTATTGCTGGTTGGAAAGCTATTAACGAATCTGATATGATTTTAAAACCTGATACATCAAGACTTGTTATGGACCCTTTTACTTCACATAACACATTAATTCTTTTTTGTGATATTTTAGATGCTGTTAAAAGATCTCCTTACGAAAGAGACCCTAGAGGAACAGCTAAAAAAGCTGAAGAATACTTAAAGAAATCTGGTGTTGGTGATAAAGCATTCTTTGGCCCTGAACCAGAATTTTTTGTATTTGATGACGTTAGAATTAATAATGATCCTAACAACACAGGTTTTAAAATAGATAGTAAAGAAGGTCCTTATAACTCAGGTACGGAATATGCTAATGGAAACATGGGTCATAGACCTCCAGTAAAAGGTGGATATTTTCCAGTACCTCCTGTTGATAGTGAGCAAGATATGAGGGGTGAATATTTAAAAAGTTTAAAAGAAGTAGGTATTAAAGTTGAAAAACATCACCATGAAGTAGCACCAAGTCAACATGAGCTAGGTATGTACTTTGGAACACTTGTTGATCAAGCTGATAATGTTCAATTATATAAATATGTAGTTCAAATGGTTACTCATTCTTTTGGAAAAACTGCAACCTTTATGCCTAAACCAATTGCTGGTGACAATGGTTCTGGAATGCATATTCATCAATCAATTTGGAAAGATGGCAAGCCAGTTTTTTCTGGTGATGCTTATGCCGGGTTATCTGAAACGGCACTTCACTATATTGGTGGTATTTTAAAGCATGCAAAAGCAATTAATGCTTTCTCAAATGCTACAACAAATAGTTACAAAAGATTAATTCCAGGATTTGAAGCACCTGTTTTACTTGCTTACTCTGCAAGAAATAGATCTGCTTCATGTCGTATACCAATTTCATTAAGTAAAAATGGTGCAAGATGTGAAATAAGATTTCCTGATGCCTCAGGAAACCCTTACTTAACTTTTGCTGCTATGCTTATGGCTGGTTTAGATGGAATTAAAAATAAAATACACCCAGGTGAATCTTTTGACAAAGATCTTTATGATTTACCTCCAGAAGAAGTTAAGAATATTCCAACTGTTTGTGGCTCTCTAAGAGAAGCTATGGAAAGTTTGGATAAAGATAGAGATTTTTTAACTGAAGGCGGTGTATTTACTGATGATCAAATTGATGCTTACATTGCATTAAAATTTGAAGAGATACATAGATTTGAACATGCACCTCATCCTGTAGAATTTGAGATGTATTACAGTAGCTAAGTCTAATTACTGTCTAGTAGTTGCGATTGTATCTTTGTTAATTCCTTTTTTAACAACGTAACCCTGCGTGCCGTTTGCACCAGTATTTACTTCTTTTCGAAGGGTCTTGAAGAAAGTTCTTTCTTTCAGTGACTTTTCTAAAGATTTAACAAGATTTTTAAATTCGAATTTATTCATACCTATTTAATACCTTAGATATGTGGTATTTGCAACGCTGATATGCGTTAAAGTAATATTAAACTTTAAATGATTCCCCACAACCACAACGCTCAGATTCATTGGGGTTATTGAACACAAATGATGAGGAAAACTCTTCTTTTTTATAGTCCATCTCAGTTCCTAATAGGTACATTACAGCTGCAGCATCTACAAAAACTTTAACACCTTTATCTTCTATAATTTCATCTGTTGGATTAACCTCTTTAGCATACTCCATTACATAAGACATGCCAGCACAACCACCAGACTTAACGGCAACTCTAACACCAATTGAATTCGACTCAACACCAGACATAATTTCTTTAATACGGCTTGCAGCATTGTCACTTAATTTAATTATAGGGTTCATTATAAATTTAACTCCAATTTGGCAGCTTCTGACATCATTGATTTTTCCCAAGGTGGTTCAAAAACTAAATCTAGATCAACCTCTTCAATGCCCTCTACTTGCATTGCACTATCTTTAACTTCCTGAGGTAAACTTTCTGCAACAGGGCAATTTGGTGTAGTCAAAGTCATTATAATCTTAGCTTTAGACTCGTTTACCTTAACATCATAAATTAGACCTAATTCATAAATATTTACTGGTATCTCTGGGTCATAAATTTTTCTAATTTCAGCTATTACTTGTTCTCTTAAATCCATAATTTAATCTAATTTTTCAGTATTAATTTCTTCTTGAGTATTGTCAATTGCAGAAATTAAAGTATGCCATGATAAAGTCGCACATTTAACTCTCATTGGATATTTTTTTACTCCAGATAAGCACATTAATTTAGTTTTTTCATCCTCTTTTAAATTTTCTGAATTTAATTTAGGGTTTTCTTTTATCATTCCTAAAAAATCTTCAACAATTTCTTTAGCTTCATGTTCATTCTTACCTTTAATTAAGTCTGTCATAATTGAAGCTGATGCCATTGATATAGCGCAACCACTTCCTTCAAAAGAAATGTCTTCTACTATTTTTTGTCCATTAAGTTTTAAATAAACATGTACATTATCACCACATAAAGGATTATGTCCTTTAGCATCTTTATTAAAATCATCAGTCTTACCAAGGTTCCGTGGATTTTTACCATGCTCTAGTATTATTTCTTGATATAATTCTTTTAAGTTCATTTTTGGTTAAATATTTTTTTACAATTATTTATTGCATCATTAAGTTTATCTAAATCTTCTCTCGTATTATAAATTCCAACAGATGCTCGTGAGCTTGCAGGTATATTTAATTTATCATGTAGAATTTGACAGCAATGATGACCTGCTCTTATTGCAACTCCATCTTCATCTAAAATAGTTGCTACATCATGTGGGTGAATACCTTCAATAGTAAAAGATAAAACTCCACCTTTATTTTTAGGATTACCAATTAATTTAACTGAGTTATTTTTTTGTAATAGTTTCTGCCCATACTCAACTAAGTCAGCTTCATGTTTCACCACATTATCTATACCAATTCTTTCTAAAAATTTAATAGACTGATCAAATGCAATCACTTGAGCTGTAGCCATAGTTCCTGCTTCAAATTTATTGGGTAAATCACCATAAGAAATTCTATCTTTTTTAACTTCATTGATCATTCCACCACCACCTTGATACGGTGGCAATTCTTCTAGCCATTTTTTTTTACCATACAAAATACCTAAACCAGTTGGGCCATACATTTTGTGACAAGAAATTGCGTAAAAATCACAATCAAGATCTTGCATATCTAATCTTAAATGAGGAGCGCCCTGACAACCATCAACTACAACAATTATTCCTTTTGAATGAGCAAGTTCTGTTATTTCTTTAATTGGCAAAATAGCACCAGTAACATTTGATAAATGTGTAATTGAAATTACCTTTGTTCTGGAGGTAATTTTTTTTTCGATTTCTTCTAATGTAACTTCACCATCATCATTGATTTCAGCAAAATTAATTTTTATATTTTTTGATTTTCTTAGAAAATGCCAAGGTACATAATTAGAATGGTGCTCCAATTCAGTGATAAGCACTTCATCACCTTCTTGTAAATAATTTTGACCCAATGTATTAGCAACTAGATTAAGTGCTTCTGTTGCACCTTTAGTAAAAACAATTTCATTTTTATCTTTGGCATTAATAAACTTTTGAACTGAAGTTCTTGTGT
The DNA here is from genome assembly GCF_047722545.1 of Candidatus Pelagibacter sp. Uisw_121. Classification (GTDB taxonomy): domain Bacteria; phylum Pseudomonadota; class Alphaproteobacteria; order Pelagibacterales; family Pelagibacteraceae; genus Pelagibacter. The sequence continues at coordinate 324,640 of NZ_CP159816.1, read as the reverse complement.
TCTCGTATAAGTTGGTAGCAGCAACCGCAAGATAATGAACACTTCTCCCTACATTGGAAAATTGTTTAGTATAGAATTCATTAATTCTATCTATTACAACCTTTGGTTTTTGAGAAGAATTTGCACTATCTAGATAGACTAAATCATTATTTTGAATTTTTTCATCAAAAATAGGAAATTCTTTTTTTATATTGTCTATATTCATTCTTTAAATCCAATCATATTTTTTATTAAATTTTTAATTTCGGTATCTGTTATTTTTTCTATTACATCTAGTAAAAACCCATTAATTAAAAGTTCTCTAGATTGTTGATAATTTAACCCCCTAGACATTAAATAAAATATAGAATCTTCATCTAAACTACCTGATGCAGAACCATGTGAGCATTTAACATCATCTGCATAAATTTCTAATTCTGGTTTCGCATTAAATTCAGATGCTTCATTTAATAAAATTGCTTTACTTAGTTGATATCCATCTGTTTTTTGTGCTTCTGAATTAACAAATATTTTTCCCTGGTATACAGCTTTAGAGCTGTCATCTAGAACACTCTTAATTAATTGATAACTTTTAGTATTTTCTATAAGGTGATTTATAGTAGTTCTAACTTCATGGTGTCTATCATCAGAAAGTGAAAAAATACCATTTATAAATGCTGATGAATATTTTCCATTTAAGTTACAATTAATCTCATTCTTAAAAAAATTTGATCCAGATGATAAAATAAACGTTTCTGATAAACTATTATCAGCTTGTTCAATGTTGTTAAAAGAATATTTTACATTTTTATTTTTAATTTTATCAATTTTATAATTCTTTAAAATTGCATCTTGCTTTAAATCAAAATTATAAAAAATATTTAAAAAATTTTTTTCTGAATTATCATTAAATAAATCTATTATTCTTAGAGAGCTATTTTCTTCTAATTGAAAATCTAAGCTTAAATTTATGTTTTTTGACTTAATCTTATCATTTGTTATATGATAAATTATTAAAGGTTTTACCAATTGATAATCTTTTTTAATCAAGATTTTATAAGATTTATAGGTAAAAGCCTTATTTAAATCAATTAAAGAGTTAAAGTTATTTAACCTATTATCAATTTCTGGCTCATCAATTATTTCTATCTTATCTTTTTTTTCATAATCAAAATCAATTTTTTCAATCCTACCATTTATAAAGACGATCTTGTTATGTTCTAACCCATCGATAAATACCGATGTATCAATCTTATTTGATAACGAATAATCATTATAAAAACTAAGATCACCAATATTTTTTTTTATTATTTGATTTAAATCAGAAAATTTCCAGTTTTCTTGTCTTCTGTTTGGAAAACCTGTTTTTATAAATTCATTCAAAGAGTTTTGTTTAAGTTCAATATCTCTTTTAGTAAAACTTGAAGTTTTTATAATATTATCAAAATCTATTTGAAGTTGTTCTTTCATTGAATTAAAAACTTTCATATCCTTTTTTTTCTAGTTCTAATGCTAATTCTGCTCCACCAGATTTGATAATTTTTCCATCTTTCAACACATGCACAAAATCAGGTTTAATATAATCTAGCAGTCTCTGGTAATGGGTAATTATTAGAAAAGAATTTTTCTTATCCCTTAAAGTATTCACCCCATCAGCAACAATTTTTAAAGCATCAATATCTAATCCTGAGTCGGTTTCATCTAAGATTGATAACTTTGGTGCTAACAATGACATTTGCAAAATTTCATTTTTCTTTTTTTCTCCACCAGAAAAACCAACATTTAATTGTCTATTTAGTTTTTCTTCATCAAACTTAAGTTCTTTTGCTTTTTCTTTTACTAATTTTAAAAACTCGATAGCATCAAGCTCTTTTTCACCTCTTGCTTTTTTTACTGCATTTAATGAAGTTTTTAAAAATATATTCGTATTAACTCCAGGAATTTCTAAAGGATACTGAAATGCTAAGAAGATACCTTTGTGTGCTCTTTCCTCTGTTTCTAAATCAAATAAATTTTTATTTTCAAAAAGAACCTCTCCCGAAACTTCATATCCTTTTTTACCTGATAAAATATTTGATAATGTACTTTTTCCGGATCCATTTGGACCCATTATAGCATGAACTTCTCCTGGGTTTATTTCAAGAGAAAGCCCTTTTAAAATTTCTTTGCTATCAATCTTTGCGTTTAATTTATTTATCTTTAACATTAGCCAACACTTCCTTCCAAACTAATACCAACTAGCTTTTGAGCTTCTACAGCAAATTCCATCGGTAGCTGCTGTAATACCTCTTTACAAAATCCATTCACTATTAGTCCAACTGCTTCCTCTTGACTCATGCCTCTTTGCTGACAATAATGAAGTTGTTCTTCACTTATTTTTGAAGTTGTTGCCTCATGAGCAATATTTGATTCTGAGTTTTTGTTTTTAATATACGGAACTGTATGTGCTCCACACTTATTACCCATTAATAATGAATCACATTGAGTATAATTACTAGAATTTGATGCTTTAGAGGAAATATCAACTAGACCTCTGTAAGTCATATCTGAAAATCCTGCGCTTATTCCTTTTGAAATAATTTTACTCTTTGTATTTTTACCTAAATGGATCATTTTTGTACCTGTGTCAGCTTTTTGATGGTTATTTGTAATTGCAATTGAATAGAACTCTCCAATTGAATTGTCCCCTTTTAAGATGCAACTTGGATATTTCCAGGTAATAGCAGATCCTGTCTCTACTTGTGTCCACGAAATTTTAGAATTTTTACCTTTGCACAAACCTCGTTTGGTAACAAAATTATATATTCCACCTTTTCCATCTTTATCTCCAGGATACCAATTTTGAACTGTAGAATATTTTATTTCAGCATCATCTAGTGCTATCAACTCTACATTAGCAGCATGCAATTGATTTTCATCTCTCATAGGAGCTGTACAACCTTCTAAATAACTTACATAACTTCCTTTATCTGCAACAATTAAGGTTCTTTCAAACTGACCTGTATTTGAGGCATTAATTCTAAAGTAAGTAGATAGTTCCATCGGACATCTTACGCCCTCAGGTATATATGCAAATGAACCATCGGTAAAAACAGCAGAATTAAGAGTTGCAAAAAAGTGATCAGTTGTAGGAATTACAGATCCTAGATATTTCTTAACTAGTTCAGGATGATTTTGAATAGCCTCCGATATAGGACAAAAGATAATTCCTAGCTTAGACAGTTCTTCTCTAAAAGTTGTGGCAACTGAGACCGAGTCAAATACTGCATCAACTGCAATACCATTTAATCTTGCCTGTTCTTGAAGTGGGATCCCAAGTTTTTTATATGTTTCTAAAATTTTTGGATCTAATTCGTCTAAACTTTTAGGTTTATCATCCATACTTTTTGGTGCTGAATAATAATATAAATCTTGATAATCAATTTTTGGATACTTAGGTTTTTGCCAATCTGGTTCTTTTAATTGTTTAAATCTTTCAAATGCTTTTAATCTAAAATCAAGCATCCATTTAGGTTCTTTTTTAATATTTGAAATAAATTTAATTACTTCTTCATTTAAGCCTTTGGGTGCTGTTATGCTTTCAATGTCAGTTGAAAATCCATATTTATAATCTTTTAATTTTTCTATTTCTTTTTCTCTAGCATCCATTTTAATTTCTACTTTCTGATGAGTTGCTTATAAGGTCTTTTAAATTTTTTTGTTCAAAGAATTGATTGATATGGACTTCAAGTTCGTCCCATAAATTATGAGTGATACATTTTGTAGTCTTACTATTGCATCCTTTTTTAGACTCCTTCTTGCATTGAACAGTTTTAACTTCTTCATCTACAGCACTGAGTATGTTTGCTAATTTAATTTTCTCTGGTTCTTTGTTTAAGATATAACCTCCATTAGTTCCTCTAATGCTTTTTACGATATTATATTTTTTTAACTTAGAAAAAATTTGCTCTAAAAAATCCAAAGAAATTCCTTGTCTTAACGATATATCTCTTAAAGATACTGGATTAACACTATTGAACTTAGCGAGGTCAGCTAAAGCCATTACTGCATATCTACCTTTTGATGTTAATTTCATATTTACCCTTATTTAAGAAGGCTTTTTATACAAACTTGACTAAATTAGTCAAGTATACAATATAAAAAAAAGATAACATATTGTCGCTTAGTTATGATAAGTGTATTTTTTTTTGAGAATAATAATCAATATCATTTATGGATAACAAAATAGTAGAAGTATTTATACCTGGGCCTGCTGGAAGAATGGAAGCCAAGTATTACAAAAGTGAAAAAATTACATCACCAATAGCATTAGTATTACAACCTCATCCTCAATACGGTGGAACAATGAATAATAAAGTTGTGGTTGATACGTTTCATACGTTTATGGAAAATGGATTTTCTGTATGTAGAGTAAACTTTAGAGGTGTTGGAAAAAGTGATGGTGAATTTGATAATGGTCAAGGAGAACTAGCTGATGCAGCTGCAGCCCTAGATTGGTTAGAACGTGAAAATTTTGATAACTCGCAATGTTGGGTTTCAGGATTTTCTTTTGGATCATTAATAGCAATGCAATTATTAATGAGAAGACCTGAAATAAATAGATTTATTGCAATATCACCACAACCAAACGTTTATGACTTTTCATTCTTATCTCCATGTCCTACTTCGGGTTTAATGATTTATGGTAAAAAAGATGAATTAGTGCCTCTAGAGCACATTACAGATTTAGACAAAAGATTGAGTGCCCAAAAAGGAATTAAAGTTAATTTTCAAGCAATAAATGATGCAAATCATTTTTTTACTAAAACAGAAGATGTTTTGGTTAAAAGTTTAGACAAATATATTAAAAAAGAATCTGCTTTATTTTAAGGTTAATAGTTTTTAATTAAAATTCCACCTGTACAAGGTTTTTTAACATTTGTAGTATTGGGGTATGAAATTACTTTTTTAAGTGCAGATCTAATTGCAAGATAAGCAAAAGCTTGAGACTCGATGAAATCACCGTCAATTTTATAATCATCAATTATTTTTATAGAGATATTTTTTGGTAGTCTTTTTCTTATACTCTCCATTAATGAAAGGTTTTTTCTTCCACCCCCACAAGCTATTATTAATAACTTTTCATTTTCTTCAATCTTGATAAATTTTAAAATTGACTGATAAATTATTATTGCGGTAAAATCTACTAATGTAGATAAGCCATCCTCATATGAAAGACCTTTTACAAAACTTAAATCAAAATCCTTTATATCAAATGAAAGTTTTTCTTGATTACTTATATTATCAAAATTATCAATCGCTTGATTTAAAATAACTTCACTTGTTTTTCCTATATTTGAAGCTTTTCCATTTTCATCATATTTCATTTGTGTGTGTCTTCTAACCCATTCATCTAAGAGACAATTACCTGGACCTACATCAAAACTTTTTAAGTCTTCATTATTTTTTGAGACAATAAGAGTAATATTTGCAATACCTCCTATGTTTAAAACACAAGCTGTTCGCTCTATTTGATTCTGGTTTACAAGTAAGTTGTGAAAGATTGGAGCTAATGGAGCTCCTTGTCCCCCATTAAGAATATCATTTTCTCTAAAGTTATAAACTACATCTTTTTTTAGAAGGCTTGATAGTAAGTTGCCATCTCCAATTTGCTTTGATATTTTTTCCTGAGCATTATGAAAAATTGTTTGACCATGAAACCCGACTAAATCTACATCTACTCCTGAGTTCTTTATAATTTCTTTGCTAATTTTGGCATGAAATAAGGTAATTTTTCTCTCAAGCTCATTAATTTGATAAGAATTAGTTATTAAATCTTTTATTGAATTTATTTTATCTCTTAGATTTAGTAAGTCAGAATAAATTTCCTCATCATACTCAAAATATTTGTCAAATATAGGGTCATAATTATTTTCACCGTTAGATCTAATAATTGATGCATCAACCCCATCCATAGATGTGCCACTCATTAACCCTAAAGAAGTATAAAATTTTTCCATTCTTATTTTTTAAGTAAATATTGTATAATGTAGATAGCATATTTATGAATAAATTTTTAAAAGAATTTAAAGATCGGGGTTTCTTATACCAGTGTACTGGTGAAGAAAATCTGTCTCAACTATTAGATAAAGAAAAAATCAGGGCTTATATTGGTTTTGATTGTACAGCTGAAAGTCTTCATGTTGGTAGCTTGCTTCAAATTATGTGTCTTAGATTGCTACAAAAACATGGTCATCAACCAATAGTTTTATTAGGAGGGGGTACTACTAGAATAGGTGACCCATCTGGAAAAGATAAAACTAGAATAATTTTATCTGAAGAAGAAATTGAAAAGAATATAAATAATATTGAAAAAATTTTAAAAAATTTTTTAGATGATAAAGACCCAAAAACAAAACCAATATTTGTTAACAATTACACATGGCTTAAAAATTTAAATTATATTTCTTTTCTAAGAAATGTTGGAAAACATTTTACAATCAACAAAATGTTGAGTTTCGATAGTGTTAAAATTAGATTAGAAAGAGAGCAGTCATTAAGTTATATGGAATTTAACTATATGATTTTACAAGCATATGATTTTTTAGAATTAAACAAAAAAGAAAAATGTATGCTTCAAATTGGTGGCTCTGATCAATGGGGTAACATTGTTAATGGAGTCGATCTTATAAAAAGATATTCAAATAATCATGTTTACGGTTTAACGACGCCTCTTATTACATTGGCGTCAGGTGCAAAAATGGGCAAAACTGAATCTGGAGCTGTTTGGCTAGATAAAAGATTTCTTCCAGCATATGACTATTGGCAATTTTGGAGAAATATTGATGATCGAGATGTCTTAAAGTTTTTAAAAATTTTTACAGATATTAATATTGATGAAATTGAAAATATTAAAGATAATAATATTAATGAGCTAAAAATTTTACTTGCTAATAAAGCTACATCTATGTTGCATGGTGAAAATGAAGCAAGCAAATGCCAAGAAACAGCAAAACAAACATTTTCTGAAAATTTATTGGGTGATAACCTGCCAACTATTCAAATTAACAAAAAAATGTTAAACAATAATATAAATATTCTAGATTTAGTAATTTTATCAAAATTAGAAAGATCTAAAAGTGAAATTCGAAGATTAATTAAAGGAAATGGAATTAAGATAAACGGTCAGGCTATTTCTGATGAAAAGTTTTTAATTACTGAAGACTTGTTTAAGGACAGTTTAATTAAGCTTTCACTTGGTAAAAAAAAACATATTAAAGTTGAATTAATTTAGTTCTTTTTAATTTTTTCTAGTGTTCTTGTTATAAATCTAGGTGTTAGAGTCTTAATTGGATTGACTGTTGTAGATAAATTTTTTGGAGTTCCTTTTATTTTAAAACTTACACCAAAAACACCTTCGCCGGTTTTTTCACCTATTAGTATTTTCCCCAGTAATGGAATTGAGGCTATAGATCTATTTATAGTTGTTGCAGGAACCAATGTTCCTCTCAAGCTAACCAATTTCTTTGATTCAATGTAGCCATCCATTAATATGGAAATAGCTGGTCCGATTGCATACATTTCTTCAATATTAGTAGAACCCTTTTGACTTGAATAAATCATTTCAAAATCAGTGAACCTTATTCCCTCACCCGTTAAAAGATCTGCAATTCCCTGAAGTGATGCTAGGCTTAAAAGCTTAGCAAAAACAGGTACCTCTTTAACTTTAAAGTTATCAATAGCTAATACAGAATTAGAAACACCATCTTTTTTTATAGAATTAAAATTTAGATATCCTTCTTCAAATCCTTTTATGAAATCATATCTTTTAATCAAAGGTTTTGGATAGTTTGAAAAGAATTTTGTAATAGTTTCATTTTGGTTATTAGTTTCAATGGATAAATTCATTTTTTTATTGTTAGAAAAAGTAGATGCTAGATTTAATTTATTTAATTTATTATCTTTAAAGGTGAAGTTTCCGGCTAAATTTTTTGTATAATCATTTTTATCTATATAAGTTGTGTCTATTTTAATATCAAATTTAGAATTAAAATTTTCAAAAATTGTAGTACTTTCATCATCATTCATACTATTATTAATGAACTGTGTTGCGTCAAAACTTTTACCATTTATAGAAAAATTAGATTTATTTTTTTTTAGCTCTATATTATTAAGAAGATCATTTTTATTTCTATAATTAAGTTTAACGTAATCTAAATCTTTAATTTTAAAATTTTTGCTTAATAATAAATCTTTAATTAAAATTTGATTATTTTTTTCTGTTATAGAAATATCTTTAAATATTAATTCTTTATTTTTTTTATAAATACCTTTTAATAAAATTTCTGAACTATTTTCTTTTTTCTTCTTATAATCTAAAAAATTTATTATTAATGGATTTTTTCTAATATTAAGTTTTGTGTCAAATGTTATTTTTCCATCATCATTAATAATACTGTAAGAAAATTGCTCAAGCTCATCTCCAATATATATATCTCCACCTCCCTTAATGTCCAATGTACCCTTTCTTAATTTAATTTTAATTTCATGATCTTCAAATTTAATTTGCTCTGTATAATTAGGTAAAAAAGGTTTTAAATTAAGGGGGTTTTTAATGATTTGAAAATGTCTTAAGTTTAAGTTGGTCTCAAATTTTAAATCATTCAATTTTAATTTTTTGTTAACCTTAAAAGAAAAAGTATTTGTAGAGTTAAAGTCAATTTTTTCTATCACAATATTGTTTGGCAAATCACCAAGTATAGGTTTTAATTTACTTATATCAAAATTTTGCTCTTCATTTGCTAAATTTCCATCAACAAAAAATATATCTTTCTTTTTTTCAATTTTGATTAAGGATGATTTTAATTTTACACTATTAAAATTTGTTTTTATTTTTCTCAATGTTAATTGATTGTTACTTATATTGAATGATAGGTTTAAATTATCAATTTTCACCTGGTTAAAAATATTAAATTTTGCTTTTTTAATGGTCCCATTAATTTGATAATTCTTTTTTATTTCTCCATTTAAATCAAATGTAAGATTTATGTTTGCAGAAATTAATCCCTCTTTAGCTATTTTATCTAAAACAAAAAGTTGTGGTGATCCTTCAATTACTCTTGTTAATGAGATTAGATCTTTAATTTGAATTTCCTTTGTGGAAATTTTTAAATCATCAATAGAAAATTGATTATTTATGAAAGATTTCAATGAAATATTGCTGGTAACATCTCTTAAATCTAAACTTTTATCTTCCAATAATATTTTAGGGTTTTTTGCTGAAATATTAATACTAAAATTCAGTGGTTTTAATAAATAATTAACCTCATTTAATGAAAGGTTAATTTTTTTGTTAACTTTTGAAACATTTTTTATAATTTCATTATTAAACTTTTCGGTCTTTATTCCATAAATACTTAGGTAAATAACAATAGTTGTAAGGGTTATTATTAATATTATAAGAATTTTAATTATTCTTTTCATTATTTCATTTTATATAGCGAACTTTCTAAAAAATCATCAATCTCACCCTCTAAGATCTTATCTGGATTTGAGCTTTCAAAGTTAGTTCTGTTATCTTTTACCATTCTGTATGGGTGAAGTACATAAGATCTAATTTGATGACCCCAACCAATTTCTGACTTAGAAGACTCTACAGTTTGGCTTTCTTTTTCTTTTTTTTTTTAATTCAAAATCATATAGTCTTGCTTTAAGCATATTCATGCAGGTATCTTTATTTTTATGTTGAGATCTTTCATTTTGGCATTGAACAACAATTTTAGAAGGTAGGTGAGTAATTCTTACTGCACTGTCTGTAGTATTAACATGCTGCCCTCCTGCTCCACTTGATCGATATGTGTCAATACGTAAATCTTTTTCATTTATCTCTATTTCAATATTTTCATCTACAACTGGATAAACCCAAATACTGGCAAAACTGGTATGTCGTCTAGCACCGGAATCAAAGGGTGATATTCTAACTAACCTATGAATTCCTGACTCAGCTTTTAACCATCCATAAACATAATCACCCTCAATTTTAATAGTAGATGATTTTATACCAGCTTCATCTCCCTTATGTTCGCTAATTAATTCTGATTTAAAATTCTTAATATCTGACCATTTAAGATACATTCTTCTTAACATTTCTGCCCAATCCTGACTCTCAGTTCCACCAGCGCCAGCATGAATTTCTATATAGCAATCCAAACTATCAGTTTCATTTGACAAAAAACATTTAGTTTCATTTTTTTTAGCTAATTTTTTTAAGTTTTTGATACTCTCTAGAACTTCATTTATGACAGGCTGATTTTTTTCTTCTAAAGCAAGTTTGTTTAATTCATCAAGATCAATTATTGATTTAGATGAATTTTCATATGAATTTATTAATTCTTCATATAATTTTTTTTCTTTAATAACTTTCTGAGAATTTGCTTTATCTTGCCAAAAATTAGTTTCTAATATTTTTTGATTATTCTTTTCTAGTTTTTTATGAATATTATTTGTTTCAAAGGTACTCCTTAACCCTTTGATTAATTTTTTCTATTTCAGATTTATAATTTAAATATTCATTATCCATTAGTAGAACCTTAATATATTATTATTTTTTAATCTATTGTTAATATCTTTATTCAATAAATTTTCTACTTTCACATCTTTATAGGATTCAATAATTGTTCTTCTTGTCCCAATTTCAGCTTTTTTTCCTGTAACAGGATCAATAACTTTCATTAAAATATTTTTTGCAACTTTAAACGGTCTTGCATCTTCTTTTTTTACAGCTTTCTTTACAAAGCTTTTAAAAATTGGTAATGCTGTTTTTGCTCCTGTTTCATACCTTCCAAGTGATCTTGGGTTGTCTGAACCTACATAAACCCCTATTGCTAATTTTGAAGTAAATCCAACAAACCAAGTATCTGTATTTTTATTTGTTGTTCCTGTTTTGCCTGCTAAGTCTAAATTTAAATCTTTTAAATTTTTTCCTGTTCCATTTTGAACGGTTCCCTCCAATATCGAGGTCATTTGATATGCAGTTTCCGGAGAAAATATTTGTTCAAACTTATCTTCTATCTTTGGATAATTGTCACTTAAATATGATATTTGATCACAATTTATACACTCTCTCATTTCATTATTAAAAATTGTAACACCTTCACTGTCTTGAATTCTATCAATCATTATTGGTTTAACTAATTTTCCTCCATTAACAAATGAAGAATATGCAGATGTTAGTTTTAACAAGGTTGTCTCTGCAGAACCTAATGAAATTGATAAGAGCTCGCTGGGATTTTCATAAATACCAAGCTTTTTTGAAAAATTAACAATTTTTTTAACTCCAAGATCTTGTGCAATTCTAACAGTCATCAAGTTTCTAGATTTTTCTAATCCCATTCTAAGTGTTGATGGTCCATAAAATTTTTTTCCATAGTTTTCAGGTTTCCACATTTTTAAATCAGATCCTTGCTCTAAAACTAGTGGTGCATCTAAAATTAAAGTTGATGGCGTATATCCATTCTCAAGAGCTAATGCATAAATAAAAGGTTTAAAAGCAGAACCTGGTTGTCTTTGTGCCTGTGTTGCTCTATTAAATTCACTTTTTTTAAAACTAAATCCACCACTTAAAGCTAACACTCTTCCTGTAAAAGGATCCATGACAACAATTCCACCATTGACTATAGGTAGCTGTCTTAAGGCAAATATGTTTTTACTAATGTTTTCAACATAAATGACATCTCCAATTTTTAATATTTCTTTAAAATCTTTTTTGATCCAAGAGATGTCTTCATACTTAATAATTCCTTTTTTTTTATATTCAGTCTCAATTTCTATTGAAAATTTATCTATCTTTTTAACTATTGCCAAATCCCAATTAACTGATTTTTCTAATCTAAATTTATCTACTTTTTTATTCCATTTTTCTAACTTTTTAATATTAGTCAATGCTCCACGCCAACCTTTTCTTTTGTCATATTCAATAAGACCTTGTCTCAATGAATTGGTCGCAATTTTTTGTAAACCAATATTAACAGGTGTGCTTATATTTAATCCTTGTTTATAAACTTTATCAAATCCTAATTTTTCAACTACATCTTTTCTAATGTCCTCTACATAGTAACTTGTATCTTCAGTAAAAAATTTTTTTCTTTTTTTTAATATAATTTTTTTTGACAAAAGCTCTTCTTGGCTTTTTTTGTTTATATAATTGTTTTCAAATAAATTGTTTATAACCAAATCCCTTCTAAATTTTGCGATTTCGATATTTTTATAAGGATTATATCTGCTTGGAGCCTTTGGTAGGGCTGCTAATAAAGCCGCTTCTTCATAATTCAGTTCACTAATTGACTTATCAAAATACTCTAAACTTGCTGCGGCAACACCATAGGTTCCCTCTCCAAGATAAATCTGATTTAAATAAAGCTCTAATATTCTTTGTTTTGAAAGTGCTCTCTCAATTCTAAATGCTAAAATTGCTTCTTTTATTTTTCTATTTAAACTTACTTCATTTGTTAATAAAAAATTTTTTGCTACTTGTTGTGTTATGGTTGATGCTCCCTCTAGTCTTCTTGATGTCACAAGATTTGACACATTATTAACTATAGCTCTAAGCACTCCTTTTGCATCAACACCAGGATGAGAAAAAAAATTTTTATCTTCAGCTGATAAGAAGGAATTAATTACCTTTTTAGATATTGAGTTATAAGGAACAAAAATTCTTTTTTCTGAAGAAAAATCATTCACCAGTTCGCCATCACCTGAATAAACTTTACTTGAAACAGCAGGCTTGTAGTTCTTAAGGAATTTATAATCAGGCAAGTTGTTAGAAAATGCCCATAAAACTGCTATTATGGTAAATGCTGACAATAGACTGAAGCTTAAAATTAGTATAAAAGTATTTTTAATAAATCGATGCATTTAAGTTTAATATATATATAAATTTGTTAAAGTTAAGGCGTCAGTATTAAAACAAAATTTAAAATTATTTAAATAAAATGAAACAATTAATCAATATTATATGGAAAAAAACTTATACATTGATGCTTCGCATCCAAATGAAACAAGAGTTGTACTTAAGTCAGGTGAAAACATTGAAGACTACGAGTATGAAGGCTTAAAAAATAATTTAATCAAAAATAATATATACCTTGGAAAAGTAAGTCGTGTAGAACCATCTTTACAAGCTGCATTTATTGACTTTGGAAGGGACAGGCATGGTTTTCTATCTTTTAACGATATTCAATCAGATTATTATCAAATACCTCAGAGTGATTTAGCAAAAATCAAAAAAGAGGAAGAAAGAGCTAGAGAAGAACTCTTAAAAGAAAGTGAGCTAGAAGAGCAAAAAAATATTAATGATGGAAATCTAGATGCAAACGATCCAGTTGAAGTAAAGCCCGAATTTGAATTAGAGAATAATGATCAAATATCAGAAGTGAATGATGTCCCAGTTGTAGATGGTGCTCAAGTTGATGAAAATAAAGAAAATTCTTCAATTTTATTAGGTAATAAAAAACCTAAAATAAATTTTAGATCTAAAAGATATAAAATTCAAGAAGTTATAAAACCTAACCAGGTAATTTTAATTCAAGTACTAAAAGATGAGCGAGGGCAAAAAGGTGCTGCGCTAAGCACTTTTATTTCTATAGCAGGCAAATATATTGTTCTAATGCCAAATACTCCAAAAGGTGGTGGTATATCTCGTAAAATTTTTAATCCAGGAGAAAGAAAGAAAATTAGAACTATTTTAAACGATATAGTTATTCCAAAAGAAATGGGGCTTATTGTGAGAACTGCAGGGTCAAATAAAACAAAAAATGATATAGATCACGATCTTCAAACTTTAATTAAAACTTGGAATGAAATTAAAGAAAATGCATTGAACTCTATTGCTCCATCATTAATCCATCAAGAAAGTGACATTATAAAAAGAACCTTGAGAGACATGTATGATGAAGATACAAATAGCATTATCATAGAAGGTAACGAAGGATACAAAAAAGCACAAAACTTTATGAAGTTAATGATGCCTTCTCATGTAAAAAAAATAAAAAAGTATAGAGATAAAGTTCCTTTATTTTTTAAAGAGAACATTGAAGATAAATTAAATCAAATTTATGACTCAGAAATTAAACTAAAATCAGGTGGTTATTTGGTTATAAACCCAACAGAAGCATTAGTTTCAATCGATATAAACTCGGGAAGTTCTATTAAACAAAAAAATGTTGAAAGTACCGCTTTAGACACTAATCTTGAGGCAGCAGAGGAGATATCTCGACAAATAAAAATAAGAGACTTGTCTGGTTTAATTATTATTGATTTTATTGACATGCTAAGTTTTGGAAATAGAAGATTAGTTGAGAGAAAACTTAAAGAACAATGCAGAACTGATAGGGCAAGAATTCAAATAGGAAGAATTAGCACATTTGGACTATTAGAAATGTCCAGACAAAGATTAAGGGAAAGCGCTGTAAAATGGAAGGTTACTCTTACCGATGAGTCTTTTGCCATGAAAATTCTTAAATTGGTTGAAGTTAAAGCTATTTTAACAAAAGCAAAGTTTGTAGAGCTTAAGATTTGTGAAAAAATATCAGACTTTATGAAAGAAAATTTTATTGAAGATTTAAAGTATTTTGAAGAAAAAAACTTGATTAAGATAGATATAATCGCAGATAATACTCTTATTATTCCTGAATATATAATCGATCTACAAAACAAAACTAAAAAAACAATTGAAACAGTTCAACATATAGAGAGGTTAAAAAACCTAGAAGAGCAAAAAAAAAGAGGTTAAATCATTTCAAAGTCCAATTAAAAAGAAGTCTTATAAAAAAAAACCTTTTTTTAAAAAGAAATTTTTCAAAAAAACAGTAGCTTAGATAATGCCAGTTTTTGGAGAAGAAGCACTTCCATATATAGATTTTTCTATACGACCAGCTAAATAGGATTGTCTTCCTGCAATTACTCCATTTTTAAATGCTAAGGCCATTTCAAATGGTTTTTTAGCTTTAGCAATCGCAGTATTAGCCAACACTCCATCACAGCCCAACTCCATAGCAATAGCTGCATCAGATGCCTGTCCTAAACCAGCATCAATTATTAAAGGTAGCTTTGTTTGACATCTTATAATTTTTATATTTGTTGTATTTTGAATTCCAAGTCCAGAGCCTATAGGGGCTGCTAGAGGCATAATGGCACAAGCTCCTACATTCTCTAATCTTTTAGCCATCAAAGGATCATCATTACAGTAAACCATTACTTTAAATCCCTCTTTGGTTAAAATTTCTGTAGATTTTAATGTTTCGATCATATCTGGAAATAGATTTTTTTTATCTCCTAAAACTTCGAGCTTTACTAGTTTCCATCCACCAATCTCTCTTGCTAAACGCAAAGTTCTAAGAGCTTCCTCAGAATTAAAACAACCAGCAGTATTTGGCAAATAAGTAATTTTTTTTGGATCAATATAATCCATTAATAAAGGTTTTTTTTTGTCAGAAATATTTACCCTTCTCACCGCAACAGTAACTATTTCTGCACCTGATAATTTTATAGCTTTTGCGCATTCAGCCATGCTTTTATATTTACCAGTTCCAACTATTAATCTGGAATTAAATTTTTTTTTATCAACTATTAATTTATCATTAACCAATTTTACCCACCTCCAATAAAATGAACAATTTCTATTTTGTCATTATTTTTTAGTTTTATCATTTTTAAATTATTTTTATCCATTATTTCTTGGTTTAATTCAATGGCTACTTTTTTAAGAGGAATTTTTAGTTCTTTTAAAAAAGTTGAGAGGCTTAAATTTTCATTTATTGTTGAAAATTTACCATTTATCTTAATTTTTATTTTTTTTATTTTTTTCATAATGTATAAGAAACAGATGAATAGTAATATTATAATTATTAATGGTCCTAATCTTAATCTATTAGGTGAAAGAGAACAATCACAATATGGATCAATAACTTTTGATAAGCTAAAAGAAAACTGTTTAAGTAAATCTAAAAATTTAAATATTAATTTAGAGTTTTCTCAGTCAAACATAGAAGGTGAAATAGTTACAATCATACAAGAAGCTAAAAGTAAGTTTGATGGCATAATAATTAATGCTGCAGGATTTACACATACATCTGTAGCTATCAGGGATGCTTTAGATATTTACAAAAAACCAATTATCGAACTTCACATATCAAATATATATAAAAGAGAAGAATTTAGACATAAATCTTTAATCAGTGATATTGTTACCGGAGGAATTTTTGGGTTAGGTGATAATGGTTATATTTTAGCCATAATTGCAATGCAAAATATGTTACAGAAATGAAAATAGATAAAAATATTATTAAAGAATTAACTGATTACTTAAACGAATTTAATTTAACTGAAATTGAATACACAGATAAGGATACCAAAATCAAAGTATCAAAATCAAACCCAACTGGTTCCCATCAAGCTGTAAGTGTTGCTGCCGCAACACCGGCCACTGATGCAGTTAAGTCTGCCGTTATATCTGGAACTGAAGTTAAGTCTCCTATTATTGGTACTGCTTATCTTGCAGCAGAACCTGGGGCTAAAAAATTTTCAGAAGTTGGTAAAAAAATTAAAAAAGGTGAAACAGTCATGATAGTTGAGGCTATGAAAACTATGAATCATGTTCCATCAACAGTAGATGGAATTATAAAAGAAATCTGTGTAGAAGATGGCCAACCTGTTGAATACGGCCAAACTATCATCATCGTAGAGTAATGTTTAAAAAAATTCTAATTGCAAATCGAGGGGAAATTGCAGTCAGAGTCATAAGGGCATGCAAAGAATGGGGTATAGCAACTGTTGCTGTTCATTCTGATGTTGATAGAGATAGTATGCACGTAAGACTAGCCGATGAAAGTGTTTGTATTGGCTCACACCAACCTGCAAATAGTTATTTAAATATCCCAGCATTAATGTCTGCTATAGAACTTACTAAAGCAGAAGCAGTTCACCCTGGATATGGTTTTTTATCTGAAAATGCAAATTTTGCTAAAGTACTAGAGGAAAACAATATTAAATTCATTGGTGCTTCTTCAAAACTCATAGAAATGATGGGAGATAAAATTCAAGCAAAGATAATTGCTAAAGAACATGGTCTACCAGTTATTGAAGGGTCTGAGGGTGGAATAACAGACATAAAAGCAGCCAAAGAACTTTGTAAAAAAATAGGTTTTCCAGTTCTGATTAAAGCATCTGCTGGTGGTGGTGGTAAGGGAATGAAAATCGTTCGTAAAGAAGAAGAATTTGAAACATTATTCTCAACAGCAAAGTCTGAAGCACAAAAATATTTTGGTAATGATGAAATTTATATTGAGAAATTTTTCCAAAACCCGAGACATATTGAAGTTCAGGTATTATCTGGGAAAAATAGAACTGTTCACCTTCATGAAAGAGATTGCTCAGTTCAAAGAAGACATCAAAAATTAATAGAGGAAACTCCTAGCCCAGTTTTAACAGATCAGATCAGAAAAGATCTTTTTGAAAAAACTGTAAATATGGTCAGTAAAATTGGTTATGAGGGTGCTGGAACTGTTGAGTTTATTTATGAAGATGGAAAATTTTATTTTTTAGAAATGAATACTCGGGTTCAAGTTGAACATCCAGTTACAGAAATGGTTACTGGAATTGATATAATTAAAGAACAAATTTGGATAGCCTTTACTGGTGAAACAGCTTTAAAACAAAGTGACATTAATCCTAGGGGACATGCAATAGAATGTAGAATTAATGCAGAGGATGCTAGTAAAAATTTTCAACCATCACCTGGAACTATAGGCATGTGCCACCAACCATCAGGTTTTAGAACAAGAGTAGATGGTGCAATTTTCCAAGGTTATAAGGTCACCCCATATTACGATAGCATGATCTGTAAAGTAATAACTCAGGGAAGAAATAGAACTGAAGCAATACAAAGAATGAATCGATCTTTAGATGAGTTTGTCATTGAAGGAATAACTACAACGATACCTCTTCATAAAATTCTACTAAACCATAAGAAATTTATTGAGTCAGACTTTAATGTTAGCTGGCTAGATAATGAAAAAGTAATCTAATAACATCTTTTTAACCAAACGTCATATACTGGGTGATCAAAAGGGTTTACTGCGGGACTAGATGAAAAAGTCCATCCATTAAAAATAAAAACTTCATTATTATCTTTATTCGTCATATTTTTAACCTGAATATAAGCAGTTATTTCTGGGTTATCATCAAATTCTGAGTTTTTACATTTGAGACTTTTTATTAATAAACCTTTAAATTTAAGTTCTTTACCTATCTCTAATTTCAAAAGGTCAGTCTTTGAACTTACTTTATCTAAAACCTTAATTTCAACAAATCTTCCCTCATTAGCTATTAAGGGTAGTGACTGGCTTATTAAAAAAAAATAAATTAAAAAAAATAAAAAATTAACTTTTCCAGATTGTATATTTCTTTTTGATTGGTTCATTGTTTTTATTTGGATGATAGGCATTCTCAGTACCTGTTTGATTGGATTGATGTGGTTTTTGCCAATCATACTTGTTCAATTCATGATTGTTTTCAATCTTATTATTAGTGAAGTGCATCCAAGAATACCATTCGGTAGGTATTTTTGAAGCATCAATTTCATCATTATAAATTACCCATCTTTTTCCAGATTTACTTTCGTAATATTTATTGCCACCAGAATCTTTTCCAGCAAGTTTTCCATAAAAAATAGTTTTTAATTTTGTGCCTAATGTTTCTTGATTCCACCAAATGAAAATCTTTTTAAAAAGTGTCAACATATTATTTAATTAATTCTTCAATCCTAAATTGTATTATTTAAATTAGACTAAAGTAAGGATTTGTATATAAATTAATTATCTTACGATTCAAAATAAAAAATTAATTAAGGGAAAAATGGCAAAATATTTAGTAGAAACTTATTATACTTGTAGCTTTAAAGTTAATCACTATCTAGATGATATTAATGAAGCAGAATTAGCAAACCTTGAAAAGCGCGATGATGGAAAATTTGAAGTTTTAGATGTTAAACTTGATACGAGAAAAACAAAAAGTTTAGATCCAAATAATAAAGTAATTGAGCCTAAAAAATTAGATATTATTACTGAACAAAGCCAACCAAAAATTGTTTCGAAAGAAAATAATACCTCTTTTGTTAAACAAATTAATGAAGGTGTGGGTAAAAGATTTAGTATGCCTGATAGAAGAAAGGGTTATATCCAAAAAGCGACGATTGGTGATCATAAAGTTTATCTCCACACCGGAGAATACGAAGATGGTAAAATTGGTGAAATTTTCATAGACACTAGTAAAGAAGGTGAGCTGGTAAAAGCTTTGATGAATAATTTTGCAATAGCAATATCACTTGGTCTTCAATATGGTGTTCCTTTAGATGAGTTTATTAGCGCTTATGTTGACACTAAATTTGAACCATCTGGAAAAGTTCATGGCAATGACAGAATAATGAGTGCCTCTTCAATACTTGATTATATATTTAGAGAGCTTGCTATTTCATACCAAAATAGAGAAGACCTAGCACACACTCCATCTATTGGAGGGTCAGATAGATCTTCATCAGAAGAAGAAAATACTGAGGATCAAAATCAATTACTTAAAATTATAAAAGATGTTACTAGCAAAGGCTTTGTTAGAAACAATTATAAAAAAAATCTTGTTGATTTATCTGATGTTAAAATAAGTTTAAAAGGTAAAAAATAATATTATTTTTTCAGCTTTAAAGCTAAACCAAGCTCTTTAAGTTGCTCTTCATTTACTTCTGATGGAGCATTCATCATTAAGTCTTGAGCATTTTGATTCATTGGGAACATTGTAACCTCTCTAATATTCCTCTCATTTGCTAATAACATTACAATTCTATCGATACCGGGCGCAATACCACCATGAGGTGGAGCTCCATAACTTAAAGCATTAATCATTCCACTAAATTTTTCATCAACTTGTTTTTTTTGGTATCCAGCAATCGAGAATAACTTATACATCAATTCAGGTACGTGATTTCTAATTGCGCCAGAAGATAGTTCTATCCCATTACAAACAATATCGTATTGGTATGCTTTAATATTAAGTGGATTATCAAGATCAATATCTTTTATGTTACCTTGAGGCATTGAAAATGGATTGTGACTAAATTCAATTTTATTAGTTACCTCATTTTTTTCAAACATTGGATAATCAACAATCCAACAAAACGCAAAAGTATTATCATCAATTAATTCTAAGTCTGTAGCAATTTTATCTCTTGCTAGAGAGGTTATTTTTTCAACTTCACTTATTTTTCCACAGGCAAAGAATATACTGTCCCCTATTTCAGCTCCAGTGATTTTCATAATTTCTTCTAAGGCTTCTTTAGAGAAAAATTTTCCCACCGGTCCTTTTGCTGAAAGATTTTCTTCTTTTTCAATTGTAAAATAAGCAAGACCTGATGCACCTTGTTCTTTGGCCCACTTGTCAATATTATCAAAAAAACTTCTAGGTTTATCTTTTGTATTTTTTGTAACTATACATCTTGCTTTAGAGCCAGATTTTACAAGCTTTTTAAATATCTCAAACGTAACATCGTCACGGGTAAAAATGTTTGATAAATCAGAAATTATTAATGGGTTTCTTAAGTCTGGTTTATCTGATCCATACTTAAGCATAGCTTGCCCATAAGGTATTCTTGGAAATTTTTCATACATTAATTTCTTTGAAGAAAAATTTTTAAAAACATTGACTATTAATTTTTCAACAACTTGAAAAATATCTTCTTGTTCAACAAAAGACATTTCTAAATCGAGCTG
The DNA here is from genome assembly GCF_047722545.1 of Candidatus Pelagibacter sp. Uisw_121. Classification (GTDB taxonomy): domain Bacteria; phylum Pseudomonadota; class Alphaproteobacteria; order Pelagibacterales; family Pelagibacteraceae; genus Pelagibacter. The sequence continues at coordinate 303,869 of NZ_CP159816.1, read as the reverse complement.
ATAAAATTCACCTGGACTTCTGTCTGCCCTTGCATCTTCATCTCTAAAGCATGGAGCTATTTGAAAATATTTATCAAAACCAGAAACCATTATAAGTTGTTTAAATTGTTGTGGTGCTTGTGGCAGTGCATAAAACTTTCCAGGATTTAGTCTGCTTGGTACTAAAAAATCTCTTGCACCCTCCGGACTGGAAGATGTTAATATTGGTGTTTGAAACTCCAAGAAACCAAGTTTAGACATCTCACTTCTAATAAAAGAAATAACTTTTGACCTTAAGATAATATTATCATGAATCTTTTTTCTTCTTAAATCTAAGAACCTATATTTAAGTCTAATTTCTTCAGCATATTCTTGATCACTAAAAACTGGCATTGGTAATTCTTTGCAAGTACCAAGCACTTCAAATGAATCTATATTAATTTCTATCTCTCCAGTTTGGAGATCAGTGTTAATGGTCTCTTTTGTTCTCTCAACAACCTTACCATTTATTTTAATTACACTTTCTAATTGTATTTTTTCTAATGCTTTAAAATTCTCGTTACTTTTATCTATGATGCACTGAGTCATCCCATAATTGTCTCTTAAATCTATAAACAATAAATTTCCATGATCTCTTTTTTTGTTTATCCAACCTGACAAAACAACATCTTTACCACTACTATTTATTGTTAACGCACTGCATGTGTGTGTTCTGTATTTATTCACTTATTCCTCAAGAGCTTCATTAATAATTTTAAAGTCGATTGATTTCTTTTTTTTTAAACTAATCTTGTCAATTTTATATATGAATTCAAATATTTTGCCATACGATCTCTCAATTCTTTTAATAATAAAGTCGATCAGCTTTTTATCTAAAGTTATTTGTCTATCTGATAAATTTTTTAATATTAGTGCAAACATTAGCTCATCATCAGGGTTTTGAATATTTGCAAAAAGACAGTTCTTAGTTCTAGATCGAAGATCATCCAACTGAAAATTGATCTCAGAAATTGGCTTGGTTGATGTGATTATTAAAAACTTGTTGTCTTGATCTATTATATTAAAGAGTGAATAAATCAGCTTCTCATTTATATTTAAATTTAAATCCTCTAAAATTATGTTTTGGTAAGGTTTAATAGATTTAAGGTTTTCATCATTTAATGAATTAACATCAATCCTAATACCATTAAACTTTTTCAAAAAAATATTTACTAAATGGGTTTTTCCTGAAAATTTTTCTCCATTAATGTTTAAAAAGTTTTTTTCCCATTTTGGCCATTTGTTAATTATTTCAAAAGCATAAAAATTACTCTTTCCAACATAAAAATCATCATCTTTAAAGTTTTGCTCATAATCAAAATCTAATAATAATTGATTTAAACTTTTCATTTTAATGTCCACATATTATTTTTCATTTCTAATTCAAAGTTCTTTTTTCTCATATCATTTAAAAATATATTAGGTGTACCATTATAAGTAATTTTATACTGAATACTCTCACTGTTAAAATTCAAGATGTTAAAGTCAGAAACTAGATCTATAGTATAAAGTGCCTTTTCCAACTCTATAATTTTTTTAGTTTTTTTAGAATCAATGGATATTGTTATAGGTAGTTTTATTGATGTATTAATCTCATTATTTTTTTTCCATTGATCTTCATAAATTTGTTTCAAACTTTTAACAATATTAGAAAAGTCATTATTATTTAAAATATCTACTTTGGAATAGTTTTTGTTTTCAAGTTTCAGGCTGTTGTTTAAGTTAATTTTTGAAAGTGTTCTTATGTCACTACCTTCTTTGGTTATTATTAGAATAATACTATCAGTAATATCATATTTATTAATTAAATTTGAAAAGTCATAAGTTTCAATATCATTTGACATTTTTTGTAACTCTATCAAATCTTCGATACTCTCACTTGGTAATAAATAATCTAATAAATCATAAGATTTTTTTTGCTCATTCCATTTGTCATAAAAAATATTATCATTAAATAGATAAATATTATTATCTTTAGTTTCCATAATGATAGGAAATAATAAGACTTTATTTTTTTGTGGCATTGATGGAAAAATATTTTTATCTTCTAAAAATTTAAGAATTTTTTTTTTATTAAATGTTGTTTCTAAATTCGCAAAATACTCATTATTTATAAATTTTTCATCACTAATAGTAAAAGAGTTGATCATGCCCTTAAGTACTTTGATTGGAACATTTTTAATCTTTTTTCTATCACCAGAGGTTGTAATCATTGAAATTAAATTAGAAAAAGAAATTTGGAATCCTTTATCAATTACACTATTTTTTTTAAAATTTAGCTCAAATGGAGAAGATATTTCAATGTCAGATACCTTAAACGCATTTGCATTAGAATAAGTTGTGGAAAAAAATACTATTAATAGAGAGAATAAAATAAAATAAATATATACATTCACTAATTTATAAAATTTATTAATTATTTGCATATATTATACTAATGAAAAAAGAAAAATTTACCTATGAAAAAAGTGGTGTAAACATAAATGCTGCTGATAATTTTGTTAAATTTATATCTTCAATATCATCAAATAATAAAGGCAAAAAAAGGTTTAATAATATTGGTGGCTTTGGCTCTATAACTAATATTCCAAAAAACCTGAAAAATCCTAAAATTGTAGCTTGCACAGATGGCGTTGGTACAAAAGTAGAGATAGCCAATTTACTTAACAAATATGATACTATTGGTATTGATTTAGTTGCTATGAGTGTAAACGATCTAATTGTTCAAGGAGCAAGACCACTTTTATTCTTAGATTATATTTCTATTAATAAAATTGATTTAAATAAATTAAAATCAATCCTTAAAGGAATAGTAAGAGGCTGTAAAATTTCAAACTGTGAATTAGTTGGTGGTGAAACAGCAGAAATGCCAGGTACCTATGAAAAAGGTAAATTTGACATAGCAGGTTTTGCAGTAGGTTTAGTTGATGAAAAAAAAATATTAGCAAAAAAAAATATAAAAAAAGATGACTTAGTTTTAGCTATACCATCAAGTGGTGTTCATTCAAATGGTTACTCTTTAGTCAGACATGTTCTAAAAAATAAAAAAATTAATTTAAAAAATAATTCATTTTTAAAAAAAGAATTACTAAAACCTACAAAGATTTATGTGCAAGAAGTTTTAAATTTAATTGATAACAATCTTTTAAATGGGTGCGCAAATATTACAGGTGGTGGATTAGCAGATAATATTAAAAGAGTTATTCCAGATAAATTAGTCGCTGATATAGATCTAAGTAAAATTAAAACGAAAAAAATTTTTAAATGGTTGAAACAAAATAACATTGATAACAAAGAAATGTTAAAAACATTCAATTGTGGAGTTGGTTTTTGTTTAATAATTAACCCTAAAAACTTAAATAAAATTACTAAATTTTTTACAAAAGAATTTACACCCTATGTTATTGGAAAAATAAACACAGGAAAAAATAAAGTTAAACTTAATGGTAAAATTGACTGGTCTTAAAAAGATTAAAACAGCAGTTTTTATATCTGGAACTGGAAGTAATTTAAAAAATTTAATAAAATTTTCTAAAGTAAAAAACTCACCCATATCTATAAATTTAATTTTTTCGAATACTTCTAAAGCAAAAGGCTTAAAATTTTCAAATCGATTCAATATCAAAAAATATGTATCAAGCTTTAAAAACTATAAAACAGCTGAAGCCAAAATATTAGATTTATTAAAAGAAGAAAATATAAGATTTATTTGCCTTGCTGGTTTTATGAAGATTTTATCTAAAAATTTTATTAAAAAGTTTAGTGGAAAAATAGTTAATATACATCCTTCTTTACTACCAAAATACAAAGGGCTTAATACTCACATTAAAGCTATACAAAATAAAGACAAGGTAGCTGGTTGTACCGTTCACTTTGTAACAGCTAAACTCGATTCTGGAAAAATAATTTTACAAAAAGAAGTTAAAATTTCAAAAAAAGATACCCCCACTTCTTTAGGTAAAAAAGTTCTAAAACAAGAGCATAAACTCTATCCTACAGCTATAAAAAAAATATTTAATTAATCTTTAAAGAAAAAATCAATCTCAATTTTTGCGTTTTCAACACTATCAGAGCCATGGACAGAATTTTTATCAATAGAGATTCCATATTTTTTTCTAATAGTTCCCTCTGCAGCATCTTCTGGTTTGGTTGCACCCATTAACTCTCTGTTTCCTAAAATTGCATTTTCTTTCTCTAGCACCATCACCACTATCGGTCCTGAAGACAAATAAGCACATAAATCATTATAAAAAGGTTTTGTTTCATGAACTTTATAAAATTGTTCTGCTTCAGCTTTTGCTATCTCAATTTTTTTATCTTTAACAATTTTGAAACCTTTATTTAAAAACATTTCTTTGATTTCATTATCTAAATTTCTTTCAACGGCATCAGGTTTGATGATTGATAATGTTTGTTCTATATTACTCATAATTGTCCTCTATTAGTTGGTTTAATAATCTTACTCCATAACTAGTTGCTCCACCTGAATTTAAAGCGCCACCATATTTTGAAAAAGCCATACCAGCTATATCTAAGTGGGCCCAAGGCGTTTTGTTCAAAATAAATCTTTGTAAGAACTGTGCTGCAGTTGTTGACCCTGCTCCACCTACATAATTAATATTTTGCATATCTGCATTTTTAGAATTTATAAGCTTATCAAAGTTTTTATGTAGGGGCATCCTCCATAATTTTTCCTCTACTTTATCTCCTGCTTCTAATAATTGTTTTGACAATTTATCATCGTTTGAAAACAGGCCAGCATATTCAGAGCCTAACGAAACTATAATAGCACCTGTCAAAGTTGCTAAATCAACTATAAACTTTGGTTTAAATTTTTTTTCAGTAAAGGTTAAGGCGTCAGCCAAAACTAATCTACCTTCTGCATCTGTATTCAATATTTCTATTGTTTTTCCACTGTAAGATTTTACTATGTCGCCAGGTCTTTGAGCATTTCCACTTACCATATTCTCAACAAGTCCCACAACACCAACAGCATTTATTTTAGCTTTTCTTAATGCTAAATTTTTCATTAAACCAACTACTGTAGCAGAACCTGCCATATCATAAGTCATATCCTCCATAAACTTTGCTGGTTTTAACGAGTAACCACCAGTGTCAAAACAAACTCCTTTTCCAACAAAAGCTAAAGGATTGGAGCTATTTTTTAATCCATTCCATTCCATCGTTACAAGGTATGACCCACGAATACTTCCTTGTCCTACACCCAATAAGGCATTCATTCCTAATTTTTTTAATTTTTTTTCATCATATATATTAATCTTTAATCCAAATTTTTTAAGTGTATTTAATCTTTTTGCGTATTCATCTGGATGTAAGATGTTTCCTGGTTCTGAAACAAGGTCTCTTGCAAAAAAACTTCCTTCTTCTAGGGCTTTAAATCTTAAATGATCTTTAGTAGATGATTTATTATTTTTTCCTATAACATTTATAGAGACAATTTTCTTATTTTTATCTGATTTGTAAATATTAAATTCATATGATTTTAATTTCAATCCATGTAAAAAATAACCTACAAAATTTTTTATTTTATTATTAATCGTATCTGAATTTACAAAGTATTCTTTTTTCTTATCATAATTAATATAACTATTAAATTTAGCTCCCAAATTTTCTATATCTGATATTTTTATCTCTTTTTTGATAGATATTAAAAATATTGTTTTTTTTGAATTGATTTTAAAAAAAAGTATCCTTTTTCTTAAATCACTAGTTTTTAATAAATCTGAAATGTAAGAAAATTCAATATTAGAAATGGTTTTTTTTAACCCATTTATATTAAAATTTTCGTCAACAAATAAAATAAGATTAGTTGGTGGGTTATTTGCAAATTTATTTAAATAATTAATTTTAATAGACATAATTTTAAATACACTCAAAGCGTGTTTGGTGCTATATATGATTAAAAATTAACATTTTCAATGAAAAAAATTATTTTTAATAACCTGCTAAAAGAAATAGTATTTTTTTTTTTAATTTCTAGTTTTGCGTTAACTTTGATTATATGGGTGATACAAGCAGTAAATTACCTTGATATAGTAACTGAGGATGGACATAGTTTTAAAGTTTATTTTTTTTTCACCCTATTATCTTTGCCTAAAATATTCTCACAAAGTCTTCCATTCGTATTTTTTTTTATCCGTTTTTTATATTATTTCTGACTTTGAGGACAAAAACCAACTGTTAATTTATTGGTCTCATGGTATTGGTAAATTGCAAGTAGTTAATAAAATAATCCAACTTTCAATAATATTTGCATTAGTTCAGATTTTTTTCTCTACAATTATTGTTCCCTTTACTCAAGATAAATCAAGATCTTTTATTAGAAATTCAAATTTAGATTTTTTTCCAAATTTAATTAAACCAAAAAAATTTATCGATACTGTCAAAGGCCTAACAATTTTTATCGAAAAAAAAAATGATAGTAGCTCATATGACAATATACTTTTAAAAGATGAGTCAAATAAAAATAACACTCAAATAATTATTGCAAAGAAAGGTAAAATACTTTTAAGGGATAATAAAAAAATACTTATACTTAATAATGGTGAAATAATAAGAATTACTAATAATAAAAAAACAACTTCATTTAATTTTAAAACTACCCAATTTGATTTAGAAAAGTACTCATCTAAAACAACTAAAACACCCAAAATACAAGAGATAGCTACTATTAATTTACTTAAGTGTTTTAATTTTTTAATTAACACTGATAATTCCAATACAATTATAAAAAATCTAAAATGTAATTCTGGTTTTTTAAAAAATATTTATCAAGAGTTATATAAAAGAATTTATTTACCAATTTATATAGTTCTGTTAAGTTTAATTTCATCCTTAGTATTATTAAAATCTAAAAATACACAGGGATATTTTTTATTTAAAATTAAAATATTTTTAACAGGTGTTTTTTTTATAATAATCTCCGATATATTATTAAATTTTACAGGCCGTAAAATTACAACTGACTTGATATATATAATGATTCCAATTTTATCTTTTTTTTTAATTTATCAAATTTTAATTTTTAAACTAAGAATAAAACAATAAAATGATCCTAAAAATATATCAAAGTTATATAATAAATAAATTTCTAATATGTACCTTTAAGGTGGCATTTGTTTTCTTTGGATTAGTGGTTATCATGAGCTTGTTTGAAGAAATTTCATTTTTTTCTGAAGTTGATGTTGGTATATACTTTCCTGTTATTCTTGTATTACTTAATTCATTTTCCATTCTAAATCAGTTATTTCCATTTATTTTTTTAATTGGGGCACAGTTTTTTTTTATTAATTTTATTGATTCAAACGAATTTAATGCATTTAAAAGCTATGGACTAAGTAATATAAAAATTCTAAAAGTTATTACCCTAACTTCTTTTATATCAGGCCTTATAATTGTCACTTTATTTTATAACTTTTCAGCTTTATTAAAATTTAAGTATATTGATTTGAAAAATGCATACAGTAATGATAGTCGCTATCTTGCCAGTGTAACAGAAAATGGTCTATGGATAAAAGATGAATATGATGAACAGGTATATTTTGTTAATGCTGAGAAAATATCATTAAATAAATTATACAATGTTCAAATCATGATCTTAGATAATAACTTTTCTTTAATTGAAAAAATTTTTTCTTCTGAGGTTAATATATCAAAAAATGAATGGTTAATGACTGATGCAATAATATCAAAAGGAGACGGAAAAACCTCAAAAATTAACAATTATGTTTTTTATTCAAACTTCAATTATCAAAAAATTAACAATCTATATTCTGATTTATCATCCTTAACTTTTTTAGGACTACTAAAACTTCGTAAGGACTATCAAGTAATCGATTACTCAGTGACAGATCTAAGTATTCATATTATAAGCCTTTATGCATACCCATTTTATTTAACAGTCGTAACTATTCTTTCTAGTATAATAATGATGAATATTCGTCACCAAAAACCTAAAATATTTTATATTTCTGGAGGAATAATTATTTCTGTTTTAATTTATTATATAAACTTTTTTTTTATCGCTTTGGGAAAAAATGAACAAATCCCTCTTGCACTTTCAATTTGGTTGCCTATTTTTCTACTTTCTATCTTAACGCTTATTGGAGTTATTAAATTAAATGAAAAATAATTTTATAAAAATTTTATTAATTCTCATATTAAGCTTTAATATAAACCACTATGTTGAGTCAGAAGAGTTTATTTTCGAAAGTGACACAATAGAAATTAAAGATAATGGAAATATTGTTGAAGCAAGAAATGGAGTAGAAATTAAAGGTATTAATAATATTAAAATTAATGCTAAAAATTCTTTTTATAATAATTTAAACTCCGAATTATTACTAAAAGATAAAGTTGTATTTTACGATAATGAAAAAAATATTAAAATAATAAGTGACGAAGTTTTATATAAAAAAAAAATAGAGAGAATTATATCAAATGGAAAAACACAAATACAGCTTGCAGATGACTATAAAATTATAACAGGTAATATAGAATATTTAAAAAAAGAAAATATTATTCAATCTAGTTCAAAAACTATCTTATTAGATAAATTTAACAATCAAGTAAATGTAAGTGATTTTAAATACTTAACAGATAAAAAATTATTTTATGGAAATAGCATAAATATGATTGATCGAGATAAAAATAATTATTCGTTTGAAAATTCAATGATTAATTTAAATGATCATACACTTCTTGCAAAAGATGTGGAAATTAATTTTGCTAAAAATATTTTTGGAAACTTGGATAATGACCCTCGACTAAAAGGTACTTCACTTTCTGCAAATAATAATACGACTATTATTAAAAATGGAGTTTTTACAACTTGTAAAAAAAATGACAACTGTCCTCCATGGAGTTTACAATCTTCAGAAATAAAACATGATAAATTAAAAAAAACATTAAATTATAAAGATGCATGGTTGAAAATATACGATAAGCCTATTTTTTATTTCCCAAAATTTTTTCACCCAGATCCATCTGTAAAAAGACAGTCTGGATTTTTAATGCCAGGTATTATCAATTCTTCTACAAGTGGTAATTCAATAAAAATTCCCTACTTTGCCGCTATATCCAAAAATAAAGATTTTACAATAACCCCCCGACTCTATTTTAATGGTGACTTAATGGTCCAGAATGAATTCAGGCAAGTAGAAAAAAATTATAAAAATATAATTGATTTTAGTTTAAAAAATATGAATGGAGGAAGTAAATCACATTTATTTGCTAATTCTGAAATTGCCTTCGATTTAGATAATTATGAATATTCAAACTTAGAAGTTAATATTGAAACAACATCTCACGATACGTATTTAAAAACTGAAAATATCAAAACACAAAAACAATTTAGTAATAATATTATGAGCAGTTATCTAAATTTTGATATGTCTAAAGAAGATTTAGATGTAAAAATTGAATTTAAAGCCTACGAAGATTTATCTAAAAGTAATACAAGTGATAAATTTGAATATATTTATCCCAATTTTTCAATAAATAAAAATTTGACTACATCTCTAGATTCCATCGGTAGTTTGAATTATCAGGTTTCTGGCTCACAAAGAAAATATGAAACAAATAAAACAGAAAAATTATTAATTAATGATTTTATTTTTTCATCTAAACCAATTTTTTCAAAATTTGGTTTCAAAAATAATTATGACCTGTCTTTTAAAAATACAAATAAAGATGGGGAAAATTCCACCACTTATAAAGATAACCTATCATCAAGTTTCTATTCTTTATTAAATCTCAATTCTTCATTTCCATTAATAAAAAAAACTGCTGACTATGAAAAAGAATTTATACCAAAATTATCTTTATTTTTAAGTCCAAATAAATCTGAAAACATAATAGGAATAGATAGAAAAATTGATAATATAAATGTATTTCAAAAAAACAGGCTTGGTTTAAGTGAATCTCTAGAAGGTGGTCAATCATTAACACTTGGTACTGAATATAAAATTAATGAAACTAATGGGTCAAATATATTACAAGTTAATTTAGCTCAAATTTACAGAAATAATAACGATAACAATCTACCAACTAAATCAACTATGAATAATAAAGTGTCTGACCTATTTGGTGACATTAAATTAAATACTAATAAATATTTAGATTTTGGATACAATTTTTCATTAGATAATGACTTTAAAACCCTAAATTACAATATGATTGAGTCAACTCTTTCTATAAATAATTTTATAACTACTTTTGAGTTTTTAGAAGAAAACAATGCGCTAGGTAGCACAAGCTATCTTTTAAATGAGACTAGTTTAGCTTTAAACAACAATAGTAAAATATTATTTCGTGAAAGAAAAAACAAGGAAACTGACCTTAAAGAATTCTATAATATAATGTATCAATATGAGAATGATTGTTTGGTTGCTTCTCTAGAGTATAATAAAGACTATTATTCAGATAGAGATTTAAAACCTACAAAAGAATTATTTTTTTCACTAACGATAGTTCCCTTAAGTACTTTTAACACACCTACCCTATCAAAATAATGTTTAAAAAAATTTTTATATTATTTACTATAATAAATTTATTATCAAACGTAGTTATTGCTGAAAATAAACATGAAATCATTATTAAGATTAATAACCAAATTATTACTAATTTTGATATTCAAAAAGAAACTAAATACTTGTTAGCTCTAAATCCATCTTTGAATAACCTATCGACAAAACAGATAAAAGAGCTATCTAAGAATTCATTGATTAGAGAAAAAATTAAAGAAAATGAAATATTAAAGTACTATAAAATAAATTATGAAGATCCTGAATTAACAAAATTCGTCACAAATATTTATAAAAGACTGAACATTGGAGATGAAGCTGAATTTAATACTTATTTATCAAAATTTGACATGAATATAAACACAGTTATCAAAAAAATAGCTATAGAAAGAGATTGGAACAAAATGATATTTGGAAAATTTAAAAACCAGATAGTTGTAAATGAATTGAAAATAAAAAAAAATCTTGAAAAAAAATTAGATAAATCAGAAATTCAAACTAGCTATTTGATATCAGAGATCTTATTTCAAGCAAAAAATGAAAAAGAATTTGAAGAAACTTACAACGACATCATCAAAGCTGTAGATGAGAGCTCTTTTAAATCTGCTGCTTCAATATACAGTATATCAGATTCTTCAATCAATAGTGGTGAGATTGGCTGGGTAAAAAAAAATGAAATTTCTAATTCAATTTACAATGAATTAAATAAATTGAATATTGGTGATATTACACAGCCAATAAAAGTTGCATCTGGTTTTCTAATAATCTATTTGGAAGATGTAAAAAAAGTAGAGAAAGAAATCAATACAGAAGAAGAATTTAAAAAAATTGTAACGACTGAAAAAAATAGACAATTAAACGAATATTCGATTATTTATTATAAAAAGATTAAAAAGCAGATTTTTATAAATGAAAAATAAAGCTATACTAATAGTTGCTGGTGAGCCCAATAGTGTTTTTTTAGAAATTTTTTTTAAGTCTTTGAAAAACAATATTTTTAAAAAACCTATTATATTAATTGCTTCAAAAGACTTACTCACAAAACAAATGAAGCAATTAAAATTTAATTTTAAAATTAATTTACTTAATAGAAAAAGTATTTCTTTTAATTTATTAGATAATAAAAAAATTAATATGATAAATGTTGACTACAAATTTAAAAAAAAATTTGATAAAATTTCAGAAAATTCAAACACATATATTGAAAACTGTTTTAATTCTGCTTTGGTACTTTTAAAGACAAATAAATTTAGTGGATTAATTAATGGACCAATATCAAAAAAAACTTTTTTAAAAGAAAAATTTTTTGGTATGACAGAATATTTTGCTAGTAAAACTTCTAATAAAGATAAATTCGCTATGTTAATTTATAATAAAAAATTATCAGTAAGTCCACTTACCACCCATATACCCTTGAAAGATGTTTCTAAATCAATAACAAAGAATAAAATAATTAATCTAATAATTTTAATAAATAAATTTTATAAAAAAAAATTTAAAAAAACCCCTGAAATTGCTATTACAGGGCTAAATCCACACTGTGAAAGTAACTATAAAAATAGTGAGGAGGAAAAAATTATCAAACCAGCAATTAAATTTCTAATTAAAAAAAAATTTAATGTAAATGGTCCATTTCCAGCTGATACAATTTTTATGCCAGAAATTTCAAAAAAATATGACGTTGTAGTCGGCATGTATCATGATCAGGTATTAGTACCAATGAAAACATTATTTGGTTTTGATGCTATAAATATCACTCTTGGTTTGCCATTTATTAGAATCTCACCAGATCATGGTCCAAATGAGAAAATGCTTGGCCAAAATAAATCTAATCCAAAAAGTTTAATTCAAGCAATTAAATTTTTGGATATAAAATGAATATTAAATCTAAAAAAAGTCTTGGTCAAAACTTTCTAATTGATAGAGCGGTATTAGATATAATAGTATCAGCATGTGATGTTACTAATAAAGAAATTTTAGAAGTTGGGCCTGGCACTGGCAACTTAACAAACTATATTTTAAAAAAAAAACCAAATAAAATATATGTTGTTGAAAAAGATGATGAATTAGCATTATTATTAAAAGATAAATTTGGAAATGAAATAGAAGTAATTAATAACGATATATTAAATGTAGAAGAAAATAAGATTTCAGAACAAAAGCTTACTGTATTTGGCAACCTTCCTTATAACATTTCAACCGAGATATTATCTAAATGGATTATAAATATTGGTAAAAAATTTTGGTTTGATAGTTTACTTTTAATGTTTCAAAAAGAAGTTGCTGATAGAATTATTGCAGAGTCTAATAGCTCAAAATATGGCCGCCTATCAATTTTAAGTAATTGGAAATTAAATGTTAAAAAAATAATAGATATAAAACCGCAAAGTTTTTCACCTAGACCAAAGATTGATAGCTCTTTACTGTTGTTTACACCAAAGAAAAATTTTTTTGAATTAAAGGATGCTCAAAATCTTGAAAAGATTACTAGAGTTTTTTTTAGTCAAAGAAGAAAGATGTTAAAAAAACCTTTTAATCAAATATTTATGAATGCTAAAGATGTGGCTCAAAAATTTAATATTAATCTCAATCTTAGACCACAAAATCTAGAACCTGAAATATATTTTAAACTTACAAAAGAGTATGAAGATCTAAGAGGTTAATTTATCTACGTGGTTTCTAATATAATCTTTGTCATAATCTTTTGAGCCACTATTAATTTCAGCATCAATTAAATTGCTAATTTTAGAATAACACAATTCAAGATTATCATTTATAATTACATAGTCATAATTTATCCAGTGCAGCACATCCCTACTAAATTCCTTCATTCTTTCTTCTACAATTAATTTATCCTTCATATCTCTATTTGATAATCTTTCAAATAAAACCTCTTTGCTGGGTGGCAGAATAAAAAAAGTAATCAATTTATAATTTAATTTTTTATTTTTAATCTGATCTGCGCCCTGCCAATCAATATCAAATATTACATTCTCACTTTTTTCTAATTTTTCAATAACGGGGGTTCTAGTTGTTCCATAAAGATGATTAAATACTTTTGCATACTCTAGGAATTCTTCATTTTTAATTAAATTTTCAAACTTTTCGCGATTTACAAAATAATAATCTTTATTTGCAATTTCTCTTGGTCTTGGTTCCCTCGTAGTGTGGGATACAGATATATGAAAGTTTTTTTTTTTTGATAAGAGTTTTACTAGTGTGGTTTTACCTGCCCCAGATGGGGATGATAAAATTACCATTATCCCATCTTTTTTTATGGACATTTAATTTCTAGTTTGCTTTGCCTGCTATAAAATTAACAGCGTCACCTACGGTTAGAATTTTTTCAGCTTCACTATCTGAAATTTCTGATCCAAATTCCTCTTCAAAAGCCATTACTAATTCAACTGTATCTAAACTGTCTGCTCCAAGATCATCTATAAAGCTCGAGTCATCTAATACTTTAGCTTCATCAATGCCTAAGTGATCTGCTACGATTTTTTTAACTTTGCTTGAAATATCTTCTGACATAATGTTCCTTTTTGTTATATTTCGTTAATAGTTTAAAAAGGAATTTTGTCAACCCAAATACATGCCTCCATTAACATGTATCGTTTCTCCATTTATATAGTCAGACTGATCTGAACTTAAGAATGTTACTGCATTTGCTATATCTTTTGGCTTACCAAGTTTATTTGACGGAATTTTAGCTATTATAGCCTCTTTGTACTTTTCATCTATTTGGTCTGTCATAGCAGTACTTATAAAACCAGGTGATATGCAATTAATATTAATATTTTTTTTTGCATATTCAATTGCTAAACTTTTTGACATTGCAACAATTCCTGCCTTAGATGCTGTATAGTTTGCTTGTCCTACGTTACCAGTGTGACCTACAACGGAGGTAATATTTACAATCTTTCCTGATTTATTTTTAAGCATCTTTTTAATTGAATATTTACACATTAAGAAAGTAGAAGTTAAATTTACATCTATTACTTTAGTCCACTCCTCTAAACTCATTCTAATTGTGAGATTGTCTTTTGTAATCCCAGCATTATTAATCACACCATCAAGGGAGCCACCTAACATTTCTGTAGCGTTATTTATAAATTCTTCAATTTTTTCATGTTGAGAAATGTCAAATTTAAGAATTTTAATATTATTAAATTTTGTATTTAACTCTTCTAATTTTTCAAGCCTTGTTCCTGTGGCTAGCACATTAGCACCTTGTTCGTATAATTTCTCAACTATAGAGTTACCAATTCCACCAGAAGCACCTGTAACTATAATATTTTTATCTTTCAAACTGCTCATTTATATTTAGTAACTTTATATCTTCTTCGTTATTTATTGCACTAACTTTAACATTTTTATCAATTCTCTTTACTAAGCCTGATAGCACTTTACCTGGTCCTATTTCTATAAATTGAGTAACACCTTTTTTAATCATCAGAATAACGCTTTCACGCCATCTAACTCTACTTTCAATTTGTTTAACCAGTAATTCTCTTAGTTCATTTGAATTTGATATTTCTTTTCCGGTTACATTAGAAATTAAAATATTTGAAGGTGCTTTAAAGTTTAGTTTTGCTAATTCTTCACTCATTATAAGTTTTGCTTTGTTCATTAGCTTGCAGTGAAATGGCGCACTAACTGGTAGTTTTATATTTTTAATATTTAAAGCTTTTAAATCAATCATCATCTTTTCCAGATCTTCTATTTTACCACTTAGTACTATTTGTCCAAAAGAATTATCATTTGCAACATAGCAATCGTATTTATCTTTATTTTCATTAATAATATTTTCCACTATTTCAATTTCAGAACCTAAAACAGCTACCATTCCACCAATTCCTTTTGGCACAGAATTCTGCATAGCTTTTCCTCTAATTTTTAGTATCTTTAAAGTATCCGAAAACGATAGTGAACCAGCTGAACTTAAAGCTGAATATTCTCCTAATGAATGCCCTGCAAAAAAATTTGCTTTGTTTAGATCTATTTGAAATTCATGCTTAATAAGTTTGAATATTGAGTAGCTGATTAAAAATATTGCGGGTTGAGTGTTTTCTGTTAGATCTAAATCTTCTTTTGGACCACCAAGAATAAGTGTTGATAAAGAAAATCCAAGTGTTTCATCTGCTTCTTTGAATAAATCTTGAATTAATCTATACTTATCATGTAGGTCTTTGCCCATTCCTACTAATTGTGAGCCTTGGCCAGGAAAAATAACAGAAAACATTTAAATATCTAAATTTTATTATGGTTTTAAGTGTTGTAATTCAACAATTATAATAGTATATCCTCACTTTTTATTAAAGAACAATTATGAATTTATACGAACACACTATTGTTGCAAGACAAGATACTAGTCCAGCTCAGGTTAAAGCTTTAGCTGACAAATACTCTAAAATTGTAGAGAAAAATGATGGTGAAATAGTACAAACTGAAGACTGGGGTTTGCTAAACCTTGCTTATATTATCAAAAAAAATAAAAAAGGTATCTACATGCACTTTAAAATCAAAGGTGCTGGTAAAATTATTAAAGAACTAGAAAAAAATGAAGTAATAGATAAAAACCTTCTAAGATACATGACTGTTAAAGTTAAAAAATTTGACTTAGAAGCAAAATATTTTTCAAAAAAGGATGAGTACGAAAAAAAAGACTACAAAAAAGATTATAACAAAAATTAATTATGCCATCAAAAAAAAGAGCTGGAAATAAAAAAAAAAGGTAGTCAAAGTAACTTTGCAAAACTAAGCATTTTCCAACCAAATAAATATAAATTTAAAAAATCTTGTCCACTTTCAGTAAAAGGTGCACCAGAAGTTGATTATAAAAATATTAGATTATTAAAAAAATATATGTCTGAAAATGGCAAAATCTTACCATCAAGAATTACAAACGTTTCACAAAAAAAACAACGAGAACTTTCTCTATCCATCAAGAGAGCTAGAAATTTAGCTTTAATTTAAATGAAAGTTATACTTTTAGAAAACCTTAGAAGAATTGGATCTATTGGCGAAATCATAGATGTAAAAAGAGGATTTGCTAGAAACTATTTAATTTCTAATAAAAAAGCTCTCTATGCTTCAAAAGAAAATATTGCTGAGGTTGAAAAAATAAAGTCTGAATTAGGCAAAAAAGATGCCGAAAAAAAGAAAGAGGCTCAGAAAATTTCAGAACAAATTAATGGTAAAGAATATGAGATTAAAAAACTAAGCACAGAAAATAAAGAACTTTACGGCTCTGTCAAACCAACTGAACTTTCAAAAATATTACTAGAAAATGACAAATTGGATATCAAACCCTCAATGATACAGCCAATATCTGAAATTAAATCACTTGGTAAATTTAAAGTAAAAATTATCTTACACTCTGAAATAGAATCTGAAATTACTATTAACGTAGTAACTGCTGAGACTATTCAATAATTATACAATTTTTTCCCCAACACATATTTGTTATTTTTTTAAATCTTTTTTGAGATAAGATTTGTTTATGGAAAACAACCTAAGTATAGTTAAAGACACATTTAAAGAACTTCCTAATAATATTGAAGCAGAGCAAGCTGTAATTGGATCAATATTAGTTCAAAACGAAACGTTTGATGAGATAAATACCATTGTTTCTAGTATAAACTTTTATGATCCAATGCATCAAAGTATTTTTTCAGCAATTGAGAGCTTAATTTACAAAGGAATGCTCGCAAACCCAATAACTTTAAAAAATTATTTTGAAAATGAAAAAGACGAATTAAATGTTCCTGAATATTTGGTAAAAGTTACAAAATTTTCTACACCTCCGAGACAAGCAATAGAATATTCAAGAATAATTTATGATATGTTTGTAAGAAGAGAGCTAATTAAGATATCTGAAAATACTATCGACGCTGCAAAATTAAATGCACTTGATGTTAATGGACAAAATATAATTGAAAATTCAGAAAGATTGTTATTTGATCTAGCTGAAAAAGGCTCTTTTAACTCATCCCTTGTTAAATTTGATGAAGCAATGAAGCAAACTATTGAGATGGCTTCAGCTGCTTATAAAAATGATGAAGGGATTGTTGGTGTACCAACAGGATTAAGAGATTTAGACGATAGATTAGGTGGACTTCATAATTCAGATTTAATTATTATTGCAGGGCGTCCATCAATGGGTAAAACTGCGTTAGCAACAAATATAGCTTTTAATGCTGCGCAAAAACTACAAGAAAATGGAAAAAAATCTTCAGTTGCTTTTTTTTCACTTGAAATGTCTTCAGAACAGTTATCGACTAGAATTTTAGCAGAACAATCTAGAATTAAATCTAATGACATCAGAAGAGGAAGGATTTCTGATGAACAGTTTGATAAATTTATTGAAACATCAAAAAATATATCTGAACTTCCTCTATATATAGATGAAACTCCAGCTATTAGTATTGCTGCGATGAGTAATAGAGCAAGACGTATTAAAAGATTATTTGGCCTGGATTTAATTGTTGTAGATTATATTCAATTAATGAGAGGATCAGGAAACAATAGAGATGGAAGAGTCCAAGAAATTTCTGAAATCACTCAAGGTCTTAAAGCAATGGCAAAAGAACTTAAACTTCCAGTAATTGCACTTTCACAATTATCAAGAGCTGTAGAACAAAGAGATGATCATAAACCTCAGTTATCAGATTTAAGAGAATCTGGATCAATTGAACAAGATGCAGATGTTGTAATGTTTGTATATAGAGAGGCCTATTACCTGGAGAGAAAAGAACCTAGACCTGCAACCGTTGAACATGCAGAATGGCAAGCAAAAATGAATGAAGTTTCAAATTTAGCTGAACTTATTATAGGAAAACAAAGGCACGGCCCAACAGGTAATGTTATGGTAGAATTTGAAGCAATGTTTACCAAATTTAAAGATACTCAAATTAACTAATATCCAATATATTAGTTGTGAATGCTGTCTCTATTTTATCAAAATATTATTTTAAAAAATCCTAAATCAATTTTTGTACTATTATTAATTACCCTTTTTAGTTTTGGTTATTTTTCTAAAGATTTTAGGCTAGATGCTTCATCTGATACTCTATTAATTGAAGGTGATCCTGATCTTGAATATTTAAAAGAAGTCACAGAAAGATATGGTTCTAAAGAGTTCTTAATCTTAACTTATTCTCCTAATGAAGGGATGGTAACTGAGTCTTCTATTAACAATCTTTTAAGTTTAAAATATAAAATCCAAAGTTTAGATTGGGTTCATAGCGTTATTACACTACTCGATATCCCTTTATTAAATAATTCAGAAGCTCCTCTTCAAGAAAGATTGGAAAGCTTTAAAACTTTAAAAGATGAGGGTGTCGATACTGAAAGAGGATTTAAAGAGATATTAAATAGTCCAGTTTTTAGAAATTTTGTAATAAGTGAAGATGGTAAAACAAGTGGGATAATTGTTTATATAAAAAAGGATGAATTAAAAAATATTGAAAATAAATCAGTTCAAGAAATTGAAGATTATAAAGATATTTTAAAAAAAAAAAATCATGAAAACATCACTCAGATAAGAGAGATCATTAAAAGCTATGGAGATGTTGGAAAAATATACCTTGGAGGTATTCCAATGATCACAGATGATATGATGTCATTTATTAAAAGTGATATTATTATTTTTGGTCTAGGAGTTCTTTTATTTATTATTGCTACTCTATGGTTTATATTTAGAAAACTAATTTGGATTATTGTTCCAATTAGTAGCTGCTTTTTTTCAGTTTTAGTTATGACAGGTCTACTTGGTCTTTTAGGTTGGAAGGTTACCGTTATATCCTCAAACTTTATTGCTTTAATGTTAATTTTAACTATGGCAATGAATATTCATATGAGCACCCGTTTTCTACAATTAAGAGAAGATTTTCCAAACTTAGGTAATTTACAAATTATTTCAATGACAACTAATAAGATGTTTTGGCCAATCATTTACACAGTTCTTACAACTATATGTGCTTTTCTATCTTTAGTATTTAGTGGTATCAAACCTATTATTGATTTCGGGTGGATGATGACTTTAGGATTGATAACTTCTTTTATAATTACATTTACATTACTCCCTACTTTACTAAGTTTTATGTCTAACAATAAAGTGAAGGTTAAAGAAGATACAGATTCTAAAATTACTTCTTTTTTTGGTAAAATTTCTATTAACAATAAAAGTATGATTTTTTTAGTAACAGGTTTAGTTGTTGCCTTAAGTATAGTTGGGATAAGCAAGCTTGAAGTTGAAAATAGTTTTATAAATTATTTTAATAAGAATACTGAAATCTATAAAGGCATGAAACTTATTGATGAAAAACTAGGTGGTACTACACCTTTAGAAGTTATATTGAAATTTCCTAAAAATGTCGCTGTACAGTCTAAGGAAGATGATGAGTTTGAAAACTGGGATGATGATGGTGGTAAAAATGATGAAAAATACTGGTTTACTAAAGATAAAGTTGAAAAAATTCAAAATGTTCATAATTATTTGGATAGCCTTCCTGCGGTTGGAAAAGTTTTATCATTTAGTTCGATTATTGAGGTTGCTACACAGCTAAATAATAACAAGCCTCTTGGGACTTTAGAAATGGGTGTTCTTTATTCAAAAATTCCAGAAAGTATAAAAAAAGATATTATAGATCCTTATATATCTATAAAGGACAATGAAGCTAGGATAAGTCTTAGAATTATTGACTCACAAGAAGGTCTAAGAAGAAATGATTTAATAAACCAAATAAATTACGACCTTGAAAATGAATTAAAGCTTAACAAAGAAGAGTTTAAACTAGCGGGTGTTTTAATCTTGTTTAATAATTTACTCCAAAGTCTTTTTAAGTCTCAAATACTCACATTAGGTTTAGTAATGGTTGGAATTTTTGCAATGTTTATGATTTTATTTAGAAATTTTAAACTATCTCTAATTGGTGTTGTTCCTAATTTTATTGCAGCTTTCTTTATTTTAGGAATTATCGGTCTGCTTGGAATACCACTTGATATGATGACTATTACTATTGCCGCAATTACTATTGGGATAGCAGTAGATAATAGCATTCATTATATTTATAGATTTAAAGAAGAGTTTTTAAAAAACAAAGACTATAATAAAACACTAAAAATTTGTCACTCAACAGTGGGTGTTGCAATTCTAAATACTTCAATAACTATTGTCTTTGGTTTTTCAATTCTTGTTTTTTCTAAATTCATACCAACAATTTACTTTGGTGTGTTTACTGGTTTAGCAATGTTATTGGCGATGATTTCAGTGTTAACTTTGCTGCCTTCTCTTATTTTAATAAGTAAACCATTCGGAAAATAAGATCATTATGCTTGATGCCTTAAAAGACTTTTATCAAGCAGTGTCTTTAGTAGATCTAATATTTCTAATCATTACATTTTTTTCAGTCATCAAGTGTTACAACAAAGGTTTTGTTTTAAGCTTATTATCAGCTTCAAAGTGGTTATTGGCTTATGTTGTAACTTTAATACTTTTTCCAAAAATTAAACCTTATTTTAAAAACATAATTGATAGTGAATATGTCTTGGATATTGCACTTAGCATAACTATTTTTGTTCTAGTTATCTTTATTATTCTAATTGCAAATAAAGCTATTAGTAAGACGGTAAAATTTGTCGGACTAGGAAGACTCGATTCTTTATTTGGGTTATTCTTTGGATTTATTCGAAGTTATGCAATCTGTATTTTTTTATTTTCAGCTATAGATATTGTGTATAATTATAGTAAATGGCCAATTAATACTGATAAATCATACGCCTTTCCATACATAGAAAAAGGTAGTAATTATTTATTAAAAGAGTTTCCAAATGAAAAAAACTATCAAGATTCTAAAGAAAAAATTGAAGAACTATAATTCAAAACTTAAAGAAGAATGTGGTGTATTTGGTATAAGCAACAGTGATGATGCTGCTGCTCTAACCGCATTGGGTCTTCATGCACTTCAGCACCGAGGTCAAGAAGGTTGTGGGATTGTATCATTTGATGGAGAAAAATATCATTCAGAAAAAAGATTTGGTTTGGTTGGAGACAATTTTAACAAAGAAAAAGTATTAAAAAATTTACTTGGGAAATATGCTATAGGTCATAACAGATATAGCACTACTGGTGAAAATACTTTAAGAAATATCCAACCTTTCTTTGCAGATACTAACGCGGGTGGTATTGGTGTTGCACATAATGGAAATTTAACTAACTCTGTTACACTTAGAAATAAATTGGTTGAAGATGGAGCAATTTTTTACACAACATCAGATACCGAAACAATTGTTCAATTAATAGCAAAATCAAAAAGAAACAAAACTGTTGATAAGGTTATTGATGCTATATTTCAAATTCAAGGTGGCTATGCATTGGTTATGCTTACACAAAACACGTTAATAGGTGTTAGGGACCCACATGGAATACGGCCTTTAATTATTGGTAAAATAAAAGACAGTTATGTTTTGGCATCTGAAACTTGTGCACTTGATATTATAGGAGCCAAGTACGTAAGAGATGTAGAAAATGGTGAAATTGTTTTGATTGAAAACAATGAATTAAAAAGTTTTAAGCCCTTCCCTCCAAGAAAAGTTAGGCCTTGTGTTTTTGAATATATTTATTTTGCAAGACCAGATAGTTTATTAGATGGAAAATCAGCTTATGAGCATAGAAAAAACTTAGGAATAGAGCTTGCTAAAGAAAATAAAATTAAAGCTGACATTGTAGTTCCCGTGCCAGACTCAGGAAATGCTGCAGCACTTGGATTTGCTCAACACTTAGGAATTAATTTTGAATTAGGTTTAATTAGAAATCATTATGTTGGAAGAACTTTTATTGAGCCCAGTCAAAAGATTAGAAGCTTAGGTGTTAAATTAAAATTAAACGCTAATCAATCTACAATAAAAGATAAAAGAATTATTTTAATAGATGATTCTTTAGTTAGAGGAACAACTTCACATAAAATTGTTAAAATGCTTTATGACGCTGGTGCAAAAGAGGTTCATGTTAAAATTGCTTGTCCAGAAATTAGATATCCAGACTTTTATGGAGTAGACACACCAACTAAAAAAGAGTTATTGGCTGCTAATAAAACAAATGATGAAATTTGTGAATATATAGGTGCTAAATCTTTAGATTTTTTATCTCTTGAGGGTTTGTATAAAGCAATAGGATTTGAAAAACGTAACAACACGTACCCTCAATTAACTGATCATTATTTTACAGGTGAATATCCTGTTAAGCCTATAGACGAGCTGGGTGATGATAAAATTACTCAATTATCATTGCTAAGTACTGCTTCGAATAACTAAATTAACCATCATATAATTCTCATAAAGAAAGTCTGAACATAAAGACTTTAAAATGAACATTAAACCCTTATATATAAATTAATGATCACTCACAAAGAGCACATAATCAAATATTTTGAATCTGGAATTAAAGATATTAAAAATTTTAAAATAGGTATTGAACATGAAAAATTTTTATTTAATGAAAAAACAAACAAAAGAGTAGACTACCCTACTGTCCTTAAAATGTTTTCACTACTAAGTGAATTTGGATGGAAGCCAATAATAGAAAAAGAAAATATTATCGGGTTGCAGAAACAAGGAAAAAGCATCACCCTAGAACCTGGAAATCAAATTGAATTATCAGGAGATAAATTAAACAATATTCATGAGGCTTGTGCTGAATCTCATGATTACTTGTTTGAGTTGCAGCAAGTAACTAAAAAGTTAAATTTAAAAATTGTTAGCGCTGGTTTTGATCCTATTTCAAGTCTTAAGGAGGTTCCAAATAATCCAAAACAAAGATATCAAGTAATGACTAAAGATATGCCTAATGGTGGTTCTTTAAGCTTAGACATGATGTATAGGACCTGTGGCACACAACTTAATTTAGATTATGACTCAGAAAAAGATTTTATTAAAAAGTTTAAGATAATAAATTCTATAGTTCCTATATCTATTGCACTATTTGCAAATTCTTCAATTGTTGAAAAGAAAAATAGTGGTTACAGCTCTTATCGATCTAAAGTTTGGCAAGAAACATCTAGAGGAGGTTTACCTGAAGTATTTTTTGATAATATGGATTTTGAAAAATATGCAGATTTTTCAATAAACTTTCCTTTATTATTTATTCAAAACGAAAAAGAATACTTATCAGGAAGTGGTTATTCATTTTCTGATTTCATGAATGGGAAAATTAGTGAAATTAACAACAGGCTTCCAACTGAAGACGATTTAACCACTCACCTAAGCACAATTTTTACAGAAAATAGACTTAAGAAATATATAGAATTAAGATCAATGGATACTTGTGGCTGGGACTGTTTGTGTTCTGGACCTGCTTTTAATACTGGAATTTTATATGGCAACTTGGATGAGGCTTACGAATTAGTTTCTAAGTGGGATAAAAATAAAATAATTAATGCGTACCTAGAAGCACCTAAAAAAGGTTTTAACACTGAGTTGATGGGAAAAGATCTATTACATTGGTCATCCTTGCTCCTTGGTATTTCTAGAAAAGGATTATTAAACAGAGATATTTTGAGTAAATCTAATGATAATGAGGCTAAGTTTTTAAATCATCTAGATAAACTGATTGATAAAAGGACAACAAACGCAGATCATATGATAGATAAATTTTCTAAGAATGAAAATTTAAACGATTTATATGACAAATAAGATAGTTGCAATTCAAGGTAATCACCCTTCAGAATTAAAACCTCTAACTGATACTAGTATATTTCTAGCCATTGAAGCACAAAGATTAAAATACAAAATTTTTTATTACGAGCCAAAAGACCTTTCAATAATCAATGATAAGGTCGTAGCTAACGGATATTACTTGGAGTTTAATTATTCAGACAAACGTTTTTTTAAAATATTACGCCATCAGAAAATAGAACTTACTAAATGTAAGTATATTTTGATACGTCAAGATCCCCCTTTTAATTTAGAATATATTTCAACAACTTACATATTAGATAAGATAAAAAATAAAGTTAAAATTATTAACAATCCAACATCTATTAGAAATATTTCTGAAAAACTATACTCAGCATCTTTTCAAAAATATATGCCAGATACAATTTTCACAAAAGATATGAATGAAATTAATAAATTTTTTTCTAAAAATAAAAAAATGATTATAAAACCTATTCATAGCTTTAGTGGGAATGATATTCACTTATTTCAAAATAAAATAAATGCTAAATTAGTTACAAATTTCATAAGAAAACATGGACATATTATGTGTCAAAAGTTTTTACCAAAAATTAAGTTTGGAGATAAAAGAGTTTTTATAATTAATGGCAAAGTTTGCGGTGCTATCTCTAGAGTTCCAAAAAAAGGATCCTTTTTAAGCAATATGAGTAAAGGAGCCATACCCATTCCTGTTAGGTTAACCAAAATAGAAAATAAAATTTCAAATCTAATTGGTAAAAATCTTAAAAAAAATGATGTCTACTTTTCTGGTATTGATTTTATTGACCAAAAATTAAATGGAGATATTAATGTAACTTCTCCTACTGGATTAAAATCTTTTTATGACCTTACAAATATTAATCTTGCAAAAGTATTTTGGAAAGGCTTAAAAGCTTGAGCAATTTATCCGAACAACAAAAAGGATCTTTACTCGCATTTGTTGCGGTAATGTTCATTACCCCTGACAGCTTATTTATAAGACTTTCTAATGTTGATACTTGGGGGCTTGTTTTTTATCGAGGTCTTATTCCTTTCATCACTGTATTTTTAGGAATGTTATTAATTTACAAATTAAATTTCTTTAAAATGCTTTTTTCAAGTGGCTATCATGGCCTGCTTTATATTGGTACTTTTTCTGTAACCAATATTACTTTTGTTGTTTCAATACAAAATACCAATGTTGCAAATACATTGGTTATGATTGCAATGGCTCCTATGTTGTCTGCAATACTTGGAGCAATATTTTTAAAAGAATTACCTGATAGAAAAACATGGATTACAATATTTGTAACTTTTACAGCTGCTATTTATATATTCTACGATTCAATACAATTAGGTAACTTTTTTGGAGATATATTAGGCTTAATAACTGCTTTAGGTTTAGCTGTAGGTGCTGTTATTATTAGATCTGCAAAGGATAAAAACTTAATTCCAGCAGCAGTTGTTGGTAAGTTAATAGTAGCGATGTTTGCACTTCTGTTCATTGAAAGTTTTGCACTGGTGGATAGCGACCTAATTATTGTTCCTTTAATGTGTATTATGTGTGTTGCTATACCTTTTGTGCTAGTCACTATAGCTCCAAGATTCATACCTGCAGCTGAAGTGAACTTGTTTTTTTTATTAGAGACTATAATTGGTCCTATTTGGGTATGGATGATTATTAAGGAGCAACCTAGTCTTGAAACTATGCAAGGTGGTGCTGTTATCATCACAGCCATTGCAATCCACTCATTTATGAAATTTAAGAATTCTTAATTTAATCACAATTAAGACTTGATTTACATTTAGATCACAAATAAGTACGGTCAATTTTATGAATAAAGTTTTAAAGAATTCTTGGGCATTATTTTTAGGTATAGGCTTTTTAATGATGGCCTATGGATTTCAAGGTTCACTCCTAGGAGTAAGAGCTGTTCAAGAAGAATTCAGTCTTGCAGCAACTGGCTTTATGATGTCTGGGTATTTTGTTGGATACTTTATTGGTGCTTCAACAATTCCCACTCTTATATCTAGGGTTGGTCATATAAGAGTGTTTGCAGCTTTTGCATCTTTAGCATCTTTAATTATTTTGGTTCACTCTATCTTTGTTAATCCTTATGTTTGGTTTTTTTTAAGAGTTTTAACTGGAATAAGTATGGTTTGTATTTATACAGTTGCTGAAAGTTGGTTAAATGATAGGTCAAGCAATAAAAATAGAGGAAGTGTTTTATCCATATATATGGTTATTTTATATGGCTCAATGGGTATAGGAATGTTTTTACTAAACTTTAGTAGACCTGAGAATTATCAACCCTTTATATTAATTTCAATTCTTACATCTGTTGCACTTATACCTATTCTCTTAACTAAAAAAAAACCACCTACATTTATAAAGATTAAAAGCATGCCTTTAAAAGAACTTTATGAAACTTCACCATTTGGAATGGTGAGTTCTCTTTTTTATGGAACTATACAATCAGCATTATTTACATTATTGGCTGTGTATGCTGCTTCAATGAATTTTACTATATTTGAAATATCTCTTGTAACTTTTTTATTGGCAGTTTCTGGGGCTATTTCACAATTTCCTATTGGAAAACTTTCTGATAAATTTGACAGGAGAAAAGTAATTGTTTTTTCAACTTTTGGTGCTGCTATATTTGCACTTCTTACAATGTTAGCTTCAAGACAAATGTATCTTCCAGGCGATCTTGCAACAAATAAGACTTGGTTTTTTATTTTTTTAATTTTATTTTCAATTTGTAGCTTACCAATGTTCTCTTTGATTTGTGCACACACTAATGATTATATACCAAAGGAAAAATTTGTAGCAGCTGGAGCTGGTATACAGTTTACATTTGGATTGGGTGCTATGAGTGGTCCATTCCTTTGTTCAGTATTTATGAATATTGTTGGCTCAAATGGTTTTTTTATATTTTTATTTTTCTTTCATGCTTTGATTGGACTATTTGGTATTTATAGAATGAGAGTTAGACAAACAGTTGAAAACCCCGATTCTCAATTCGTTGCTATGCCATCTACTATCACACCCGCTGGAATCGAATTAAATCCAACTACTGAACATATTGATGAACCTTATTCTGATAAAGTAAAAGAAATATTGGATAGAAAAGGTGTTGAGTACAAAAAAAATTGATATAATTCCACCAGCAACAAGTCTTTAAGCATATTGGCCTGCCACATATCCGGAAGACCATGCCCACTGAAAATTATAACCGCCTAAGTGGCCAGTAACATCTACTACTTCTCCAATAAAATATAACCCTGGATGTTTCTTTGACATCATTGTTTTTGATGAAATTTCTTCAGTATCAACACCACCCAAAGTAACTTCTGCTGTTCTATAGCCCTCAGATCCAGTTGGATTTATAGACCAGTCATTTATAGAATTACTCAAACCACCTAATATTTTATTTGATAATTCACATATATTTCCACTAACATTATTTTCATTACAGATTATATGAGCTAGTCGTCTAGGAAGGATTTCCGAAACTATAATACTTATATCTTGTTTAGGGTTAGAGATTTTTCTATCATTTAAAAATTTTTTGACCTCTAGTTTTGGAGACAAATTGATCTTAATATTATCTCCTAATTTCCAGTATGATGAAATTTGCAATACAGAAGGTCCACTCAAACCTCTGTGAGTAAATAACATTCCTTCCTCAAAAAAAGTTTTTTTAAATGAAACAACTGCTTCAAGAGATAATCCAGTAAGCTCTTTACAAATTGCTAATATTTTTTCATTAAAAGTTAAAGGAACTAACGCAGGTAATGTTTTAATAACTTTTAACCCAAATTTTTGAGCAATATCGTAACCAAATTTACTTGCTCCAATTTTTGGGACGGATAAACCACCTGTTGCAATAATTAATGACTCACTTAAATACTCATCAGAATCAACTAATACTGAATATTTTTCATCTCTTTTATTAACATTGGCAATTATTGTTTCTTTTTTTAAAGTGACATTTGCAATCTCACATTCTAAGAGCAACATATCAATAATTTGCTGTGCACTCTCATCACAAAAAAGTTGACCTAATTTTTTTTCATGAAATTTAATGTTATGTTTTTTTATCAAACTTATAAAATCATTTTGTGTGTATCGTTTTAAAGCTGAAATTACAAATTTAGGATTATTTGAAATAAATTTATTTGGATTAGTGTGTATGTTTGTAAAATTACATCTTCCACCACCTGATATTCTAATTTTTTCACCTATCTTTTTTGCATGATCAACTAAAAGAACTTTTCGTCCACGTTTACCTGCCTCTATAGCACTCATCATGCCAGCAGCTCCCGCTCCTACTATAATAACATCATATTTTTCTGTCATGGATTTATTATACAATTTAATAATGAGGAGGTTTTTTATCAATCACAACCATGCCTGCATCATCACTCTCTAATTCATTAATTCTTTTTTCAAGATTTAAAATTTGTTTTTTTAAAACTGACACTTCTTTTTGTTGAGAATATACTTCACCACTTATTTGTGAAACTTCATCTTGTAGAAAAGCCACTTGTTCTTCTAACTTTTTAATAAAATTATCCATATAAATATACATTTTGTATACCATTAGATATATTTAAGATAAATGAGTGATTTAAGAATAATAAAAAAAATCAAGTAAAGTGTAAAGTAAAATAAAAAAAACTGTAAATTATTTTCTTAATTATTTTTTTATGTCTACTAAATTTGAAAAATTAAATAAATCAATAATAAATTGTTCAAAATGTCTAAGATTAGTAAAGTTTAGAAAAAAAATCTCTAATACAAAAAGAAAGCAATATATCAATGAAACTTATTGGGGGAAACCTATTACGGGTTTTGGTGACATAAATGCAAAAATTCTTATTGTAGGACTTGCACCAGCCGCTCATGGAGGGACAAGAACAGGTAGAGTTTTTACAGGAGATAAATCTTCAGATTTTTTATATAAATGTCTCTATAAAGCTAAAATTTCTAACCAGAGTAATTCCAATCATGTTAATGATGGGTTAAAAATTTATAACACCTATATTACGACAGCTTTAAAGTGTGTGCCTCCACAAGATAAACCAGAAAAAATTGAATTGGACAATTGTTTTATATTCTTAAAACAAGAATTCGAACTTTTAAAAAATGTAAAAATTATAATAGCTTTGGGTAAAATTGGTTTTGATGCTTGCATATATTTTTTTAAAAAAAAATATGACTTTAAAGAAAGATTAAAATTTAGTCATGGTTCTATTTATAAATTACCTAATGATATGAAAATTATTGGTTGCTATCACCCTAGTCCTAGAAATGTTAATACTGGAAGAATTAATGAAAAAAAAATGGTATCATTATTTAAAAAGATCTCAAAATTAAGCAAAAATTTGTCTTAAATTATTTCGTTTGAAATATTAAGATTTATACAGCCAATTCTATTAACTTTTGTTAACTTGGCATTAATACTAAAGAAGATTGCCCTAACTAAAAAATACATTATTGTATATAATAAAAAAATTATGCCTTCATTCGATGTAATAAGTAAAATTAATTATCCAGAGTTTGATAATGCTCTAGCTAATTGTTTAAGAGAAATTGGTAACCGTTATGATTTTAAAGGACTTAATATTTCAATTGAAAGAAAAGATAAGACAATCACTACACTTGCACCAGATGAATTAAAGTTAAAGCAAGTAAATGAACTACTGCAAATTCATCTTGTAAGAAGAAAAGTAGATCCAAGAGTAATGAATATCAAAAATTCAGAAAATGCTGCAGGTACATCAATCAGGCAAGTAAGTGAATTAGCCGAAGGCATTAGCCAAGAAAATGCTAAAAAAATTATTACTGATATAAAAAAACTAAAACTTAAGATTCAAATTAAAATTCAAGGAGAAGAGTTAAGAGCTGAAGGGAAAAAGAGAGATGATCTTCAAGAGGCTATATCTACAATAGAGGCTATTGATATTGGTCTCCCAATTGAGTTTGTAAACTTTAGAGATTAATTTCATATGATGAAACTTCAAGATACATTTGGTAGAAAATTTCCTTACATAAGACTTTCAATTACAGATGTATGTAACTTTAAATGCACCTATTGCTTACCTGAAGGATATAAAAAAAATCCAGGTGACACTAGAAGTTTTATGTCTGCAGAAGAAATATCTAGATTAACGAAAGCTTTATCTGAGTTAGGTGTTTGTAAAATTCGATTAACTGGTGGAGAGCCAACTGTTAGAAAAGATTTTTTTTATATCCTTAAGGATATGAAGCAAAATTCTAATATACCTAAAGTCACAATGACAACTAATGGTTATCGTTTGAATAAAATTGCAAAACAATTGTATGAAACTGGTTTGGATGGAATAAATATTAGTATTGACACCTTAAATAGAGAAACTTTTAAAAAATTAACAGGACATGACAGACTTAATGAAATTCTAGAAGGCATAAATATTTTACAAAAACTAGGTTTTAATAATATAAAAGTTAATGCCGTTTTACTTAAGGGTATTAATGACACCCATGAAGAATTTGAAAAATTTGGAAACTTTATAAAAAATAACAAAATTGACTTTAGATTTATAGAATTGATGCAAACTGGTGATAATTTAGATTATTTCAAAAAAAACCATGTTTCTTCAAAAATATTCAAAGATTATTTAGAAAAAAATAAATGGATATCTCAAACATTTGGTAAAGATGCCGGTCCTTCATTAAATTTTATACATCCTGAATTTGAGGGTAAATTTGGGTTAATCGCTCCTTACTCTAAAGGTTTTTGCAAAACATGCAATAGATTAAGAATTACATCTAGAGGTGATTTAAGATTATGTTTATTTGGAAATACTGGGGTTAGTATCAGACATCTGTTACAAGATGATGCACAAAAAGATGAACTTGTTGATCTTATAATAAAGCAATTACATCTCAAAAAAGAGTCTCATTATTTAGAGCTTGGAGAAACTGGAATTACTCCAAATTTATCAAGTACTGGAGGATAAATGAAAAATTTAAAAATTATAAATGATGAAAAATTAAAAGACTGGGCTGAAGAAGTTTTTAAAAAG
This sequence comes from Candidatus Pelagibacter sp. Uisw_121, assembly GCF_047722545.1. Taxonomy (GTDB): domain Bacteria; phylum Pseudomonadota; class Alphaproteobacteria; order Pelagibacterales; family Pelagibacteraceae; genus Pelagibacter. Next base: position 272,541 of record NZ_CP159816.1, on the reverse strand, counting down.
AATTCATTTAATATGATTGACGTGTCATCTAAAAAAGAGACATTTAGAAGAGCTTTAGCTTCTGGGAAAATTTATGTTGGAAAAGAAGTTTTTAGTTTAATTAAAAATAAAGAAATGCCTAAAGGTGACCCTATTACCTTAGCTGAGGTATCGGCAGTTCTAGGTGTTAAAAAGACAAGTGAGTTAATTCCATTATGTCACCCACTTCCAATAGATCATACTGCAACAAAAATTATTATGCATGAGGATGATAGCTCCATAGAGGCTTTTTGTGTCGTATCTGCTGTTGCAAAGACTGGTGTTGAGATGGAAGCTATTATGGGTGTAAATGCTGCTTTAATCACAATCTATGATCTAAGCAAAATCATAAATCCACATCTTAGAATTGATAATGTTAAACTACTGATTAAAGAGGGTGGAAAAAGTGGTTTGTGGACAAATCCTGATGGCCTACCAGAGTTTTTACAAAATATTTTCTAATCATGAAAATTAAACTTGAACTATTTGGTGCAAGCAAAGATTTTAGTAATAAAAATTTCTTAGAATTTGATATTAAAGAAAAAATTAAAATCAAAGATTTAAGAAAAGAAATTATTCAGTATCTAAATAAAAATTTTAAAGGAAATGATAGTTTTAAAAAAATAGTAGAAAATTCTGCTTTTTGTTCTGAAGATAACAATATCATTGACGATAATTATAAAATTATTAAAGATCAAAAAATAGGAATTATACCTCCAATAGGAGGTGGATAATGTTGCATGCAAAAATTATAGATATTAAAAAAAAAAAAATAGAACTTTCGAATGCTGAAAAATTTATTGCATCTAGTAAATACGGAGCATCAATTTATTTTGTTGGAACAGTTAGAAACTTAAATAATAACAAAAAAGTAGTTGGTATGACATATGATAGTCATGACCCAATGGTGATTAAAAGTTTAGAAGAGATATATCAAAACTCATTAACAAAATTCAAATTTGATAATCAGGCTGTATTTATAGAACATATTAAGGGTCATGTGCTTCTTGGGGACGTAAGTATTGTAATTGCTGTAGCATGTAAGCATAGGGATCAAGCATACGAATTATCAAGGTTTTTTATTGAAGAAATAAAAAAAAAAACACCTATTTGGAAAAAAGAACATTATGAAAATGAAGATAGTGAGTGGTTAGAAGGCAATCCAATTCAAGCTGAATAATTTACATTTTTACTTTAATATTTACTTATTAATCAAAAATTGTAAGCTTTATTAAAAATAAAATAATGGATAACAAAACAAACCAAGAACTACAATCTGCAACATTTGAAAGATTAATAAATCATTTAAGAGACCGAAAAGATGTTCAAAATATAGACCTAATGAATCTTTCAGGATTTTGCAGAAATTGTTTATCTAAATGGTATAAGGAAGAAGCTGATAAAAAAGGGGTTAAAATATCTGATCTAGAAGCAAGAGAGCATGTCTATGGAATGCCTTATTCTGAATGGAAAGAAAAATATCAGAAATAATTATTTTTCTTTAAGCCTGGGAAATAATTCCACAAAATTACATGGTTTATGATTGATGTCTAATTGATGTTTTAATATTCCATCCCATGCATCTGTAACTCCACCTGAAGAACCTGGTAAAGCAAAAACATACTTACCATTTGCAAGAACTGCACAAGCTCTCGATTGAATAGATGAAGTTCCGACTGTTTTTAAACTTATAGTTCTAAAAACTTCTCCAAAACCTGGAATATGTTTATCAGCTATATCATTAACTGCCTCCGGTGTAATATCTCTTCCAGTGAGGCCTGTTCCTCCAGTAGTAATAATTACATCAATTTCTTTTTGATTAATCCAATCTTTTAAAATCTCTTTAATTTCTTCTTTTTCATCTTTACAAATTTTTCTATCAATTAAATTATGTGAAGCTTCTTCAATTTTTTTCACCAAAATAGCGCCCGACTTATCATTTTCAAAGGTTCTAGTGTCTGTTACTGTTAAAATAGCTATATTAACTTTCATAATTTTGTAACAATAGTGAGGCATGAGCATATTATCAATCTTATTTTTAATCACCGCTACTCTTTACTCTAGTGTTGGTTTTGGAGGGGGTTCAACTTATCTTGCACTGTTATTAATTTGGGGGTTACCTTACAACGTTTTTCCAATAATAGCCTTGAGTTGTAATATAATTGTAGTTTCTGGTAATTGTTTTAATTACGTACGCGCTGGAAATCTTAACGTTAAATTATTAATACCTTATTTAATTGGATCTATTCCTCTAGCTTTTATAGGAGGATCTCTTCCTGTTGAGAAAAAAATTTTTGAAATATTATTGTTTGCAGTATTATTAATAGCGGGGAGCTTATTATTGATAAATTTTAAATCTTATGATGATAAAAAAGAGAGTTATAGAAATATTCCTTATTTCATGTCAATTATTATAGGTGGAATATTAGGGTTTATCTCAGGTGTTGTTGGAATAGGTGGTGGAATTTTTTTAAGCCCCATTCTATTTTTATTAAAAGTTGCAAGACCAAAACACATAATTGTAGCAGCTTCATTATTCATTCTTATTAATTCAGTTTCAGGAATAATAGGTCAATTGACAAAAAATTTAATTTTAACAGAAGTTCAAGATTATTTTTATTTACTAATAGCAGTATTAATTGGTGGTCAAATTGGTAACTATTTAAATTTAAAAATATTCACTAGTAAATTATTAGCACTAGTAACTGCTAGCTTAGTTTTGTTTGTTGCTATAAGACTAGGTTTAAAACTATTTTAAAACTTATTTAGTTAACACTTAATCTAAGATAAATTTAATTGAGACAATATGAATAAAGAAAACGCAAGTAAACTCTGGAAAATTATTCAGGAAGCTGGCGATTATTTACTGGGTCAATTGCCAAGCCATCCAAATCACCCTAAGGGAAGAAACCCCTACGCCCATGTTGCTCTTTGCGTCAAAGAGAAGTTTGGCAACTCATATAAAGATATTCCTGATGAAAAGTTTCAAGAAGTTGTTGATTACATTAACTTTTTGAAAGAGAACCCAAGTTAAGCAAGAGAACATTCGAACACCACCCGGAAATGTTGATGGTTTGTTGATGGTTTTTTGGAATTAAGTATTCTAAATGTTAACTTTTACTGTGTTTCATATTTTAAATAAAATATTTATTACCCTTCTTGCTATTGCAAGGTCTGCACAAAAGTTGTGCATTTGAAAGTACTGTAGGGCCTCCTTTGCTCCACGGTTTTTTATGATCAACAGTCAGCTCGTCTTCTAAAAATTGATTAGGACAATCACAGCAAGGATATTTTCCATCATCATTTTTTTGAGTATCTCTAAGAAGATTCTTCTTATCATCTACTGTAAAAAGACGTTTAGGATCAGTAGATATATTTTTAACTGTAGTAATAATTATATCTTCTATTTCTTTTGATTTATCAGTAAGTTTAGAATAATCACTTTTTAAATATTTTGTTATATTTTTATTAATTATATCTTTTTTTTGAGACCATATTGATCTGTCATTTAAATATTTTTTAGCTAAATCAAAATAGATATCAAATTCTTTGTAGTTCTCAAAAATACTAAAAATAAATTTTATATATTTTCCAACTTTAGTTTTATCTTGGTTAAAAGATTTATTTTTATTTCTCTTTAAATATTCAGATATTTCTCCAAAGTTTTGGTCTTTTCTATTCAGAATCATAATTTTATTTAATATTTTGTATTGATTGCCCCCTCTTTTATTTCCCCCAAAAATCTCAACTGCCGCATTATCATTCGTAACATATGTTTTTAGACCTCTTAAGTATTGACCATGATGAAGACCATTTAAAACTTCATATTTAGAAAGAGCCTCACCTAAAGTATTAATTCTTCGAAAAATTTCTCTTTTTAAACTATCTGGTCCAGATGTAATTATTGTTTTAAGCTCTGTATCATCAACTATTTTTTGTAAACGTGAATTGGTATCTCTCCACAAGGTATCATTATACTCAAGTAAATTTTGCTTAAATAATTTAATTGCTTCAATTCTTTGTTTTCCATCCAGAACTTCTAGCTTAGTTCCTCTTTTCCAAAAATAAAAAGCAGGCAAGGGAATTTTACGAATAATACTGTCAATAACTAGTTTTTGTTTTTCTTTTGTATAAATAATTTCTCTTTGCAGCTCTATGTCACTAGTAATTTTTCCATCTACTATTTGATTATAAAGTTCTTTAACTTTCATTTCTTATTTATTGCTTTTATAATTATTCTTTCAAATGGGGCGTAAATTTTCACATTTCTTCCATTAATTTTAAAAATTTTACTTTTTTCAATAAATTTTTTTTGATATGTTTCCACAAGATTTTTATCATACTCTATCCATAATCCAGCTTTATCACCAACCCACTTTGGACTTCTATTTATGGTACTGGTTTTTCCAATAATATCAAATTGTTTTGGATTGTACTTAGATATGAATGTTGTTGGAACACCCATTTCCCCTTTATAATTATCAGGTATTAAATTAACATCCGGCACGTTAATAGCTTTTTTGTAATTAAAGAATTTTGGATGAATTTTTTTATTATACTTTGCGGTAGGAACAAATTCATCAATATTTTTATTAACTTTTAGATTTGTAAACCATTTGCAAGCTCTTGGTATTCCGGATTGTTTACCTGTATCTGATGATAAGATTTTTTTACCGTTTCTAAGTTGAAAACCAATAAGTTGTTTAGCATATCCAAGTTTTAACTTTTTATTCATTATATAAGGGAAAACTTTTTTATAGTGGACACCAGTTTGAGGGCCAATAACAATGAATTTCATCTTATTATCAAATAATACTTTAATAAAATCATCAAATTGACTGAAGGGTGGATTTGTAATTACCACGTCGTATTTAGAATAATCAATATCTTGGAATTTTATACCTTTACCATTGGCTGGATTATAACCACTTGAGGTTATTGATTTAATTCCATAATTTTCTGCTTGAGCAAGCAAAAATTTTGCAAAATTACAATGAACAATTTTTGTTTTTTTCTTTAATTTATTTTTTAAATATATTGTTTTTTCGTTATAACTTTCATCCCAATCACATGGACATAAAACTCTCATTCCTTTTAATTGCGCCTTGTAATTATCTAATTCAGCTGAAATATCATCAAATAAAGTTATAAATTCGTCTTCTTTTCTTTTTTGGGCAATTATTAAGTCTGATCGCATTTTACTTCTTAATATTCATAGAATTAATTTTACTCTTATTTATTGATTCTCTTAATCATACTTTAATTAAAAATTGTTTTTATTCTATTTAAATAAATCTGGCTCAAGCAGTATTTTTATAAAATAAATAAAAATGGTCAATTCTTTAGCTTTTTATTAACCCATCAAATAAAATGAAGAATAAACCTTTGAAAAAACCGAAAATAAGACTTTTAAAATTAGAATGGAAACTTTATTCTGAAAATGAGATTAAAAATATTAAATTAGAAAATGTTTAATGAGTAAGAAATAGTTAAATGAATAAAATCAAATATAAAAAAGCTTTAGATTTCGCATACAAAATACACTTCGATCAAAACCGAAAAAAAACAAAAATTCCTTATTTCACTCATTTAGTTTCAGTCAGTAACAATATCATTGAGGATGGTGGAACTACAGATGAAGCTATTGGAGGTTTATTACATGATGCAGTGGAAGATCAGGGTGGATTAAAAACTTTAATGAAAATTAGAAAATTGTTTGGTAACAATGTAGCTAAAATTGTTAATGAGTGCAGTGATACTATTATCATTCCTAAACCACCATGGCTTACTAGAAAAAAGAAATATCTTTCAGACATTAAAAAGAAAAGCCAATCCTCTATGTTCGTATCCCTTTGTGATAAATTACATAACGGTACTTGCATTATTAATGATTATAAAAGAAAAGGCAAAAAAGTATGGACGAGATTTACAGCAACACCTAAACAAATCGCCTGGTACTATGAGGGTTTATACAAAGAGTTTTCAAAACACTTAAAGGGTCACAAAGTACTTAAAGATAATTACTTAATGGTAGTCAAAGAAATTAAGGGGATATCTAAATAGACATGTTAACAAAAGGTTTTATTATTTGTTTCTAGTTTCCCCACTCGGAAATGTTGATGGTTTGTTGATGGTTTTATCATTCAAATTGCTTTGTATTAACACCAAGTTTTTTTTAATAACTAAGTAAGTATAAGGGTTTTGGGACCTAAAGGGACTAGAAGGGATAGGTGGTTTTTTACTATTACTCTTTGTGTCAAAGAGAAGTTTGGCAACTCATATAAAGATATTCCTGATGAAAAGTTTCAAGAAGTTGTTGATTACATTAACTTTTTGAAAGAGAACCCAAGTTAAGTAAGAGAACATTTTGTTCTCACTCGGTTTTGTTTCAAGTTTGCTTCTAGTCTTTCCCAGATAATCCTATAACCCAGAACCAAGATCCCTAAAAGCTTTTTCATTTAAAATCCACCTCGCCAGTTATCTTTATCTTCAAACCTGTCTTTTTCTTTTTTAGAGGTAGGTCTAAATAAAAAATAAACTGCAAGAATAATAGTTAATAAAATTATAATAATCTCAAGTGTCATAAACCCAGACCAAAAAAAGCTATGCCGCAAACTATTCCAAACAACTTATTCATAATTAAACCCTAACAAATCTCAAATCAGGTGTCTAGGTGATGGAATGAGGGTTAATTAGCTAATAAGATCATTGAATTTAAAAATAATTAACTAATAAAATTATTATAACGATAGTTATTAAGATGGCACTCACAATAATATAATTCAGTCTAATATTAAATTTTTTGAATACTATTTCAGTAATTTTTTCCCAGAATACTACAATGAAGAGAACAATTATAGCTGGTAGAATAAATTTGATCATTTCTAATTTTTTAAAATTATAGCAATGTAACTACATAAGAAAAAAATTGACAAACCTGCGAGATATTTTGTTTCCCTAGTTTTTCCAAATTTTTTATATTGGATTATACTTAATAATATAAATGTTATTGAGGTAATCAAAAAATATATTGGTTCAATAATTCCATCTAATGTAGCCATAATAAACTCTACTAAATCATAAATTGAGTATCTAGGTGTGGAATAGTCGCTAGTTAAAATTCAGCAATTCTGGGTCTTTTTTCTTTAATCAATAATCCCTGCCAAATTTTTAGCAGCCTTTTTTTTTGATCCTGCAGTTAATCCTTTGACATAGGCTGTTGCTATTCTTTCTGGATTTTTAATATTTCTTTTTTTAAATTTTTTTAATAAATCTTTGTAGTTAGGTTTTCTAGGCATTATTTAATAAAATTTAAAAAAGTCTCAATATCAGAAAGACTAGTATTCCATGCAGTAACTAATCTAACCGCCTTACCATCCCACTCATCATCATTAATTGTATATCCTTCTGAATTTAATTGATCAATTATATCTTTTGGTATCTTTACAAATATTTCATTTGCAGCAGTAGGATAAGCTAGTTCAATATTTTTGTGTTGGTCTAAACCTTGACTTAATTTTTTGCCCATAGCGTTTGCATGTTTTGCATTTCTTAGCCAAACTTCATTTGTAATATAGGCATCTAATTGTGCTGATACAAAACTCATTTTTGAGAGTAAGTGCCCTGCTCTTTTCATTAAAAAAGGTAAGTTACCGACTAACTCTGGTTTGAAAAAAATAATAGCTTCTGCTGCTAAACATCCATTTTTAGTTGCTCCAAAAGAAAGTACATCAATACCAGATTTCCAAGTCATTTCTGCAGGGCTACAATCTAATGAAACTAAAGCATTAGCAAACCTAGCTCCATCCATGTGCATATTAAGTTTATGATTATGAGCAATTTCTGATATTTTTTTTACTTCGTCTAATTCGTAAGCTTCACCTGTTTCGCAAAGTTGTGTAATGCTTACTGATGAAGGTTGAGTGTGATGAACAACGCCCTTTCCACTAATTGATTTATTGAGCTCCTCAGCTGTAATTTTTCCATTAATTCCGTTAAGATTTACTAATTTTGCTCCCCCAGTGTAAAATTCAGGTGCTCCACATTCATCTACATTAATATGAGAAAGTTTGTGACAATAGATATTTCCAAAGGATGGTGTCATCGTAGATAAAGCTAGTGCATTAGCTGCAGTTCCAGAAGATGTTGGAAAAACAATTACCTCTTTTTCAAATATTTCTGAAAATTTATCTTGTAAATTTTTTGAAATTTCATCATCACCATAGGGAGCTCTATCTCCATCATTAGCTTTTAAAATTGCCTCTAATACTTCAGGACAAGCACCTACAACATTATCTGAAGCAAATTTTACTCGCTCTCTTTTTGTTTTAATTTTTTCCATATTTATTGTTTTGGAAAATAATCTTTCAATTCACCTTCACGGTAAACATCCGCTGTACAACAATGAAGACCTCCTCCAAATGCATAGGCATCTCTCATTTCAACTGGTATTACTTCCATTCCTAATTTATCTAATTGTTCTGCTTGATATACTTCACTTTTTTCAACACAAACAGTTTTTGGATCTAATACTAGAACGTTCATTGAAAGCCAAGTTGAAGAATAACAAAGTGCAGGTGGTTCATTATGAGCTGGTTGTGCACTATCAATAATTTCCCATCCGTTGTTTTCAAATAATTTTCTTTGTTCCTTTGGAAGTTTTCTTTGAGGGTTATTAATAATTAATCCCTCTTTAATTGGTGTAAATGTTGCATCAATATGAATTGGGTATGGGTCACCTGGAAAATTAACAGCATGAACTCTATGATCTTTGTAATGTCTTTTAAGCCAATCAATCCCTTTAAGGTTAGTTGTAAAACCATGTTGAACTACTAAATCTTTACCAAACCTTAAAACATCCGCAGCATCAAATAAAGGCTCCTCTTCAGTTGTTACAAAAAACTTGTCTTCAGTCCATTCTAATCTTTTTTGAATACCAATTTTATCTGATAAATAATCTTTTCTGTAATCCGCATCAGTTAACCTTGGTTTAGGAGCCGCTTCATGTCTCATATTAGGATCTTCATCGTAATATTTTTTTAACAAAGGTCTGTAACAAAGATATTCAAACCATCTACATCTATAACTCATCGTTGCTTCTAAAATTTCGCTACCAACAGTTAATAAAACATCTCTTGGTGGCATGCATCCAAACATTGTATCTGCTTCCCAATCTGGAGTTGATGTTTTTTTATTAAAGTCTATTGGATCTGGTCTATCTACTTTAATGCCTCTTTTAATTAGCATATTTGAAAAATCATCTAACAACTGATTTGCCTTATCAACTGTGTCTTTCATTCTTGGCCCAAACTGACCACGCATATCAGAGTCTTCTGGAACCTTGGCATCTAATGCTGGTTCTGGAGCTGGAATACAAGTGCCGTCAGCCTTACCAACAATTACATGTTTTAAAGGATCCCACTCATTCCAACTATTAACTATAGTTTTTTTTTCACTCATAAATTTATTATTTGATAATATTATGTTCTGGACCAAAAGGAAACTTAGTAATGTTTTCAGCTTTATCTTTTCCTATAACTAGGATGTCATGCTCTCTATAACCTCCAGCTCCTGGCTTTCCATCAGGTATCATGATCATAGGCTCCATAGAAACAACCATATTCTCTTCTAAGACAGTATCTATGTCTTCTCGTAATTCTAATCCAGCTTCTCTTCCATAGAAATGAGATAAGACACCAAATGAATGACCATAACCAAATGTTCGGTAATGAAGATAACCAAGCTCAGCAAATAGCTCATTCAACTCATGGCAGATAGCAGAACATTTTACACCTGGTTTAATTAACTCTAGTCCTCTTTTATGAACTTTAACATTTGCTTCCCAGGCTTTTAAAGAAGCGTCATCAATTTTATCTACAAAAAGAGTTCTCTCTAGAGCTGTGTAGTATCCTGAAATCATAGGAAAGGTATTTAAAGAAAGAATATCACCCGATTTTAATTTTCTATTCGTTTTTGGGTTATGTGCGCCGTCTGTATTTAATCCTGACTGAAACCAAACCCAAGTATCCATATACTCTGCATCTGGGTAGGTTTTGGCAATTTCACGCTCCATCTTATCTCTACCAGCTATTGCAATTTCAAGCTCACTTTCTCCTACCTTAATATGTTTTTTTATTTCCTCACCCCCAAGATCAGCAATTCTTGCACCATTTTTGATAATTTCTATTTCCTCTGCAGATTTGATCATTCTAAGCTGCATTAAATCTTTTGAAACATCGCTAAAAACTGAAAATATAAATATAGAAGTTAGTTTTTCTTTAACATCTAAAGTTACATGATCATTTTCAATGCCAATATTCTTAGGAGGTTCGTCTCTTCCAATAATTGAAACTATCGCTTTTAAAAAATTATCTCTTTTCCAATCAGTGTAAATTACATTATCGCTATGAGATCTCCGCCAAGGTTGACTTGCATCTATGTTTGCAGAAATTGTTGAAATTTTATTAGCTGTTACAACGCAACCGTAAGACCTACCAAAAGAACAATAAATAAATCCTGTATAGTAAGCAATGTTGTGCATTGAAGTTAAAATAACCATATCAAGATTATTTTTACTCATTATGGTTCTTAAATTGGTTAATCGTCTTTGATATTCTTGATCTGTGAAAGGTAGTTTAGCCTTCTCGCCATTTTTTAAATTAAAAAAATCTGGTCTTTCCATCTTAATTAATTAAGGGCAATAAACCGTCTATTAGTTTTAATTGTAAGACTATAATAAATGATAGACATAAAAAGGAAGAAGCCTCCTATTATTGTATTAGTCGACGGTATTTCATTAATCCCTAAAATTGGAATCCATACCCAAAATATACCACCTATAACTTCAGTTAATGACAACAAAGTTAATTCTGCCGCTGGTATAGCTTTTGATCCAATAGAATATAAAATTAAACCCATGCAAACTAACGTTCCATGTATAGAAAATAATGCTCCATTATAACTTGTGGATAGAAAAACCATATCATTAGTTAAGATAACTATTGCAGCAACTACAAAGCAGAAAAAACCTGCAAATGCTACAGTCGTAAATTTTGGAGTCTCTTTATTCCATCTTAGGGTTACTGAAAAAATAGAAAAACCAATTGAAGAAGTCATTCCAAATATTAGTCCTAATAAAGAATTTTTTTCTGTATTACCCAAAGCTATTATTATTATTCCAACTGTTGCAATAAATATAGCTATCCAAACATTTAATGAAATTTTTTCTTTTAAAAATAAAAAACCTAGTAAGGCTGTAAAAAAAGGCATGGCAGCTAAGCAAAGCAAAGTAACAGCAGCACTGGTATTTGTAATCGAGTAAATGAAGGTTATCATTGCAATACCTAGTCCAGTTCCACCAATGATACCCGAAATTCCAATTTTTAAATAATTCTTATAAAAATCTTTTCCTTCCTCAAAGAAAAGGTAAAGATTTAAAATCAAAAAAATTGTAAGGCCACGTGCAAAAATATATTGCCATGGAACTAAATTTGGGTCATTCATATACCTAACGACCAAAGGACCGAAGGACCATATAAGACCCGCTAATAAAACTACAGGGATTGCAATTTTTTCATTTTTTAACTCAAGCATTAATAGATATTTAATAGTAATTATTTTGTACTACAATAAAAATGAGATCTATTTAAAGATATTAATATTTGACCCAATCGGAGAGTAACAATCAATTAACTCCCCTTTTTTGAATATAGATTGCCCATCCTTGAATAGACCCCAAACATTTGCCTCTACAAATGATTTAATTCTAAATGATTCTTGACCTTTTAAAACCTCTAACTCTATTTTTCCATCATTAGTTGAAGTTAACTTAGCTTTTAAAAATCTAATAATCTTTTTACTCTTTGAATAATTATTTTTTAATTTAGCTTTAAATGGTTTTTCAACTTTAACACCAAGAATATTAAGCAGATAAGGATAAACAAAAAATCTAAAGCAAGCAGATGAAGAAATAGGATTACCAGGTAACCCAAAAATAGATTTTTCAGCTTTCTTAAATTTTGCAAATAATACTGGTTTGCCAGGTCTAATCGAAACACCTTTAAAAAAATTAGATAAACTAAATTTTTTGATTATGTGTGGAACAAAATCATGTTTACCAGCAGATACGGCACCTGATGTGATAATAATATCTACTTTAGATTTAAAGCTTTTTTCTATTTTTTTTTGAAAAAGTTTTTCATCCTTATCCCTTAAAACTCCTCCATCTATAAAGTTAAATAAAAAATTATTAGATAAAGACTTAATATAAAAACTATTAGAGTTTCTAACTTTCCAATTAGCAATATTTTTACTATTAGAAATTTCATTTCCTGTTGAAAAAAATAAAATGTTGGGCTTCTTTTTAACTTTAATATTTACTATGCCCAATGTTTTAAAAGCTAAGACATGAGATGGCTGAATTATGGTCCCTTTTTGAATTATCAAGTCTCTTTTTTTATAATCTGATCCAGCATATCTGATGTGTTGGTTATTTTTTATTTTTTCATTGATTAAGATAAATTTTCTATTTTTATTAAAAATAATTTTTTCGATTGGAATTATAGTATCAAAATTTTTAGGTATAAGTGCACCTGTCATTACCTCAACAGCTTCGAACTTATTTATTTTTTTTAAAGACGGATTATCTCCCGCAGATATAGTTTTTAAAATTTTAAAGTTTTGTGAATTATTTTTATTTAACTTGCTTGTATCTTTTGAATTAATTGCAAAACCATCAAAAGCAGCATTAGTTCCAGCTGGATAATTTACTACTGAATAGATATCTAATACATTAACCCTATTTAATGACTTTGATGAGTTAATAATTTCATCTTTAATTTCTATCTTTGATTTTATTAAGATTTTCTTAGCTTCTTTATAGGTAATCATTTTAATTTTTTTTTAGTATTTTTTTTGCTTCTTCTAAATCTTCTTTAGTATTTATATTAAAAAAAGGATCAAATTTTTTAGGCTCAATATCAATTGTTTTTACCCCTATTTTATTTGCCCAATCCTCTACTTTTCTAAAATTATTATTAATCAAATCATTCTCAAGTGGTTTTAATAATTCAATTGACCATAGGCCAAAAATATTGTGCCTCTTGTTGTTTGACTTAACAAAATACAACAGGCTATCTTTTAGTTTAATTCTTTTTTGGTATTCATCAATAATTGATGTTTCAAAAAAAGGTGTGTCTGATGGAAATGTTGCAATCCACTCATATAACTTTTGATTTTCCTTAACCCATTTCATTGCACTCAGAGCTCCTGCTAATGGTCCAAAGTCATCAAAACAATCAGGGATTATTGTTACATTTTTTATTTTTTTTGTATCTATACTGTGACTTGAGACAATAAGTATCTCCTCATATCTATTGCTAATTTTTAATAAAACGTGTTCTAACAATGTTTTATCACCAAGTTTTGTCTGGTTTTTATCTTCACCAAATCTCTTTGATTTTCCACCAGCTAGCACAACAGCTAAAATATTGTTATCTTTCATAAATCAAAATATAAAACATTAATCTCTTAATTAAAGAATTATAATGGACTTAAAAATTTTAGAAATCGCATCTAATACTGAAAACCACAAAGTGGTTAAAAATCATACACATCAATCGAAGAATAAAAACCCATTATGTGGTGATGAAATGGAAATTAGTTTGATAGTTAAAGATAATATTGTTCAAGATATTGGGTATCAATGTAGATCATGCGTGTACTGCCAGGCCTCTGTCAGTTTGCTTTCAAGGTGGGTTATACAAGCACCAATAGAAAAAATTTCAGATTTTTTGTCAAAAGCTGAGTTTTTCTTTGATGAAAATTTTGATCAATTAAAAAAAATTAATATAAAAGAATTAAAAGACTTTAAAAAAATAATGAATTCAAAAAATATTTCTAGAAAAGAATGTTTATTGCTTCCTTTTAAAACTCTTTCAAAAGCCCTAAAACTTTAAAACAACACTAACAGTAAAGATAAAAATATATGATAAATACAATAAAAGAAAATTTTAACAGAGCTCTATATGCTTTAATATTTTCAATAATCACAATTGGTACCCTTTCATTCCTAAGTTTTGAAACTCCTTATGGGTTGTTTTTAGCTGGATCATTTGGTTCTTCTATGGTTTTACTTTTTGGATATCCAGAAAGTCCTTTTGCTCAACCCAAAAATGTTTTTTTTGGACACTTAGTAACATCTATAGTTGGTGTATTAATTTTAAAATTTCTACCCATTGATCAATTTTTACAAATAGCTATTGCAGTAGGTCTTGGTATTTTTGTAATGATACTACTTGGTGTAACTCACCCACCAGCAGGAGGAAATCCTATTGTTATAATACTTGGTGCAGTTTCATATGATTTTTTACTAAACCCAATTATTTTTGGTTCTATAATAATAATTGTTTACGCAGTTATTCTAAATCGTTTCATTTTAAAGAAAAACTACCCAAGTAGTTGGAAAAGCTAATCTTTTCACTGTTTCAAATTTAGCCAGTTTAAATATACTGGCTAAATGAATTCTAATTATAAAGTCATAAAATTTAGATCTAATAATTCAAAAGAGGTTAATGATCAAATATCCATTGAAGAACCACTGGAAATAAGTCTTAAATATAAAGATAAAGAAAATTGGATTGAAAATACTATCTCTATTACGATGAGAACGCCTGGGGATGATGAGGATTTAGTAAGAGGATTTCTTTTTAATGAAAAGGTAGTTGAAAAAATTGAATATATAGAAAAGATTGAACACAGTGGAAGACCTACTGATCAATATGGTATTAAAAATAAAATTACTGTGACGATTAATAATTCTGAAAATATTGATATTGATAAAATAAAAAGAAATTTTTTAACAAACTCTTCCTGTGGTGTTTGTGGAAAAACTTCCTTAGATTCTTTAGAAATTATTAAAAAGGATAAAATATTGAAATCTATTCCAAAGATTACAAAAGAAACTATTATGTTATCACCAGATAAACTTAGGCAAAATCAGTCAGAATTTTCTAAAACTGGAGGGATTCATGCAAGTGGGTTGTTTACAGCTAAGGGTGATATTGTGGCTATCAAAGAAGATGTTGGAAGACATAATGCTTTAGATAAATTGATAGGTCATGCTCTTGATCAAAAATTACTTGATACAAATATTCAATTTTTGACATGCTCTGGGAGACTTAATTTTGACCTCGTTCAGAAAGCTCTAATGGTAAACATAGGTATACTTATAGGAGTGGGTGCGCCAACAAGTCTTGCTATAGATTTAGCAAATAGATTTGATATGACATTAGTTGGCTTTGTCAAAGGTGATAGCTTCAATATTTACAGTAACAGTGAAAGAATTAAATAGATATTTGAGGTCAGTATTTTTTTTATATATATTATTTAATAATATTAAATATTATTAAATTCATTTTAAATTTCTAGAATTTTTATAATAATTGTAATAAATATTTAAGCAATAACAGGGGTAAATTGTAAATTGTCAAAAAATATAAGTAATCTATCTGGTAGAATTGGACTAAAAAAAAATCTTTTTGAAAAGATTTCTGAAAGATCATTAAACTCCAAAGACTCCACGGGTATTAAAGAAATAGCCAATGAATACCACATGGGTGTATCCACTATTCATGGTGCAGAGAGTTTTTATGAATTTTTAAGACCAGCTCACAGAGCCAAAAAAGCCTTTGTTTGTAATGGAAGTGCTTGTATGTGTTCTGGAACACAAGAGCCTTTGAAGAAAAAATTAAAAGAAAAATTAGGTGATGACAAAGTTGGTGAGATGTTTTGCCTTGGTCACTGTTATGAAAATAAAGCGTTTCATTATGATGGTGAAAACTATGCCGGGAATGACATTGATAAAATTGATGAAATAATTAAAGGAGAAAAAATTGAACAGGAAAAATTTTTCTCTAAAAGTTTTGCTTCAACAAGTTTTTTAATGGATGACAAGCTTTCAAATTTAGATCAATTTAAAGATATCTTAAATAATTTTATCAATACAGATAAACAAGAAATTATAAAATCACTACTAGATTCAAATTTAACAGGAAGAGGTGGTGCTGGTTTTCCAGCTGGAATGAAATGGGACTTTTGTAGAAAAGCTCCTTCTGAAAAAAAATATGTTATCTGTAATGCAGATGAAGGAGACTCTGGTGCATTTTCTGATAGATACTTATTGGAAGATCAGCCACTAAAAGTATTATTTGGAATGATCATCTGTGGTTATGTTATTGGAAGTGATGAGGGTGTTTTATATATAAGAGGTGAATATCCAAAATCTATTGAAGCAATAAATGGAGCTATCAATTCTTTGAAGAAGGAAGGATTGTTAGGAGAAAATATTCTTGGAACAAGTTTTTCTTTTGATCTAAATATTTGTATAGGACAAGGAGCGTACATATGTGGAGAAGAAACTGCTTTAATTGCATCAATTGAAGGAAGAAGAGCAGAAGTTGATGTCAGACCTCCCTTCCCTGTTACTGAAGGACTTTATAAAAAACCAACAGTTGTTAACAATGTTGAAACTTTAGCTGCTGCTACTGGTATACTTATTAATGGAGCAGAAAAATTTGCTGCAATTGGTAATAAAAAGTCAGCAGGTACAAAATTAGTTTGTTTTGATAGTTTTTTTAATAATCCAGGAGTTTATGAAGTTGAAATGGGAACTCCAATGAAAAAAGTTTTAAATGATATTGGTGGTGGGTTCAAAGAACCTATTAAGGCATTACAAATTGGTGGACCATTAGGTGGAGTTATTCCAATTAAAGAAGCTGAAAAATTAAATCTAGATTTTCAAGAATTTACTGCTGCTGGTTTCATGCTGGGGCACGCAAGTATAGTTAGTATTCCAAAAGACTTTCCAATGGTTGAGTATATTCATCATTTATTTGAGTTCACAGCTGAAGAATCATGTGGAAAATGCTTTCCTGGTAGACTTGGATCTTACAGAGGAAAAGAAATGTTTGATCAGGCTAAGAATAAAACTGCTAAAATTCCATTAAAGCTATTAAATGAGTTGCTAATAACGATGAAAAAGGGCTGTTTATGTGCTTTATGTGGTGCAATACCAACTCCTATCATGAACATACTAAAATATTTTGGTGATGAAATGAAGGATGATATGGTGAAAGATAATTAATGAGTTCAGAAAAAAGAAAAATTGCATACATTGATGGTAAACCATATGAAATTGGTCCTAACCATACATTTGTTTTAAAATTTGTAAAAAGCTATCTTGGAGAGAAAAAAGTTCCTGCATTATGTAACGATCCAAACTTAGCACCTTATGGAGCTTGTAGAGTTTGTTCGGTTGAGGTTGCTTTAGTTAAAGATGGTCCAACTAAAGTTGTAGCCTCATGCCATACACCAATTGGTGAAAATCAACATGTTTTTACAAATAATGAAAATTTAACGGCTTTAAGAAAAAATATTGTTGAGTTAGTTTTAACAGACCATCCAATGGAATGTGGAACTTGTGAGGTTAATAATAACTGTGAACTTCAAGATGTTGCGAATGACTTAGGTATATCAGATCATAGATATAATTTACCAAAACAGCATAAGGGTATTCCAAAAGATACTTCACATGATTACATGAGAATGAATTTAGATAACTGTATTAATTGTGGAAGATGTGTCAGAGCTTGTGATGAAATTCAAGGTTCTTTTGTTTTAACAATGAGTGGTAGAGGTTTTGAATCTAAAATTACAACAGATAATGATGCATTATTTGGAGACTCGTCTTGTGTATCATGTGGAGCGTGTGCTCACACTTGTCCAACGGATGCCATCTCAGATGTATATCAATCTAAATCAGTTGCTGTTGATGAAAAAGTAAGAACGACTTGTTCTTATTGTGGAGTTGGTTGTAATTTAGAGGCATCAATTAAAGATAATAAAGTTGTAGCAATTTCTACTCCTAAAGAATCTGAGGTTAACGCAGGTCACACTTGTATTAAAGGAAGATATGCGTTTGGATTTTATGATCATCCTGACAGATTAAAAACTCCTCTAATTAAAAGGAATGGAAAGTTTGAAGAAGCATCATGGGATGAGGCATATGATTTTATTAAAAAAGAATTAAATAGAATTACCAAAGCTAATGGACCAGATGCGGTTGCAGGTATTTCTTCAGCAAGATGCACTAATGAAGAAAATTATGTTTTTCAAAAAATGATCAGAGCAGCAATAGGAACTAATAATATTGATTGTTGTGCAAGAATTTGTCACTCACCTACGGCGTGGGGAATGCAACAAACATTTGGAACTGGAGCAGCTACAAATTCTACAGAAGATATTTACCATGCAGATTTATTTATGGTGATCGGAGCAAATCCAACAAATGCTCACCCAGTTACTGGTGCAAAAATAAAACAACAAGTGATGAAGGGTAAAAAATTAATTGTATTAGATCCAATTACTACTGAACTTGCTAAACTTGCTGATTATCATATTAAGCTTAGACCAGGAACAAATGTAGCCATATTAAATATGATGTTGCATTATATATTGAAAGCAAACCTTTATGACAAAGACTTTGTCAGAGATAGAACTGAAGGTTTTGCAAATTTCATTAAAGAAATTGAAAGACAAGATATGGATCACCTAGCGAAAGTTGCTGGTGTTGATAAACAGTTAGTTAAAGAAGCTGCAATTGCTTATGCAACCGCAAAAAACTCTATGGAATTCCATGGTTTAGGGGTAACAGAACAGGAGCAAGGATCTAAAACAGTAATGTTAATTGCTGATCTTGCAATGATTACAGGAAATATTGGTAGAAGAGGTGTTGGTGTTAATCCATTAAGAGGACAAAATAATGTCCAAGGTGCAGCTGATATGGGCTGTCAACCTCATCAAGGAGCTGGTTACTTTGAGGTGGCTGATAAAAAAGTTCAAAATTTCTATACTGAAAAATATGGAGTAGTACACCCAAAAAAACAAGGACTAAAAATTCCAGAAATGTTTGATGGGGCAATTAATAAAGATGTGAAAGCTGTCTGGATCATTGGAGAAGATATAGTTCAAACAGATCCTAACAGTGCACATGTCGTAGATGCCATGAATTCACTTGAGCTATTAGTTGTGCAAGAAATTTTTATGAGTGAGACAGCAAAACTTGCAACAGTAGTATTACCTGGAACAACTTTCTTAGAAAAAAATGGAACTTTTACTAATACAGAAAGAAGAATTCAAAGAGTAAATCGAGCCGTACCTCCTTTGCCTGGTACTAAAACGGATGGAACAATTGTAACAGACATGATGCAAAAATTAGGCTTTGATCAACCTGAATATGATGCCGATCAAGTTCTTGCAGAAATAGCTGATGTGGTTCCTTTCTTTAAAGGTGTAACAAGAGAAAGACTTGGTAAAATGGGATTACAGTGGCCAGTTCAAGAAGATGGAACAGATACTCAAATTTTACACCAAGAAACATTCAAATTAGGAAAAGGACAACTTAAAAATTTTGATTGGAAAGAATCTAATGAGATAGCTACGAATAAAAAAGATTATCCATTGATTTTAACAACTAGTAGAGTTCTTCAGCATTATAATGCTGCTACTATGACAAGACGTACTAAAAATATTAATATAGTTTCTGAAGATTTATTATTAGTTCATCCTAATGATGCTAAAAAGAGAGAATTAAATACTGGTGATATTGGTAGACTTTATTCTGGTCGAGGAGAAGTAGCTTTAAAAGTTGAGGTTACTAATAAAGTTAAAGAAGGAATTGTATTTACAACATTCCACTTTCCAGAACACATGGTTAACATGGTAACTGGTCATGGAAAAGATGAAGAGACAATGTGTGCAGAGTACAAAGTTTCTTCTGTAGAAATACAAAAAATATCCAATCAATTTAAAACAGTTGTTGAGCCTAAAGAAAATCAAGCAGAACTTTCATAATTACTGATATTTTAATACGTGCTTTAAAAATTATAAAGTTTATAATTTTAAAAAATGACTAATTCAAATATAGATATTGATAAAGCAGGTTGGTCTTTTGATAACACATATGCAAAACTACCTGAAGATTTTTTAATTAAACAAAACCCTATTCCAGTAAAATCTCCAGAACTTATAATTTTAAATAAAGATTTACCTAAAGATTTGAATTTAGATTTTACAAATATTAGAGAAGATAATTTATCTCAATTATTTTCAGGTAATTTATTGCCCAGAGGATCAAATTCGATTGCACAGGCATATGCTGGACACCAATTTGGTCATTTTACAATGTTAGGTGATGGGCGAGCTGTTCTTATGGGTGAACACCTATCAAAAAATGGTGATAGATATGACATTCAATTTAAAGGCTCTGGAAAAACACCTTTTTCGAGAAGTGGTGATGGTAGAGCAGCCCTAGGACCAATGCTTAGAGAATATATCATTAGTGAGGCAATGCATGAGCTGGGCGTACCAACGACCAGAAGTTTAGCAGTTGTTAAAACTGGAGAAAATGTAATTAGAGAAACACTTTTACCAGGTGCCATATTAACTAGAATTGCTGCTAGTCATATACGTGTAGGAACTTTTCAATATATTGCAGCCACTCAAAAGGAACAAAATTTAAAAATTCTATTTGATTACGTAATCAATCGACACTATCCCAATATAAAAAATTCTAAAAACCAAGCTTTGGGTTTGCTGAAAACAATAATGGATATTCAAATTAATTTAGTTATTAACTGGATGCGTATTGGTTTCATTCATGGTGTGATGAACACTGATAATGTATCGATTTGTGGTGAAACAATTGATTACGGTCCATGTGCTTTTATGGATGCTTATAATCCAGATACAGTCTTTAGTTCGATTGATCAGCAAGCAAGATATTCATTTTCAAATCAACCAAAGATTATCAAATGGAACTTAGCAAGGTTTGCAGAATGTATTATAACACTCATAGATAGCAACAAAGATAAGGCTATAGAAATTTCAACTGAAACAATTAATTCTTTTGAAAAAATTTATGAAGAAAAATGGCTGAATATGATGCGTGATAAATTAGGGTTATTTGGTGAAGATATAAATGATCAAATTTTAATTATGGAACTATTAACATGGATGCATAAAAATAAAGCTGATTACACTAATACTTTTTGTTTTTTGATGAATGAAAAATTTTCTGATAATGAAATTTATAATGATGAAAATTTTCATATTTGGAAAAAAAAATGGGAAGGTCGCTTAAAATTAAATAATAATAGTCAGGAAAAGTATTTAAAATTAATGCATTCAGTAAACCCACTGATTATTCCAAGAAATCATAAAGTTGAAGAAGCTTTAACTGCTGCAAACAATGGTGATTTAAAAGTTATGAATAAATTATTAAAAATTTTAGAAAACCCATATGAAAATCAAAATGATATTACTGATTTTCAGTCTCCTGCACCACCTAGTGATAAAGCTTATCAAACATTTTGTGGTACATAATTATTGATTAACAAAATGAAAACTAAATACAAAATAAAGATAGCACAAATTATTTCTTTTTTTTTAAGACCCTTTTTTAAAAAGAATCAAATTCACATAAGAAATAAAATAAAATGGATGCTTGATTTAAATGAAGGTATAGATTTATCAATATTTCTATTTGGTACCTCTGAAAAAAAAATTGAGAATTTGAAACAAATTTTTAAATCAAATACAAAACTTACAATAATTGATATTGGTGCAAATATAGGTTCTATTTCATTACCGCTTGCTAAGATTTTTAATAAAAGTAAGATTTTTGCTATTGAACCAACTAATTATGCTTTTAAAAAATTAACTAAAAACTTAAATTTAAATAATAATTTAAAAAAAAATATCATTTTAAATCAATTATTTTTATCAAAAATTAAAAAACCTACAAAAGTTTGGTCTAGTTGGAATTTTGATGATAATAAAAGTAAACATAAACGGCACCTTGGTACGCTTCATTCTATTAAAAAAAAATCATATATATCTCTAACAAAATTTATTAATTTAAAAAAAATTAAAAGAGTTGACTTTATAAAATTAGATGTTGATGGGCATGAGCTTGATGTTTTAAAAAGTGGGGAAAAATTTTTTCAAACAAACAAACCTGTTATATTTATAGAAATTGCACCATATCTATATCCAGAATTTAATTATAATTGCTCAGAGTTAATTGCTTATATAAAAGAGTTAAAATATTCTTTTTACAGTGAGGACTTAAAAAAAATTTCTAATATTAATAATTATGTAAAAAAAATTACTTATGGTGGAAGTGAGAATTTTTACCTAATGAATAACTATAAAACGTAAGGTTCTGGTCTTGCATTATTTTCAAGAACTCTTTCTACAGAAAAATCGCTGATATCAATTGTTTGATAAGACCCTGTGGAGATCAATTCAGTAAGCGCTCTACCAATTCCTGGTGCTTGCATTAAACCTCTGCCCGTAAATCCTGATGCCATATAAACATTATCATATTTAGGATGTTTGCCAACCACCGCATTATTATCCAATTTATTACAATCATAATAACCAGCCCATCCACCAGTTAATTTTAATTCTTCAAAAGCAGGAATTCTTTGTGCTAATGCAGGCCATACTAATTCTTCAAAATCATTCCACGCTGGTTCTAAATCAGTAGCATCAAATACTGAGTTAGGGGAACCTGCTAAATACTCTCCACCTTCTGGTCTCCAGTAAACACCTGTTGTTAAATCTCCGGTCAACGGCATTTCTTTAATATATTTGGGGCATTTAACTCTAAAAACTGTATGCTTTTGAGGAACTACCGGGATATCTTTTAATAATTCTTTGGTCCAGCATCCCGCAGCAGATATAATCGTTTTAGCTTTGATATCAGAGATATTTTTCACTTCACCTTTGATAAATTCTGCACCTAATTCAATCGCCTTACTCTTTAAGGCTCCATGAAACATAAAAGGATCAATCCATCCTTCACTCTGGTTATCTGTATAAGTTGCAGTCTCAATACCCTCACTGCTTATATAAGGAAATATTTTTGATAGTTCAGAACCTTTAATATTTTTAGTTCCAGCATCACAAGCTTCATGATTTATTAAAGCTTTATACTGTTCCTCAGCATGCTCTGGACCAAACATTAATAAGTAGCCGTTTGTAACCATGCTTGCTGTAGGGTTTGGATTTTTTTCAGTTTTTAACAGTTCTGGTATTTGAAAAATAAATTCTCTTGCAAATTTTCCCAATAAAATATTTTCTTTTTGAAAAAATTGTCTTCTAAATCCACCAAGTGATAATGGAAAAGAAGCTGTTTTATAAGTTGGATCTCTTTCTATAACTTTAACTTTTCTACCTTCTTTAGATAAAAAATACGCTGTAGCAGTCCCTATTATTCCACCACCAACTATTACAACATCATCCATAATTTACTTTAATTTAATATGATTAAACTTACATTTAGCAGTAATGCAAAGAAACACCAAAGTAAATAAGGAATCATTAAATAATAGCTATACAAGTTGGCACGCTTAAATCTAATTATGAGAATGATTATCAATAATATTAAAATTACCAATACAATTAGAGCTAAAACAATTTTATGAAAAACAAAAAAAACTATACTCCAAGTTGTATTAAAAATTAAATGAATAAAGTAGATGTAAATAGTGTTTATATCTCTGTTTTTACTATGCCAAAATTTCCAGATAGCAATTGTCATAAAAAAATAAAGCGTAGTCCAAACTGGTGCAAAAATCCAATCTGGTGGATTAAACGAGGGTTTGATGATTAAAGAATACCATGGCTCTTTAAAACCAACAGTAGCTAAACCTCCTATTACTGATGCAGAAAAAGTTACAAGAGCAAACAATAAAAAAGATAAGAATTTGTTTTTTAACATATTTCTATTATACAATAGAATATGGACGAAAAAAAAGTTATTTGGATAACTGGTGCAAGCAGTGGAATTGGTAAAGCTCTTGCAATCAAATTTGCAGAAAATGGGTGGTTGGTTGCTGCATCTGCAAGACGAGAAAATTTATTAAATGAACTTAAAAAAATTAATCAAAGTATTATTCCTTTTCCTTTAGATGTTACTGAAATTGATTCATGTAAATTAGTTGCAAAAAATATAATCAAGCAATTTAATAATATTGATATATGTGTGTTTGGTACGGGTATGCATGATCCAAAATCAGAAAAAAGATTTAATTTAGATAAAATAAGAGAAATTATGGAAGTTAATTATTTTGGAACAATGAATTCAATTAATTCAATCTATGATTATTTCTCCGAAAAAAAAAATGGCCAAATATCTATAATTTCTTCTGTTGCAGGCTACCGTGGATTACCTGCTGCTGGTGCATATTGTGCTTCAAAATCAGCACTTACCAGCTTTGCTGAAAGTTTAAACTTTGATATGAGAATGAAGAATGTACGAGTTTCATTAATCAGTCCTGGTTTCATAAAAACACCTATGACTGATCAAAATGATTTTCCAATGCCCATGATTAAAACCCCAGAATTTGCTGCAGAGGAAATTTATAAAGGATTAGTAATCAAAAAAAGTTTTGAAATACACTTCCCAAAAGCCTTTACATATTTTTTAAAATTTCTTCAAATGCTACCTAGCAGTTTATATTTTAAGTTAGTCGCTAGAGGTATGAAGAAGATTGATTATTAATTTTTTTTGAAGAAAACTGTCAATTCACCAACTTTAAATCCAAACTTTGTAAGTGTGGCTCGATTAATTGCAACATCTTCATCCTGTTTAAAAATCCAATCATCAAAAGAAACTTTAATATTCTTTCCTTTAAATGGAACCATTAAATCATATTCAAATTTAAAAGCTGATCCATATTGATAACCTTTAGCTGTACCTACAACATCAGGTGCAGTACCTTCATAGTAATTTTGATCAATCTTTTTGATTTTCCATATCCGATTTTGTTTTTCTCCGTCTGTCCAATAAAAATCTTCTTTAAGAGTTAAAGTATCTCCCTCAAAACTACCTGTCATATCAGCTTTAAATTGTCTAGTAACCTTACCACTACGGTCTTGTAATAGGCCCCATGCTTTAACTGGACCATTAAAGTATTGCTCTATAGTCATAGTTGGTTCAGTATTTTTGAAATCTGTTGGCTTCATAGAGTTATTGTTTATACAACTTGCTGTAAAGAATAAAGAAATTATTAACACAGTTAATCTAATGGTTTTAAAGTTTATCATGTCGCTCCTATTGTTATTTGTTTTGCAGTGAAAATTGAATTAAGTCTATATTTTTTGATTTAAAACCAGCTTCACAATATGAAAGGTAAAATTCCCACATTCTTTTAAATTTTAAATCAAAGCCTTGTTTTTTAATTAAGTCCCATTTTTTATCAAATATTTCTCTCCAAATAATCAAAGTCTCAGAGTAATGATTGGCATATGAATTATACTCATTAAATTTCAATCCATTTTTATCAACATAATTTTGTAATTCACTTTTTGAAGGCAAAAAACCACCTGGAAAAATATACTGTTGTATAAAATCTTTTTTATTTTTATATCTATTAAATAAACTATCATCGATAGTTATGGCCTGAATACCCACCGTACCAGATGGTGTTAGATTATTTTTAATTGTATTAAAATAACTGTCTAAATAGTTTTGACCTACAGCTTCAATCATTTCTATTGATGCAATATGATCATATTTATCTTTTAAATCTCTATAATCTTTAATTTGAATATTTACTTTTTCATTAAGTCCACATCGATGAATTCTCTCTTTAGCAAATTCATATTGTTTTTTGGAAATGGTAATACAATCTAATTTAACATCATAATTAGTACCTAAATACTCAGCAAAACCACCCCAACCACAACCAATTTCTAAAATTTTATTACCATTTGTAGGCCTTATTAGATCTATTAGTTTTTGATATTTATTGTTCTGAGCTTCAAAAAGTTCTTGTTTGGGGCTTTCAAATATAGCGCTGGAATAGGTTAAGGTTTTATCAAGCCATAATGAAAAAAAGTCATTTCCTAAATCATAATGTTTGGCAATATTTTCTTTACTTCTATTTTTAGTATTTTTTATAATTTTGTTTTTAATAAAATTGATAAAAGGCAAATCGAAGATTCCAGAAAATTTATAAATGGTTTTTATATTCTTTGCTGTTAACTCAATCAAATCAGAAAGATTATTTGTTATAAAAAAATCTTTCATATAAGATTCACCCAAACCGATACTTCCACTTTTAATTAAATTATAATTGAGACTTTCATCTTTAATTTCTAAAAAAACTTTTAAAGTTTCATCAGGGTTGCCAAACTTTAAAACTTCGCCATTTATTTTTTTAACTTCAAGAAAACCATACTTAATATTTTTTAGTGCGTTAAACACAATTAAATCTGAAATTTTGTAAATTAACATTAGTTTTCGATAGTAATATTATCCTTAATTTTTAATTTTTTTTTTATAAATTTAATTCCTTTTGTCCATAATTTAAATGCCTCATAATGTATCGCTATAATGATTTTGAATGTCATTAATGGATGTTTTAAATAAGATTTAAGTAGGTTTCTATTGTTCAATTCACTTTTAATACCATCTTGTGAAGCATATAATACTTTACCAACTGGATCATTCAGATCAATTATTACAGATATTTTATTACCAGGTTTCAATAGTCTAAAAAAATAAATACAATTCATTTCTATAAATGGAGATACGTGAAATTTCTTCTTACACATATGTTGAATCAGATTTTGGTCTTTTTCAGTTTTAAAAACATAAACATGTTGCTCGCCAAATGTGTTTTTTACTTCATATAATATAGATATTAGATCAAAATTTTTGTCGTAGACATAAAAAACACTTAATGGATTAAATACATATCCAAATATTCTTGGGTAACATAAAAGTTTAATATGAACATCGTTAGTATCAATATTATTTTTTCTAAGATTATCTAAAACCCATTCCTTAAGAGAGCTCCCATCTCTTGCTCCATGGTCTTTATCAAAGAAACTAATAATATTTAGTTTATTGTATGAAAATATCTTTAAAGTTTTGTGTAGTAAATCTATTTCCGATAAATCTATAAGAAGTGAAAATACATTGTAATTAAAACTATGAATTTTGGGCTTAAATCTTTTATGAATTACATTTCCTGTATAAATATAAGAATTTTTAATCATTAAGTGTTTTTAGCATATCAATAGAGGACTTTATTCCATCCTCGTGAAAACCATAACCAAAATAACTACCACAAAATAAAATATGTTTTTTATTTTGAATTTTATGCAGGTTACTTTGATTGGTTAATGCTTCTGTATCGTAATAAGGGTGAGTAAATGCTACTTTTTTAAATATCTTATCATTTGGAATTTCTTTAAATGGATTAATTGTTAAAAAAATATTTCTATCTATCTTTAAATTTTGTAACTGATTTATCCAATATGTTACAGCTGTCTTTTCATTATTATTTGAGTCCATTGAAGAATTCCAAGCACACCATGCTTTTTTATTTTTAGGCATAACACTTTCATCAAAATGTATTACTGCAGTGTTTGCTCTATATTTAAATTTTCTTAATATTGACTTCTCGTCTAGTGTTGGATTATCAATTATCTTTAATGCTTCGTCTGCATGAGTTGCTATTACAACTTTATCATATTCAAAGAACTCATTTTCCTCCCCATAAAAAATTTTAGCACCTAAATTATTTCTAGTGATTTTATTTATATTGTAATTCTTAAAATGTTCTCCACTAACTTGGCCTATTATCTTATCGACATAAGTTTTGCTTCGATTTGTAACCGTAAACCATTGAGGTCTATCTTTAATTTTAAACAGTCCATGATTCTTGAAAAAGCTTAGAAAAAAAGATAATGGCATTTGTTTTGCTTCATATGGAGGCATCGACCATATAGCAGATACCATTGGTATAATATGATAATTAATAAAATATTCTGAAATTTTTATTTCTGTTAAATACTCCCCTAATGTTATTGAACTAATTTTTTTAATTTCTATTTTTTCACAGTTTTTATAAAAGCTTAAAATTTCAAAAAACATTTTTAAGAATTTTGGATTAAATAAATTTTTTTTATTAGAAAAAATTCCACCTAATCCTTTTCCACAATATTCTAATCCACTATTTTCTACAGTAACAGAAAATGACATATCACTTTTTTCAATCTCTATTTTATTTTCTAAAAAAAAATTAATTAAATTTGGATATGTTTGCTTATTAAAAACCATAAATCCAATATCTATTGGAATTTCTTTGTTAGGGTTGTAAGCAACCTTTATTGTATTTGCGTGACCCCCAAATTGATTTTCTTTTTCAAATAAATCAACTTTATGTTTTTTAGATAGGTAATAAGCAGCACTTAATCCTGATATACCAGCACCTACTACAGCAATTTTCATCTTAGTAAATATCTAAGCAGCTGTGTCTTCGTACTCTTCCATAGATGGACATGTACAAAACAAGTTTTTATCTCCATAAACATTATCTACTCTACCAACTGGAGGCCAATATTTATTTGTTCTTAAAAACTCTGAAGGATAAGCGGCCTCTTCTCTTTCATACTTATGATCCCACTTATTGGATGTTAATTCAACGTGAGTATGTGGCGCATTCTTCAATGGGTTGTCAGTCTTGTCATATTCACCAGACTGAATTTTATCTATTTCTTGTTTTATTTTTATAAGAGTAGAACAAAATTTATCAATTTCACTCAAACTTTCACTTTCTGTAGGTTCAATCATCATTGTACCAGCAACAGGCCAAGACATTGTTGGAGCATGATAGCCAAAATCAATCAATCGCTTTGCAATATCTTCTTCAGTGATCCCTGTTTCACTTTTTATCGTTCTAATATCAATGATACATTCATGAGCTACATTGCCACTTTTACCCTTATATAAAATTGGAAAAGAGTTTTTTAATTTATGGGCAATATAATTTGCATTTAGTATTGCAACTTGTGATGCTTTTCTTAGGCCTTCAGAACCCATCATCTTTATATACATCCATGAAATCGATAAGATACTTGAGCTACCCCAAGGAGCTGCAGATACCGCTCCCATTCCAGTCACTGGACCACAATCTTTTATCACAGAATGTTTTGGCAAAAATATTTCTAAATGTTTTTTACACGCTATTGGTCCCATACCAGGTCCACCACCACCATGAGGTATACAAAATGTTTTATGCAAATTTATATGACAAACATCTGGTCCAAAATTTCCTGGTTTAGCAATACCTACTAATGCATTTAAGTTAGCTCCATCCATGTAAACTTGCCCACCATGATTATGAATTAACTCACATATGTCAGTTATTTTCTCTTCAAATACACCATGTGTTGATGGATAAGTGACCATAAGGGCAGCTAAATTTTCTGAATGTTCTTCAGCTTTATTTTTTAAATCTTCATAGTCTACGTTTCCATATTGATCACATTTAACAACAACTACTTTCATACCAACCATTTGAGCACTAGCTGGGTTTGTGCCATGCGCTGAACTTGGAATTAAACAAACATTACGATTTGTTTCACCATTTTTTTCATGAAATTTACGTATTACCATTAGACCAGCAAACTCTCCTTGAGCACCAGCATTTGGTTGCAATGAAACTCCAGAAAATCCAGTAATTGATCTCAACCAGTTTTTCAAATCTGTAAATAATTCTCTATAACCATCCATTTGCTCTACAGGAGAAAAAGGATGTGGCTGTGAAAATTCTTTCCAGGTAACTGGTATCATTTCTGCAACTGCATTAAGTTTCATAGTGCACGAGCCTAAGGCAATCATAGATTTATTTAAAGCAATGTCAGAATCTTCTAATTTTTTTAAATATCTAAGCATTTCTGTTTCCGAATGATAACTATTAAAAACTGGATGATCTAAATAAGTTGAAGTTCTTAATAGGTTTTTTGGAATATTAGATAAACTTTCATTCATAGACTTTTTAATTGTTTCTGAACAATTAAAGATTTTTAGTAACTGATTTGCTCTATAAAGATTTTTTCTCTCATCAAAAGATACTGCTAACATTTCAGAATTCACTTTTCTGATGTTCACTCCTTGATCTAAAGCATTTTTGTATATCTTCTCTGTTTTATCTAAAGTTTTTATTGTTACCGTATCAAAAAATTCATTTGAATAAAGTTCATAACCAGATTGCTTTAGCTTATCTGCAAAATTTTTAGTTAATTGAGAGACACTTTCTGCAATTTTTTTAATTCCTTGTGGACCATGATAGACCGCATAAGCTGCAGAAACTATTGCCAATAATGCTTGTGCAGTACAAATATTACTCGTGGCTTTGTCTCTTCTTATATGTTGCTCTCTTGTTTGAAGGGCAAGTCTATATGCTTTTTTCCCATGTCTATCCACTGATACACCTACTATTCTGCCTGGCATTGATCTTTTATATTCATCTTTTGTAGCAAAAAATGCTGCATGGGGACCACCATAGCCCATTGGAATTCCGAAACGTTGTGAGCTACCGACAGCAATATCGGCACCTAACTCAGCAGGTGTTTTTAGTTTAGCGAGTGCTAACAAATCACATGCTAAAACTGCTTTTCCATTAAATTTATGTATTTTACTAATAGCCTCACTTGGGTCTTTAATATCTCCAAGAGTTCCTGGATATTGAATGATACCACATATAATATCTTCTTTAATATCTTTATCTTCGTCACCAACTATTATTTCTAGGCCTAAAGGTTCAGCTCTTGTTTTAATAACATCAATTGTTTGAGGATGACAATTTTTTGAAACAAAAACTTTTTTAGATTCAGACTTAGATATTCTATAACTCAATCCCATAGCTTCTGCTGCAGCTGTTCCTTCATCTAAAAGAGAGGCATTAGCGATATCCATTCCAGTGAAGTCAATTATCATTTGTTGAAAATTTAATAACATTTCCAATCTTCCTTGTGCTACTTCTGGCTGATAAGGGGTATAAGAAGTATACCATCCTGGATTTTCTAAAATATTTCTAAGTATTACATAGGGAGTATAAGTTCCATAATAACCCATTCCTATAAAGCTAGAATAAATCTTATTTTTTTTAGAAATATCTTTTAATTTTCTAAGTGCTTTATATTCAGAATTTGGATCACCAATATCTAAATCATCTTTAAGAAGAATTTTTTCTGGTACGGTATCTTTTATTAAATCATCAAGATTTTGGTATCCCAACTCTTTCAGCATAACATTTTGTTCATCAATAGATGGACCTATATGTCTTTGTATAAAATCTTTTTGAGCATTCTTTAACATTTAACTACCGCTTTCTTTTGAAAATTTTTCGTATTCTTCTTTATTCATTAATGAATCCATTTCAGACTTATCAGTAATTTTTAATTTAAAAAACCATGCTTCATTTTCTGGATCAGAATTAACTTTTGCAGGATCGTCAACAATGGCTTGGTTATTTTCGATAATTTCTCCAGATACAGGAGTATAAATATCACTTGCAGCCTTTGTAGATTCTACAACTCCAGCATTGCCATCTTTAACTACAGAAGATCCTATTTCTGGTAACTCTACGAAAACAATATCTCCTAGCATTTCGGTTGCATGTTGTGTAATTCCTACAACAGCAGTGTCTCCATCTAACTTTATCCACTCGTGTTCTTTAGAATATTTTACTTCACTCATTTACTAGCTCCTTTCACATAACTTTTTTTATAAAATGGCAAATTACTTATAATTGCCGGATATTTTTTTCCTCTCACTTCTAAAAAAACCTTAGTATCAATTTTAGAAAATGAATTTTCTACATAACCCATTGCAACTGGGGCCTGAACGCTGGGTCCAAAAGTTCCACTTGTAATTTCCCCAATATTTTTATCATCCTCACTAAATATTGAAGTTTTTTCACGGGCTATAATTCTTCCTTCTGGCTTAATACCTACGCGGATTTTGTTTACTCCTTTCTCGATTTGAGATTTAATTTTTTCACATCCAATAAACCCACCCTCAAGAATTCTATTTTTTGATATTGCCCATTTTAAATTTGCTTCTACTGGGCTTTTATTAATATCCATGTCATGACCATACAAACAAAGTCCCGCCTCTAGTCTCAAGGTATCTCTGGCACCTAATCCAATTAAATTAGCCCCTTCATCTATGAGTTTTTGCACAAACGCTTCTGCGTTCTCATTTTTGATAGATATCTCAAATCCATCTTCACCGGTATAACCTGATCTTGTGATATAAATATCCTCTTTAAGATAATTAAACGTATCACCATTCATAAATTTTAGATCTGATACTCCATTGATTATCTTTTCTAGTATTTGGACTGCTTTAGGGCCTTGAATTGCTATAAGCGATAGATCTTCACTTAAAATCATTTCATACTTATCTTCTAACAATTTAGTTAAAAGTTTAAAATCTGTATTCTTACAAGCAGCATTTAATACAATGTTAAAACCACCTTCAACTTTTGTGATAATTAAATCATCATAAATTCCTGCTTCATCATTCATTAAAAAACTATATTTGGATTGATTTAATTTAGCCTTACTCAATTCAGCTGGAAAAATTTTTTCAAGATCTTTTGCCAACTTATCATCTCCTTTAATGAATAGCTGACCCATATGTGACACATCAAAAATACCTGCATTTTCTCTTGTACTTTTATGCTCCTCAATAATTCCTTTAGAATATTGAATTGGCATTTGATACCCAGCAAATGGAACAAATTTAGCTCCATGCTTTTGGTGTAAATTATAAAGTGCTGTTTTTATATTTTCCATATTAACTTACTGTACCCATCTGTATGTTTGCCTGAGAGTTTTATTCCTTCGGCGAGAACTTAATCTCTTTCCAGAGTTAATATGTTACGGTCCTTTTGCCTGAGAGATTCCTGGGTGGTTGCTCCTTCGGCGCTACGATAGTTTGTAGTCTCTCCCGTATGAAAGAATAATCTACCAGATGTATGTCAGAGTCAATTAATAATTTTTTCTTTTTTATTAGACAAAAGCAACGATGAAAACTGAAGTAAAACAGCAAATAGAATAATTGCACCTCCAATTAATGTAAATAATGATGCCCGTTCACCTGCAAATAAAAAAGCCCAAAAAGGTCCTAAAACAGATTCAGATAGCATAATTACTCCAACCATTGCAGAAGGTGTACTACGTGCTCCAATGGTAATGAATATAAAACCAAAACCAACTTGAAAAAAACCTGCTAAAAAACCTAAAAATATATCATTAGGTGAAACCATTAAATTATGTGAATAATAAATGCATACGCTTAAACCTATTAAACATGAACTTACTCCAGCAACAAATTGTGCAGGAATCATGTCTACTGTAGGGAATTTTCTTACTATCATGATTAAGACTGCAAATGTGATGGGCATTGTAAACGCAGCTAAATTTCCTGAAAGGTTACCTGGTCTAAGATCATTACCAACCATTAAAGTAACTCCTGTTATTGCTAATATTATTGAAACTAGAGTTATTGTTGAAATTTTTTCTTTTAAAAATAGGTAGCCAAAAATTGCAAGAAATAAAATCTGTAATGAGATTATAAAATTAGTATTAGCAACCGATGTATTGGACATTGCATATACATAACCACAAAATCCGAATGATAATACAATACCCCCAAAAAAACCTGGTAATCCAGATTTATAGAAAGAGCTTAAAGTTTTCTTTTTATAGGTAATTATTAGGAAGGTTAAAACGGTAAGTGTAAAAAATAAAGATCTCCAAAAAAGAATTTGCCACTCGGTAGAGCCTTCAAATTTTTTTACAATAAGCCCACCAAAACTTAAACTTAGAGCTCCCATAAAAATAAGCAATGGACCTGGAATTTTATTGATTACATTCATTTAAATATCTATTGGTATCTTCTGTGTATGCTTTAAATATATTCTGAGCTTCTTCAAGACTTACTTCCTTAAAGTTTATTTTTGTTCCAGGGGTTAATTGCCCAACTAAATCAAGATCAGCAGTAATAACTACACCAATCTTTGGATATCCTCCAACTGTTCCATGATCAGATAACATTATTATTGGATTACCATCAGCAGGTACCTGAATAACTCCTCTAACTAAACCTTCTGATTTGATGTTGGTGTTTTTTATATTTTCTAATTTAGGACCTTTTAATCTTATACCCATTCTATCAACAAGGTTTGTGATTAAAAAATCTTCATTAAAAAATTTGTCTATTGCACCCTTAGAAAAATAGTCAAAATTTGTACCTTTAATAATTCTAATGATGTTGTCAGTAGAATAATCAAAATTTATTTTTTTGTTTATTGGGCTTTTGATATCAATCTTTTGAATAAAAATTTTATCATTTAACGAATATTTTTTTCCATTATTTGGTCCAATATTTGCTTTAGTATTTATGGAATAACTGCCCCATGTTTTTTCTACATCAAAGCCACCATTAACAGCTAAGTATCCATACGTAGAATTTTTGGTTGATATTATATCTATTTGATCTTCATCATCTAAAAAATAGCTTTTATAACACTCACCTTCTTCAACCTCTAAATTCTTTCTAATAATTTTAAAAAAAATATCCCCAGATATTGCAAAATTAATTTTTCCATTCTTTAACTTTAAAAGAGGGCCTTGGTATGCAAACTCTAATACAGGCTCATCTAATTGATTTTCAACTAGTTTATTTGATAATATATAATTTCTTTGGTCAATTGCACCGCTTACTGCAATACCAACATGATATAAATGATTTCTACCTTTGTCTTGAATGGTAGTATTAACTCCAGCCCTTAAAATCTCAAAATATGCTTTATTCATTCCAATTTAAATATTCTTCTTTTGTTATTTGATAAAAACTTACTTTATCACCTGGATTAACTAGAGCTGGTTGAACTAAATTTTTATCATCAAAAATTTTCTTTGGGGTGTTACCAATAATATTCCAACCACCAGGGCTTTCAAAAGTATAAATATTTGCAAATTGTTCTGTTATTCCTACCGATCCTTTAGGCATCTTTAATCTTGGTGTTTCCAATCGATCACATCTAATATTTTCATTAAGATCTCCTAAAAAAGGCATTCCAGCAATAAAACCTGTCATATAACAAAAATATTCTTTGCCAAAATACAGTTCTAATATTTTATTTTTATTTATACTTAATTTTTTAGTTAGTCTTAAAAAATCCAGTCCATACTCATCATCACAACAAACTGGAATCTTAATTTTTTTATTATTATTTTTAATATCTCTATTAATAGTTAAGCCTTCTATAAAATCTTTGATTTTTTTATAGTTAGTTATAGTTAAATCAAAACTGATGATTAATTTATTATAAGAGGGTGTTAAGTTAGTTATTCCTTCAATCTTTTTATCTTTTATTACTTTTGATATATGGTGAAAGTAATCTATGACGCTTGAATTTATTATTTCATTAACCTCTGAGCCAAAATTACAATATACGGCTGCATCACCAAGATTTGATATATTTTTAATCATGTAATGTTATACTCCAGACCAAAGAGTATGGAAATTAATATCAATTGTGATCTAGGAGAAAAATCTAAGTTTCATTCTGTCAAGAATGATCCAGAATTACTTAATATTGTAAATTCTGCCAACATTGCATGTGGCTACCATGCAGGAGATGAACAAACAATGGATATGGTTATTCAAATTTCAAAAAAAAATGGTGTTAGTTTGGGTGCCCATCCATCATTTAAAGATCCTGAAAACTTTGGAAGAAAAAGAATAAATTTAAGTTCCTTAGAAATAAAAAAACTAATTTTCGACCAATATGAAATATTACAAAAAATTGCTCAAAAATATAATGAAAATGTTACTCATATTAAACCACATGGGGCTCTTAATAACATGGCTTGTGAAGACCTGGAATTAGCCACAACTCTTGCAGTGGCAATAAAAGAGCTTAATAAAGATATTATTTATCTGGTACCAACGGGTTCGCATATGGAAGTTGCTGCTAAGAAAAATGGTTTGAGAATAGCTTGTGAAATTTTTGCAGATAGAAATTATGAAGATAATGGAAATTTAATTTCTAGAGGTAAACCAAACGCTTTAATCACTGACCCTGAATTAGCAAAAAACCATGTGTTGAGCATGGTTAAAAATCAGGCAATAAATTGTCTCAGTGGTAAACAGATACCTTGTGAGATTGACTCGGTTTGTATACATGGTGATAATGAAAGCTCATTGGCAACTGCAAAATCTATCAGAGACAATTTGGTTGATAATGGCTTAGAACTAAAACCTTTAAATAAAATGGATAAATTTAAATAAAATATGAAAAAACTTATTTATACTTTGCTAATAATTATAGCACTCACTAATAATTCATTTGCAGCAGGAAGTAGCAGTGATAGCGATTCTACCCCTAAAGCTTCAGACTACACAAAAGCAAAAAATTTAATTAACTCAGCTAAGAAATATGAAAAAAAAGGAAAAATCGACAAAGCACAAGAAAGATATGCTAAAGCACAAAAACTTCTTTTAAAATCTAATGATGAAAAACCACTGCAGGCAGATACTTTAAATTATTTAGGTTTTACTACTAGAAAACTTGGAGATTTTGAAGGAGGTGAAAAATTTTACTTACAAGGCCTAGAAATTGAACCTAATCATAATGGAATAAATGAGTACCTTGGTGAGCTTTATGCAGTTACAAACCGAATAGATATGGCTAAAGAAAGGTTAGAAGTTTTAAAAACTTGTAATTGTGAAGAATATGAGGAACTAAAAGAAATTATCGACGGATCAAAGAAGTCTAAATATTAAAACATTGAATTAAAATAATTATTTAATATTATAAAAAAATCTTGATCGAAGAATTCATAATTTTAACTCAAATCATCTTTATAGATATCATCTTAGCAGCTGATAATGCTATTATTATTGGATTAATTGCTGCTAACTTTGTACCAAAAAATAGAAAGCAAATAATTCTCTGGGGTGTTGCTGGAGCTTTAGTTTTTAAAATTATTTTTGCTCTTTTTGCTACTTACCTATTTGAATTTTATTATATTAAAATTTTAGGTGGACTACTTCTAATTTGGATTGTTAATGATTTAAGAAAAGATTTAGTTGAAATGAAAAATAAAATTAAATCACCAGTAAAGAAATCTACAGAACCTTCGTTTGTAAAAAGTATTTATAAAGTTTTATTTGCAGATATTACGATAAGCTTTGATAATGTTATTGGGGTGGTTGGTGCTGCAAAAGGTTATTTTGGTTTCATGATATTCGGTCTTGTTTTGTCTGTAGTATTAACTGGGGCATTAGCAACTTATTTAGCAAATTATATTCAAAAGCATTTATGGATAGCCTATGTGGGTCTAGGATTTATTTTAATTGTGGCACTACAATTAATAATTGGTGGATTAAATGATTATGGTGTCTTATCAATTAATGAGACATTTAAACAATATTTTTAATTTAGTATGAATGTTTCTTAGTAGGAAACTTGCCTGTAATCACATCCTTCTTAAAACTTAATGCGGCATTATTTATTTGTTTCTCAATATTTGAATATCTTTTAACAAATCTAGCTTTCATTTTATTTAATCCTATAAGGTCATCTGTAACTAAAACTTGCCCATCACAATATGCTGAGGCACCAATTCCAATCGTCGGAATATTAATCGTTTTTGTAATTTCTTTTGCTAGAGAGCTTTCAATGCACTCTAAAACAATTGAAAATACACCAGCTTCTTCTAGAAGTTTAGAATCTCTTAAAATAGTTTTTCTTTCTTTTGTTTCTTTTCCTTTAAATCTAAAATTTGTTGCAGACTGCGGAAGAACACCAAGATGACCCATTACTGTAATTTTGTTCTTAATTAAAGTTTTAATTATTTGAACAACTTTTTTACCACCTTCAAGCTTGATTGCATCACACTTCGTTTTAGAGATTATTTTTTTTGCATTACTTAAGGCTTCTTTTGGATTTCGGTAAGTATTATGAGGCATGTCTACTACCATTAAACTTTTTTTAACACCCATTCTTACACTTATAGAATGTTCAATCATCATATTTAGTGTCACTTTTTTTGAAGAAGAAAAACTATAAAGTACAGAGCCAAGAGAGTCGCCCACTAAAACAATATCACAATGTTTATCAATAATAGCTGCAATATTTTTTGAATAAGCAGTCAGACAAACAATTTTTGATTTGTTTTTTTTTTGTTTAATCTCCAAAACTTTTTTCATAATATTTTGTATTCTATAGTCAGATATTATTCTAATTCAATAGTGCTTGGGGGTTTTGAGGTAATATCATAAACCACTCTATTAATCCCACTAATATTGTTAATAATTTGATTGGAAATTGATTGCATAAAACCTTTAGGAAAATCAAAAAAATCAGCAGTCATTCCATCTTCAGATGTAATTGCTCTTAGCAGACAAATATGTTCGTAGGTACGGTTATCTCCCATAACACCAACAGTTTTTACAGGTAGTAAAGCAGCATAAGCTTGCCAAATTTTATTATATAACCCGTGATCTCTTAAAGCTTTAATAAAATAGAAATCCGCTTCTTTTAAAATTTTAATTTTTTCTTTTGTTATAATTCCAGGCATTCTTATCGCTAAGCCCGGACCAGGAAACGGATGTCTAGAGATTATATCATTTGATAAATTAAGTTCGAGTCCTAATTTTCTAACCTCATCTTTAAATAAAAATTTAAGAGGTTCTACTAATTTTAATTTCATTCTTTTTGGAAGGCCACCAACATTATGATGTGATTTTATTTTTGAAGTTTGACTACCTGTCACAGATTTACTTTCAATTAGGTCAGGGTAAAGAGTGCCTTGTGCAAGAAATTGAACATTTTTAATTTTTTTTGCATATCGCTCAAATATTTTAATAAACAAATTTCCAATAATTTTTCGTTTTTTTTCTGGATCAGATACGTTTGTTAATTTTCTAATAAATTCATTTTCTGCATTGACATAAATTAAATTCATTTTTAATTTTTTTTTAAATGTATTTACAACTTGTGTTTCTTCATTTTTCCTTAAAAGGCCATTGTTAACAAAAATACAAGTTAAATTTTTTCCAATTGCTTTACTTAGTAATTGTGCCACAACACTACTATCAACACCTCCCGACAATCCACAAATTACTTTATTATTCCCTACTTGTTCTTTAATTTCATTAATTAATTTTAATTTTTGATCTTTTGAAGACCAATTTTTTTTAGTTTTACATATAAGGAAAACAAAATTACGTAATAAGATTTTTCCTTTATTAGTGTGTGTTACTTCTGGGTGAAATTGTACTCCATAAAAATTATTTTTAGTATTTTCAATTATTGTTAATTTAGAATTTTTTGTAGACGCTATAATTTTGAAATTTTTTGGCATTTTGGATACTTGATCGGCATGGCTCATCCAAACATTACTTGTCTTATCTTTATTAAAAAAATTTTTGGTTAAAATACTATTTGATACTTTTTTTATAGTAGCAAGACCAAACTCTCTGTGTTTTGATTTTTTAACTCTACCATCTAATAATTTTGATAATACCTGGTGTCCAAAACATATACCTAGGATTGGAACTCCTAACTTTAAAATCTTTTTATCAAATTTAAATTTATCATTTTCATAAACATTTAAAGGACCACCGGAAAGAATTATTCCAGCTAAATTTTCTTCTATAATTTTGGTTATTTTTATTTTTTTGTGGCTAACAATTTCTGAAAAAACACCTAACTCTCTTACTCTTCTTGCAATCAATTGCGTAAATTGAGAACCAAAATCAATTATTAAAATTTTACTTAAATTACTACTAAGACTCATTTTTAGGTTCCAAATTCTTTAAGGATTCTAAAATTGAATTTTTTTTATCACATAATCTGTTACAAATTTTAGAGAAATTATCAGCTAATTCTTTAACTTTAGAGTAATTAGATCTTTTTAATTCTATTTCCATAAGCATATAGTTTGCTTCTTCATTTTTTGGATCTAATAAAAGCACAGTATCAATGTTTTTTTGTTCTTCTTTTTTATTCTCCTCAAAATTATAAATTTTTGCTAAATATAAATATGAATTTTGATCCTTAGGGTTAAAAACAATATTTCTTTGAAACAAAAATTTAGACTCTTCATATTTCTGTTCATCATATTTATTTTTTCCTTTTTCAAAAAAATTATTTTCTGATAAAGAATAGCTTCCAAGATTTAAAAGCATAAATATTATTATTGTTAATTTGTTTATTTTTTTCATTAATATTTACTTTCATTTTTTACTTGATCAACGTTATGAACCATACTTTCATAAAAACCTGCTTTTGTTATTTTTACAAAATTAGGTTTATTTTTAAGATTTGGAACTTTTTTCGCACCTAGATAACCCATGGATGATTTTAAACCTCCAATTAATCTATAAATTATACTTTTAACATCTCCTTTATACTTTACAAAACCTTCTACTCCCTCTGGAACATATTTAGATATATCTTTTTGTTTAGTTTGAAAATATCTATCAGCTGAACCTTTATTCATTGCTCCAACAGAGCCCATGCCTCTAAAACTTTTAAATAATTTTCCATTTTTTTTAATTAGTCTTCCGGGTGTTTCTAGACTTCCTGCAAATAACGAACCAATCATTACCGCATCAGCACCTGCTGACAATGCTTTAGCTAAATCACCTGAATATTTAATTCCACCATCTGAAATTATCTTTACTTTATTATTTTTAACACCTTTTTTAACGGCAAGTATTGCACTTAACTGCGGAACACCAATACCTGCAACTAGTCTAGTTGTACAAATTGATCCTGGTCCAATTCCAACTTTAATAATATCTACTCCTAACTTTATTAAATATTTTGCTGCTTCTGCAGTTGCAATATTTCCAGCACATAAAGTTATTTTGTTTTTTTTCAATTTTTTTATTACTTTAATAATTTCCGAAACTTTTTTGCTGTGTCCATGGGCTGTATCAACAACAATCAAATCTACTTTTTCTTTTAAAATAGCCTCTGCTCTTTTAATTTCTAAAGGGCCTGCTCCAACGGCAGCACCAACTAATAGGTTTAATTTTTTAACTTTTTTAATTTCCTTAATTTGTTTTTTGATATCAAGGTTTCTGTGAATTACACCGATGCCTCCAGCTTTAGCTATTGCTATAGCCATTTTACTCTCAGTAACCGTATCCATTGCAGAGGATAATAAAGGTATTTTTAATGTTAAATTAGATGATAATTTTGTACTGGTATCAACTTCAGAAGGTAGAACTTCTGAGTATTTTGGTGCCATTGTGACATCATCAAAGGTAAGTGCTTCTTTTATAGGATCCATAATGATTTATATATGATTCCTTTCAAAAAAAAAGTCCCTATCTTAAAATTTTACAAATAATAAAACTTTCTTTAGATTCTTTTCTGCTAGACTTAGGTTTAAAAACCTTCACTTCTTTGAATAATTTTTTGCCCAAGGCAACAATTTCGTTAAATGATGAGCCTAAAAAAATCTTAGAGACAAATCGCCCTTCTTTAATCAACATTTCTTTTGAGAAATTCATAGCTTCCATTGCAAGTTCCCCTGTATAAATTGCATCTATATCTTTTATGCCCGTTGTATTAACAGCCATATCTGACACGACAACATCGACTTTTGATTTGAATAAGCTTTTTATTTTTTCTTGAGAATCTAAATCAGTAAAATCACCTTTAATTTGGATTGTATTCTCAATTTCTTCCATGCCCTTTATGTCAATAGAAACTAGTCTTCCACTTTTTACTGTTCTTGAAATATATTGAGACCAACTACCTGGTGATGCACCTAAATCTATTACTGATATTCCATTTTTAAATATCTTAAATTTTTGATCAATTTCTATTAATTTATATGCAGATCTAGCACGATAACCATCTACCTGAGATTGTCTAACGTAAATGTCTCTTTTCTGTTTGTTGATCCAATTTTTAGAAATTCTATTCTTTTTCAATTAATGACCAAATCTTAAACTTTTAAACAATACTTTTTGCTGAATAGTCTTAATATTAATTTTAACTTCCTTATTTAATCTCATATCTTTATCACCATCCCAGATTCCAGCAGCTAAGTGCATAATTCCTATTTCATAATTTGGCAAATAAGGCTCAACAAATGTATTTTTAATTTCATCAAATTTAGGCAATAAATTACTAGCAATCCAATTACAATTTAATGGCAAAAATTCAGTTTCAAGTTCGTCTATATAGACTGACATATTGATAGCAAGACCTTCTGAACCAAAAATATTTCCACTTTTTAAAGTTTGTTCTAGATTTTTTTGCCAAGAAGTCCAGCCAGGTGAATTTTTTTCTAATGAAAAAACTCCAATATTTATATGTGGGGCGAAAGCTAATTTTCTTGCTTTATTAATTCCAACTTTTGATTTTATTGCATGTTTAAAATTTTGAGATTTAATTATTGCTATTTTCCCAAATAGCCAATTTACTTTTGACATTATTTTGTATCCTGGTCCTAATGTTTGTGTAATTCCTAATTTACCATTTTCACAAGCTTTAAAATATAATTCAACAGAATTCCAATCATTCACCCACGCATCACAATCAATCCATAGAAATTTTTCATAACTAGGAAAATATTTTGGTAAAAAGGCTCTAGATACCTGACTCTTTAACCACTCTTTTCCTTTTACTTTAAATGCCCGAACATCAATATCCCATTTGGCCAATTTAATTTCG
The DNA here is from genome assembly GCF_047722545.1 of Candidatus Pelagibacter sp. Uisw_121. Lineage (GTDB taxonomy): Bacteria > Pseudomonadota > Alphaproteobacteria > Pelagibacterales > Pelagibacteraceae > Pelagibacter. Next base: position 229,885 of record NZ_CP159816.1, on the reverse strand, counting down.
TCTACTTTTTTAGATAATATATTTCTTTGTTGCTCAGACAAACCAGCATCTAAAATACAAATTGCTGTATCTTTGCTTTTTTCAAAACTCTTAATAGAGTCGACTAATTCATTAAGTAATTCAAAGTAATTTGAATCAGCCAGAGAAACAATTACATTTTTTTTCATTTATAGTATGTCTTCAAGATCTTCATTGGTATCATTTTCACCACTTAAAATTTTTTGTTTATGAATTTTTTGATAACTAAAGTATCCAATTGGAATTAAGCAAATATAGATTAACCCACAAATGACCAAAACTTTAAATGTATATATTAATAAAAGTCCAAAAAATAATACGACACCAAATAGTGCAAAAATTGTCATACGACGTGGTATAGAAATCTTTTTAAAAGCAAATGTTGGAATTTTACTGATCAGTAAAAATGAAATAGAAATAAAGAATATTGGTACCACTATGTCGTAGCTAATTTTGATTAAATCTATCTCGCTTAGACTTAGTATTAAGGGCATCAATACTAAAATTCCACCTGCTGGTGATGGTACTCCTTCAAAATAATTATCTTTCCATGATGGCTCCGAGTTTGAGCTCACGTTAAATCTTGCTAATCTAAGTGCAACACAAACTACAAAAATCATTGTGAGCAACCAGCCAAATTTTCCTAAATTATTTAAAGACCAAAAATACATTATAAATGCTGGGGCCACTCCAAAACTAATTAAATCTGCCAATGAGTCTAATTCTTTTCCAACCAAAGAGGTTCCTTTTAACATCCTTGCAACTCTACCATCTAATGCATCAAAAATTGCTGCAAAAATAATAGCTATAATAGATAATTCAAATTTTTCATCTAATGCAAATTTAATAGAACTTAATCCAATACATACATTTATTAATGTCAGTGCATTTGGCAAAAGCATTCTAGCTTTTTTATCTGATACAATTTTAAAATTATTTTTAGGTCGCTCCATAAGCTATCTTTTAGCTAATAACGTTTCACCAGCAATTGTCTTTTGTCCTACTTTAACTAACGTTTTATAATTTTTGAAATAAACATCTGCCCTACTTCCAAATCTTATCATTCCAATTCTTTCGCCTTGTTGTAACTGTTGATCCTTTGAAGACTCACACACAATTCTTCTAGCAATTAAACCTGCAATTTGAACAACAATAACTTCCTCTCCATGACTATTCGTTATCTTGTAATAGTTTCTTTCATTATCTTCGCTTGCTTTATCAAGTGATGCATTTAAAAATTTTCCTGGTTTATAAAGTATTTCTGCAATTTTGCCTTCACAAGGTGTTCTATTAACGTGACAATCAAATACGTTCATAAAAATACTTATCTTAGTAAATTTTTTATCTTCTAAACCAAGCTCTTTTGGTCCATCTACCTCATGAACCATCAAAACTTCACCATCCGCTGGACTTGTTAGGTAATTTTCATCATTTATTGAAATTCTTTCAGGATCTCTAAAGAAATAATAAACCCATATAGATAGCACTAAACCAGTTAATCCTAGAAAGGTGCTTAAGAAATATAAAAAAATTGTTACAATAATAGCTATAGCTAAAAATTTGTATCCTTCAGAATGAATTTTTGGAAAAATTTTCTCTAACATAAGCTTATATTTGATAATTTTTTATTAATATGTATATAAAGCACTAAATTACAATTACTAATATAAATTATTCAAATATGGCTAAAATTAAGGTTAAAAATCCAGTTGCAGAACTCGATGGAGATGAAATGACGAGAATAATATGGGAGTTTATTAAAAGTAAACTTATTCTTCCATATTTAGATTTGGGTATTGAATATTTTGATCTAGGCATGAAAAGTCGAGATAATTCAAATGATCAGATAACAATTGACTCAGCCACTGCAATTAAAAAAATTGGTGTTGGTATTAAATGTGCAACAATCACACCAGATGAAGCCCGTGTTGAAGAATTCGATTTAAAAAAGATGTGGAGATCACCCAATGGAACTATAAGAAATATTATTGGAGGAACTGTGTTTAGAGAACCAATAGTTTGTAAAAATATTCCTAAATTAGTACCTTCATGGACTGACCCTGTAATTATTGGAAGACATGCATTTGGAGACCAATATAGGGCAACAGATTTTAAAGTTCCTGGAAAAGGTAAAATGGAAGTTAAATGGACAGCTGAAGATGGTAGCCAAGAAATAAAATATGAAGTTTTTAACTTTCCTGGACCAGGTATAGCTTTATCAATGTACAATTTAGATAAATCAATAGAAGACTTTGCAAGGTCTTGTTTTGGTTATGGTTTGATTAAAGAATGGCCTGTTTATTTATCAACGAAAAATACAATCCTAAAACAATACGATGGCCGTTTTAAAGATATTTTTCAAAAAATATTTGATGAAGAGTTTAAAGAAAAATTTGAAAAATTAAAAATTACTTATGAACACAGACTAATTGATGACATGGTAGCATGTGCAATGAAATGGAGTGGTAAATATATTTGGGCTTGTAAAAATTACGATGGTGATGTTCAATCTGATACCATGGCACAAGGATATGGATCTTTAGGCTTAATGACTAGCGTTCTATTAACTCCAGATGGAAAAGTGATGGAGGCTGAAGCAGCTCATGGAACTGTAACTAGACATTATAGAATGCATCAACAAGGTAAAGAGACCTCTACAAATCCAATTGCATCAATTTTTGCTTGGACTAGAGGTTTGGCTCATAGAGGAAAATTAGATAGCAATGAAGATTTGATTAAATTTTCAACTATATTAGAAAAAGTTTGTATTGATTGTGTTGAAAATGGATCAATGACAAAAGACTTGGCAATTTTAATTGGGCCCTCAAGTAATTACTTAACTACTAATCAATTTTTAGATAAGTTAGATGGACAACTTAAGAAAAAGCTTAATTAATTAATTTTTTAATATTTTCAAAAGACTGCTCAATTTTATCAGGTAATGTTCCCCCTGCTTGGGCAAAGTCAGCTCTTCCGCCACCACCTTTACCACCAATAACTTCTGAACCAGCTCTAACAATTTTTACAGCATCAAACTTTTTTTCTAATGTTTTGGTAACACCTACAGCTAATCCAACTTTATTATCATTGATTGCATAAATTATAACTAATCCTTCGCCAATTTCTTTTTTTCCTTCATCAATTAGCTTACGTAGATCTTTAAATGGTAAATCTATAATATTTTGAAATCTAACTTTAAATCCATTAATAGTTTGATCGTTGATTTTATTTTTATCTTTATCTTTTAATATTGAGCTAACTGAAAGTTGATCAAATTGTCTATTAAGGTCTTTTATTAAAGTTACTTGATCCTTGTTTTGAAGATTAGGTTTTCCTCCTAGTTTAATAATCTTTGTCTCTAATTCTTTTATGACTGCCTCATTTTTTTGATCAGACAAATTAGATTGGGTTTTTTTTTCTTTTAAAAAATCAACTAACTGCACATCTCTTAAAGCTTCAATTCTTCTTACACCAGCTGCAATAGATGATTGGCTTATAATCTTAAATTTTCCAATATCAGCTGTGTTTACAACGTGAGTTCCTCCACATAATTCAGTTGAGAAAAATTTACCTTCTTCATCTCCCATAGACAAAACTCTAACTTCATCACCATATTTTTCTCCAAATAAAGCTAGGGCACCATTTTCAACAGCTTCTTTAGGTGTCATTATTCTTGTTTTCACCTCTGACTTTTTTTCAATTATTGAGTTTACATAATGTTCAATTTTTCTCATCTCTTCATCTGAAATAGGTTTCATGTGACTAAAATCAAATCTTAATCGATCAGATTGAACTAAAGATCCTTTTTGAGTTACATGCTCACCCAAAACTCTTCTTAATGCTTCGTGCAATAAATGAGTGGCAGAATGGTAAGCTCTAATATTATTTCTTCTCTGTGTATCTATTTTTAATTCAACACTGTCTTTTAGTTTAACTGAACCTTTTTTAACTTTTCCGTAATGAACAAATAAACCCCCTAGTTTTTTTTGAACATCAGACACTTGAAATTCAAAAGTCTCTTTAGAGATTATTCCAGTATCTGCAACTTGTCCTCCTGACTCTCCATAAAAAGGTGTTTGATTTGTTATTATAATGCCTTCATCGTTTTCTTGTAGATCTTGGACCTCTTTATTATTTTTAAGAATTAAAGTGACTACACCTTCTGCTTTATCTGTAGAATATCCTAAAAAATCAGTTGCCCCTAAACGATCTTTTATATTAAACCAAATTTGATCTACCGAACTATCCCCTGATCCTTTCCAATTTTTTTTTGCTAATTCTTTGCTTTCTTTCATTAATAAATCAAACTTTTCCCCATCGACAGTCAGTGAATTATTTTTCAAAATATCTTCAGTTAAATCTAATGGAAAACCAAATGTATCGTAAAGCTTAAATGCCACTTCACCAGGCAATGTCTTTTCTACTTTCTCTAGCTCTTCATTTAATATTTTTATCCCTCTATCTAATAAAACCAAAAACTTTTCTTCTTCTGTTTTTAATGTTTCTTTTATTAAAGATTGTGCTCTTTCAAGTTCTGGATAATTGTTAGACATTTCTTCTAGAAGCGTTTTAAAAATATTATAGAAAACTGGTTTTTTAGAACCTAGTAAATGTGAGTGTCTCATTCCACGTCTCATAATTCTTCTTAGAACATAACCTCTTCCTTCATTAGAAGGTAAAACTCCTTCTGCTAATAAAAATGAACTTGCTCGTAAATGATCTGCTATTACTCTGAAGCTAGATTGATTAACCTCATCTACTTTAACGTTTAATGTGTCAGATGCAGATAGTATTAGTTTTTTAAAATGATCCGTTTCGTAGTTATCGTGTGTTCCCTGTAATAGTGCAGCTATTCTCTCAAGGCCCATACCCGTATCCACAGATGGTTTTGGTAAATTTATTCTCTTATCTTTTGAAATTTGCTCATATTGCATGAATACTAAATTCCATATTTCTATAAACCGGTTACCATCTTCATTTTTAGTGCCAGGTAAACCACCCTCTAGATGATCACCGTGATCATAAAATATTTCAGAACATGGTCCACAAGGCCCTGTGTCACCCATCGACCAAAAGTTATCTGACGTTGCTATCTTGATTATTCTATCATCGCTAAAACCAGCTATTTTCTTCCAAAAGTTAAATGCTTCTTCATCGTCATGATAAACTGTTACATAGAGGCGATTTTTATCAATTCCGAACTCTTTAGTTATTAAATTCCATGCGTAACTAATTGCCTCTTCTTTAAAATAATCTCCAAATGAAAAATTTCCAAGCATTTCAAAAAATGTATGGTGTCTTGGTGTATAACCTACATTTTCAAGGTCATTATGCTTGCCACCTGCCCTTACACATTTTTGTGAGGTTGTTGCTCTTACATAGTCTCTTTTTTCCAATCCAGTGAATACATTTTTAAATTGTACCATTCCTGAATTAGCAAACATTAATGTCGGATCATTATTTGGAACTAAATTGCTAAATTCAACTATTGTGTGATCATTTTTTTCAAAATAATCTAAAAAGGTTGTTCTGATTTGATTTAGCGTTTTGTCTGCCATATATTTAAAATACAGCTTTTTAATTTGATGTCTAGATAAGTGTAGGGAAAAAAGGCGCTTAAATTAAGCGCCTTTTAATAATTAAAGATGACTTTAACTAATTCTTTTTAGATGGAGGTGTTACTTCTTCTTTTATTTCCACTTTAGGATCCTCAATTTGATCTTTTGCTGCTTTTTCTGGATCAAGAGGATTACCTTCAATTTTTTTTGCTATCACCCCAGCTTTTTCTCTAATTGCCATTTCAATTTCTGCAGCAATTTGAGGATTTTGCTCTAAATAAATTTTAGCATTCTCTCTTCCTTGGCCAATTTTTTCTCCTTTATAAGCATACCAAGCTCCAGCTTTTTCAACAATGTCAGCTTTTGCACCAAGATCAACTAATTCACCTACTTTACTAATACCCTTCCCATACATCAGGTCAAATTCAACAACTTTAAATGGTGGGGCTACTTTATTTTTTACCACTTTAACTCTTGTTGAGTTACCAATAATTTCATCTCCATTTTTAATGGCACCAATTCTTCTAATATCTAATCTTACAGATGAATAGAATTTAAGTGCATTACCACCAGATGTGGTCTCTGGACTTCCAAACATAACTCCAATTTTCATTCTAATTTGATTAATAAAAATCATCATTGTGTTTGTGCTTGAGATTGAACCTGTTAGCTTTCTTAAAGCCTGACTCATTAATCTTGATTGAAGTCCTACATGGTGATCTCCCATTTCTCCTTCAATTTCAGCTCTAGGTGTTAGTGCTGCAACAGAGTCAATTACGATAACAGAAATTGATCCTGATTTAACTAAAGTATCAGCTATTTCAAGAGCTTGCTCACCAGTATCAGGTTGTGAAATTAATAATTCTTCGGTGTCTACACCAAGTTTTTTTGCATAAATTGGGTCTAAAGCATGCTCTGCATCTATAAACGCACATATTCCTCCAGCTTTTTGGGCCTCTGCTAATACTTGTAATGCTAAAGTTGTTTTACCAGACGATTCTGGTCCATAGACTTCAACAACTCTTCCTTTTGGTAAGCCGCCTATTCCAAGCGCCACATCTAGACTTAATGATCCAGTTGAAACTGACTCAACATCCATTGCTCTTCTTTGGCCAAGTTTCATTACTGATCCTTTTCCAAAATTATCGATGATTTGGCTCATTGCCGCGTCTAAAGCTTTGTTTTTCTCGTTGCCTTCTGCTTGCTGTGCTTTTGTAGATTTAACTACTTTTAAGTTGTTTTTAGTCATTTTATGCCTTTTTTATTAATAATTAGTATTCGAATCGTGGTTTAAATGTACACATTTTGTTCTTATTTTCAATAGTTATTTTTTTTAATGAAAAGATGGCTTAATTACTGAAGTTTTAAATAGTTATTATTCAAAAGCCCAATGGACTGCAATAATTTAAATTGTGAGAGTAAATAGTTTCTCTCAGAATCTGCTAAGCTTATTTTTGAGGTTAGTAGAATTGAGCTTGATTGAATTACGTCTAAAGTTGATCTTTCAAGTCCAGACTCATACTCGACTGTTATTCCTTCATTAGCAATCTCAGCAGCTTTAACTTGTGCTGTAACTGAATCTAATAAGCTTTTAGATACTTGGAGACTTGACCATGTGCTTGCAACATTAGTATCATTAGTCTTTAAAGCATTATCTAGCAATAATTTTTTTCTATTTTTTAGATTTTTACTTTTGTTTAAAGATGCAGAATTTTTTCCACCATTAAAAATTGGCCATGAAATAGTTGCTTTTAACACTTCTTTATCACGCTCACCTACTGTTGAGCTTACATCGTCAGATTTTGAGCTATTAAAAGATAAAGATGCAGAAGGTGATAGATCAGATCTAGCTATCGTTACTTCTTTTTCTGACTGTTCATATTCTAATTTTGAAATAATTAAATTAGGGTTTTTTGCTTTTGAAATTTCAATTGCTTCACTCAAGCTTACTGGCATTGTAAAATTTAAGTCGGATTCCTTGTCTAAAGAATTTACATCAATAATTGGACCTATAATTTTTTCATATATTAATTTAGCTGTTATAGTTTCATTTTTTGCTTGTAGAAATTTTGCCTGTGCTCCTGCACGTGATGATTCTGATTGTGCTAAGTCAGATAAGGTAATCTGACCTCTTTCTAATCTTGCTTGGTCTGTTTCAACTTGTCTTTCTAATAAATTAATATTGTTTTGATTGATCTTAAGTTTTTCTTCAGCAAATATAAGTCCTGAGTAAGCTTCTACTGCTTGATATAAAATTTCTTGTTCTGTTTTTAAAAGTTTTGCTTCAGCTAATGTTAATCCAATCTTACTTTTTTGCATACTTGCTATACCTGCAAATCCTTGAAATATTTTTTGTTCAATATTTATAGATTGGGTTTTTGGATCAACATCTGTGAAAGATGAGTTGGCACCTGAAACATCAGTTTGTTTTTCAGTATTTTCTTGGCTCTTAGACCCAGATAGTGTCACGCTTGGTAAAAATTCACTTCTTGAAATTTTTACATCTTCTCTTGAAACTTGAATATTTTCACGTTCTGCATTTAATACTGGGTTTTCATTATACGCTTGCAATAATGCTTTTGACAAAGGTATTGAAAAAGCTTTTCCATTAAAAAAAATAATAGATAAGAATATTAAAATTATTTTTTTCATTATTTTTTAAATTTTGTTTTTTCGATTTGATGATTGCTATTTAAATTCATTATAACTGATGAGCTTTTTATCGCATCTTTAAACATTTGTTGAGTAATTCTTTGATAAGTTTGCATAAAGTTTATTACATCTCCACTGCTCATAATCTTTAGGTTTTTCTTGTTTTTTGTTTGAACCCAGAGTTTTCTCTCCTGTTTTAATCTCCATTCTCTCAATAAGCTAAAGTTTTTAGCCTTTAGATATAGTAATCCATCCAATTGCTTGAATAAGGTTTTATATTTAGTTTTTAATTGATTATTGACATGGGTTCTCCATTTGGTTTTTTGATCATAGACTTTTTCAAGTGAGTTAATTGGTTTTTTAAGCTGGCTACTTGATTGAGCTCTTGCTCCAACACACCAACCTTCAAAAATGACCACATCAGGCTTTGTTTTGATTTTATACCATAAACTCTTTTGGCACCTATCATCTATTGCTTTATTAAATGTTGGAATTTGTAAACTTTTAAAGTTTTTATCTTTAATCTGTTTAAAAAAATTTAACATTAAATCTACATCGTGAGTTCCTGGTACTCCTCTCGTCATTAATAAGGGGTGTTTATTTTTAGACAATAATATTCTGTCTTTTCTTGTTTTATAAAAATCATCAATAGAAACTTTAAAAACATTTAACTTAAAATATTTTTTTAAAATTAAAGTTAAAATTGATGAGATAGTTGTTTTGCCTGACCCTTGTCCTCCAGCTAAACCTATCATTAATGGTTTTTTTTTATTAATTCTTTTTGCTATCCAAAAACTAACAGGTATTAAAAAGGATTTGATCATCTTATCTTTATTTTTAAATTTATCCTTCTTAGTTTCTTGAGAAGAGATAAATTTAAAACAATCTTTTTTTACTTTTTTAAAACAATCATTAACTGCTTGCATAAAAAATTACTTGTTGTCTAGAGGATGATTTTGCCCATCATTGACTGCAACATTTTCTAATTCAAACGTATTTATTTCATCTACGCATCCAAGATTAAATCCTGTCATAGCTGGATTGGCTCTTGGATTATGATGTGTATAAATTCCGCAGTTAGAACAAAAATAGTGTTTCGCAATTTTTGAATGAAATTGATAAAGTTTTAACTTATCCTCACCTTTAATTATTTTAAAATCTTCATTCTTAACCATAGACATTATTGCTCCTTTTCTTTTACAAATAGAACAATTACATTTTAAAACTTTTTCTAAGTTATCAGGCACGTTTATTTCTGCTTCTACTTCTCCGCAGTGACATGTTAGTTTTTTCATTTATATTTCTCCTTTATTTTTTATATTAATTTCAAACATTGCTTCATTTCTTCTGTTCATAGGTAGTGTGAAAGGTCCATCGTAAGTTGCTTTAATAGGTGGGCTCAAAATTATCATATTATCTTTTTTTAATTCATTTTCTAAAATGCTTTTATGTTTAATAAAATTTTTATCAGAAGCCCTTCCTGAGTATCTAATAACTGCATAATAACTAGCTTTAATATTTAATATTTTAACATCTGGATTAGACGGGCTTGGTATGTTTTCTTTATTAAATCTTGAAGGTAAATAAAATTGCATGGTCATATTTCCTTTTTTTTGCATTTGGGTGACTGGTGTTGTCATCTTAATCTCTTCATTTTTATCATTGTTGCCTGATATGTAGTTAAATAATTTTCTAAAACTGTTGCCTTCATTTGATATATCTGTTTCAATTGCTAAACGATCAGAATATTTTCTGATTTCATAAACTTCATTTTTTTTCACTACTTCATAATTTGCTTCTTCATAAGACATACTGTTAGAAGTTATAATTAAGCTAAGAAACACAATTGATAGAAATTTTTTCATTTTAATATGAAGTTTAAACTATCTCTGGTTGAAGTTATCCACAAGAGCACAAAATGTAGTTTCAATGTTCACGTTTTGATTCACCTTTGATTCAGTTACAGACTCAAAATACAACCTATTGCGTGTAATGTATAACTAGTCTATAAATTAGAACAAAACAAGAACATGAAATTAACTATTCCCTTTTACTTACATAAAGCTGGAGCTGGCTTTCCCTCTCCTGCAACAGATTATATTGAAGAAGATGTGGATCTTAATGTTCACTTAATCAAAAATGTTCCTGCAACTTTTATCATTAGAGTTCAGGGAAAATCGATGACTGATGTTGGTATTTATGATGGTGACTTATTAGTTATTGATAGAAGCTTAAAACCTAAAAATTTTTCAACCGTTGTTGCAAATGTTCATGATGAGTTAGTTGTTAAAAGTTTTGTTAAATCAAAAGATGGACAATTTTTAACATCAGGTTCAAAAAATATTGAAGATAAAATAATTATTGGTGATGAAACTGAAGTGTTTATTTGGGGAGTTGTGACTTATGTCATCCATTCAACGTACTAAGAAAATAGCATTAGTTGATTGTAATTCATTTTATGTTTCTTGTGAAAGATTATTCAATCCTAAGATTAGAAATAAGCCAGTTGTCGTATTGTCGAATAATGATGGCTGCATTATTGCAAGATCAAATGAAGCAAAGTTTCTTGGTATTAAAATGGGCGAGCCTTACTTTAAAGCTAAAGAAATAATACTTAAAAATAAAGTTTATGTATTTTCTTCAAATTATTCTTTGTATGGAGATTTATCTAGAAGAGTGATGAGAACTTTAAAAAGATTTAATCCTGAATTAGAAATATATTCAGTAGATGAAGCCTTTTTAGATTTGAGTAATTATCCAGATGATGAAGTAGAGGATGTGGGAAAAGAAATTAGAAGCATTATTTTACAATGGACAGGAATTCCAACTAGCATTGGTATTGCTAAAACAAAAACACTAAGCAAAGTTGCAAATCATATAGCAAAGAAAAAACAATCTGGTGTCACAAATTTAATAGGAATTGAAAATATTGATCCACTATTAGAAAAAATAGATATCAACGATGTGTGGGGAGTTGGTAAGCAACTAACTAAATTTTATCATCAAAATGGAATTTATAATGCTAAACAATTAAAAAATATATCAAATACTTGGATTAAAAAAAGTTCTAATGTTTTAAGTTCTCGAACTGCTTTAGAGCTTAGGGGAATTTCTTGTATCCCACTAGAAACCAAAACTTCAAAAAGAAAAAGTTGTGTAGTGTCAAGATCATTTGGCACAAGAGTTGAAAAGTTTCAAGAGTTAGAAGAAGCAGTTGCAAGTTATTGTTTAAATGCTTCAGAAAAAATTAGATCAGAATCTTTAATAGCAAAATCGATAACTGTTTCTGTTAGAACAAGCCCTTTTCAAAATAAAGGTGTATATTATTCAAATGCTAAAACTATAGATTTTCCAATAGCTACTAATAATAGTATTGAAATAGTTAAAACTGCTTTGATTGCATTAAATGAAATCTTTATTAATGGATACAGATATCAAAAAGCAGGAATAACATTGACTGGTTTAGTTAGTTCAAGTGGCAGTAAAAACCTGTTTTCTACTGAAAAAGATGAAAAAATTAAAGGATTAATGAGATCTATTGATAGCACAAATTATAGATATGGACGATCAACATTAAGTTTAGCTAGTGCTGGAGTAAATAAAAAATGGAATATGAGAAGAGACCACTCTTCAAAGATAGATACAGCTGACTTTCATTCGCTACCAATAATAAAAGCTATTTAAGCTGATCTACGCTGCTAATATCTTCTAAATAGTTTTCAAATTCTATAATATTTTCTCTCTGAGAAAGTATAATTACCAAAATCATCATAATTATAATCCCAATAACAGGTAAAAATGTAATCAATGATAGGTTACTACTAATTATAAATAGGTAAACAATTAAAAAAATTATAGATCTAATCAATAGTGTAATTTTAAAAACAGCTATAATTGATAGTGAATGTTTAAATAAGTTAATAAAACTCATTTTCGATGGTCCAAAAAATCTTTTACCTCTTATTGATGGGATAGATTTTCTATTTTTAAATAATTTAGTAACAGCTCCTGAAAAACTACTCCATGTTGATTTTTCTTTTATCATTTTATTAACTGCAGATTTAGGTAAGCAAATAAAATTACCAAACTTAATAGACTTTCCAGTGAAAACAAAAGTTAAATATTTGTGTAAAAAGTAACAAAGTTTAAAGAAAAACCCTTCAGATCTTTTTATTCTATTTGCTGTAACAACGTTATCAGGATAGTCATTTACCTTATCAATAAGTAGAGTTATTTCTTCTGCTCTATCTTCACCATCTCCATCCATTGGAATTATATAATCATAATCTTCGTGTTCAGCAATATATCTTAATCCTGATGCATTGCATCTAGCATGTCCTTTATTTCTTTTCATATTGATTATTTTAATGGACTTAAGATTCTTAAAATTAAAATCATAAATAGGTCTTACTTCAGTAGAACAATCGTTTACAATTATAATTGAAAATTCATGTTTTAAATCATTAACTTGCAAGTCTATATCTTCTAAGAGTTTAAAAACTGACTTCCAATCATTATATATAGGAATTAAAACTTTTATTCTATTCATCTATTTCCTACGCAAATATTATCAATGCAAATAAATTTAGACAATGAATTAAGTTTATCTTTTGAAATCAACCCTTCCCAAACTGGTCTAGAATTTAAGTGGTATGATAAATTTCCAGCATTCCATTCGTCACCAAGTACAACATTTATTGGCAATGTATGATTTTCCTTCCATAAATATTCGATTTTAATTGCTATTTCTTTACCCAAATAATCTGTTCTTTTATCTTTTTCTGTAATTGAAATATAGGCATAAGCAAAAGGTGAGAAAATAAATAAAATTAAAAATATTAATATGAACCCATTTAGTTTTTTAAGATTTATTTGTGCTTGAAAAATATAGACAATCAATACACCAAAAAATAAATAAAATGGGGTCATCCACATTGTTCTTATTTTAGAACCTGTCAATATTGAGGTTAAGAACATTAACCCAATTGGAACTAGATTAATAAATATTAAGAATAATAATTTCTTATCTTTTAATGTCATCTTTAGTTTAATTTTTTTTATTAAAAAAAATGACATTATAAAAAATGGAATTAATATTCCTATTTGTTTGACTAAAAATATTAAAGGGTGAACTATATGATCTAATAAACTTGAGCTCTCCAACCCTGTTCTAGCTAGCCCATATGCAATTGTTATATAATCGTTATTAGCCAACCAAATTAAATGGGGAACCAACAAAACAATAAAGACCTCTAGGGATATTAGATACTTGAAATCAAATTTTTTATATTTCTTTATAAAAATTATATAAAAAAATAATAAGTCTATTGATATTAAAAGATAAATAAAAAGATATTTAGATAAGAAACCTATGGCTGCAAAAGCTCCAAGCAAAAAACAATCCTTAAAAGTTATTGTCTGTTTATCAAATAGTTTCCAAGAATAATAAACGCACAACGACCAAAAAGGTAATTGGCAAACATTCACATTAAACTCAGGTGTTGTAAAATTATAGAAATAAATACCCTCTAAAAGAAGTACCGATATTAAACTTAAAGTTTTATTTTTAAATAGTTCTTCAGCAAATTTAAAAACAAAAATAAATGCCGTTACTACAAACAATTGACTTAATAAGTAGTAAGCCCAATCCTGCGATCCAAAAAGTTGGTAAATAACTTCAGGAAAAAAAGCACTTGCTGGTGGATGTTTATTAAATCCCCAATCTAAATTACCTCCCCAAGCCAAGGCTTCAATTGTATCAAGTGGCAAATTGTTATTTGTTAATGTGGGAACCAATGTCCATAAGATCAAATGAATTATAAGAAAACTATAAAACAATTTATTTATATTGTTTTTACTAACTAACATTTAATTGATTTTATATGAATTAAGCTCACTTGACACGTATTAATTGCTGAATATACTCCGGCAACTAAATTTATACATATGCCTAAAATCTCAAAATCATCTACTAAAAAACCAAAAGCAAAAAAAGCTACTAAAAAAACCAAAAAACCTTCGAAAATAATAAAAAAAGTTGTTACTATTGAAAAAAAAGAAAAGACACCAATTAAAATTTCAAAAAATTATATTCCTAAGGATACTGAAAAATATATGTGTGAAAAACACTTATCTTTTTTTAAAATAAAGCTAACTGAATGGAAAAAAGAATTGGTCAAAGCAAACAACGAAGCCCTTTATCATGGTTCAATGGATGATAATAGTGTTTCAGCTGACATAGTAGATCAGGCAAGCTCATACACAGATAAAACTGTAGAAATGAAAGCAATCAATAGACAAATTAAATTAATTTCTAAAATTGACCAAGCCTTATTACGAATAAGAGATAAAACTTTTGGATTTTGTGCAGAAACTGCGGAACCAATTGGAATCAAAAGATTAATAGCAAGACCAGTTGCTCATTTATGTATTGCAGCACAAGAGAAACACGAAAAAGATGAAAAAGTATACGCAGACGACTAAAACTTAAAATTTTTTTATCATTAACACTCTAGTATACTTCCAACTTCTATTTTACCTTCATCTACCGATCTTAAATAAACACCCATATCAAAATGGTCATAGCTTTTTTTTAATGACCTCAGTAAATTCGTATCACTTATATCTGTTTCAGGTTTTAAATTAATTGCAGTACAACGTGGAATATTTCTCTCTACCTTAAAAGAAATATTATTAATTTTTATAATCTTTCCAATCCATTTACGCTCTTCCCAGGCTTCAAGCCCTTCAATATAAAAATTTCCTCTAAATCGCTGTAATTCAATTTTTTGATTAATCTTTTTTTCGAAATCTTTAATACTATTTAGATTTATAAGGGATATGGAATTAAAGACCTTATTTGAATCGGAGGTATCAAAGAAAGGGGCCGTATCACTTTGCAATAAAAAAATTGGTTTGGTTAATGAATTTTCTAGTTCTAGTATTTTATTTACAAGTATAGATTTTTGTTCTGGATCATCAGCTATTATTGACAATAGTTCCTTATCACCAAGTTTTAAAATTAATCTAAGATTTTTGTATTCAAAATTATATCTATTTAAAACTGGAGAATTTTTTAATGTTAAAAAATTATTAAGCTTTCTTTTGCTTGGGTTTTTTTCAGATATAAGAGCTTTTTTTAAGTCAATAATTCTAGAAAACGCAAAACTTCTATCATTTACAATTCCCAAATCTTTTTTAATGATACATGATTTGATATTTGTAAAAGATAAAGATTTTACAGGACTAAAGTATATTGATGAAATCAAAACACTCATAAAACCTATTAGGGTTGAGGAATCTCAGATTTGTTTTTTAATAAATCATACCCTCTAATAACAGCTTCTCTTTTTGCAATATCTAAATACCATCTAGTTAAGTTGCTATAATTCTTAAGACCAATATCATGCCATTCATGCCTTGCAATCCAGGGCCAAGTTGCAATATCTGCAATCGTATATTCATTTCCAGCTAAGTATTTTGATGAAGATAATCTCTCATCTAGTTCGCTATAAATTCTTTTTGTAATTTTAAAATATCTTTCTTCTCCAAATTCACTTTTTCCAGGATTGTAATGATGAAACTGATGATGCTGTCCAATCATTGGTCCTATAATTCCCATCTGCGCCATCAACCATTGATTTATGGTATGCCTATCTTTTGCTTCATAAAATTTTTTATGTTTTTCAGCTAAATATATAAGTATTGCACCGGACTCGAATAATGACTGTCCATTTTCATGATCTGTAATTACTGGTATCTTTCCGAATGGGCTTATTTTTTTAAAATCTTTTTTAAATTGCTCATCTTTTGACAAATCAATTTTAGTAACTTTAAAATCACAACCTATTTCTTCTAACATTATTGTAATTTTTTTTCCATTTGGAGTATCTGCTGTAAATAGCTCTATCACTCTTTAACACCCAGTCTGCTTTTTACTGTCTTAGAGGAAGTGGTAAACTCAAATCTGTATTTTTCATCTGGTTTAGCGTATTTAAAACAACCTCTAGCAGCTAATGCTCCCTCATGAAAACCCGAAAGAATTAATTTAAGTTTTCCAGGATAGGTGCAAATATCACCAATTGCAAAAATACCTTCTTTATTGGTTTCAAAATTTTCTGTATTAACCGGTATTGTTTTCTTATCTAAATTTAATCCCCATTCAGCAATTGGTCCTAGTTGCATTATTAATCCAAAAAAGCCCAAAACATAATCAGTTTTAATTTCTTTTATACTCTCATCATCATGATTGATGTTAATACTTTCAACTTTTTCATTACCGCTAACTGAACCTAATTGGTATTTAGTATGAACTTCTATCTTACCTTCATCTTTTAATTGGTTAACTTTATCAATACTTGCTTGCATTCCTCTAAATTCATCTCTTCTGTGTACTAATATAACTTTAGATGTATTTGAGAGTTCTATCGCCCAATCTAATGCAAAGTCTCCTCCACCAAAAATGGTAACTGTTTTATCTTTAAAAATTTTTTTGTCTTTAATTGAATAAAGTATTTGTTTTCCTTCATACTTTTCAATTTCTTTTGTTGGGAATTTTCTTGGCTCAAAAGATCCCACACCAGCTGCAATAATTATACTTGATGCCTCAAATTCAGTTCCTTTATTGGTCTTTATTAACCATTTTTTTTCAACTTTTTTAAGTTCTTGTACTCGTTCATTTAAATGAAAATTTGTTTTGAATGCTTTTATCTGATCAATTAAATTATTGGTTAACTCTTCTCCAGTACATTCTGGAACAGCAGGAATATCATAAATAGGTTTATCAGGATAAAGTTCAATGCACTGTCCACCTATTTTATCTAAGTTATCAACTACTTCACATTTTAATCCGATTATTCCTAATTGATGAACACAAAATAATCCAACTGGCCCTGCGCCTATTATTAAAGTATCTGTTTTAATCATTTAACCTTGTTTTGATGGAATGCTGACCGTTAGTCCATCTAGTTCATCAGAAACTAATAGCTGACAACTTAATCTACTAAATTTATTAGGTTCAAAAGCCATATCTAACATATCTTCTTCACCATCTTCTTTTTTTGGAAGTTTATTAAACCATTCTTCTTTGACATAAACATGGCAAGTAGCACAAGCCATTCCACCTCCACAGTCAGCGTCAATCCCAGGAATATCGTTTTGAACTGCACCCTCCATTACACTTAACCCATTAGAAACCTCTATGGTATGAGACTTTCCATTATTTTCAATGTAGGTAATTTTAGGCATTAAACTATATATAATTACATAAAAAAAAGGGCAAGTACACAGAATGTACTCGCCCTTTTTAAATTATTTAGGTTTACTAATTACTTAGCTTTTCTACCACCTGATTGCATTGCTGCAGCCCAAATGATTAGACCAAATGCAGTTTTGTTTAGCAAGTCAGCTACGTTGTAAATCACGTTTAGTGAGTTAGCGTCTACACCACCTGTTAGGTAACCAAATACGTAACCTAATGGGTAAATTGCCCAACCAACTGTAACGATCATTCTCATTGCACCAAATGCG
This sequence comes from Candidatus Pelagibacter sp. Uisw_121, assembly GCF_047722545.1. GTDB lineage: Bacteria > Pseudomonadota > Alphaproteobacteria > Pelagibacterales > Pelagibacteraceae > Pelagibacter. Next base: position 212,129 of record NZ_CP159816.1, on the reverse strand, counting down.
GTAACAAGAGCTTTGTTTCCACTTTTTGCTGCAGCTTTACCTGCTTCACCAGAGAATACTTCATAAAGAATGTAGAACCATCCAGCCATACCGATTACAAAACCAAGTGTAGCATTAATGTATCCTGCTTCTCCTAAGTATCCACCTAAAAGCATCACAACTGTTCCAATTAACAATCTCCAGAATATTCCAGAATTTGCTTTACCTACTGCCGCTAGAACAAGGTAAAATTCTATCATTAGTAATGGCACAGTGATTAACCAATCAATATATCTGTAAACTGTTGGTGACTCACCAGTCATAACCCATACATCTCTCATATACACGTAATGTACAAAGGCAATACCAGTTACTAGACCAGATACAATTATTGATGTTCTCCAACCTGCTGCAACATTTCCTGCTTCTAGGAAAAAGAAAGCAGTCGACGCTAACATCACCATTGATACAAGCCAGAATGAGATTCCAACGAAGTCGTCAGAAGCCAATAAGGCTGTCTCTGCGTTTGCTGCGCCTGATAGACCCATTAGGCCTACAGCTGCAAGAGCAAACAATTTTAGTTTTTTCATAAAAAACTCCCTCTTTTGTTAGTTTTTAACTTTTAGTTTATATAAACTAGACTTAAACGAAAGCTTAAGTCAAGTTGATGGTTAACTATCAAAGTTATCTAGTTTTTAGAAGGTTTAATTGTATCTAATTTGTGTTGATTTTACTTACTTTTTAAATTTTAATACAATTTTTAATTTAATAAGCTTAAAAAACTAACAAAATAGAATCAATTGATATGTCAAAAAAATTTAATGATATTTACCAAAATTCTCTAAAAAACCCTGAAAATTTTTGGCAAGAAGTGTCTAATGATATCTTTTGGTTTAAAAAACCTACTAAAATTTTAAATAAATCTAATCCACCTTTTTATAAATGGTTTGAAGATGGTGTTACTAATACTTGTTACAATGCTTTAGACATTCATATCGATCAAGGCAGAGGTGACAAGCTAGCTTTAATCTATGACAGCCCAATAACTGGCAACAAAAAGCAGTTTACCTATAAAGAGTTAAGAGAAAAGGTTTCAAAATTTGCAGGAGCTCTAAGAAATCAAGGAGTCAACAAAGGTGATAGAGTTATAATCTATATGCCCATGATCCCAGAGGCTGTTATAGCAATGTTGGCATGTGGGAGAATTGGAGCAATCCACTCTGTGGTGTTTGGGGGATTTGCTTCTAATGAACTAGCTAGCAGAATTAATGATAGTAAAGCAAAAGTAATAGTTACAGCTTCATGTGGCTTTGAGCCTGGAAAGACTGTTGAGTACAAACCATTGGTTGATGCAGCAATTAAGATGGCTTCTCATAAAATTGATAAAATGATCTTATTCCAAAGAATAGATCATACAGTTGAGCTTAACGCTCCAAAAGAAATCAGTTGGGGCGAAGCACTTTCAAATGCAAAAGAAGTAGATTGTGTCGAAATGAATTCAAATGACTTAGCTTATATTTTATACACCTCAGGAACTACAGGTGTTCCTAAAGGAATCGTTAGGGATATTGGAGGTCATATAGTTGCTCTCAAATGGACTATGAAGAATATCTACAATATTGATGCTGATGATGTTTGGTGGTCAGCGAGTGATATTGGATGGATTGTTGGGCACTCTTATATTGTTTACGCACCTTTATTTAAAGGTTGTACTACAGTATTATTTGAAGGAAAGCCTGTTGGTACTCCTGATGCTGGTGCTTTTTGGAAAATAATTTCTGACTATAAGGTAAAATCACTTTTTACAGCCCCAACTGCTTTTAGAGCTATTAAAAAAGAAGACCCTGAGGGTAAGTTTTTTTCTAAATATGATTTAAGTAAATTTGAGTCATTGTTTTTAGCTGGTGAAAGAGCTGACCCAGACACTATTAAATGGGCAGAAAATTTATTAAAAGTTCCTGTAATTGACCATTGGTGGCAAACAGAAACTAGCTGGGCAATTAGTTCTAATTGTACAGGGATTGAAATGATGAAGACAAAATATGGTTCAGCTTGTAAAGCTGTGCCTGGTTATGATGTCAAAATCATGAAGCCAGATCAAACTTTAGCAAAACCTAATGAGATGGGAGATATAGTTGTCAAACTTCCTCTGCCTCCAGGAACTTTTCCAACACTATGGAATGCAGATAAAAGATATAAAGACAACTACATGACTAATTATGAGGGTTACTATGAAACGTATGATGCAGGTCATATTGATGAGGATGGGTATATTTGGATTATGTCTAGAACAGATGACATTATAAACGTTGCAGGCCACAGATTATCAACTGGAGCAATTGAAGAAGTTTTGTCAGAACACCAATCAGTAGCAGAATGTGCAGTATTAGGAATTGCTGATAAATTAAAAGGACAATTACCAATTGGTCTGGTCGTTCTTAAGACAGGTGTTAAAAAAGATAACGAAAGTATTTCAAAAGAATGCATAAAAATGGTTAGAGATACTATTGGACCAGTAGCAGCATTTAAAACTGTAATTGTTATTAAAAGATTACCAAAAACAAGATCTGGCAAAATATTAAGAGGAACTATTAGAAAAATTGCTGATAATGAAGAGTATAAGGTACCAGCAACTATTGATGATCCCACTATCTTAACTGAGATAAAAGAAGACTTAATTAAGCATAATATTCTTAAGTAGTGATTAAAACATATCTAATTTTAATAGTAGCAATTTTTTTTGAAGTAGGTGGAACAATGTTGTTACCCGTTTCACAAAATTTTACAAAAATTATCCCAACCACTACTCTTGCAGTTTTTTATTTGTTATCTTTCTATCTTATAACTTTTGTTGTTGATAAAATTCCAATTGCAATTGTTTATGCAACGTGGAGTGGTCTTGGAGTATTTACAGTTGCAATATTAGGATATATCTTCTTTAAACAATCATTGTCTTGGCAGGCCGTATTAGGATTATTCTTTATTGTTTTTGGAGTTGTGCTTGTAAATGGCTTTTCAGTAAAAACTATTTAAAATTTTAAAGGCTTACCCTCAGGATCACCTAAAATTTTACCATCCCTCATTTTAATTTGGCCATTAATGATTGTTGATACTGGTGTGCCTTTAAATTCATATCCATCAAAAGGTGACCAACCACATTTACTTTCAATATTTTCATCCTTAATTTCAATTGTCTTGTTCATATCGACGATTGTGAAATCAGCATCAAAACCCTCCTTAATAAAACCTTTGTCTTGTATCCCAAAAATTTTTACTGGATTTTCACATATAGAATTCATTAATTGTTCTAAACTTAATTTTCCATCATTAACATGGTTTAACATAACTGGTAAAAGTGTTTGCACACCTGGCATGCCAGATGGTGAATTTGGATATCTTTTTTCTTTATTTTCTTTTAAGTGTGGAGCATGATCAGAACCAATTGTATCATTAAGATTATTTTTTACTCCATACCACAACCTGTCGTAATGAGACTTATCTCTTAACGGAGGATTCATTTGAGCATAAGTTCCAAGTTTATCATAACAGTCTGGAGCGTAGATTGTTAAATGTTGTGGGGTAATCTCAAATGTTATGTTGCCTTTGTGTTGTGATAAAAAATCAATCTCTTCTTTTGTGGTAATATGAAGAATATGGGCTTTTTTCTTATATCGCTCAGCAATTCTAACTATTCTTCTAGTAGATGAGATTGCACATTCTACACTTCTCCAAATTGGGTGTGAATGAACGTCTCCTTCTTTAATCAATTTTTTATTAATATTTAAAATTGCCTCATCCTCAGAATGTACTGCAACAACTTTTGAGCTGCTTTTAAATACTTTTTCAATATCCTCTTCCTCAGCAACTAAAAGGTTTCCAGTTGACGATCCAGCAAACAGTTTAATTCCACAACAACCCTCTAAATTTACCAAATCTGCCAATTCACTTGCGTTGTCAGCTGTTGCTCCAAAATAAAATGCATAATTGCAATACATTCTATTTTTGGCTAAATCTAATTTTTTCTGAAATTCTACCTTGTTAGATGTTGGAGGATTGGTGTTTGGCATCTCAAACACACTTGTTATGCCACCTACTATTGCAGCCCTACTTCCTGAGTGTAAATCTTCTGTATCTGTTGACCCAGGCTCTCTAAAATGAGTTTGTGTATCAATGCACCCTGGTAAAACTGTTAACCCTTTAGCATCAAAAGTCTCTTTTGCTTCACTGTCAATTTTGCCAATTTTTATAATTTTACCATCTTTAATGGATATATCTTGATCTTTAAGATCTTTGTCTATGTAGCATGAGCCATTTTTAATTATTAGATCTAACATTTATGAAAAAAGTAATTATATCATATTCAGGTATCAATCAATTATGAATATACAGAAAGTATATATTTTAGCAGATAGAGGAATTCTCTACATAAATGGAGCAGATGCTAATGAATTTTTACAAAATATGATTAGCAATGATATTAATAAGGTCAATGAAGACAATAGTTGTTTTGCATCACTACTAACTCCACAAGGAAAATTTCTATTTGCTTTTATTGTAGTAAAACATAAATCTGGTTATTTCATAGATTGTGAAAAATCTCAAACAGAGGCTCTCTTTAAACAACTGAGCATTTACAAGCTTAGATCTAAAGTTGAAATTATGAATTTAAGCAATGAATTTGTAATTGCAGCATTTAGTCATGAAAAGTTTTTGAAATTTGAAGGTACCAAGGATCAACCCGGAAACACAATAAAATATAGAGAGGACCCTATTTTATTAGACCCAAGAAATAAAGATCTGGGTGCAAGGTTTATTATTAATTTAGAAAAGCTTTACCTATCTTTAAAAAAATTAGAACTAAAAGATTCCCCGATTGCTGAATATTACGAATTAAGTCATGAATTAGGAATTGCTCAAAAAGAAATGAATAAATTACAAAATAAATTATTTGGAATTGAGTGTAATTTTGAGGAGCTAAATGGAATAGATTTTAAAAAAGGCTGTTATGTTGGACAAGAAAATACAGCCAGAATAAAACTAAAAAATAAACTTTCTAAAAGATTATTAGCTATACAATTAATCAGTGGAAAGTTAACTGAGGGTGCTTCAATTTATGCTAATGGTATTGAAATAGGCAAAGTATTGATTAATGATGAATATCCCTTTGCATTAATCAAATATCTAGATGAAAACTTTAAAAAAGATAGTGAATTAAAAAGTGAAAATTCAGTTTTAAGAATAAAAGTACCAAATTGGATATCGTAGTGTGGCATAATAAGGAATGACAAGTATTAACCTAATTGATAAGTTTTGACATGGAATTTACACCAGAAGTAAAGATAGCAACTGATCCAATTTATCAAAAAATCTCAAAAGTTATGCCTGAGATTGAATGGTCAATTCATGCCCCTTATATTCATAGAATTAATCAGTTAAAAAAAGAAAAGAATGCAATTATACTTGCTCATAATTATCAAACTCCAGAAATTTATCATGGCATTGCAAATGTTGCAGCTGACTCATTGGCTCTTGCAATTGAGGCTTCGAAAACAGAAGCTGATATTATTGTAATGGCAGGTGTTCATTTTATGGCTGAAACTTCTAAGTTAATGAGTCCTGAAAAAAAGGTTTTACTTCCTGATATGGCTGCTGGTTGCTCTTTATCATCATCAATCACAGGTAAAGATGTAAGATTATTAAAAGAAAAATACCCAGGTGTGCCTGTTGTCTCATATGTGAATACTTCTGCAGACGTGAAAGCTGAAACAGATATTTGTTGCACATCTGCAAATGCAGTTAAAATTGTAGAATCTCTTGGTGTTAAGAAGATTATTTTTTTACCTGATGATTACTTAGCAAAATATGTTGCTGCTCAAACTAAAGTTGAAATTATTGCTTGGAAAGGTATCTGTATGGTTCATGACCAGTTCACTGAAAAAGAAATACATGATATTAGAGCAAAAAATCCTGGTATTAAAATAATAGCTCATCCAGAATGTCCACCTGACGTAATTAAAGCAAGTGACTTTGCTGGATCAACTGGTGGGATGATTAAATATGTTAAAGACAATCAACCTAAAAAAGTTATGATGGTTACTGAATGTTCAATGAGTGATAATATTCAAGTAGAAAACCCAAATGTAGAATTTATTAGACCGTGTAACCTTTGTCCTCATATGAAAAAAATTACATTACCAAAAATTTTAGATTGCCTAGAAAATGAAACAGGTGAAATCATAATGGATAAAGAGACAATAGAAAAAGCAAGAATTCCCGTTGAAAGAATGGTTGCAATAGGCAGATAACAAAAGTGTCTCAAATTAAATTAAGCAATTATTATATCAAGAATATTGTAAAGCTTGCTTTAAATGAAGATCTATATCCCTCTGGTGATATTACCTCAAACTTAGTTAAAAATAATAAGATAATAAAAGTTAAATTAATTTCTAACCAACAAGCTGTGATAGCTGGATTAGAATTTGCTAAACAAACATTTAAATTAATAGACAGCAAAATTAAATTTATTATAAAAAAAAAAGAAGGATCATTAATTAAAAAGAATACACTAATTGGAATAATAGAGGGTAAGGCTGAAAACATTTTAATTGGTGAAAGAGTTGCTTTAAATTTTATGAGCCATATCTCTGGAATTGCCACTAAAACTAATCAATTTGTTAAGTTAGTTAATAAAAAAAGTAAAATTTGTTGTACAAGAAAAACAATTCCAACCTTAAGGGTAATACAAAAATACGCCGTTAAGTTAGGTGGTGGCACAAACCATAGATTTAACCTAAGTGATGAATTTCTAATTAAAGACAATCACATAGCAAGTTCAGATATTAAAACTTTAGTGTCTCTTGCAATTAGAAATCAAAAAGGAAAAAAAATTACTGTAGAGGTTGATAATCTAAATCAGCTTAAACAAGTAATGGGTTTAAAATTTAATACTGTTCTGTTTGACAACATGAATAACAAAACACTTAAAGCTGGTGTTAAAATGGCCAAAAAGTATTACGAAACAGAAGCTTCAGGAAATGTAACGCTAAAATCAGTTAAGAAAATTGCAGCAACAGGTGTTGATAGAATTTCAGTAGGTAGCATCACCCATAGTGTTTCAGCAGTAGATTTTAAAATAGAAATCTAAATCAACAATATTACTTTTTTTTAGACAACTCTGCTTGAGCAGCAGCTAATCTTGCAATTGGAACTCTATATGGTGAGCAAGAAACATAATCTAAACCTGCTTTTGCACAAAAATGAATACTTTTTGGATCACCCCCATGTTCTCCACAAATTCCAAGTTTAATTTTTTTATTTTGCTTTCTGCCTTTTTCTACAGCAATTTCAACTAAATCACCTACTCCATCATCAATTGACACAAATGGATCAATAGAAAATATCTTATTTTCAATATAATCATTTAAAAATTTACCACTATCATCTCTGCTTAAGCCAAATGTCGTTTGTGTTAAATCATTTGTACCAAAACTAAAGAATTCTGCATGTTTTGCTATGTCATCTGCTTTGATGGCTGCTCTTGGTAACTCAATCATGGTTCCAACTAAATAATCAACTTTAACTTTTTTATCTTTTTGAACTTCTTTTGCAACTCTTACAACTAAGTCTTTCATTATTCTAATTTCAGCTTCTGTTGATACTAATGGAATCATAATTTCAGGAAATGCCGATTTAATTTTTTTTATTTTAAGTTCAGACAAAGCTTCAAAGATTGCTCTACATTGCATTTCATAAATTTCTGGAAACGAAATTCCTAATCTGCATCCTCTGTGTCCTAACATTGGGTTTTGCTCATGTAGTTCATTAATTCTAGATTTGATTTCTTTTAAAGGAAGACTTACAGCAGTTGCAACGTCATTAATTTCTTTTTCAGTTTTAGGAAGAAACTCATGCAATGGTGGATCTAACAATCTTACAGTAACTGGTAGGCCATTCATAATTTTGAATATTTCAACAAAGTCTTTTCTTTGATGGGGTAAAAGCTTTGCTAGAGCTTTATTTCTATCATGCACTGTTTTTGATAAAATCATTTCTCTAACTGACAAAATTCTTTCTTCATCAAAAAACATATGCTCTGTTCTACAAAGACCAATGCCTTCTGCTCCAAAGTCTCGCGCTGTTTTTGTATCAAGTGGTGTTTCTGAGTTAGTTCTAACTTTTAATTTTCTGAAACCATCAGCCCAACTCATTAATTTTGAAAAATCTCCAGAAATTTCTGGTTTAACTGTTGGCACCTCTCCTAAAATAATTCTACCTGTTGAACCATCAATTGTAATAATATCTCCCTCTTTAACTTCGGTAGATAATGTTTTAAAAATTTTAGCTTCATAATTAATATCAATTTCACTAGAGCCAGATACACAAGGTCTGCCCATGCCTCTTGCAACAACTGCAGCATGGCTAGTCATTCCACCTCTAGCAGTTAAGATTCCTTTAGCAGCATGCATTCCATGAATATCCTCTGGGGATGTTTCAACTCTTACCAAAATAGTATTTTGCATCATGTCGTTTAATCTTTCCGCTTCTTCTGATGAAAAAACAACTTTGCCACTAGCGGCACCAGGTGAAGCAGGCAATCCATTTGCTATAACGTTTACCGAACTTCTTTCATCTAATGTGGGGTGTAATAAAGTATCCAAAGAAGCTGGGTCTATTCTCATCACTGCTTCTTTTTTTGAAATTAATTTTTCCTTAACCATATCTACTGCAATTCTAACTGCAGATTTTGAAGTTCTCTTTCCAGATCTTGTCTGCAGCATCCACAATTTATTATTTTCAACTGTAAATTCTACGTCTTGCATGTCTTTGTAATGTTTTTCTAAAACTTTTAGAATTTTATCCAGTTGTTTAAAAACTTTTGGCATAGACTCTTCCATTGAAGCTTCTTTTACCTTTGCATCTTTTCTTGCTTTTTTGGTTATATACTGAGGAGTTCTTGTTCCTGCTACAACATCTTCTCCTTGAGCATTAATTAAATATTCACCATAAACTTCATCAACACCATCTGATGGATTTCTTGTAAAGACAACACCAGTTGCACAATCATCACCCATATTACCAAACACCATAGACTGAACATTAACTGCTGTTCCCCATTCTGAAGAGATCTGGTTTAATTTTCTGTAGACTTTTGCTCTATTACTTTCCCAAGATAAAAATACCGCACTAATTGCACCAAGTAATTGCTCATATACATTTTGAGGAAAATCTTTTTTAGTCTGATCCTTAACAACTTTTTTAAAATCATTAATTAGCCCTTCCCAATCATTTTCATCTAAATCTGTATCAAGTAAAACACCTTTAGTTAGTTTGTAATTTTCGATTAATTCTTCAAAATGATAACCTTCAACTTCCATTACAACATTTCCATACATTTGGATAAATCTTCTGTAGCTATCTTTTGCAAATCTCATATTGGAAGTTTTATTTGCAAGTGCAATTACTGTTTTATCATTCAAACCTAAATTTAAAATTGTGTCCATCATACCCGGCATAGAAACTCTAGCACCAGATCTAACAGATAGTAATAACGGATTTTTTAAATCGCCAAATTTTTTCCCAACTTCTTTTTCAATAATCTTTAATTCTTTTTTTATAGTACTAACTATTTGTGAATTTAACTTTTTCTTATCTTTATAAAATAATTCACACACTTTAGTTGAGATGGTAAATCCCGGTGGAACAGGCAAACCTATTCTTCCCATTTCAGAAAGGTTTGCACCTTTTCCACCCAAAAAATTTTTTGGGTTTTTTATTTTTTTTAAATCCTTAGACTTAAAGTTCAAAATTAATTTATTCACTATTTGGTCTCAATATTTGAAAAGTTTATGTAGTTATCAAAGGTTCTACATAACATTTGTAAAAGTTCCAATCTGTTTTTTTTGATACTTTTATCTTCATCATTAACCTTTACATTGTCAAAAAAATCAAAAATCACTTTTTTGGCACCTGCTAAATTCATAAGTGATTCCACATAATTTTCATCTTTATTTATATTTGTAAAATATTTCCTTAATTCATTAATCTTTTTTAATAAATTTTTCTCATAATCATTTTTAAAAATACCAGGGTCAGTTGTATTTGACAGTTCAAGATCACTATTTTTTAATTCATTTTCCAGTATACTTGATGCTCTTTTGTAGCTTGCCATTACATCTTCACCAATTTCTTCTTTTATTAAATTATTTAAAGTTAAAGCTTTTTTATATATTTTATTCATATGGTCTATTCCATATGAGTTTATGCTAGCTTCAGTGATATCTGTTCTAATTTTCTTTTCTTTCATATAATATTTTAATCTGTCCATTAAAAACTCTGCTAATTCTTTTTGAGACAAATCATTTGAAAGTTTAAAGCCTTGATCCCTATGTAGAGAAGCTGAATAACTAATAAGATCTTTAATTTTAAATTCTTTATTATTATCAATTAATAATTTTATAACTCCTAATGCTGATCTTCTCAGTGCATAAGGATCTTTTGAACTTGTAGGTTTTTGATCAATTCCGAAAAATCCTACCAGAGTGTCAATCTTATCAGTTAAAGCTAAAGCAATACTAAATGGTTTCTTTGGGGTTTTGCTATCAAGACCTGTTGGTTGATAATGCTCACTTACAGCTAGTGCTATTTCTTTATCAAAACCTTGCACTCTAGCAAAATGTCCACCCATAATTCCTTGAAGCTCTGGAAATTCACCAACGATATCAGAAATTAAATCAACTTTACAAATAGATGCTGATAACTCAACTTGATCTTTGCTTATCAATAGCTCATCAGAAATCATTCCTCCAAGCTTTCTCATTCTTTGAATTTTATCAAAATAAGATCCAAGACCTTTAAAATAATTCATACTTTTTAATTTTGAAACTTGCTTAACTAAATTTTGAGATTTATTTTTTTCCCAAAAGAATTGTGCATCACTTAATCTTGCCTCTACAACTCTTTCGTTACCCAGTTTAATGTAACCTTTTTCATCATTATTATTTGCCACAACTAAAAATTCATTGGTAATTTTTCCTTTTTTATCAAATGTTGGAAAATATTTTTGATGATATTGCATCGTAATTATCAAAATTTCTTTTGGAATATTCAAAAATTTCTGATCAAATTTGCATACTATAATATTCGGTTGCTCAACTATATCTGTGACTTCATTCAAAAGTTTATTATTAGTTTCAACAATAAAATTATTTTTACTAGATATTTTTTCAATTTCTTTAATAATAAAGTCTTTTCTTAATACGTGGTCTATAATTATACCTGATTGATTGAAGAAGTCTTTATAGCCTTTAAAAGTTTTAAATATTTTTTTTTTATCTTCAAACTCTTTATCGGTAAATGTTGTGTTGGAAGATATTAAATGATGAAATTTAAAATCTAAACTTTTATTACCAAAAACTGCTAAAATAGACTTTAGTGGTCTCGCCCAACTAAGATTATAATTTCCCCAAATCATGGATTTCTTCCACTGTAATTTATCAAGGATTAGAGGTGTATATTCTTGTAATAAATCTATTGTATTAGTTTTATTTGAAGGTTTCTTAAAAAAATAAAATTCTCCTTTTTCCATCTTTTTAATAAAGAGATCTTTTTTATCTATTTGACTTGATCTTAAAAAACCCTCTACAGCTTTATCTGGCGCATTAACATTTGGTCCTTTTACCTCTTCAGCTTTTTGGGTTATTTCTTTAGATAGACCCTCAAATAAAATTATAAGACGATTTGGTGTTGAAAATGATGAACTTTTTTTAAATAAAATTTTTTTTTCTTCAAATAAATTTTGAAAATTTTCTAATAAAACATTACGTGAGTTACGCTGTAAACCAGCTGGTATTTCTTCACTAAACAGCTCTATAAAAAATTCTGACATTAATCTGTTCGACTGCTTAACCAACTTTCTGCAACTGCTTTTGTAATGTCTCTTATACGCCCTATATAACCTGCTCTTTGGGCGACACTTATAACTCCCCTTGCATCCAATATATTAAATGTATGGCTTGCTTTTAAACATTGATCATATGCGGGTAGTGAAATTTTTTTTTCTACCAAAGCTTTTGCTTCAAGCTCAAACATATCAAACATTTTGAATAGATTATCTGTGTTAGCGTGTTCAAAATTATATGCTGAAAATTCTTTTTCTGCTTGAAGAAACACATCACCATATTTTATACCTTCATTATTCCATAATAAATCATAAACATTTTTCTTTTGTTGAGTGAACATGCAAATTCTTTCAAGACCATATGTAATTTCAACTGAAACAGGTTTACATTCAAATCCAGCCATTTGTTGAAAATATGTAAATTGAGTAATTTCCATTCCATCACACCAAACCTCCCAACCTAGCCCTGCAGCACCCAATGTTGGACTTTCCCAATCATCTTCAACAAACCTAATGTCATGTTCTTTATGATTAATGCCAATGATAGCTAAACTATTTAAATAAAGTTTTTTGATATTATCTGGTGATGGCTTTATTAAAACTTGAAATTGATAATAATGCTGCAATCTATTTGGGTTCTCTCCATACCTTCCATCAGTAGGTCTTCTTGATGGTTGAACATAAGCTGCTTTCCATGGCTTAGGACCTAGAGATCTTAAGGTTGTAGCAGGATGAAAGGTTCCAGCCCCTACCTCAATATCATAAGGTTGAAGAATAACACAACCATGTTTACCCCAATATTTTTGAAGATTCAAAATAGTATCTTGAAATGATTGAAATTTAAGTTTTATAATTTTTTCTCTAGAAGCCATATCTTTGCCAGATAGATCTTTCCTCTAAAATATTTGCTAGTTGATCCATTTGATTGCTAGAAGAAGATAATTTTTTACTTAACCAACCTTTAGATTTTTCAAATTTTTTGATAACAACATCTTCACCAAATTTTTCTTTTAAAATTTCATTAGCATTACCCAGTCCATCAATCAAACCTAGCTCTTTTGATTTACTACCCGCCCAAAACTCTCCTGAAAATAATTCAATGCCATCTTTTTTAAGTTTAGATCCTCTGCTTTCTTCTACAACTTTAATAAAGTCCTTATGTAAATCTAATTGAATATTCTTAAGTCTCTCAATATCTTCAGATTTTTCTTCTTGAAATGGATCTAGTGAGCTTTTATTTTTTCCTGCAGTATGAACCCTTCTTTCCACACCAATTTTTTTAATCAATTCTGTAAATCCAAATGATGAATATATAACTCCTATAGATCCAATAATTGAGCTTGAATTTGCATATATCTCATCTCCTGCACAAGCTATTAAATATCCTCCAGAAGCTGCAACATCTTCCGCAAACACTATTACTTTTATTTTATTTTTCTTAGCTTGAGATCGAATAAATTTATAGATTAAATGCGATTGTACGGGTGATCCACCTGGTGAATTGATTGTAATTGCCACTGCTTTAGCTTTTTTTAGAGAAAAAGCCTTTTCTATAATCTCTTCTTGTCCTGCAAAATCTATGCCCTGTTTAAACTTTCCAGCATTTCCAATCACACCATTTAGCTTGATATGAGCTATTATTTTTTTCTTTTTAAAAAAAGAGAACATTGTTAATCCTTATAGAATTTTTGATTTAATATAAAGCCTACTTATAGTTGAAGATTAAGGTGCGTCAATTGATAAGTAATAAATATAACTTAATTATACTAACTTATTTTTTATGGGAACTGTAGTTCAGCTAAGAAACCAAATAAATAATTCATATTATCAACTAAAAGATTCAGTTGATGAAAAATTAGTTTTAGTTGAAGAAAAGATTAAATCAAAACTCCTGAGTGAAGTTGATCTGGTTCAAAAAATGACCGAATATCATATTGACACGGGTGGAAAAAGATTAAGAGCTTTATTAACTCTTGGTTCTGCTAAGTTATGTGGCTACACTAAAGGAGGTCGAGATATTAATTTAGCAGCATGTGTAGAAATGATACACGGGGCTACTTTAATGCATGATGATGTAATTGATCTTGGAGATATTAGAAGAGGTAAAGAAACATTAAATTCAATTTGGGGAAATCACTCCTCCGTATTAATTGGAGACTATCTTTTAAGTAGATGTTTTGAGATGATGGTGGAAGATGGAAACATTGAAGTTTTAAAACTTTTATCTTCAACTTCATCAAAAATTGCTCAAGGAGAAGTATTACAACTACAGCACAAGAGTGAAGTCGATATGTTAGAGGAAACCTATTTAAAGATTATTACAGCAAAAACAGCTGAACTTTTCTCTGCAGCAACTAAAGTTGGTGCAATTTTATCCCATAAAGAAACAAAAGAAAAAGAAGCGCTAGAGTTTTATGGAAAAAACTTAGGCTTAACATTTCAAATTGCTGATGACACTTTGGATTACAATTCTGATCTAAAATTTTTTGGTAAAAAAATTGGTAAAGATTTTCTTGAAGGTAAAATTACGCTACCTGTCATTTTATTATTTCAAAATGTATCATCGATAGAAAAAGATAAATTAAAAAATATTTTTAAACAAGAAACAAGGTCAAATGAAGATTTAAATTTTACTTTAAAACTTATTAAAAAATACAATATAATTAATGAATGCTACAAAAAAGCTGAACATTTTATTAATCTTGCATCAAATTCTTTAACTGTATTTAAAGATAGTGAAGAAAAAAAGATTTTAGAAAGTCTTACTTCATTTAGTCTACAAAGAACTTTTTAAGGACTTAATAAAGATTTAGTCCAGTTACTCTCATTATCTTTAGTATATTTTAGTCTTTCATGAATTCTACTATCTCCATCTAACCAAAATTCTATACTTAAAGGTATTAAATTCCAACCTGACCAATACTCTGGTCTTGGAACATCATTTTTATTGCTATATTTTTTTTTATATTCTTCTATTGAATTTAAAAGCTCATCTCTATTATTTAATATAGTGCTTTGTTTTGAGGCCCATGCTCCAATTCTGCTCTCATAACCTCTACTGTTATAATATTTATCTGCCACTTCATTAGAAACTTTTTGTACCATTCCATTAATTCTTACTTGTCTTAGAAGGCTTTTCCAATGAAAGCACATTGATGCTTTCGGGTTATTTTTTAATTCATTTCCTTTTTGACTATTTAGATTGGTATAAAAAACAAATCCATCTTTGTTAAAGTCTTTTAATAAAACCATTCTAATTGATGGTCGATTATTTTGATCTGATGTGGCTAAAGCTAGTGCATTTGGATCGTTTAATTCTGTTTTTTTTGCTTCATTCATCCAAACTTCAAATAAATCTATTGGATCTATTTTATCTAAAAAGCATTTATTAAGGCCTAATGAGTTTTTTTGATTCATAATTTTAACAAAATAATCTATATACTATAGATAATGTCATTTAATACTTTTGGAAAGCAATTTCGTTTCACAACATGGGGAGAATCTCATGGTCCTGCATTAGGCTGTGTCGTTGATGGTTGCCCACCAAATATAATCTTAAAAGAGCAAGATATTCAAGTTGAGCTAGATAAAAGAAAACCAGGACAATCAAAATTTACAACACAGAGAAAAGAAGATGATAAAGTGCAAATTTTATCGGGTGTATTTGAGGGCAAAACGACTGGGACGCCTATTTCTTTAATTATTTACAATCAAGATATGAGATCAAAAGATTATGGAAATATCAAAGATAAATTTAGACCTGGGCATGCTGATTTTACGTACTTTAAAAAATATGGAATAAGAGATTATCGTGGTGGTGGAAGATCCTCTGCAAGAGAAACGGCTGCAAGAGTTGCTGCAGGTGCAATTGCTAAAAAAGTTTTAGAGAATAAATTAGGTAAAAAATTTAAAGTTGTAGGTGCTGTTACTCAACTGGGAATATTGGGATGTGATACTAGCAAATGGAACGATCTAACAATTAATAAAAATCCCTTTTTTTGCCCTGATAAAAATATGCTAAAGCTTTGGGAAAAATATTTGTTAGATATAAGAAAGTCTGGATCATCTTGTGGTGCAATTATTGAGGTAAGAGCTAGAGGAGTTCCTGTTGGCTTTGGTGCTCCAATTTATTCTAAACTAGATATGGATATTGCCTCTGCGATGATGAGTATTAATGCTGTTAAAGGTGTTAATATTGGTTCGGGAATGAATTCTGCACAATTAAGTGGAGAACAAAACTCAGATGAAATTTCACAAAAAGGTAAAAAATTAAAATTTAATTCTAACAATGCAGGTGGCATTCTTGGTGGTATTTCAACTGGACAAGAAATTGTTGTTTCATTTGCAGTCAAACCAACTTCATCAATTTTAACAACTAGAAAAACTATAGATAAGTTTGGAAAAAATACTACGATTTCTGTCAGAGGTCGACATGACCCTTGTGTTGGTATTCGTGCAGTTCCTGTAGGGGAAGCAATGATGAATTGTGTTTTATTAGACCATTATCTAATGAACAAAGCTCAGTGTAGCTAATTTTTTTAAATTTAATTTTTAACTACTTTTATTGAATCTTTTGTAAATAAAATATCTAGTATTTTTTTTGATATTTGAGATGCATTAAGACCAGCAACATCATACATTTTTTTTGGACTATCTTGTTCGATGAAAATGTCAGGCAGTATCATAGTTCTAAATTTTAAACCTTTATCAAATATACCTTTTTCTGATAATAAATTTTCTACATGAGAGCCAAAGCCTCCAATAGACCCCTCTTCTACAGTAATCATAACCTCATGTTCTCTCGCACACTTTAAAATAAGCTCTTTGTCTAAAGGTTTAGCAAAACGTGCATCAACTATCGTTGAATCAATTCCTTTATTTTTTAATTCTGCAGCTGCAATTTTACATTCTTCCAATCTAGTTCCTATACTTAAAATACAAACCTGTTTCCCTTCTTGAATAACTCTTCCTTTTCCAATCTCTAATTTCTCATCTATTGATGGTAATTCCACCCCAATGCCAGTTCCTCTTGGGTATCTAATAGCACAAGGTTTGTTATTGATTGTCATCGAAGTATTTATCATTTTAACCAGTTCTGCTTCATCACTTGGCGCCATTACTATAAAATTAGGAAGAGTAGAAAGATAAGTAATATCAAATGAGCCTGCATGAGTTGATCCGTCAGCACCCACCAAGCCTGCTCTATCTATTATAAATCTCACAGGTAAACTTTGAATGGCCACATCATGAACTACTTGATCATAAGCTCTTTGTAAAAAAGTCGAATAGATTGCAACATATGGTTTATAACCTTCCGTTGCTAGTCCTGCTGCAAAAGTAACACCATGTTGTTCAGCAATCCCAACATCAAACATTCTTTTTGGAAAATCTTTAGCAAATATATCCATGCCTGTTCCACCTGGCATAGCAGCAGTAACTCCTATAATTTTACTGTCTCTTTCTGCATGCTTAACTAAAGTGTTTGCAAAAACTTTTGTATAAGCTGGAAGATTTGTTCCACTTTTTAATTGTTCTCCAGTTACAACATTAAATTTTGAAACACCATGATAATGATCACTGGCTTTTTCAGCATAAGAATAGCCTTTTCCTTTTTGAGTTTTTACATGTATCATTATTGGGCCTTGATACTTTGAGTCTCTTGCATTTTTTAAAATTGGTATAAGTGCAGACAAATCATGACCGTCTATTGGACCAACATAATAAAAACCCAAAGAATTAAAAAGAGTACCACCAGTTACAGCTGATCTTAAAAAATCCTCAGCTTTTCCAGCTTTCACGCTAAATCTTTTGGAAAAAGCAGAAACTATTAGTTTAAAGGTTTCTCTTAAACTAAAATAAATTTTTCCTGTTAAAAGCTTAGCTAGATAGGTTCTCATCGCACCTACTGGTTTTGCAATTGACATATCGTTATCATTTAAAATAACAATCATTTTAGTTTTTGAGGCACCTGCATTATTCATCGCTTCATATGCCATACCCGCACTAATTGCACCATCTCCTATGACAGCAACTACATTATTTAATCTATTAGATAACTTACTTGCTTCCGCCATGCCTAGAGCTGATGATATTGATGTTGAACTATGTGCTGCACCAAATGGATCATACTCACTCTCAGATCTTTTTGTAAAACCAGACAATCCATTACCTTGTCTCAAAGTTTTAATTTTTGACTTTCTTCCAGTCAAAATTTTATGTGGATAAGTTTGATGGCCCACATCCCAAATTAGTCTGTCATTTGGAGTATCAAATACGTAATGTAAGGCTACAGTTAGCTCAACAACTCCAAGACCTGCACCTAAATGTCCTCCCGTTTCAGATACTGCATCAATCATCTCTTTTCTAACCTCATTAGAAACCTCTTGAAGATCACTCTCTGATAATTTTCTTAAATCAGAAGGAAAATTAATATCTTTTAAAAATTTGTAGTCTTGCATCATTTATTTCTTTTTAGAATGTAGTCTAAGGTTTCATTTAAACTATTAGTGTTTGAACTATATTTATTTAAATCTTTAATTATTTTAGACTTAATTTTGTCAGCATATTTAATAGCATTTTGATATCCTAGTAAACTGATTAAAGTAGCTTTACCTTTTTTCTTGTCTTTGCCTGTTATTTTACCAGCAATGGCTGTAGAGCCTTTAAAGTCTATTAAATCGTCAGCAATTTGAAATAAAAGTCCAATATTGGACCCTATATTTTCAAAAAACTTTATTTGTTTATCATTTTTTCTCTTAATAATAATTGGAACAGCACAACAAAAGCTAAAAAGCTTACCAGTTTTTTTTATTTCCATCTCTATAATTTTACTTTTAGAAATTTTTTTTTTTTTCAAAACTAAGATCTAAATACTGTCCACCAGCTATTCCTAAATGTCCAGAAAACTCAGATAGTTTTTTTACTAGATCTACTTTTATTTTATCATTTATCTTTAAGTCCGAACTAACCAAGATTTCAAAAGCCATTGTTAAAAGTGAGTTTCCTGCAAGTACCGCTGTTGATTCTCCAAATTTAATGTGTGTAGAAATTTTTCCTCTTCGTATTTTATCATCATCCATACAAGGTAAATCATCATGTATTAATGAATAAGCGTGAATACACTCAACTGCAGTACCAATAGAAATTAATGTTTTATAATTAATTTTAAATATAGCACCTATGTCAATTAAAATTTTTGATCTAATTTTTTTTCCACCTGGAAATAAGCCATACTCCATAGCTGCAACTAATTCTGTTCTTTTTTGTCCTTTAATAAATCGCTTTAAAAATAAGTTTGTATCTTTTGCTATTCTAGCAAGTTTATTTTGCATTTTTTTTTGAACTTATATTGTTAATTTTTTTTTTTGTTTCTTCATTGATCATTTTTGAAGTTTTATAGAATTTTTTTTCAATGGTATTATTTAATTTTAATAACTGCTGGTATGAATCAATTGAATTCTGTAAGTCTTTTTCTGACTCTAAAGACTCAATAATATTATTTGCTTCTTTTGTTAGTTCCTCAAGGGACTGTGTGTTATTATCAGGTGGTAAATTTTTATCTTTCATATAATAATAATTATTAATACATGAAATCCAATCAATCAAATATCAAAAAAGCAAAAAAATACCTTAATAAAAATTACTGTATTGGCGTACCTACTGAAACTGTTTATGGTCTAGCAGCTAATGCTTACAAGAATTCAGCAGTAAAAAAGATTTTTAATTTAAAAAAAAGACCAAAAAACAACCCTTTAATCGTACATTATCACGATATCGATTCTCTTAAAAAAGATTGCCTAATAAATGATAATTTTATTAAACTTTATAAAAAATTCTCTCCTGGCCCAATAACATACGTATTACAATTAAGGAAAGATTCTAAGATTTCTAAATATGTTACCAATAATAAGAAAAGTTTAGCAGTAAGATTTCCAAAACACACAATATTTAGAAATTTACTAAAACAGTTAGATTATCCATTAGCTGCACCTAGTGCTAATATCGCTACAAAAGTAAGTGCCGTTAAAGCAAAAGATGTTAAGGAAGAATTTGGTAATAAAATTAAATACATTTTAGACGGAGGTACATGCGCTATTGGAATAGAGTCTACAATAATTAATCTTGTGGGTAAGCCATCTATACTAAGATTGGGTGGTCTAGATATTTTAAAAATTCAAAAAACTTTAGGTTTTAAGATAAATACATCTACTAATCCTAGGAAAAAAATAGCGCCTGGTCAATCTCGCTTGCATTATTCTCCCGGTATACCTTTACGAATGAATGTCACAAAACCAAAAAATGACGAAGCTTTTATAATGATTAAGAGAAAAAAAACTAAACTCAAAAATTATTTTTATTTAACTACTAAAAATAACCTAGATGAAGCAGCAAAGAACCTCTACTCATGTCTAAGAAATATAAAAAATGAAGGCTATAAATCAATTGCTGTGGAAAAAATTCCCAATAAAGGTCTTGGTAAAGCTATAAATGATAGATTGCGGAGGGCATCAAAGTATTAGATATCTAGTTTGATTGTGGTGCGCCACATAGGAGTCGAACCTATAACCCCCAGATTCGAAATCTGGTGCTCTATCCAGTTGAGCTAGCAGCGCATATAGTATTAATATTACATTTTATGGAAAAAAACATTAATTTAATAGTTGAAACAGATGAGAATAACCTTCGACTTGATGTATTCGTCAACAAAAGAGAGGAGTTGATTAGTAGAACTAGAATCAAAAATTTAATTCTTAAAGAAAAATTAAAATTAAATAATGTAATCGTTAACAGTCCTTCAAAAAAAATATCTACTGGTGATAAAATTGATCTTCAAATTCCAGAACCAAAAGAAGCCTCTTTAAAATCTTATGATTTTAAGTTAGAAATTGTTTATGAGGATGATGATTTATTAGTAATTGATAAGCCAGCTGGAATAATTATGCATCCAGGTGCTGGTAATTATGATGAAACAATTGTTAATGCCTTAATGCACTATAATAAAGATTCACTGTCTACAATTGGAGATGAGTTAAGACCTGGTATTGTGCACAGAATAGACAAAGATACTTCTGGATTAATAGTTATAGCTAAAAATAACGAGACACACGAAAACTTATCACATCAATTTAGTGAACACACAATTACGAGAGTTTATCAGCTCTTAATTTGGGGAAAACTTAGGCCTTCATCTGGTAAAATTGATACGTTTATAACTAGAAGCTCAAAAAATAGACAGATGATGGAAGTTAGTAATTCTAAAGGCAAAAGAGCAATCACAAATTACAAAACAATTGAGATTTTTGAAAATGACAAAACTCCTACATTAAGCTTAGTGGAATGTATATTGGAAACTGGAAGAACGCATCAAATAAGAGTTCACATGACACATATGGGTAATAGTATTATGGGTGATGGCAAATATAAAAAAAAATATAAAAAACTTAAAAATATTGACACTAATTTGGAAAACTTAATTTATAAATTAGATAGACAATTTCTACATGCTCACACATTGGGGTTTATTCACCCCAGAACTAATGAGGAGATGACTTTTACCTCAATTTTGCCACAAGAACTTGAAAATATTTTAGTATTGCTCAGAAATACTGGCAAATAACACCTTGAAATAATACTATAGTTAATTAAATAAATACAACTTATGAGTACTAGAATGAATAATAATCTTCCTGCACTTTCTAATGAAGGTGGTTTATCTGCTTATCTGGAGCAAATTAAAAAATTTCCTATGTTGGCAGCAGAAGAAGAATACATGCTTGCAAAAAATTGGAAGGCAACAGGAAATGTTAAAGCTGCAGAAAAACTTGTTACTAGTCATTTAAAACTCGTAGCAAAGATTGCGATGGGTTACAGAGGATATGGACTTCCAGTAAATGAAATGATTTCAGAAGGAAATGTTGGACTAATGCAAGCTGTTAAAAAATTTGAACCTGAGAAAGGATTTAGATTAGCAACTTATGCAATGTGGTGGATTAGAGCTTCTATCCAAGAATACATTCTAAGATCTTGGAGCTTAGTAAAAATAGGAACAACAACTGCACAAAAAAAACTTTTTTTCAATTTAAAGAAAATTAAAAATCAAATCGCTCCTCAGTCTGAAGGAGATTTAAGACCTGAACATGTAAGTGAAATTGCTAACAAGTTAGATGTTAACAAAGATGAAGTAATTTCAATGAACAGAAGACTTTCAGGTAAAGAATTTTCTTTAAATGCTCAAGTTGGAGAAGATGGTGACGAATGGCAGGACTGGTTGGTAGATAAAGAGCTTGACCATGATCTAAAATTTGCACATCAAGAAGAAATGAGTCAAAGACAAAGCTTACTTAAAGATTCTATAAAAATTCTTAATGAAAGAGAAAGAGAGATTTTATACTCTAGAAGATTAAATGATGAAGCTACAACACTTGAAGATTTAAGCAAAAAATACAAAATTAGCAGAGAGAGAGTTAGACAAATTGAGAATAAAGCATTTGAAAAGCTTCAAAAACACATGCTGCTATCTGCTAAATCTAAAAATTTACTTCCAGTAAACTAAATCTCAAAAGGGTTTTCTAAAAGAATTGTATCTTCTCGTTCAGGGCTTGTTGAAATACTTGAAACTTTTGTTCCAATAAAATCTTCTAATGCATAAATATAATTTTTTGCATTTTCTGGTAGGGCTTCAATATTTTTTATTCCTTGAGTGGAACTTTTCCATCCAGGGAAAGTTTTATAAATTGGTTTAATCTTTAACTGATCCTCAACTGCAGCTGGCAGGTAATCCATTTTCTTGCCATCAAGTTCGTATTCAACACACATCTTAATTTCATCTAATTCATCTAAAACATCTAATTTAGTTAATGCTATTCCATCTATACCTGAAATTTTAATTGTTTGTCTAACCAAAACACCATCAAACCAACCACATCTTCTTTTTCTACTAGTGACAGTGCCAAATTCTTTGCCTCTAGAACCAAGTAACTCTCCAATGTCATCTGTTAACTCTGTAGGAAAAGGTCCCTCACCAACTCTAGTAGTGTAGGCCTTTGTTATTCCAAGCACATAATGAATAGAATTAGGACCACAACCAGTTCCTGTGGCAGCACTAGAAGCTACAGTATTTGATGATGTTACAAAAGGATACGTTCCATGGTCTACATCAAGTAATATTCCTTGCGCACCTTCAAATAATATTCTTTTTTTTTTGTTTTTTAAACTCATCAATTCTAAGCCACACAGGTTGAGAAAACTTTAATATTTCTGGGGCAATCTTTAAAAGTTCTTCTTTAAGTTTGTTTTTTTCAAAAATTTTTTTACCTAATCCTTTTCTAATTGCATTATGATGAAGTAGTACTGTTTCTAATCTGTGGTCTAGATTAGTCTCAGATCTCAAATCCATAACACGGATTGATCTTCTTCCTACTTTATCTTCATAGGCTGGCCCAATTCCTCTTCTTGTTGTTCCAATTTTTCCTTTTCCAGCAGCATCTTCTCTTATTTCATCCATCTCTCTATGAAATGGCAAAATAAGATTGGCAGACTCTGAAATTATAAAATTATCCACATTAACCTCAGCACCCATAGATTTAATTTCGTCTATTTCTTCTAATAGTGCCCAAGGGTCAACAACGACTCCATTTCCTATAATAGAAATTTTATTTTTTCTTACAATCCCAGAAGGAAGTAGTCTTAATTTATAAGTTATTCCATTAATTACTAATGTGTGTCCAGCATTGTGCCCTCCTTGAAAACGAATAACAACATCTGCTTGGTCCGATAGCCAGTCGACTATTTTACCTTTTCCTTCATCACCCCACTGAGATCCAACAACTACAACATTTTTCATTATCTAAATTTTTTTTCTACTGTTACTGAACTTAAATGGTTGATAGGTCCATGACCTTTACCAAATTTAAGGTTTGAATTTATTGAATTGTGTACATACTTAGTTGCAAGCTCACAAGATTTCTTTAAGGTTTTTCCACATGAAAAGAATGTAGAAATAGCAGAAGATAGGGTGCAACCAGTACCATGTGTATTCCTAGTTGTAATTCTTTTATTTTTTATAATGAAAATTTCATTTTTGTTTACAAAAATATCTTGGACGATTTTAGATTCTAAATGACCACCTTTTATAAAAACATTTTTTGCCCCTAATTTGATTAATATACTGGCAGCAAAAATCATATCTTCTTTTGTTCTTATTTTAGTTTTAGTTAATATTTCTGCTTCTGGAATATTTGGAGTAATTAAACTAACTTTTTTAATTAGTTCATTTTTTAATAAGTGAATTGCCTTATCATCAATAAGTTTTGCACCACCTTTAGCAACCATAACGGGATCTAAAATTATCTTTTTAACTTTAATAAGATTTAATGAATGAATTACTGATTTTATTACTTTTATAGAGTGTAACATTCCAATTTTTACAGCATCAGGTTTAATATCTTTTGCGGTAAATTCTATTTGATTTGAAATTTCCTTTGGATCAATTGGTACTATCGATTTTACACCTGTTGTATTTTGGATTGTGACAGCTGTTATTGCTGTCATTGCATAAGAACCTAAAGCAGTGATAGTTTTAATATCAGCTTGAATTCCAGCACCACCAGATGAATCTGATCCAGCAATAACTAATATTTTAGATTTTGGTTTCAATTTATTTAATTTTTTTTAATATAATTTTAAAACATTTTTGAAGTAATTTACTATTGTCACTCTCTCCCATTACTCTAATTTTAGATTCAGTTCCTGAACTTCTAACTAATATTCTACCCTGCCCTTTAATTAATTTTTCTGCTAATTTTATAGAATTCTTAATATTGATATTTTTAATTATACTTTTGTCTTTAACGTCAATATTCACCAATATTTGTGGAATTTTCTTAAAGGTATTAAAAAAACTACTAGCTTTTTTTCCTTTTCTTAATGAAAATAAAACTTCTAAAGCAACTAGTAATCCATCTCCAGTAGTTGCAAATTTACCTAAGATAATATGCCCAGATTGTTCACCACCTAAATTAAAATTATTTTTTTGCATTTTCTCTTTTACAAAACGGTCTCCTACATTTGATCTTAAGAATTTTATATCATGTAGTTTAAAAAAATTTTCTAATCCATAGTTAGACATTAAAGTGCCAACTACTCCTCCTCTTAACATTTTTTTTCTTTTCCATCTCATTGCTATTGCAGCAATTATTTGATCTCCATCAATTATGATACCTTTTTCATCACACATAATAATTCTGTCAGCATCTCCATCAAGTGAAATTCCTATGTGTGCTTTATATTTTTTTACTGCTAATCTAATTTTATTTGGAAAAGTAGAACCACAATTTTTATTAATATTAAGACCATTAGGATTTATTCCAGTTGAAAATACTTTGGCACCTAAAGATTTTAATAATTCAGGACCAGCCTTGTATCCAGCCCCATTCGCACAATCAATCACTATTCTTAAACCTCTTAGGTTAAAATCTTTTGGTAAATTACTTTTTAAAATTTTTATATAATCTTTATTTGCAGTTTCTAACCTTTTTACACGACCCAATTTTTTTGGTTTTGATAAAGACTTTTCAATTTTTTCATCAATTAAAGTTTCAATTTTTTTTTCAATCTTATTTGATAGTTTTAACCCATCGGGTCCAAATAACTTTAATCCATTGTCATAATATGGGTTATGGGATGCCGTAATCATAATTCCCATGTTAGCTTTCATGCTCTTTGTTAACATTGCTAAACCATTAGTTGGAAGTGGTCCTAATGTATAAACGTGCATACCAGCCGATGTAAGTCCTGATACTAATGCAGGTTCTAAACTATATCCTGATAGCCTCGTATCTTTAGCAATTATTGCTAATTGTTTCTTTTTTTTTTGAGTTTTAAAATAAGTTCCAGTTGCAAGACCAAATTTAAAAAACATGTCTCCATTAATATTTTTACTATTAACAGCACCTCTTATTCCATCTGTTCCAAAGTATTTTTTTGCCATCAGTTTTTAATTAATTCTTTAAATACCTTTATACTTTGTCTTAATTCATTCACGTCATGAATTCTTAGAACTTGAACTCCTTGCATTATTGCATACAGGGAAGAGGCTATTGTTCCACCTAATCTCTCCTTACTGTCATTTTTTCCAGATAAATTCTTGATAAAATTTTTTCTAGAAAGTCCAAGTAGTATAGGAAAACCAAGAGTATGAAAAATGGAAACACTCCTAATTAAATTCATATTATGTTTCAAATTTTTTCCAAAGCCAATTCCAGGATCAATCATGATATTATTGTGTTTTATACCCATGGATATTAAAAATTTAATTTTTTGCTCAAAAAAATCATAAATATCTAATAATTCATTTTTATATTTAGGATTTTTTTGCATTTGTTCTGGTGTACCTTGTGAATGTTGGATTACAAATGGAGTTTTACTTTTTTTCAATACATCAACTGTTTTGGAGTCATAACTTAGTCCTGATACATCATTTATGAGCTTAACTCCTATCTTAATCCCTTTACTCATAATTTCTGATTTTCTTGTATCTAATGATAATGGAATTTTTTTATTAATATCTTTTAATATTTCTTTTATTCTATTCCACTCTTCCTTTTTGCTTACAGGCTTAGATCCAGGCCTCGTTGACTCTCCTCCAACATCTACAATGTCCGCCCCAGATTTAAATAAATCTTTTGCATGAGACATTCCTGTTTTCTTTTTATTAAACTTACCGCCATCAGAAAAACTATCTGGTGTTAAATTCAATATACCCATTATATTAGGTATTTTATTAAAATTTAAACTTGAAAAATTTTTATTTTTTTTAACAATAATCTTAAGATCTTTATTAATTTTTTCTTTCAGAGATTTAGGTAATTTTTTTATATTCTTAAGATCAATTATTTTGATTGAAGTTCGTGTAAGGATTTCAATTTGCCCAAATGAAATTTTCTTATTACCATTTAGTGGGAGGTTTTGTTTTTTTCTAACTAATTCAATTGAAGATTTACCATACACAAAATTACACGCTCTTGTGTAATATTTTTTCATTTAGTTTTAATGAACTATTTTTGGCTTAAGACCCATTGAGCTTAAAGCTGAGCCTTTATCTTCATCTTCAACTTTTAAATCTTCTTTATTGCTTGGATATATATTTTTATTTATCAGGTTTTCTATTTCTTCACCTGAAAGTGTTTCGTATGTTAAAAGAGCTTTAGCTAATTTGTGTAGGTCGTCAATTTTTTCAGTCAAAACTGTTCGAGCTCTTTCATAACCTTTATCTACAATTTTTCTAATTTCTGCGTCTACTTTTTTTGAAGTTTCTTCAGACATATTTTGAGTTCTAGCAACAGATCTACCCAAAAATACCTCTTCTTCATTCGAACCATAAGCAACTGGCCCCAACTCCTTGCTAAGACCTGCTTGCATCACCATGGCTCTTGCTCTTTGAGTCGCTTGCTCAATATCACTAGATGCACCAGTTGTAACTTTATCTTCACCAAATATGATTTCTTCCGCTACTCTTCCACCCATAGCTATAGCTAATTGAGCATGAAGCTGTTCTCTTGTTTGAGATAGCTGATCTCTCTCAGGTAGCTGCATAACCATTCCTAAGGCTCGTCCTCTTGGAATGATTGTTGCTTTGTGAATTGGATGAGCTGCATCTTCATTAATAGTTACTATTGCATGTCCAGCTTCGTGGTAAGCTGTTAATGTTTTTTCTTCTTCAGTCATGACCATGGATCTTCTTTCTGATCCCATCATCACTTTATCTCTGGCTTCTTCAAACTCGGTTAGAGTAACTAGTCTTTTATTTTTTCTTGCAGCAAGTAATGCTGCTTCATTAACTATATTTGCTAAATCTGCACCTGAAAAACCAGGAGTTCCTCTAGCTACTGTTCTTAAATTAACATCGGGAGCCATTTTAATTTTTTTAACATGAACTTTTAATACTTTTTCTCTACCTATTATATCTGGAAGTCCGACAACTACCTGTCTATCAAATCTACCAGGTCGTAATAATGCTGGGTCTAATACATCAGGTCTATTTGTAGCTGCAATAATTATTACACCTTCATTCGTCTCAAAGCCGTCCATTTCAACTAATAATTGGTTTAAAGTTTGCTCTCTTTCATCGTTACCTCCTCCAAGGCCAGCACCTCTACTTCTTCCAACAGCATCTATCTCATCTATGAAAATAATGCAGGGTGAATTTTTTTTTACCTTGCTCAAACATATCTCTAACTCTTGAGGCTCCAACACCTACAAACATTTCAACAAAATCTGATCCTGATATAGTAAAGAATGGAACTCCCGCTTCTCCAGCTATAGCTCTAGCAAGTAAAGTCTTACCTGTTCCTGGTTGACCAACTAACAAACATCCTCTTGGTATTTTTCCACCAAGTCTACTAAACTTTTTGGGATCTTTTAAAAATTGAACAACTTCTTCTACTTCTTCTTTAGCTTCTTCTACTCCAGCAACATCATCAAAGGTAACTTTACCTTTTAATTCATTCATCATTTTTGCCTTGGACTTTCCAAAACCCATAGCTCCACCTTTGCCACCCTGCATCTGTCTCATAAAGAAAATCCAAACAGCAATCAGTAACAACATTGGAAACCATGATAATAAAACTCCAAACAAAGAAGGCATCTTATCCTCTAAAGGAGCAGCTGATATGCTTACGCCTTTTTCAGATAACTTTTCAATTAAATTTGGATAATTTGGTGAATAAGTAGAAAAAGTATTTCCATTAGCGAGTACCCCTCTAATATTGTTTCCTTGAATATCTACTTTTACAACCCCGCCATTATCAACTTCTGATAAAAATTCTGAAAATATAATAGAATTGCTTTTACCCACATTAGCTTGAGGGTTCTTAAACATATTATAAAGACCTATTGTTAAAAAAACAATTACTGCCCACATTGCTAAATTCTTCATATTCATAAGTATAAGATAATAATTATTATAAATTAAACAAGTGTCAAATTGTTACAAAGCTTGAGTTTTATTAGTGTTTTCTCTTGATATTAATATGGTCTCATTAAAACTTTCAACAAAACAGCCTCCTAAAGTTATTTTTGAAAATGTCTTGAGAGTTATTCGGTTAATCAACTCATTAATACTTTTACCTCTAGCAGGATAATATTTTTTTCCTATTTTTTGAATAATAAACGTCAAAGATCTAAAAACAACTTCATGAGATTGATCAAAAAAATTATAATTTAAAATACAAGTATCTTTTGTTTTAATATGTAAAGAATTATCCTTTAAATTTTTTTTAACATAAAACTTTATTGATTTGTCTGAGTCTCTTAAGTTATCAATGGTTAATTTTAATTTTTTTAGATCCAATCCCTCTTTTTCAAGAGATTCTAATAGAGTTCTAATTCTTGTTCTTTTATATGTCTCATTAATATTGGATGGATCTTTAATGAAAGACTTAAATACTCTCTTAGAAATATTAATTAAATCATTTTTTTCTAAATCAAGTAATGGCCTTAAAATATTTAGATCTCCGTCTTTATATTTTACTCTTTTGTTAAAAGATACCAGTCCATTTAGTCCACTTCCTCTAACAACTCTAATTAAAAAGTTTTCAAATAAGTCATTTGAATGATGTCCTAATAATAAATGCTTAATATTATTTTTTTTACATTCTTTTGCCAGTAAAGAATATCTTGCTTCTCTTGCTAAAGATTGAATATTTCTAGAAGGTTTTTTACCTTTCCAGCTTAATACTTTGCATATGATGCCAATATTTTGTAAAATTTTTTTTACTGAAGCAGCTTCTTTTGTCGACTCTGATCTGAGCTTATGATCAACTAAAAAAAATTTAACTGTTATTTTATTTTTTATCGCATAACATTTGGCTAAGTAAGCAAGCGCTAAACTATCAGGTCCACCTGAAACTGCTACAGCTAAATTTTCTTTAGTATTAAAAGAGGAAGAGAATTCAGTATAAACTTTTGAAATTTTTCGATTTTTTAAAAAACTAAGAATTTGTTTATGAGTTTTGTTTTGAGCACTCAAACTTTTTTGATTCATATTTTGCTTTTTGAAGCACAGATTGATTTGCTTTTGGGTATTGTTTTTCAACTCCTACAATCATTTTACAACCTTGCTCCTTTTCTCCTATCTGAACCATTGATACACCAAGTTTTAATAAATTTATAGGAGCCTTCTCACCTTTTGGATATTTTTGATATCCTTCAAGATAAGCAGTAGCAGCATCTGTATAAAGTTGTCTTATTCTAAATGTTTCAGCATACCAATATTGAGCATTACCAGCTAGCTTATGCTCTGAATTTTTTATTACAAATTCTCTAAAAGCTCTTTCTGCAGTACTGTAATCACCTACCTTTAAAAAACTGGTTGCAAACTCATATTGTTTTTCTGGAGAGATATCTGGAAGTATATTTTTTTCTGATTCAAAGTTTTCTGTCACTACAGATGAAGTGGTTTCTACAGATTGTATTTGTTGAGTAGTTTCTCCATTTTCTGTATCTTTATATGAAATAGATCCTAGGTCTTGAGGTTGTGAGGAACCTGGTAAAGCTTTCTCTACTTCTTCCTTTGGCATTGAAGTTAGTTTTTTTCCAACTTCTCCAGTTGACAAAATATTTTCAACATCTTGAAATCTGATTTGATTATCTGCCTGAACTTTAGAAAGCCTATTTGACAATTTATCTAACTTAAAGTTAATCTCTTCAAACTTATTAGTAAGTTCTTGAAATTGTTTTTCAACATCAGACAATTTTAAAAGATGTCTTGTTAAAACATTTTCAGAATTTTCATTTGTAGAGTTTTGACTTTTTAAATTAGTTGATTCTGAGTAAACAGCTTTTTCTAGAGTTTTTAAATCTTTTTGAATTAACTCTAAAATTTCATTTATATTATGGTTATCTGCGTAAATAATATTTGGAAAAAATATAACTACTAATATGAACTTTAATCGAAATATCTTTTTATAATTAAGCATAATGTATTGATTAGTAATTATAATGATGGCAAAAAAAAGACCCTATTCACAAACGTGATAGGGTCTTTTAAAAATTATTTAGATTAATTAGTTAGCTTTAACGGTAACTGATCTTCTATTTTTAGACCAAGCTAAAGGATTAGATCCTGAGTCTACTGGTCTTTCTTTACCATAACTCAATACAGAAATTCTGTCTGAAGAAATTCCATAAGTCATCAAATAGTCTTTTGCTGAATTAGCTCTTCTTTCACCTAATGCTAAGTTGTACTCTCTTGTACCTCTTTCATCAGCGTGACCTTCTAATACAACGTTAATACCTGAATTTTTTCTTAGCCATGTTGCTTGTTTTCTTAAAGTTTCTCTTGAAGCTGTTGTAAGTACAGTTTCATTAGTTGCAAAGAAAACTCTATCTGGAACACCAGAAGCTAAATACTCAATAGAATCTGTTCCTGTGTAAACGTCACCTTGGATTTGACCTGTTGATGTTTTTTTTGTTGCGCAAGCGGTTAACACTAAGCTTGCTAGTATAATTAGAAATGTATTTTTTAAAATCTTGCTTAAGTTCATTGTTGCTCCTTAATCCTTATTTGAATTACTTACTTTTTCACAACTAATTAGATGTTTCAAGTTAAAAAATCAACTAATTTAGACATTAATTACTTAATAATGATGACCAAGATGGGTCGGATGCATCTGTTTCAGTTTTAACCATTTTTTCATTATATCCTGTTAAATCAATAGACCACAATTTAGCTGAAAATCCCTCTCCTTTAGAGTTGGTCTTAGTTTCTCTATAAAAAATCAACACTCTCCCATTTGGAGACCATGATGGAGCTTCTTGGTAAAAGTTTTCAGTTAACAGTCTTTCGCCAGTTCCATCTGTCCTCATTACTCCAATATAAAATTTTCCTTTATGAAGCTTTGTAAAGGCAATTAAATCACCTCTTGGAGACCATACTGGGGTTCCATACAAACCATTCCCAAATGAAATTCTTTTAAGATTTTTTCCATTACTATCCATTACATAAATTTGTTGGTAGCCACTTCTATCTGAGTTAAAAGTAATTCTTTTTCCATCTGGTGAATAAGAAGGAGATGTATCAATTGATGGATGATTGGTAATTTTTTCTACAATTCTATTTTCAAGATCCATTGTATAAATATCAGAATTACCATCTTTAGCAAAACTCATTATAATTTTTTTTCCATCTGGTGAAAATCTTGGAGCAAATGTCATACCAGGAAAATCTCCCACCACTTCTTGCGTTCCTGTTTCTACATCTAATAAATAAACTCTAGGTAAATTTCTAAAATAAGAAAGATAAGTAACCATCTGATTTGTGGGACTAAATCTTGGTGTTAAAACTAATTCATTTCCAAGTGTTAAATATTTATTATTAAAACCATCTTGATCCATTATTGCTAGTTTTTTTATTCTTTTGATTTTTGGACCTTCTTCAGACACATATATTATTCTAGTATCAAAATAACCTTTTTCTCCAGTTAAACGTTCATACACCTTATCCGTAATAATGTGACCTACTCTTCTCCAGTTACTAGGAACGGTAGTAAATGCTAAAGCCATCATTTCTTTTCCAGCAAGAATATCCCATAGTCTAAATTCAACTCTTAACTTCTCATCTATAAATGTAACCTTCCCTGTTATTAAAGCTTGTGCTTTAATTAAATTCCAATCCTCAAACCTTGGTTTTAAATTTGCTACATCTGGCTCTTGAAGAAATGCATTTTTGTTTAATGGATTAAATAAACCAGATTGTCTTAAATTATTTTCAACAATTATTGAAATTTCTGATCCAAGATCTTCTTTTTTTAAAATTTTCTTAAAATTTTCTTTTGATTTATTGTCAATTGACAAAGGAGATACAGCAACAGGTAGAGGACTTAAATTTCCTCTAGTAATATCGACTTCAATTAAAGCAAAAACTTTAACTGGAATAATAATAAGTAATATAAATAAATATCTTAATAACATTTTTATCCTTCTAACATTTCTCTAGCATCAAAATTTAACTGCATATTCTTCCACCTTTCATAACCTGTACTAGGCACTCTAAGAGGTTGACAAAGTTTTATAGCTCTTAATGCACTTTCAGCTAATACTTTATAAAATCCTTGCCCAGGTCTATTCATTCTAGCATGGTCAAGAATCTCAGTTTTAATAATAGAACCATCTGGCTTTAATTGTAACTTAATTCTAACTAATAAATTTTCGTTAAATGGTAACCCTAGAGGAATGCTCCAACAACCAAAAATTTGAGCTTTTAAAGCATCTTCTTCACTTAAGGTTAATCCAGCAAAATCCATTTCATTATCTTGATCTTGAGTAACTTTATCTAGTTTTTTGTTTGTTTCCGCACTCTCAGTTTTAGATTTATCAATTAATGCCGCAATATTATTGGTATCAAATAGTTCTTTTTTTTCAAATTCTGAAATTTGTTTAATTTCTGTCTCTACTTTTTCAGGATTTTGTTTTTCATCTTGAATTTTCTTTATTTTTTCTATTTTTTCATCTGGTAATGGAACAGCATCAGGCTTTTGTTTTTTTATTTTTTTTGGTGGTGCTTGTTCAGAAACTAATTTTTTTTCTTTTTTTTTAACTTTCTCTATTATTTTTTTTGCCTTAGGTGCAAAAGGAATGTTGGTTTTGTCTGTGATTTGAATTAGCTCAACTGATATAATTGGAGGAAGATCAATCGGTTTTTTAGCAAGGAATGGTAAGCTCATAGCAGTAATTATCACAAGAAATATATGAAGCCCAAAAGAAATAAGGATATTTCTATTCACTTTAGTTAACTCTCTTTATATGGCTCAGAAATTAATGCTACTTTAGTAAATCCAGAGCCAGATAGCATCCCCATTATTTCTAAAACTCTACCATAATTTATAGATTTATCACCACGCACATAAATTCTTGTATCTGTTCTATTTTTAGATACAGCTAAAATCTTTGCAGTAATTTTATCATACTCAACTTTAGATTCTTGAATAAATATTTCACCTTTAGAATTTATAGACAATGTTAGCGGTTCTAACTCTTCAGGCAAACTATCTGCAGAACTTTCAGGTAAGTCAACTTGAACACCGACAGTTAATAATGGAGCGGTTACCATAAAGATAATTAATAATACCAACATTACATCCACAAAAGGAGTAACATTTATTTCACTCATAGGCTCTTTTGATGAACGATTAAGTTTAAAAGCCATTTTATATTATTGATAAAAATCTTTTAGAAAAGTTTTCTAATCTTTGTGAATATTTTTTTGTGTCATTATTGAATTTATTATAAGCGACAACCGCAGGTATTGCAGCCAATAATCCAAGAGCGGTTGCAAATAACGCTTCTGCTATTCCTGGCGCTACAATCGCCAAACTTGTATTTCTTGAAATTGCTATAGATTGAAAAGAGTTCATTATTCCCCATACAGTGCCGAACAAACCTATAAAAGGAGCTGTTGAACCAACTGTTGCCAAAAATGTGAAGCCTTTATCTATTTTTAAAATTTGTTTTTCAATATTAACTTCAAGTATACTCTCCATTCTTTCATTTATGTTGGTTTTATTTTTAACTTTTAATAAACTTTGCATAGTATCTTTAAACAATAAAGCTGTTGGGTTCTCTACCTCAGCCGGTAAACTATTATAAAAAGTTTCTGCAGATTTGGATTTCCAAAATCTTTTTTCAAATTCTTCAGACTCTAGATTGATTTTTTTAAATAATCTAAATTTCTCAATAATAATTGCCCATGAGTATATTGAGCAACCAATCAACATA
The DNA here is from genome assembly GCF_047722545.1 of Candidatus Pelagibacter sp. Uisw_121. Lineage (GTDB taxonomy): Bacteria > Pseudomonadota > Alphaproteobacteria > Pelagibacterales > Pelagibacteraceae > Pelagibacter. Next base: position 177,484 of record NZ_CP159816.1, on the reverse strand, counting down.
AGGATTACTGACTTTACAATAAAGTCTGCTCTTAAAAATAAACTCCACAAAGAAAAATCAGTATTTGAGGCAAGGCCTACTGCTTGAGATGTAATGTCAGCTTCCATATTTAGGGTTTCACACTTAAATGTGTCATGAATTTGACTTTTAAAGGTTTTATTTATTCCTCTAGTTTGTAAGTTTCGTAGTAAAAGCTAGCAATTAATATGGCATCAGCTTTATTTGAGTCTTTTTTTCTTGATAACTCTGATGAAAAATAAGGAAATACCTCTATTGCTTTTGTTCTACTGGCATCTTTTTCTGAATTAATAAGATTAAAATATTTTTTCCATTTTGTCGGTCTTACAAAGTACATTGGTAATTGCATTGCAGAACAGATTCCTTTTAAAATACCAAATGATTGTCCAAAATTAAACATACTGGTAACGCCTTGACCTGGCATAGCTGATACTTGTTCAATTATAACTTTGATATCTTCTTTTTTTATGTCTTTAATTCTTGAAGAGATTTCATAATAAATTTGAGCACCATTAACTTGCTTTTTATTTTTTTTCCCTTCTGGCATGTTTGGCATTTCAATAACATCAATTATTTTACCATCTTGAAAAAAGCAAATAGAACCTGTTATGCCTGGGTCTATTCCAATAATAAGCATTAACTATTCTTAAAGTTTATGTTTGAATAAACACTTTGAACATCATCATCATCTTCTAATGTTTCTAAAAAATCTATTGCAGCTTCCACTTTATCTTTTTCAACATCTACACTATTTAAGGGAACCCATTCAATTTCTGTTGAAATAAAGTTTGCAATTGTTTTTTCTAATTTTTTTTTTACATTATAAATTTCACTCATAGGACATTGAATTTCATGAAATTCATCATTTGAAATACACTCATCTGCACCAGATTCAATTGCTAGTTCAAAAATTTGTTCATCTGAGATTTCTTTTTTATCAATTTTGATAATTCCTAACTGATTAAAGTTATGTGATGCAGAACCCTGTGTTCCTAAATTGCCACCACTTTTTACAAATATAGATCTAACATTGGAGGCTGTTCTGTTTTTATTATCAGTTAACGCCTCTACAATTACCGCTATTTTATCTGGACCAAATCCTTCATATCTTAAATTTTCATAATTTGTTTCAGTGTTAGCAGAAGATTTAGCAATAGCTCTTTCAATATTATCTTTTGGCATGTTGGCTGATTTTGCTGCTTGAATTGCAGATCTAAGCCTTGGGTTCATCGCAGGATCTTTATCACCTAGTTTTGCTGCTACACTTATCTCTTTAGATAATTTTGAAAATACTTTAGATCTTTGTTTGTCTGCTTTTCCTTTAGAGTGTTTTATACTTGCCCATTTTGAATGACCCGACATAATATTTATTGAGAATTTTTTAATTCTCCTCCATGAATAAAATTTTTTACATTTTTTGCTAACCCTGTTTCTACATCACATTCAACAATCACACCACACAAACTAGCTTCACCGATTGCTGGAAAATGCTTTGTGGACTTTTTTTTTTAAAAACCTATTAATTGAATTTTCTTTATTCATTCCAATAACTGAGTCATAATCACCACACATTCCTGCATCAGTTTGATAAGCAGTACCACCTTTTAATATTCTAGTATCATTTGTTGGAATATGCGTGTGAGTTCCAACAACCAATGTTGCTTCACCATCAAAAAAATGTCCCATAGCTGACTTTTCACTTGTTATTTCACCATGAAAATCGACTAATAAAAAATCATAATCTTCTTTAAGCTTATATTTTTTCATAAATTTTTCAGCTGCTTCAAATACATCTTCACATTTCTTCATAAAAACATTTCCCATCAAATTAAGTACTCCTACTCTCATCTCATTTTTAGCAGTAAATATTCCAAAGCCTTTTCCTGGAGATGGTTCAAATAAATTTTTAGGTCTAAGAAGTCGATTTTCTTTTTCAATATGAGACATTGTTTCTTTTTGATCCCACACATGATTACCCGTTGTAATAACATCTACACCACAGTTAAAAAAATCTTTACATATTTCCTCTGTAAGACCAACACCTGAGTCAGCTGCATTCTCACCATTAACAACTACAAAATCGATTTTTTCATCTTTAATTTTTGATAGTAAATTATTCAAAACCATTGACCGCCCTGAAATGCCAACTACATCACCTAAAAAGAGTATTTTCATTTTATAATATTTTTATTTGTTACAATATAATCTAATTTTTGATCATACATATTAGTTGGTACTTTATCAATTTCTTGAATTGAAAAAGCCAAACCTATCTTTATGATATTTTTTTTTTTTGATAATTTTTCAATTAATCTATCGTAGTATCCACCTCCATATCCAAGTCTATTTAAATTTTTATCAAATGCTACCAAGGGAATTAATAAAACGTCAGGGTATACTATATTTTTAGCTCCTGGTTCAGGTATTCCATATTTATTTATTTTTAAAGGCTCAGAAAATGACCATGAATAAAAATCCATTTGAAAGTTTTTCTTAATTATGGGCAAAGAAATATTAAATTTATTCTTTTTAAATTTTCTTAACAGTGTCAAGTCGTCTATCTCAAAGTTTACCGGATAGTATCCACCTATAATAATCTGATTGGTTATCTTTTCTTTTTTAAGAATTTTTACAATTTGCTTGAAGTTGATCTGAATATTTTTCGTATTAAATTTTTTTCTTACTTTAAGAATTTTTTTTCTTAATTCAGATTTTAACACAAATCTACTGAATTGGATTTTCTAAATTTGCTTTTTCAACAAAATTTTCAATTTCATCTGCTGCTGCTTCGATTATTTTTTCATAATCTTCTTTATTTTTTTCTATTTCTTTTTTAAAACTTTCATGATCTTGTTGTAATTCCTTCATCTCTTCTTCTTTTCTATCTCTGTAATCATAAACTAATGATTTCAATTCTCTAAATTTGTTTGATAAATTTTGTAACTCAGTTTTTTTTTGTTCTACTTTTTTTTTAGTTTCAAAATATTCATCCATTATTTGAACTGAAGTGATCAATAGAAGTTTATTTTCCCCTATGTTTCCTAGGTCATTCTTTAAATTGCTAAATTTTTCATTAATATGAGTTAACAATTCTTCTAAATGCTCTTCCTGTCCATCATCACAAGATAGTAGAAACTCTTTGCCATTAAATTTAATATTTACATTTGCCATTTATCTATTTCTTCTAATAAAGTATCTGTTTCTTGATTTAATTCATCTATTTTTTCTGAAAATTCTGTCTCTTTTTTTTGTTCTTCTATTTTTTGCTGGTTAATATCTTCTAATTTTTGATTAAGAGCTTTGTATTCACTTTCTAAATTTTGATATTTTTCTTCTATTTGTTTTTTTTCAATTTCTAATTGATTTTTTTGAATGCTTAAGTTTTCTAAATTAGACTTTAGCGTTGGGTTTTGTAAATTCAAACTCTTCAATTTATTAAGTGCAAAACTAAGCTTTTTTTCTTTTTCACTGTCTGTTTTCATATATATATATTTATATTATTAAATTGAGTCTTCTAAGTCTAGATAGGATATTTTTGAACAAATTACATAAAGATTTATCAAACGCAATAAGGTTTTTATCTATAGATGCTGTGCAAAAGGCAAATTCGGGTCATCCTGGAATGCCAATGGGTATGGCAGACGTAGCAACAGTTTTATTTAAAAGTTTTCTTAGATTTAATCCAAAAAATCCTAACTGGATAAATAGAGACAGATTTGTTTTATCTGCTGGTCATGGATCTATGCTTCTTTACTCTTTATTACATTTAACTGGGTACAAAAGTATTTCTTTGAATGATATTAAAAATTTTAGACAATTAAAATCTATTTGTGCGGGTCATCCTGAGTATCACCCTGGTACTGGTATTGAAACTACGACAGGTCCTCTTGGACAAGGAATTGCTAATTCAGTTGGTTTTGCTATTGCAGAGGAAATTTTAAAGAAAAAACTAGGTAAAGAAATAATAAACCATAAAACTTATGTTTTAGCTGGTGACGGATGTTTAATGGAAGGCATTAGTCATGAGGCAATGAGTTTAGCTGGACACTTAAAGTTAAAAAATCTGGTTATGCTTTTTGATAACAATTCAATATCTATTGATGGACCAACTAGCTTGGCAGTTTCAGATAATTTCAAAAAGAGATTTGAAAGTTATGGTTGGGACTACATACTAATCAATGGTCATAATGAAAAAGAAATTTTTACAGCATTAAAAAAAGCTCAAAATGCAAAAAAACCCACAGTTATTTCATGCAAAACAAAAATTGGTTATGGCTCACCTAATAAATCTGGTAAAGCCTCTTCGCACGGTAGTCCAATTGGCTTAGATGAAATCAAATTAGTTAGAAAGAGTTTAGATTGGAAGTGTAAACCTTTTGAAATTCCTAAAAGTATTTTGAATGAATGGAGAAAAGTTGGTAACAAGGGTGCAAAACTTGATTCTGCATGGAATAAAATTTATAAAAGAAAAAAAAATTTAGTAGATAAAGTCTTTAAAAATAATTTCTCTAAAGCTTTAAAAAATGAAAAGCAAAATTCTCTTAAAGAAAACAAAAGCCTAGCCTCAAGAAAAGCTTCTGAGTTAACTCTTAATGCTCTTACGAAAGAAAATAATACGTTAATTGGTGGTTCAGCTGACTTAGCAGGATCTAATAACACTAAAACCAAACATCATAACGCTATTAATTCTGTTAATTTTAATGGTGATTATATTCACTATGGTGTTAGGGAGCACGCCATGGCTGGAATAATGAATGGTTTAGCACTTCATAGTAAATTTATTCCATATGGGGGAACTTTTTTAATATTTTCTGATTATTGTAAACCTTCCATCCGTTTGTCTGCTTTGATGCAGCAACGTGTTATTTATGTGATGACTCACGACTCAATTGGTTTAGGTGAGGATGGACCAACACACCAACCTATAGAACAACTGTCTGGATTAAGATCTATTCCTAATTTAAATGTTTTTAGACCAGCAGATAGAATGGAAACTATCGAGTGTTGGGAATTGGCATTAAAAAACTCGAAGACACCAAGTGTATTATCTTTGACTAGACAAAATCTTAAACCTATTAGAAAAAAATATTCAAATATAAACAAATGTTCTTTAGGTGCTTATGAGGTTTTAAGAACTAATAAAAAAATTAATTTGACAATATTTGCTAGTGGTTCTGAGGTTAATTTAGCAATTGAGACTAGCCATAAATTAGCCAAAGATAAAATATATTCTAAAGTGGTGTCAGTACCATGCCAAGATATTTTTGATTTGCAGTCAAAATCATATAAGAAAAAAATTCTTGATGAAGCTAAATTTAAGATATCTATTGAAGCTGCTTCAACAGATTGTTGGAAAAAATATATTGGAACTGAAGGCTTGGCTTTTGGAATTGATACATTTGGTAAAAGTGCACCCTACAAAGAGATTTATAAATATTTTGGATTAACAGTTCAAAATATTTCACAAAGAACTAAAAAACTAATAAAGAGTTAAATATGACAATAAAAGTTGGTATCAATGGAATGGGAAGAATTGGTAGAATGGTAATTAGAGCTATCATTGAAAGCCAAAATAAAAACATAGAGATCAAACACATAAATAACCGATCAAATTCTGAGGCGAGTTGTTCTTTAATTAAATACGACTCTATTCATGGTAAATTTAATGCAGACTTAAATTATGATGAAAAACATTTAATTATCAATAATAATAAAATTACATTTTCACAAGAATCTAATATTGAAGATATTAAATGGAAAAAATTTGATGTTGATTATGTTTTTGAATGCACTGGAAAATTCAATTCAAAAGAAAAATTATTAACTCATATAAAAAATGGGGCTAAAAAAGTTATAGTTTCTGCTCCATGTAAAAATGCAGATAAAACAATTGTCTTTGGAGTAAATGAAAATATTTTAACAAAAGACGATCAAATTATTTCTGCTGCCTCTTGTACAACTAACTGCCTTGCACCTGTTGCTAATATTTTAAATAAAACTTTTGAAATTGAAAAAGGGTTTATGACAACCATTCATGCTTTCACAAGTGATCAAAGAATTCTAGACAATTCCCATAAAGATCCTAGAAGAGCAAGATCTGCCAGTCAATCAATTGTGCCAACTTCTACAGGTGCTTCAAAAGCAATCGGTGAAATTATACCCTCATTAAAAGGAAAGCTTGGAGGTATTGCAATGAGAGTACCAACTCCCAATGTTTCCCTTATAGAACTAGTTTTTTGTACAAAAAAAGAGATGAGCAAAGAAACAATTAATGAAGCATTTACTATCGCCTCTAAAGAACAATCAAAGAAAGTTTTAGAAGTTACTTTAGAAAAATTAGTTTCAATTGATTTTAATCATAATTCAGCTTCAGCAATTGTTGATTTGTCTTTAACTAATGTAGTTGGTAAAAATATGGGAAAAATTTCAGCGTGGTATGATAACGAATGGGGCTTTTCAAATAGAATGTGTGACATAGCAGAACATCTTCATCAAGTCTCTTAATGAGAAATATTCAAGACGAGACTAATTTTAATCAAAAAAAAGTATTACTTAGGTTGGATTTAAATGTTCCATTAGATAATGGAAAAATTACTGACACTACTCGAATAGATAAAATTTTACCTACTATTAATTTTTTATTAAAAAATGAAGCAAAGATAATAATACTATCTCATGTAGGTAGGCCCAAGGGCAAAGTGGTAAGTGAACTCTCTCTTAAACCAATATGTGAAGATCTAAAAAATAAACTAAACCAAAATATAAAATTAGTTTCAAAAAATATAAAAGAAATTAAATCTACTGATTTATTTAATGAACATGATGAAAAAATTGTAATCCTTGAAAATCTTAGGTTTTATGAAGAGGAAGAAAAAAATGATAATGGTTTTGCAAAACATTTAGCAAGTCTAGCTGATATTTATGTTAATGATGCTTTTTCATGTTCGCATAGAGCTCATGCTTCAATTTTTGAAATTACTAAATTTATTCCTTCATACGCTGGCCTCCAATTAAATTTAGAAATTGATGCACTAACTAAAATTACATCTGAAATTCAAAGACCTATAACATGCATCATAGGGGGTTCTAAAATATCTTCTAAAATTAATATCATTAAGAACTTAATTGCTAAATTTGATAATATTATAATAGTTGGTGGAATGGCCAATAATATACTTAGATATAAAGGATATGAAATTGGAAAATCTATTCAAGAAGATAATTGTGATAAAATTATTGAAGAAATATTTTTTTTATCAAAAAAGGAAAACTGTAAGATAATTTACCCTGAAGATGTTGCTGTAGGGAAAAACTTAGATGGATCAGCTAAAATAAAGGAACTAAATAATGTTTCTAGAGAAGAGTTAATTTTAGATATTGGTCCCAAGACAATTAAAGCTATCAATTCATTAATTGAAGAAAGTAGTACTATCTTGTGGAATGGGCCAGCAGGTTATTTTGAAAACTCTAATTTTGCCAAAGGAAGTCTTGAAATAGCAAAAAAGATTATTGAAAAAAATAAGAGTAATACAATTTACTCAGTTGCAGGTGGTGGTGATACCGTTTCTCTTTTAAATAGTATTGGAGCAATTAATAATTTTAATTTTGTTTCAACTGCGGGTGGTGCTTTTTTAGAATATCTTGAAGGAAAAGAACTTCCTGGTATAAAGGCTCTTAATTAACATGTCAGAACTTAACAAAATTGCATTAAAAATACTATCTAATGGTAAAGGAATCCTTGCGGCAGACGAAAGCAATGGAACCATGACTAAAAGATTAGAATCTGTCAATGTACCTTCCACCCCAGAAAATAGACTTTTATTTAGAGAAACTCTCTTCTCATCAAGTGGGATGAAAGATTTTATTGGTGGTGTTATTTTGTTTGATGAAACTATCAACCAAACATCGAACTTGAAGCAGACTATTCCAGAATTAATTTCTAAATCTGGAGCAGTTCCAGGAATTAAAGTTGATACAGGTGCAAAAATTCTGGCAGGCTCTCATGAGGAAAAAATTACAGAAGGCCTGGATGGCTTAAGAGAAAGACTAAAGAACTACTATAAACTTGGAGCAAGATTTACAAAGTGGAGAGGTGTTTTTAATATTTCAGATAAATATCCAAGCAAATTGTCCATGCACTCCAATGCTCATGCACTTGCAAGATATTCAGCTTTAGTCCAAGAATGTGGAATGGTTCCAATTGTAGAACCTGAAGTTTTAATGGATGGAGATCATTCTGCCAAAACTTGTTTTAATAAAACTTCTGAAGTTATTAAAAAATGCTTTGAAGAATTAATAATTAATAAAATAGATTTAAGTGGTGTAATTTTAAAGCCTAATATGATTTTAGCAGGAGCTGCTGCTGACAAAAAAATATCAAGTGAAGAAGTTGCAAAGCTTACCCTAAAATGCTTAAAAGAAAATGTACCAACTGATGTACCAGGAATTGCTTTTTTATCTGGTGGACAAACAGAAGTAGAAGCAACAGAAAATTTAAACTTAATTAATAAGCATAATGACACAAATTTTATTATGACTTATTCATATGGTAGAGCCTTACAACAAAGTGCACTTAAATTTTGGTCAAAAGACATTAATAATACTAGTGGTACTCAAAAAATCTTTAACCACAGAGCAAATATGTGCACGCTTGCAGCTCAAGGCAAATGGTCAAAAGAACTTGAAACAAAATAAAACAAATAAGAAATTTATTTATCTTATTTCTCCAAATAAAATACTTGATATAAATTTTTACGATGATTTAGCTCTAGTATTTAGTTCAAAAAAAATAAGTTTCTTTCAGCTAAGACTTAAAAAAGAAACAAATTTAAATAAGCTAATTATTGGAAAAAAAATTAGAAAAATTTGTAATAAGTATAAAGTTAAATTTTTAATCAACGACGACCCTCTACTTGCTAAAAAACTAAATGCAGACGGTTGTCATTTAGGTCAAAAAGATATGGACTTAATAAAAGCTAGAAAAATATTAAAGAACAAAATTATTGGTGTGACCTGTCATAATTCTATAAATCTTGCAAAGAGAGCGATTAAAGATGGTGCTGATTATTTAGCTTTTGGTGCATTTTATGCAACTAAAACTAAAAGAGTTAAATATAGAGCCAGTTTAACTGTATTAAAATCTATAAAAAAAATAACCTCCTTGCCAATTGTAGCTATTGGCGGCATAAAACTAAATAATTATAAAAAACTTTTATTGAATAAAGCTAACTTTTTGGCTATTTCAGGCTACATTTGGAATAATAAAAAATACAAACCATTAGAAGCTATTAAAAAATTAAAATGAAATTATACGCAAGTGAAATTAGAGTTGGAATGTTAATTGAATATAAGAATGACCTTTGGCAAGTTTTAAAGACGCAACATGTAAAACCTGGCAAAGGTGGTGCTTTTGCCCAAGTTGAGATGAAAAGTGTTAACAAAAATACAAAATTAAATGAAAGATTTAGATCAAGTGAGTCTGTTGAAAAAGCTTCATTAGATGAAACAAAATTTAATTATCTTTATGACGATGAAACTGATTATTATTTCATGGACCCAAAATCTTATGAACAAATAAATATTAAAAAAGAAACAATTGGAGAAAAAGGTAAAATGTTAACTGAAAACTTAGAAGTCAGTATAAGTTTTTATAATGAAAAACCTTTAACAGTTGAATTGCCCAATCAAGTAACGTGCACGATTGATACAACTGATGTTGCTTTAAAAGGGCAAACAGTTTCCTCTTCTTACAAACCCGCAACTTTAGATAATGGTGTAAATATTCAAGTCCCTCCATTTATTGAAAGCGGAGATAAAATCATAGTCGATACGAGAACTATGGAATATGTCAAAAAAATATAAATTATATGCAATCAATATCAGCCAATCTAAATGTCATGATAAAGGCTGCAGAAAAAGCGTCTAGAGCTTTAATTAGAGATTTTGGAGAAATAGAAAAACTACAAGTTTCAATCAAAGGGCCTACTGATTTTGTATCAAATGCTGATTTAAAAGCTGAGAAAATAATTATAGAAGAATTAAAAAAAGCAAGACCCTACTATTCTATTATTAGTGAAGAAGATGGTTCTGAAACTAATAAAGATAAAGAACATACATGGATAATTGATCCTATAGATGGCACTACTAATTTTTTACATGGCGTTCCTCACTTTGCAATTTCAATTGCTTTAAAATCTGGTGATGAAATAGTTTCAGGATTAATTTATGACCCAATAAAAGACGAAATGTTTTATGCTGAAAAAGAAAGTGGAGCGTTCTTTAACAATCAAAGAATTAGAGTATCCAAAAAAAGAGAGCTTAATAGCTGCTTGTTTGCTACAGGCGGCATAACTAAAAATGAAGTTGATTTGCCTTTAAGAAAATCTGGAAGTGCAGCACTTGATATTGCCTATGTTGCGGCTGGTAGATACGATGGTTATTTTCAAAATGATCTAAATTTGTGGGATATAGCTGCTGGCATAATAATGGTAAAAGAGGCAGGTGGCTTAATTAATGAAATTGACCTCTCCCAAAATAAAAACATCAAAATAAGAGCTTCTAGTATGGCAATTAATGACAAAATGCTTGAAAAATTAAAGAACTTTTAATTGTTTTATAAAATTCTTTTGCTATAAGTCTCGATATGAAAAAAGACATACACCCAGACTACCACACAATTAAAGTAGAAATGACTGATGGAACTCAATTTGAGACAAGATCAACTTGGGGAAAAGAAGGAGAGGTTTTAAAATTAGAAATCGATCCAAAATCTCATGCTGCTTGGACAGGTGGAAAACAAAAATTGATGGACAAGGGTCGTGTGAGCAAATTCAATAAAAAATTCCAAAATTTCAGATCAGAAAAGAAAGATTAAATGTCAAACGTACCATTAATGCCAATGGCAACCGCTGTTTGGTTAGTAGAAAATACAACACTTACTTTCAAACAAATTTCAAAGTTCTGCAATTTACATGAGGTTGAAGTGCAAGGTATTGCGGATGGTGAAGTTGCAAAAGGAATTATGGCTTACAATCCCATTATATCAGGTCAACTTACTAGAGAAGAAATTGAACTAGCTTCAAAAGATGAAAATAAAGAATTACAGATAAAAAATACTGATATTGAAATTTCAACTGAAGATAAAAAAATTAAAAAATATATTCCTTTATCTAAAAGACAAGACAAACCAGATTCGGCTTTGTGGTTAATCAAACATCATTCATTACTAAAAGATTCACAAATAGCAAAACTGGTTGGAATAACTAAAGCTTCTGTTACTGCAATTAAAAATAAAAGTTATTGGAATTATAACAATTTAAATCCTAAAGACCCTGTAGCATTAGGACTATTTTCTCAAAAGGATCTAATTGAGGTTATTGAAAAAGCTGAAAGAAGAATAAAAAGAGAAAAAAAAGAAAAAGAGAAAGCAAAACTAACAAGAGAAGTTTCAAACATTGAATAATTTTAATAGACACCAAAATTATATAATGGTAGTTAAACATTCTTAAAAAATACTTATGAAAATAGAAGTTAAAGATAATAATATTGAACAAGCACTTAGAGTTCTTAAAAGAAAATTACAAAGAGATGGTTTTTTTAAAGTAGTAAAATTAAAAAGTGTTTACGAAAAACCTTCTGAAAAGAAAAAAAGAATTTTACAAGAAAATATTAAAAGAGTTAAAAAACTTAATAAGCTTAAAAATAGAATTTAAATATACCGCGGGGTGGAGCAGTCTGGTAGCTCGTCAGGCTCATAACCTGAAGGTCGGCGGTTCAAATCCGTCCCCCGCAACCAATTTTTTTAAATAAACTAAACTAAATAATTAATTTTAAAAACTCTCATCAAGATATAGATTACACTTAAAAGATATAGATAAAAAATATTATTTTTTTTCTTAAGAAAGTTTTCTACTCCTGGGTATTTTATTAAGGTGAAAAACATTATAAATATTAGAGGTTCATAATATTTGTGATAGATCGTGTTTTGAATATTAGAAACTATTAGTAATGTTAATAAAAAAAAATTATTTAAGCTTAAAGATGCAATATATAAAACAAAACTAATAAAAAAAAATGATCCTATATAAAAAAAGTAATTATTATCAAATAAAAGGTTTGATAGAATAAAAAAAAATTCCCCCCCCAGTGTAGCTTAATTGATAGTTAAAAAAATAAATTAAACATACAACCAAAGGAACTATTATTATAAATCTTTTATCTAAAAAATTTTTGAACTGATTAAAAAAATTATCCATAATCAGTATTGGTGATAAATGAAAAAAAATTATCGAACTAATAATCATTACCTTATCTGATAAATTGAAATTAAAATTGATGCTTTCATTATTTATACTTGGGGTTTTTCCTGCTGCTAAAAAATTTACATCTAAAATAAAAATATAATATAAAATCGGTAATGATGCCAAAAAATTGAATATTAACAAAAAGCTTAGTTCTCTAAATTTAACTTTTTTAAGAAAAAAGAAAAAAAAATATACAAAAAAAACTGAGAAATTAGGACTTATATATGACGATACCACAAGTGAAATACAAGTGTACCATGTGTACTTAAGGTTGTCAGTTTTTCTAAATTTTAAAAAAAAATATATTGTTAAAACAAAAAAAATTAAACCTGGAAGCCTACTATCTGGCCAAATTGCTAAAGATCTAAATGTTGGAGACAAAAAAATAATTAAGGATAATAGAAAAAGGTAATTATTATTAATATTACTAAATAATAATCTTAGACATTGATAAAAAACTATTATTAATGAAATACAAAGGTGTAAGTGAACAAGTCTAATTTGATTGAGATCAAGTCCTAAATCTAAAAACAATGATAAAAATATTAGATATACTGGTGAGTGTCGGTGTCCATAGCTATCAAAATTTAAAAATGTATAAGTAAAGTTATTTGAGAAGTCCTTTATAGGCTCACGATTACCTCCAATCCAATCGCCATAAGATCCATAGTTTAAATTTTCACCAAAAAAAAAACCAGTTACTAGTGTTAAATAAAAGAAAAGAAAAAGAGAAACATTTTTAAAGGTTAAAATTTTAAATTTCACTATTGTCAATTTTAAATTTAGATTTCTTGCTATCAACTAAAAAAGCTTTAACTGTTTCCTTGGTTAGTTGATTAAAAGTTTTTCCAAAGTTCTCAATTTTTTCAATAGTTGCTGGTGGAATGGTAATAATATGACATCGCAATTGTTTTGCTTGTAAGTAATTATACGGTTCTCTAACACTCGCCCAAAGTATCTTTACATTTTTAAATTTTTTTGCCATTGCTATGCTTTTTTTAAATTCTGGAACTGGGTCTTTACCAGTATCTCCTGCTCTACCAGCAAATATTGAAATTATAACTTTAGTCTTCTTGTTAATTAATTTTAGAATTTTTTCTGTTTGTTTTGCACTATAAATTGCTGTGATATTAAGTTTAATATCTAAATTATTAAGTTCTTTAATAATTTTGCCCATAAAAATACCTTTAGAATTAGCAACTGGCACTTTTACATAAACATTCTTTCCCCAAGTATTAATCTGAAGTGCTTGTTTTTTCATTGTATTGTAATCATCAGCGAATACCTCTAGCGAAACAGGTTTATTGTTGCAAATTTTTAATATTTTCTTTGAATATGATTTGTAATCTTTTGCTCCTGCCTTTCTCATTAAGCTAGGATTAGTTGTAAAACCTTTTACAATTTTTTTTTTATTAAACTTTTTTATTTGATCTAATTCTGCAATGTCACAAAATATTTTTGTAGTCATTAATTTTTAAAGGTTTTTAGTTATGTCCTCAGTCATTTTTTTTGCATCTGCAAATAACATTAGAGTATTATCTTTATAAAATAATTCATTATCAATTCCAGCATATCCTGGAGATAAGCTCCTTTTTACAAATAATACTGATTTACATTTTTCAACATCCAATACTGGCATTCCATAGATTGGACTTTGTGGGTCAGTTTTTGCAACAGGGTTTGTTACATCATTTGCCCCAATTACAAATGCAACATCTGCATTAGCAAAATCATTATTGATTTCTTCAAGTTCAAAAACTTCATCATAAGGTACATTGGCTTCTGCCAATAAGACATTCATGTGTCCTGGCATTCTTCCTGCAACAGGATGAATTGCATAAGTAACCTTAATGTCATTTTTCTTAAGTGTATCTACCATTTCTCTTAATGCGTGTTGTGCTTGAGCTACTGCCATACCATAACCTGGTACAATTATAACAGATGATGCATTTTTCATTAAGAAGGCTGCATCTTCTGCATTACCACTTTTAACTGGTCTTTGTTCTTTATTTCCAGTTGATGCAGATTGTTCTGTTGCGCCAAATCCTCCTAAAATTACATTAAAGAATGAACGGTTCATGCCTTTACACATTATATAAGACAAGATTGCACCAGAAGATCCAACAAGTGCACCTGTTATAATTAATGCAGTATTTTCTAAAGTAAAACCAATTCCTGCAGCAGCCCAACCAGAATAAGAATTTAACATAGAAATTACTACGGGCATGTCTGCCCCACCAATTGGGATAATTAGTAAAAATCCAATTAAAAATGAAACTGCTATTAGTATCCAAAAAAAGTTAGATGACTGAGAAGAACAAAGTAAATAAGTTAAAACTAGAATTGAAATTAACAATAAAGCATTAAGAAAATGCTGTCCCTTAAAAGTAATTGGTGACCCTGACATTATTCCTTGAAGTTTTAAAAAAGCAATTATTGAGCCTGAAAATGTTATGGCTCCTACTGCAGCTCCAATTGACATTTCAATTAAACTTGCAAGTTTAATGGCACCAACTGATCCCAAGTTAAATGCTTCTGGATTTAAGAAAGCTGAGATTGCAACAAAAACCGCTGATAATCCAACTAAACTATGAAATCCTGCCACTAATTCTGGCATGGCCGTCATTGGTATCTTGTATGCTATGAATGCCCCTATAAGACCACCTACTAGTAAAAAAATTAGTACATAAATTAGTCCACTAGAAAAACTTCCAACTGATAAAAAAGTAACAGTGATAGCTATCACCATACCCAAAATTCCAAAAAAATTACCTTGTCTTGAAGTTTCAGGTGATGAAAGCCCTCTTAATGCCAATATAAATAAAACTCCTGAAATTAAATAAAATATTGCTGATAAATTTGCTGACATAATTATTTATCCTTTTTCTTTTTTTTATACATTTGAAGCATTCTTTGAGTGACTAAAAATCCACCAAATATATTAACAGCTGCAAGCGATATTGCTAAAAATCCTAAAATATTAGAAACAGTGAAGACATTATCTGAACTTCCAGCTAAGCCTGCAATTATAGCACCAACAATAATTACGGATGATATTGCATTAGTAACTGACATTAATGGCGTGTGTAAAGATGGGGTTACACTCCAAACAACATAATAACCTATAAAAATTGACAAAATAAATATGCTTAATCTAAATATAAAAGGGTCTATTTCCATAAATCTATTTAATTAGTGTTTTGTTAATTATTTCATCTTCTAGGTTAATATTAATCTTGTTATTTTCTTTATCATATAAATTGGACACAAAATTAAATACATTTTTTGAATACAGGTTCGAAGCCGAAACAGGAAGCTTATTGAGAATATTTGTTTCACCCATAATTTTTACTCCATTTTTAACTATAATTTTATCAACTTCAGTAAACTCTGAATTGCCACCTTGAATTGCTGCTAAATCATATATAACAGAGCCTGATTGCATATTATCAATCATAGAACCTTTAATGATTAATGGAGCTTTTTTTCCTGGAATTAAAGCGGTACATATTACAATATCAATTTTCTTTAAAGTTTCAGCTAAAAGATCTTCTTGTTTTTTTTTAAATTCTTCAGATGCTTCTTTTGCATAGCCTCCTTCTGTCTCGAGATTTTCAGACCCTTCAACAGTTAAAAATTTTCCACCTAAACTTTCAACTTGCTCTTTTGATGCCATTCTGACATCTGTTGCAAATACGATAGCACCCATTCTTTTTGCGGTTGCTATAGCCTGTAATCCTGCAACTCCTGCCCCAACAACCAATACTTTTGCTGCTGGAATAGTACCAGCTGCTGTCATCATCATGGGTATTGCTTTTTCAAAATTTGCAAACGACTCGATTACTGCTTTATAACCAGCAAGGTTAGCTTGAGAAGATAGTATATCCATTGATTGAGCTCTAGTTATTCGAGGCAGCATTTCTAAAGAAAAAATATTAACATTTTTTTTAGATAAATTTTCTATTTTTTCTTTATTAGCATAAGGATTGAATACCCCAATAAGCGTTTGGTTTTCTTTTAAATTTGAGAGGTTTTCATCAGGTAATAAGCTTAACTGAATAATAATATTAGCTTTACTTAATATTTCTGTTTCGTTAGAAGAAATTTCAACACCTAAATCTTTATACTCACTATCTTTAAAGCCTAAGTGTTCACCATACTTGGTGGTCAAAGAAATTTCAAAACCAAGAGCTAAATATTTTTTTGCAATGTCAGGAGTAATTGCAATTCTTTTCTCAGTATTTTGATTTTCTAAAACTGAAGCGATTATCATAAGAGAACTTTACAGCAAGAATATTGCCATTAAAACTAAAACACCTATAACAGCGACAGTTCCCCACAACACAAACTTTGTGAAATTATTCCAGGTATTTTTATGGTCTTGGTTATCCATAAAAATTACTTCTGTCTTGCTTTAAACTTTGGGTTTGTTTTATTAATTATATAAACTCTGCCTCTTCTTCTAACTAATTTAGAATTAAGGTCTCTTTTTTTTAGTGATTTTAATGAGCTTTTAATTTTCATAATATTTTTTTATAGCCGGCAATGTCCTACTCTTCCGTGTCTTAAGACAAAGTACCATTGGCGCTGAAGGGCTTGACTTCCGAGTTCGGAATGGGATCGGGTATTACCCCTTCGCAATAATCACCGGCGAAAGTGTTATATCTAAAATAATCATTTTGTAAACAAGGAATTGTAATCTTTTTTTAGTCATTTTTACCAATATTCTTCACATAATCCTCAAGGTTGATTTTTCCAAACAATTTATGAACTTTATTTGATAAATTCATGCTTGCTAAAGCTGAGGCATATCTTTCACCTTTTCTGGATGGTAGTAATTTAATTTTAACATTAAATAATTTTGCAACTTCAATAATTGTATAACTTTTTCTATTAGATATACTGTAGTGCTTAGACTGATTTTTTTTCCATGCATAATAACAGGCTTCAACAGTATCGCTGATATGTGTAAATCTTCGAGATTGTGATCCTGGCCTAACAACTGTTAATGGTAATTTTCTTTTAAACTGATTTTCAAATATTCCTATTACAGTGGACATTGGTCCTGTTTTTATTTGACCAGGTCCATAAACATTATAAAAATACAATATTTCAAATTTAAAACTAAACCATTTTTTTAAGTTCTCCAATAATTCTAAATTTTTAGCTTTAGTAAATGCATATGGAGATAAATTTTTATCATTTCCTCTATTGCCAATACTTGCTGATGTTGCTGAATACACAAGTTTTATTTTATTTAAAAGGCAGAAATTAAATACCTCATGAGAACCAATATTATTAGAATCGATGCAATCATTCATATTCAAAAAGCTTTGATAAATTCTAGAAAACTCACCAAAATGAAATATAGTTTTTATTTTATTTATTTCTTTTTTTAATATTTTTTTAACATTTTTTGTATTTCCTCTAATATATTTAACTCGGCTATCATTTATATGATTTTTTATTTTACCTGTAGAGTAATTGTCTATACTTATAATTTTAAATTTTGTTCTTTTGAGTAATAAAGCAATTAGATTGGAACCAACAAATCCAGCTCCTCCTGTTACAATAATAATATTTTTCATTAAAGTTCCCTAATTTCTTTTTTATATGATGTGTAGGTATCTAATATAGATTTTTTAAGGTCAATTTTGTTTTTCCATCCAAATTTTTTTGCTAAGGATATGTCCATAACCTTTCTTTTAATTCCATTAGGTTTGGTTAAATCATATTTGATATTAATTTTTTTTTGTGGCAAGATGGTTTTTGCAATTAATTTTGCATAGTATTCAATTGTAAAATCTTTGCCAGTTCCAATATTGATGAGTGTTGGTTTTTTCTTTTTATTCATAAAATAAACACAAGCATTAGCAATATCATCAACATGAACAACTTCTCTTTTTGCTTTACCATTGCCCCACAAAACAAGAGAATTTCTTTTACTATTTTTAAGTTTGTGAATTTTTCTAATCAACGCAGGAAAAAAGTGGGAATTTAACTCATCATAATTATCATTAGGACCAAAAGTGTTGGTTGGCATTAAGCAAGTATAATTTGTTTTATATTGTAAATTGTAACTTTCACATAGTTTTACTCCGGCAATTTTTGCTATAGCATATGCATCATTAGTTGGCTCAAGTTCACCTGTTAACAAATAACTTTCTTTTATAGGCTGTTTACAGTTTTTTGGGTAAATACAACTAGAACCTAGAAATATTAAATTTTTGACACCAGACAAGTAAGCACCATTTATAACGTTAGATTGTATTGTGAGATTTTCATATAAATAATCTGCTTTATATTTTTTATTAGAATATACTCCACCAACCTTTGCTGCTGCTAAAAAAATAAAAGCTGGCTTATTTTTTTTTAAAAATTTAAGAACTTTTGATTGATTAATAAGATTTAATCTTTTTTTACTAGCTACTAGAATATTATTATATCCTTTTTTTTTCAACTCTCTTACAATTGCACTTCCAACTAGGCCATTGTGTCCAGCTACATAGATTTTGGAATTTAAATTTATCACTTCAATAAATTAGTTAACTCTTCACTTACCATTTCCTTCACAAGTTTCGTAGTATTATATTTAGGTTTCCAATTTAATTCTTTTTTGGCTTTACTTGAGTCACCAAGTAAAGTGTCTACTTCTAACGGTCTAAAATATTCTTTATCACACTCTATAAAACAATTCCCATTTTCATCATAACATTTTTGATGAATTCCCTTACCTTTCCAGTAGTATTTTATATTAAGCTCTTTAAGTGATAAATTTATAAAATCCTTTACTGAATATTGTTTTCCTGTTGATATTACATAATCATCGGGGGTTTTTTTTTGTAACATTTTCCACATTGCTTCAACATAGTCTTTTGCATGACCCCAATCTCGTTTAGCATCTAAATTACCTAAAAATAATTTCTTTTGTTTTTTTAATTTTATTCTACAAAGAGCCATAATTATTTTTTTTGTAACAAAAGTCTCACCTCTAACTGGGCTTTCATGATTAAATAATATTCCGTTGCAAGCAAAAATATTAAAGGCTTCTCTATAATTAACAGTTATCCAGTGTGCATAAACTTTTGCAACACCATAGGGACTTCGAGGATAAAAAGGTGTTTTTTCTGTTTGAGGTATTTGCATAACTTTTCCAAACATTTCAGACGTGCCAGCTTGATAAAATTTAGTTTTTTTTTCAAAACCATGAAACTTAATTGCTTCTAAAATTCTTAAAGCACCAAGTCCATCAGCATTGGCTGTATATTCAGGAACTTCAAACGACACTGCTACATGTGATTGTGCAGCAAGATTATAAATTTCGTCAGGTTGAATATTTTTAATTATTGATGATACAGAAATAGCATCAGTTAAATCACCATAATGTAAAATTAATTTTCTTTTTTTTTCATGGGGATCTTGGTAAATGTGATCTATTCTACCAGTGTTAAATGAAGAAGATCTTCTTTTTACACCATGAACTATATAATTTTTTTTAATTAAAAATTCAGCAAGATAAGAACCGTCTTGGCCTGTAATTCCAAATATTAAAGCTATTTTTCTTTTCATTTTTTTTTTAAAAAATTTTTTGCTTATTGCAAGACACTCATTTTTAAATTCTAAAATATTATTTTTAATTTTGATTTGTTTCATGAGTTTATTATTATTTAATGTAAAACTATCATTAATAAAACTTTTATTTATATTAATAACTTTAATTTTTTTTGTATTGTAAAAATTTAACCAAGCAATTAATTGGTTTATATATATTTTCTTTCCTAAAGATATATTAAATACTCCAAAAGAATTTTTTTTTTATCAATTCATAAACAATTTGATTAAATTTGCTAATAGAAAGGAAATCTTTGTATGTCTTCTTATTATTATTATAGATATAACCTTTTTTTGCCATTTCAAAAAAAATGTCACTAAATGTATTATGAAGTTTTCTATTATTTTTATTTGGCATACTAATAATATTAGAAATCCTTAGAATTAATACCCTTGCTCCAAGTATCTTATTTACAGAAATTTCAGATATAAGTTTATTTTTAGAATAATTACAATTTGGTTCTTTTTTATCTAATTCTTTAATATTAAATTTAGCTTTATAAATTTTTCTAGTACTTATCATAACAAATTTAGTCTTTAAATTTATAATTTTTTTGGCAATTATAAGATCATTATCATTTTTATTAGCATATTTATTTTTTACAAATTTTTGATTGGATGTGCAATTAATGATAATATCAAAATTATTTATATTTTTTTTTTTAAGAAAACTTTCAAAACTAATTCTGTGAATATTTACTTTCTTACTTTTAAAGTAGTTGAATAAGTTTTTACCAATAAGTCCATTTTGACCAATAATTAATATTTTTTTTTTCATTTTATAAAAAAATAAATAAGATTTGTTAATAGGTAATCTAAGTTCTTCGTATGATTTATTCTATTTTTATTAAAAAAATATTGAACATAATCATGAGCTTGTTTACGTCTTCTCCACCATGCAAATGATAAAAATTTAAAATTAGATGAAATCATATCTTGAGATTGTCTATAGTAGGTTAGATTTTTATCCAAAACATTAAAATCTTTTTTAATATACTTTTGATATAATCCAATCCTAAAATCCATCCAAATATCAGGAAATAAATTGAAATTTATTTTCTTAAACATTATAATAAAGTCATCTCTTTTTATTGTAATGCAACTTTGAGGTGGGATATATGGCCAATAATTGGAAATAATTTTTTTTTTATTTTTAATGAATTTTAATTCATTTTTATATTTGTAAATAGGCAAATCAAACAATGAAGATATTTTTTTATTTTTTATAAAAAAATTGGTTATAAATTTTATTTTATTTTCTTTAAAAAAATCATCACTATCTAATAAAAATAGAATTTCACCCTTACTTTTTTTAAAAGCTCTATAAAATGCATTCATTTGATTGTATGAACCATATCTTCCTCTTTTTTTATTTTTTATAATTTTAATATTTTTGTATTCATTCAACTTTTTTATTGAATTGTCTGATGATGCATCATCATGAACTATTATTTCTGTATTTCTATAGTTTTGTTTTTTTATAGAGTCGATACATTCTTTTAAATACTGCCCATTATTGTAATTAGCAATTAATATTGATGCTTTTAAATTCTCAGTTTTTCTAATTTTTTTTAACATAAATGTATTCAAATGTTTTTCTAAATGGCATTTTAGTTTTGTATATTTGAAAAAAACTATTCATTATAAGAAGATTATTAACATCTCTGAAAGTATAATTTTTGATAATCATGTTATCATAATGGTGTTCGAACATTATCATGTCTACTAATTGAATTTTTTTTTTAAGACCTTTTAAAACTTCATACTCATAACCCTCTGTATCAATCTTAAGGAAAGAAATTTTATTTATATTATTCGAATTCATGTAATCTTCTAACGTTGTAATTTTTACTTTTAAAACTTGATATTTTTTTTTTTTATTGAAAAAATTTAATAAATTAAATTTTTTTTTAAAATATGATGACTTTTCATCTATTGACTTCATTGTAGAAGAGGAGCTCTCTTCAAATTGTTTAAAGTTAATCTCTTTATTTTCATTACCAAGTCCAATATTTTCTATTATTATCTCTGTTTTATTAAACTTTTTTATGTAATGTTCTTTAATATCTTTTAATCTAAAAAAATTTATTGGACTTGGCTCAAATGAAATAATTTTTTTAACATTCATATTTTTAAGAAATAACTCTATAGATTCACCTTTATGTGCCCCCACATCAAACAATATATCTATTTTAGTTAAATTTTTTTTTGATAAAAATTTAATAATTTTTCTTTGATGAAAAAAATCAAAAAATCTTAAAACTAGTAGGATTAACTTTTTAATCATTAACTCTATTATTAAAAATTATTTTTCCATACTTCATATATACTTTTTGTCCTTCAGGGCTACAATCTTCTCTTGAATTTAAACATTTATTATACTGGGATATATGTCCTTCCATTTGTTTTTGAATACGAAAGATATTGCTGTCTAAATTATAAAAAGTTTCTTTTAATGGTTTGTATTTATAAAAATTAATCTCTTTAACTATTCTATTAATATTTCTTATATTAAAGACTAGCGCAGTAAGTATGAGTAAAATAATAACTGATTTAATGTAATATTTGTAGTTTACATTACTTATGTCAAGCTTTAAGCAAATGGGTATGAAAATTAGTAAAGCAATAATGCAATAACCACCATATCTTAATGCAGGGTGATTATAAAACCACTCCACTCCTAAAATCATTATAATTATATATATTAAATAAAAAAATTTATTAATTTTTTTATTTTTAACTTTAAAAAGATGTTTTTTAAAAAAAATTACTACAATAAAAACCGTTACTATTAAGCCTAGAATAAAATCACTAACTTTATTAAAAAAATAAAGATCTATCCAATTTTTAACCCAGTTAAACCCCTGAATGTACTCTGAAGGATTTGATACTTTAGATGTCGGTGTGAGGCCAGCTTTTGACCATAGTTCATAGTGGTTATTCATTCTAATAACCTGTTCTTTGGCTATGCCCCAATTAAAATTATCAAAACAAGTAAAGTTTAAAGGATATATAATACATCCTGTATTTATAAAGTATGTGAATAAAGTAAAAAATAACATTAACAAAAATATCGAAAAAAATTTATTTATAAATAAAAAACTTATTGCCTGAATATACGTTTGGTTTTTTGACTTTACAAAGAATAATAGAGGTATAAAAAAAACTGCATACAGTATGTAAAATGCTTTCAAAGATATTATAAGTGCTGCTAACAAATATAAATTAAATAGATCTTCACTTTTAATTCTCTTAAGGTTTATAAAAATCATTAATTCAATTATTAATAAAAATATTAAAATTTGTGCTGATCTATCTGTTCCATGTTCTGCAATTCTATAAAAAAATACATTAATAAAAATTATTGAAAATAAACTTAGATAATTTGTGACATTTATTTTTTTTTTTTTAAAATTTAAGTATGAAAAAAAATTATCAATTTTTTTTAATAATATTATATTTGCAAAACCTAAAATATAAATGGATCCTAAATGAAATAAGTAATATTTTGCATGAGGCAAATAAAACAATGAGTTTAAATAAAATATTGAAGAGGGAGTTCTAAAACCATGGTTGAATTGCCCAACACCAATATAAAAACTTTGTTGAGTTAGATAATATGTGTATGGAAAATGATAATATGGAAAATCATCATGATTTTTATATAAAAACAAAGAACTAGAAATTAAACAAAATACTAAAATAGTTAAAATAAATTCTTTTTTATAACTTGAAAAATTTTTAAACAGTTTTAGGAAAGATAAAAATAGACCAAGTATGATTAATAAAATATTATGAATTTCTGAATGAGCTAATATAAAATTACTTAGATAAGAGTAAAATAATAAGACAAATATACCGAATAAACCTACATATCCCAAATTAGTTGAGGATATTTTTTTTTTTAATATTTCTAAAAAAAAAAGTCCATATCCTAATATAGAAATAAGAATTAAAAAATAATAGGCTATCAATAGAAGTAAATTGCTCACTAAAATTTCTTATAAAGTAATTTAGATTGAATCACAGTAATTTTCATGTATTTATGTCTTTCTAATATAGTAAATATCTATTATGCATAATATTACCTTAATAATTCCAGCAAAAAATGAGTCGGAAAGCCTACCTTCAGTTTTAAATGAATTAAAACAATATCCTTATAAAATTGATATTATCTTGCATTCTACAGATAGTGAAACAATTCAATCCATTAAAAATTATGATGTTAATATAATTTATCAAAAAAATTTTGGCTATGGTGATGCACTAATTCACGGCATTAACCAATGTAAAACTGAGTATTTTTGTATCTTCAATGCAGATGGATCTTTTAATCCATTAGAAATAGATGGAATGTATAAATCTTTAAATGATAAAGAATTAGATTTTATATTTGCATCCAGATATGGTGCTAATTCTGGAAGTGATGATGATACACTCTTAACACTAATTGGTAATTATATTTTTACTTATATTGGTAAAATATTTTTTAGACTTAATATAAGTGATATTTTATATACCTTTATAATTGGTAAAACTGAACAAGCTAAAAAGTTACATCTTGATCAAAAAAACTTTTCTTTTTGTGTTGAACTTCCAATAAAAGCAAAAAAAATGAAAATGGAGTTGGGGTGCATCAATTCCTATGAAAGAAAAAGAATTGCGGGAAAGAAAAAAGTAAATGCTTTTAGAGATGGATTTTTAATTTTAAGATATATGATAAAATTATTTTTTATGAAGTCTTAAAGTTATTTTTCTTTTTAAACAGTAAGTTCTTATAAAGAAATACATAAATAATTATATTAAAGAATATTATCAAAATTTGTATTTTTGTATGATTATAAAAATAAGTAGCAATTCCAATTGATATTAAATTATAAAAATTAATCATCATACCTGTGGCTGTATTTAATAAAACAATATTTACGTTAAAAGTTTTTTTTAAATACAAAAAAATAATTTGGTGTAAATGATAAATATCAGGCTTCAGTGGTGATCTTGAAAATTTTTTTTTTTCTCAATATTGAAAATAAATTTTCAAAAGCTGGATACCAAAGCAAACAAACTATAAAATATGGGGAAATATTATTATTAATTTGATATGTGTTAATTAGACATAAGGCAAATAATAATCCTAAAAAATATGCCCCTCCATCTCCAAGATAAAGTTTATTAAAAAAGTTTAATATTAATAGGGCCAGTAATACAGGTATGAAGTTATAAAAATCTATAATTTGACTAATTTCAATATCATTTAAGTTAAGATAGTAAAGACTTGAAGAGATTATCAGGCAATATCCAATAAGTAATGTATTTACTCCATCCATAAAATTATAACCATTGATTACAATTAAAATGCAAAATAAAGAAAATAATAATTTGAATATATCATACTCAAGCAATTGGTCTAAAAAAATTATTTTTGTTTCAGTAACTGTAATGGAAGAAAAATATACTACAATGCAAACAATTAAGGTTTGAACTATAAATCTTAATTTTGGAGAGTTAAATTTTTTTATATCAGAAAAAAAACCAAGTAAAAATATAAATAAAACATAGCTAAAGATAGTAAGATTTAAGTAATAATAAGAACTGAGAATTAAAATTAAACCACCAATTAGAGGTATGCTTTCTGAGGAAGTAAATTTTTGATGATTATCTCCTTGAAAATTTAAAAATAATTTTTTTTTTATGGACACATAATTTAATATTAAAGCTAAAGTTATGACTGAAATGAGTAATACTATATTCATTTATTTTTAATATCTTTTAAAAAATAGTTGAATGAAAGTAACATAAGAAATCCAAATGATTTTAATAAATTAAAATTCATATATTTTCTATAAACTAAATAACCATCATAAATTTTTTGTAGCCTTGATGAAGAAAGAGAGTCTTCTAATTTTCTCCATTTTGTCAAATTGTCCTTTAAAGCAAAAATTTTGTTATTATTAAACGTTATTTTAAGCCAAAGAACATAATCCTCTTTAGTTTTAATATTAGCAAATTTTATCTTACTAGTGATTATTTCTTTTTTTAATACTACTGTTGATAAGCCTATATCGCATGATTTTAGTAATAGTTTATAGCTCATATCTTTAGCATTTCTACTTCCAACTATTTTATTGTTAGAATTAATAATAGTATAGGAAGTATGTGAAGCATTTATTCCATTTTTTTTCATAAAAAAAATTTGTTTTTTTAATTTATTTTTTTTCCATAAATCATCAGAATCTAAAAATGCCACAAAAACACCTTTGCTTAATTTTATTCCTTTATTTCGTGATCTACCAGCACCTAAATTTTTTTTATTAATATAAATTTTAATTCTTTTGTCTTTTTTTTTAATCTTTTTAAGTAAATTTAAATCTTTTTTATTTAAATCATCATAAATAATAATTATTTCTAAATTTTTGTAAGTTTGATTTAAAACAGAATTAATACTTGAGATAATATATTCTTTTTTTTTATAATAGGGTATGATAACACTTATTAGATCCATTTAATTAGATTATTCTAATTTTATATTTAGTAAATAGAAATGAAAAAAAAGTTAATAATTTTTATGCCTTCTATAGAGGGAGGTGGAGTAGAAAAAAATCTATTTTTAGTAAGCAATTACCTTAGTAAAAAGATTGATCACGTAGCATTAATTACAATATCAAAAAAATATAAAAAAAAATTTAATAGCTCGATTGAATTTATTTCACTTATGTCAAACTATTGGGATAAATTAAGTAGAAGAAAAAAATATGTTTTATCAATTTTTTTGCTTATTAAAGAAATACTTAAAAATAAAAATGTAATAGTATTTGCATTTCAAGCTAATATTTACTGTATTATTATATGTAAATTGTTTTCTATTAAAGTGATAGCAAGATCAAATTCAGCCCCAGCAGGTTGGTCAAAAAATATATTTAAAAGATTATTTTTTAAATTTTTTTTAAATCTTGCAGATAGAGTTATGGTAAACAGTATTCAATTTAAAAGTGATTTAAAAAAAGAATTCGATGTAAATGCAAGATGTATTTATAATCCACTAAATCATGATGAAGTTATAAAAAAAGCCAAAAAAAAATCAAAGAAAATATTCACAAATAAAAAACAATTGAAAATATTAAATATAGGAAGATTTACTGAACAAAAAGACCAGATGACGCTCTTAAAATCATTAAATCAAATTAAAGAGACTGTCAAATTTGAAGCAGTTATAATTGGGCGTGGTAAGCTTTATAAAAAACTTCAAGAATATATATCAAATAATAATTTAGGACGAATTATAAAGATAGTTGATTTTGTAGAAAATCCTTTTCCACTGTTAAAACAAACTGAATTATTTATTCTATCCTCCAAATATGAGGGTTTGCCAAACGTGCTATTAGAAGCTTTAACATTAAAAAAATTTATTATTTCTTCTAAATGCCATACAGGTCCAAAAGAAATTTTATTGAATGGCAAAGGAGGCCTTTTGTTTAATGTTGGAAATTCTGATCAACTAGCAAAAAAAATAATGTATTATGAGAAGAATAAAAAAAAATGTTTAAACATGTTAAAGTATGCAATGAAAAAATTGCATAGATTTGATTACCAAATAAATCTTAAAAAATACTTAAATTTAGTTAATCAAATAAATTAAACAATATCTTTTTTTAAAATATCATTTAATTTTTGAAAATGTCTATATTTTGTGTACTGTTTAGTATTTTTCTTTATTTCAAATTTATGTTTTTTTACACCTTTTAAGTTAGCATATTTTATTAAACTGTTAGATAATTCACCCTTCTTATTACTTTCAAATAGGATTCCATGTTTCCCATCTGACAAAAACTCCGTTGGTCCATTTGGACAATTACTGGAAATTATAAATAGGTTTGTTAGAGCGGCCTCTACCATTACAAATCCAACCTCTTCCCATAATGAACTTAAAATGAAAGCTTCACCATTTTTAAAATATTTAAAAACATTTTCTACATATCCAGTTAAATAAATATTTTTTTGAAGTTTTTTTTTTATAATTTTTTTTTCTAATTTATTTCTTTCTTCGCCATCGCCTAATATTATCAATATAAATTGATCATTATGCTTAAGAAAAATTGAAAATTCATCAATTAAATATGAAAAATTTTTTTGTTTTGTTAGTCTTCCAGCAGCAAAAATTAATTTTTTTTGGTCAAATTTTTTAAAATTATTAATTTTTGAATTTTTTTTGGAAATGAATTGCTTAATATCGATTATTGCATCTGGTAAAAAAGTAATTTTATTTTGATCAAATAAATTTATGTTAATAAGTTTGTTCATTAGCTCAATAGATGGGCTTGTTACCATATATAATTTTGTTGATACTACTTTCCAAAATGATTTTCTTATTAAATTTAATCGAGGCATACCTGAAATCCTTAGAATAAATTTTGTATCTGTTTTGAATAAATTCATAACCATTAAGGGTAAAGAGGTAATTAGATGGGCAATAAAAAAATCAGGTTTACTTGATTTTATCAATTTAATAAGTGGAAAAAAACATAGTAAGAAAATTATTATGTAGGAAAATCGACTCTGTACATAACCATGTTTAGGAAGGTACTTAAAAAAATTATATTTAAAATTAACAATTTTTACATGGTTTTCTTTAAAATAATCTAAATATTTATCCCACTCACCACAAGCATTAATAATAGTAACCTCATAATCTTTACTATATTTTGATAGACTTACAGCTGAATTAATTGTTGATTTAATGGTTCCAACAGGGTTTAGACAAGGTGACCAGTATATTACTTTTTTTTTCATTAGTTTATATTGCTTTACATTAACTAATTTAGTTTATATGTAAAAAAAATTATTTAAATGATATTAATTACAGGTAGTACAGGATACATAGGATCACATCTTTGTTGTTATCTTAAAAAAAAGAAAATTAAATTTGTTGGAATAGATAATCTTTCATACTCATACAAATCAAATATCAATCAAAAAGATAATCATTTTTTTTTTGATATTTCTTCTAAGAAAAAAGTTTATCAATTAATTAAGGAATATAATATTGATACAGTAATACACGCTGCTGCTTTCTCTTATGTGCTTGAAGCTGAAAAAGAAAAAAAAAAATATTTTCTCAATAATGTCATTAAAACAAAGAAATTTATTGATACATGTAAAAAAGCAAAAATAAAAAAATTTATATTTTTTTCATCTTCTAATGTTTACAAGGAAAAAAAAGAAATAATTAAAATTAGTGAAAAAAATTCAATAAATCCAAAAAATTTTTATGGACAAAATAAACTTTTAATTGAGCAATATTTAAAAAAAACAAAATTTGATAGTTTGGTTATTTTACGGTTATTTAATATTATTGGAATATTCAATCCAAAATTTAAAATTTTTAATTTTAAAAAAAAAAATTATCAACGATTAATTTTCAAAATCATTCAAAATATTAAAAATAAAAAAATAACAAATATTAATTTTATAAAAATAAATAATAAAATAAAATTTCCTTCAAGAGATTTTATCAGCATACATTCCTTATCATTTATTATTTTTAAACTAATAATTATAATTGAATCAAACAAAAGAATTAATAAAATATTTAACATTGGATCAGGTATTAGCACAGATATTAATAAAATAACTTGTGAGATAAAAAAAAGATTTAAAAATAAAGTTAAATTTAAATACTTACCAATTTCTAAAAAAGAATTAAATTACACAAAAGCATGTATCAATAGTATATCTAGATACTTAAAGTATAAGCCAAAATTTAATTTAATTAGAACATTGAGAACACATTATGAGTGATTTAGAAAAATTTATTAAGGATTATACTACAAGATCCAGGCATCACACTAAACTGATAGATTTTATGTACCCTGAATTAAGTAAAATTAAACTAGCAAATATTTTGGAATTTGGTGTTAGTGACCAGGCAATGTCTACAGAACTTTTTTTAGAATACGCAAAGGTTTCTCACTGTAAATTATTTTCAGTTGATAACGTAGACTATCAAAATAAATTCAATGATTCAAATTGGAAGTTTGTATATTCTAGAGATGATAATTTTACATCTGTAAAAAAAAAAGTTCCAAATAAATTAGATTTAATACTTTTGGATACGCTTCATGAAGCAAATCATGTTAAAAAAATTATTTATAATTACTTTAATTTACTCGAAGTAAATCATTGTTTTTTTATAGACGACATAAATTGGATACCTTATTTAAGAAATTCTGAAAAAGATCGATTTTATGGTGAAATTAATAACTATGAAACATTTGAAAAGATTTTAGAAATTTATTATTCCAATCGAGATAACCTTATAATCGATTTCACTTTTCAAGGGACTGGGATGTGCAAAATAAAAAAAATAACTAACAGTGACTTAAGAGAGCCCAAAAAAATTAATACTCGAAGATTATCTATAAAAAATTTCCTAAGAAAAATCTTAAAAAGATAGAAGTTTTTTTACTCTCCAATTAAGATCAAATTTTTTAGCATAATTAAATGCATTATTTCTTATTGTGGTAGATTTTTTAAAATTTTTACTTACTAGTGAAATCTTTTTATACCATTCTTTTTCATCGTTAAATCTATTTACTAATAAACTATTTTCTTTATCTACCAGAACTTCTCTTAACACAGATAAATTTGATGAGATAATTAATTTACCTAATTTCATATAATCAAATAACTTTAATGGCGAAGTAAATTTAGAAATATCACCAACATTACCGGCAACAGTAATTTTTGATGTATAAGGTAAAATACAGACATCCATATTTTTTATTTCAATATTAACTTTGGAGTAAGGGATGTGTGGAGAAAAAAAATAAATTTTTATTTCTAGCCTTATGTTTAATCTTATCAATTTCCTTTTTTGTGCCCCCAAAAATATAATAATCATTTTTTTTATCTAGAACGGATAACTTTAGAATCATTTCAATCCCTCTAGAGTGAAATATTGATCCAAAATAACCAATATTAAGATTTTTTTTTTTACTATATGGATTAAATTGTGACTTTAATGATGAGGCATTATGCAAAACTTGAATTTTTTTTTCAATCACACCATAGTCCCTATACCTTTTTTTTAAAGATTGTGTTGTTGTTATAATTTTAATTAAAAAATTATAATTCAAAATTTTAAAATATTTTACCAATAATTGAACTATTCGACTTTCGATTTTAATATCATCATGAATTTCTAAAATATGTTTTTTACAAAGTAGACTTAAGATAAAAGACGTAAAAAAATTTCTTGTTAAAAATAGATCTTGCTTTTTATAATCTGATTTTATAATTGCAAATATTGAATATAGATAATAATTAATTCCTATTGGAAATGTTTTAAACGCTTTTAGTCTTACCAATTTATATTTATATTTTATTTTGTAGAATTTGTTAAAATTTTTTTTATCTCCAGTTTTAGGTAGAATTAATTTAACATTATGCTTTTGCTTTGAAATATATTCACAAAGCTTGGCTATTTGTAAACTGCTAGCATTTTTTGATGGTGAGGCTGAATTAGATATATAGCAGATATTCATTATCTAGGATCCTCAATGAATTTACTAAAAGTATTCTTTGACGGAAAATTATTTTTAAATTTAAGAATTGCCATTCTTCCACACGTGCCTATGAAAAAATATTTATTAAGTATTTTATAATAATTTCTTTTTTGAAAATCATCTAATAATATTATTGTTTTTGCTTTCATTAATTCCTTTTTAAATTTAGTTAAATTTAAACAACAGCTGACTCTAAATCTTCCATCTATTAATATGAGATCAGGTATTTTTTCTCTTAATATAAATGAGTTTATTTTTTCAACATATTTAACAATTTTTTTTCTTAAAAAAAAAATGGGATATGAATATTCTAAAGTTGGGCCAATGTTTGTAAATTTAACTTCATGTATTTTTCTTTTTTTAAAATCATTAAAAAAGCTTTTGTCGCATTCAATTGAGATAAAATTCTTAGAAAGCCTTTTTGCAAGCATAGATGAATTTCCCGATCCGTACTCGAAATAAAATTTTGATTTTTTTAATGATCTTATATAAAAATTATTTGCTTTAATACTTCCAAAGTTGATTTGATGAGATAAAGAATAAAAAAAATTCTTATTATTTCTACTAAAATACTTTATTAATATTTTACCTTTGTTTTTAAATAAATATTGAAAATTTTTTTTTATAACCTGAGATATTTTCATGATATACAAATTTGTAGTTAAATCATTCTTAGTATAAATAATTATATAATAATATTATTATTGTGTTAATAACCTAATTCTTAATGAAAAAAATAATTATTGCGGGGCCGGGAAATAGTGGAAGTGGTGCAATATTTGACTTTCTTAAAGACAGAGATGATGTTTTTTTACCATTTGAAAATCAAGAATTTAGACTTGTTAATGATCCAGACGGTATTAGAGATCTAGAACACAATTTATATTATAATTTTAGTATAAATGGTGCTAGCAATTCCATGTATGCTTTTAAAAAATTTTGTAAACACTTAGAGTCAAAAAAAAAAATCATTATCCATCAAAATTTCATCATCTATGTCAAGAATATCTCAAAAATATTACACACTTAGAATATAACGGTTTACCTAATTTTAGTAAGTCTAAAATAAATTTAATTGATACTTTTAGGTTCTATTTTAAAAAAATCATCTTAAACAAAAAAATAAGTGACATTGATGTTTTTAAATTAATCTTACCTGTAAATCATAATTTGTTTATTAATTATTCAACTAACTTTATTGACAAAATTATAAAATCAACTGATACATATTCTAATGATAAACTTGCACTGATAGATCAGTCAATTAATATTTATGAAGCTACTCAAAATTTGAAATTCTTTTCAAACTCAAAATGTATAATAACTCTAAGGGATCCAATTGGAACATATTATAGTATTTCTCAAAACCCAGCTTTTGCTTACGCAGGACTTACTATTGATAAATTTATAAGATGGTATGAATATATATATGAAAAAATATCAAATCTAGAAATTAATTCAAATAAATTTCTTATAATAAAATTTGATGATTTTTTATGTAAGCACAATCAAACAAAAAAAACTATTTTAAAATTTCTCTCACTTGATGAAAAATATAGCTCTTTTGATATTGAAAAAAGTATTCAAAAAAATTCAAATATCGATTCTAAATTAAGTTCTAATGACCTACATCAATTAAAAACTAAATTAAGTAAGTTTATTCAAAAATAATGAAAAAAGTAATTTATTTGAGTGATCTTTCATTACCAAATAAATCTGCTTATGCTGTTCATGTAATAAAAATGTGTGAAGCATTTGTCGCAAATGGTTTTAATGCTCAATTAATTGTAAATAATATAAATACTAATTTTTACTCAATAAAAAAAAAATATAATTTATACAAAAATTTTAAAATATTAGGTTTGCAACAATTTAAGGCAAATACTTTTTTCACAAGGTTTCAAAATGCATATAAAATTTTTTTTATTTTAAGAAAAAGTAAAGCTGATTTAATAATTTCTAGGAATATATTAGCAAGTCTACTTCTTTCATTTTTTAATATTAAAAATTTACTTGAAATACATACTGAGCTTAAAGGCTTTACAAAAATTATATTTTATTTTACCTACAAAATTATTAAAAAAGATAATCTAAAATTTATTTTTATTCACAATAAGTTAAATGATCACTTTAAAATTAATAAGAAAAATTACATAGTGCTTGATGATGCTGTAAAAATTGAAGATTTTTCTAAATTTAAAAAAAAAAGAAAAAACAATAAAAGAAAAAAATTTGTTTATACTGGTAGTTTTGTTAACGGCAAAGGTGTTGAAATTATAATTCGATTAGCAAACATTTTTAAAAATCATGATTTTATCTTATATGGAAATATTGATACAATGAGTTTAGATAATTACAACAAATGTAACTTTACTAAAAATGTATCTTTAAACGAATATACAGATTATAATAAAATTCCATTAATTTTATTTAATGCAGATTATTTATTAATGCCTTATGAAAAAAAAATTGGTGTACTCATTTCAAATTTAAATGTGTCAAAATATATATCACCACTGAAGATGTTTGAATACTTGGCTGCAAAAAAAATAATTTTTGCAACAAAACAACCTTCATATAATCATATATTAAAAGACAATTTTAATTCTATAATTCTTGAATTAAATGATTTACAAAATTGGAAAAAAAGAATATCCGATGTAATTAACAATCCTTTAAAATATAAGATGTTGAAAATTAATGCTTTTAATACTGCAAAGAAATATACTTGGAAAAAAAGATGTTTAATTATTGAAAATTTTTTTAATGAATGCAAAAAATAAAATTTTAATTACAAGGACATTTGGTTTTATCGGATTTCATGTGGCATCTTATTTCCTGAATAAAGACTACATTGTTTATGGTGTTGATAATCATAATAATTATTATGACATAAAACTTAAAATTAAAAGATGCAACCTACTCAAATAATATAAAAAATTTTCTTTATAAAGGATGACATTCAAAACAAGAGCTTCTCTTCTTTATTAGGAAAAATAAAACCAGATGTCATAATTCATTTAGCTGCACAAGCAGGAGTTAGATTTAGTTATAAAAACCCATTTAAATACATAGATTACAATATAACTGGTTTCCTTAATTTATTAGAAAGTATGAAAAAATATAAATTAAATAATTTAATTTATGCATCATCAAGTTCTATATATGGCAATGTCAGCAAAATTATATTTAAATTATCTAATGCTAATTTTCTTAAAAATAAAAAAAATTTAATACTAAATATTTAATCGGGTAAATCTATTTCTATAATAAAAATTATTAAACTTATTTCACAATCTATTAATATAAAACCTTTAGTAAAAAAACTTTTCTTCCAAAAAGGTGACATGCTTAAAACTCATGGAAATAATAAAAAATTAATTTTTTTAATTGGAAAATTTAACTTCACCGATATAACTAAAGGAATTAAAAAAACTTTAGTTTTTAAATCTTTTTAATTTTATATTTTGTGGGTGTTAATGATTTTATTACAAGTTTTTTATGCTGTTTTTGAAATAATTTTAAAGTATTATCTGTTTCTTTTTTTTGCACTACATTGTCGCTATATCCATCTAGACCTGCAAAAATAATATTCTGTCCACCTACACCTCCTGCTATAGCGATGCAAAGTGCATAGGAGAGGGCTAAAAAATTAGGAATAACGCAATAATTTTTATTTACTTCTATTTTGTCAGCTTTAACAACTGCCCCATAATCATAGCTTGTGTTAATTTTTTGTTTAGAAAAAATTTTTTTTGGTATCATGGAAAATGGTGCAATTATTCTAGCTTTTTTATTTTTTAAATTATTAAATTCTATAAAAATTCTTGATGGATTGCACATGGTGATAAAATCAATTCTTTTTATTCTGCTATTTTTTAATTCATTTAAAGAAAGAATGATTGGATTTTCTTTTTTAATAAATATGTTAATCTTTTTTGTATTTTTATATAATTCTTCCCCATTTGCTAGAATTAAAATTTTACGCTTTTTAAAATTACCTGGGAACCATTTACCTTTTGGTTTTCCTACATAAAATTTCGTTGAAAAATTTAATTTAGTTGGATTAAAAGATTTAGCATTTATATCTTTTAAAATATCAATTGCTAGAAGTATCTGATTATGGTCATATCGATTACCTTCTAACATTTTTTGTATATATGTTGGGTGTATCTTGTATTTAGCTGAGAGATAATAAAAATGATTTGTTCCCCAATTATATTTTTTTTTAAGTTCAAAAAAATGTTTTTCAATTAAATTTGAAATTTCATAAATAGAACTTCTATTTACTAGAGACAATATATTTTCTGTTTTTACGTTCCCTGGACCTCTGCCCATTCCTAATACAGTACTATCTATAAATGTAGCACCTTCTTTAATGGCTACTTTTGAGTTTTCAAGCGCCAGACTTTGATTGTCATGCGCATGTATACCAATTGGTTTTTTCCAATATTTTTTAATTAAGTTAATAATTTTTTTAGTTTGTACTAATTCTAATGAGCCTAAGCTATCCGCAAAATAAAAAACATCTACAAAACTTTTATCTATTTTCTTAAAAATATCTTTAATTTTTTTAAACTTGATTTCAGAAATTTGCATCAAATTTAATCCCACCATGTATTTCTTTTTTTTTTAAAATTTTAGCTATTAAAATTGTTTTATCTAGCTCCTCTAAGTGGAATGCTAATCTTACAAGTTTAATCCTGTCTTTTTTTTTATGATGAAATGCAGAGTTAATATTTTTAATAATTTCTTCATTATTCTCTCCAGTATCTGAAACATTTAGCATTACAGCTAATTTTAGGCTTTTTTTTATCTCAAAATTTTTTAATATTTTTTCTGAGATATAAGCAAAAGGACCTTTAGTCTTATTCTTTTCAAAAAAACAGAAACCTATTTCAACAAAATCTATTTTACTTTTAGCCATAACATTTAGATAATCTTGGACTAAATTATTATCAAATTTCCAAATATTATAATAACCACCGTCTCTTAGTGTACAATCTAGTAAGTTTATTTTATTCATAAGTTAAAATTTTATTATCTTTTATTTCTATTATCTGATCAACAAAATTTTTTATTTCTGTTGAGTGAGATACTATAATAATTATTTTATCATTTTTGAGCAATTTTATGTTTTCGTAAATTTTTTTTTCAGTTAATTGATCTAATGATGAAGTTGGTTCGTCGAATATCATCAATTGAGACTCATTGTATATTGATCTAGCAATACCCAACCTTTGTAACTGCCCTCCCGACAACCTTGAAGCATTTTCACCAATTTTTGTGTATGTTTTTTTGGGTAAATTATCGACAAAACTTTCAAGTTGAGCAAGTTTAATGGCTGAATTCAATAGATTTTCTGATATCTTTGTATCATCTTCCTCTAATGCTATGTTAGATCTTATACTACTATCTAAAAGATAAATTTTTTGAGGAACAAAAGAATAAAATCTATTTTTTATTTTTTGCAGGTCATATTTATCGTTTATTAAAATTTGACCACTTGTTGGGATCAATAATTTTAGTAAAAGATTCGTCAAAGTTGTTTTTCCTGATCCAGTTTCTCCAATGATGCAATAACATTTTCCAATTTCAAGTTTTAGATTTAACTTTTGAATAATTTCTTTTTTATTATTCAAATAATTAAATGAAACTTCTTTAAACTCAATTTTATTTAATTTAAATGAATTAACTAAAATTTCATTACCTTGATCTACGGAGGGTTTGAGTAGAATTTGATTAAATTCATTATGTAAAACTTCAATTGAAATTTTGTTTGATCTTATAGTTTGCAATTGACCTAAAATTTTAGAAAAAGTAGGTAACAATTTTAACCCAGCAGCCATAAAAGCAACAATTGTGGGCAGCATAGAATTGAGAGTACTTTCTGAAAATCTTATATAAATTATAACAACTGATATCAAGAATATAAAAGATACTTCAAATGTAGACTTTGGATACATTCTAATAATATTTGTTTTAATTGATGAATAAATATTTTTTCTTAAATTTTTTATATGTTGGTCAACAAATTTTTCCTCTTTTTCATAAGTTTTAATTTCTTTTACGCTTCCAATAGTTTCCATTAGATTTTGCAAGACTTTCCTGGCAGTTTCCATTCTTTCTTTTGACCATTTTTTTAAATTAGTTTTAGATAAAAAATATAAAATAAAAGAAATCGTGAAAAAAAACACAAAGATTATAGATGTATAAAAAAAGTTTAGTCTCAATAACAAAAGTATTAATACTAAAGATAGAATTACGTCTACAATTAATCCTAAATAAGCAACAAGATAATGAGAAAAATTTTGACATTCATTTTCAATATTTTTTATATGTATTGACGAATTTATATTTAAATACTGTTCATAAGGCATTTTTAAGTAATATTTTAATAATTTACCCGAAAGGTCTAAATGAATCTTTCCAGAAAATTTCATTTGCCAATGGCTCAAGTATATTATTAATAAATTTTTTGAAATAAAAATAAAAATTAATATTCCAATTAATGGTAAAAAAATTTTATCATTGGAAAAAAATTCAAAAATAAAAAATGAAGAATTATTATTTGTTATGAATGAAATTATTGGAATTAATATTGTAATTCCTAATAGTTCTAAAAAAATTAATAGCAGACTGAATGATGAAAAATAAATTAATGGTTTTGTTTTTTGTTTTCCTATTAAATTTAGTACCTTTTTAAAATCTTTAAACATTTATAAAGTATATCCATCATCAATGACTATATCCTGGCCAGTAATTTTTGATGATTCATCAGATATTAAAAATTTTACTACTCCAGAAAGGTCATTTTTACTTAACATACTTTTATTTGCTGTGTATTTTTTATATTTCTTTATAAATTTAGGATTTTGATAATCAAAAACGCCTCCAGGACTTACGCAATTAATTCGAATTTTTTTATTTAAATATTCTTTAGCCAGAAATTTACTCATAGTAATAATTGAGTTTTTGGCTATTGTATATTGCATTGGCATAGACATTTTTGTTCCCTCATAAACCTCAAATCTTGGAATATAAGAACCGTAAATAGACCCAAAATTGACTATTACACCTCCCTCTTTTTTTTTAAAATAATTAATAAAAATTTTATTAATATTATAATACGCCTTAAGATGGTTATTTAAATCTTTTGAAAACTGCTCATATGAAAGTGTTAAAGAATTTTTTTTTTGCTTAATATCTACTTTTGGATATACGGATATAATTACAGCATGTATAGATCTATTCTTTTTTATTATTAAATCAATTTTTTTTTTTGCCTCTTCATAATTATTTACATCTACAATAAAATCTGTTTTTTTATTGGCAATTTTATCTAAACCTATAACTTTATATTTTTTTGACAGCTCTAGACTTAAAGTATTTCCAATTAGACCAGATGAACCAAGAATTATAATTTTTTTTTTCACCTTAATTAAATTTTCTCAATATTGGCTTTACAATATGTTCTTTAAGATATTTTTTAAGATCGGCGTTCATTATTTTTTTATCCCGTAAGTCTTTTGAAGGTTGAATGTTTGATTTCTCCCTTTAAAGGAAATTTTCCATTTTTTAAACAAGTTTGAATTTTACTAAACACATTATCTACTTCTTTTAAATATTTATTAATAATCTTATCATTATAAGCAAAGCTTGTAGCAACTTGAGCACCCGCCAAAAAGCCTTTTTTCAGCATCTCTTGAGTAAAATAAGTTAAAATTTCAAGGCTGTTTGGATAATCAAATTTTAAATATGGAATTGAGTCTTGCCCGCTTATAGAAATTTTAACTTTATTTTTTTTTGAAATTTTAATCCATCCTTTTTTAATTTTATTTCCATAGTTTGATATTAATCTATTAATGTTAAGTTGCTTTAATTTCTTAAGAGTAACTTTTGCTGCAATAAATCCTAATCTATCCGTCCACATTGTAGAACTAATGAATGTTTCTTGAGCAACTTGCATTATATCTTTTTTACCAATAATTGCAGAAATTGGATATCCGTTTCCAATAGATTTTCCAAAAATAGCCATGTCAGGAGTTACTTTTAGTTTTAAGTGTAAACCACCATAATTATCTTTAAAACCTGAGGTAATTTCATCAAAAATTAGTATGGCTTTATTTTTTTTTGCTATTGATTTTACTTGTCTCAAAAAATTATGACTAGGTTTCACCCCTCTCATCGGTTCCATTATAATAATTCCTATATTATTATTATTATTTTTAAAAAGTTTCTTAAATGAAGCAATATCATTATATAGAAAAGGTTTAATTGAATTTTTAAATGAATTTGAAACTCCTTTAGCTTTTAATCCAGGGAGTAACTGATTATCTAAATTTTTTGAACCATTCATATTTGTTGCTAAATACCAATCATGCCACCCATGATAACCGCAGAAAGCAATATTATTTTTATTTGTATATGCTCTGGCAATTCTTATTGCCACCATACAGGCTTCACCACCGGATTTACAAAATTTTGCCATTCCTGACCATTTATGAATATTTAATAACTCTTCTGCTAATTCTACTTCTTCAACAGCATTTAGAGTGCACATCGATCCGCTTTTAAGTCCTTTTATTAATGCCCTATTAATATATTCATTTGAATAACCTAAAACACAAGAAGTAACGCCCATTCCTGCAAAATCATAATAAACTTTATTGTTTAAGTCCCAAACTTTACAACCTTTAGCTTTTTTATAATATGTTGGCCACAATCCTGGTAGAAACATCTCACTTCTTTTAGATAGCAGTTGATTGCCTCCTGGAATAATTTTTTTAGCTTTTTTTAAAAGTTCTTGTCCTTTATTCATCTTTTTAAACCCTTAAGTTTTTTCAAATTTCTTACATAAAAATTTGCTAAATTAAAATCATCAATATCATCAATTTCTAAAGATTTCCATTTATCTACCTTGTAAGCTTGGGTTTTTTCATGATAAAAAGTTTTCTTTTTAAGTAATACCGAAGTTTTTGAAATATAAATTGAACCCTCTAAATAATAAAGTGGTTTTACATCCTGTCTTCTCACATATAATTTTTTCTGATTTTTTAAATATGGAATCAATATATTTTTTTTATTTAATGAGTATAAAAATGAAGGATGTTGATTGATTATGCTGGTAACGCTTACCATTGATACAATTTTATTTTTTATCACTTTTTTAATACATGAATTGATATCTTTATAATTTCTTAGTGGGGAAGTAGGTTCTAATAATAAAACATAATCAAAAGAAATTTCTTTTTTTTTATAAAAATTAACAGCATGCTCTAAAACACTAAAGGTGCTAGATTTATCTGTTGCAAGCTTTTTTGGTCTTATAAATGGAATTTTTGCACCAAATTTTTTAGCTATATTTGAAATTTGAATAGAGTCGGTGCT
Organism: Candidatus Pelagibacter sp. Uisw_121; assembly: GCF_047722545.1. Classification (GTDB taxonomy): domain Bacteria; phylum Pseudomonadota; class Alphaproteobacteria; order Pelagibacterales; family Pelagibacteraceae; genus Pelagibacter. The sequence continues at coordinate 136,602 of NZ_CP159816.1, read as the reverse complement.
CACTATTATTTCGTCAATTAATCTACATTTTTTTGCAGTTAAGATTGACCATGCAATTAAAGGTATATTTCCCAACTTCTTTATATTCTTATTTTTTAGTCCCTTGCTATTTTTTCTGGCTGGAATTACACAAAGAATCTTTGGCTTATTAATCATTATTAATCATTTTTTGCACTTTATTAAATTTTTTGTGGTCACCAATATCAATTAAAGTTTCATGGATTTTAAAAAAACCAATTTTTCTTTTTTGAATTTTATTAATAAAGGTATCCATGTCACAATATTTATTTTTTGGGATATATTTTAGTAAGCTTGGATTTATCACATATATTCCAGAGTTTACATCAAAATTAAAAATGGGTTTTTCTGTTATTATTTTTTTTTTAATTTTCTTGTAATTTATAACTCCATATGGAATTTGTACGGAATAATTGTTAACACAAATCGTCATTTCGTTTTTTTGACTATTATGATAGCTTATCAAGTTTTCAAATTTTAAGGATGTGTATATATCTCCATTAATTAATAAAATAGGTTCTTTAATTTTATTTTTTAATAATGACAACGATCCAATGGTCCCTAAAGGTTTTTTTTCAATAAGATATTTAATTTTTAGCTGTAAACGTTTCCCATCATCAAAAAAATTAATTATTTTATTTTTAAGATAATTTACTGAAATATTTATATTCACAAAATTAGATGATTTTAATGAATAAATTATAGTCTCCAAAAGAGGCCTACCACCTACCTGTAACATTGGCTTGGGGTAATTATTTGTCAAGGGTAACAATCTTTTCCCCATTCCTCCTGCCATTATCACCACTTCATTTTTTAATAAAATTTCTTCAAAAAAATCTTTTTTTAAATATAAACCTATAAATAAATTCTTTCTATCAAGTACAGGGATATATAGTAAGGAGTCATCTTTCATATATTTCTTTTTTACTACATGGTTCAATGTGTCTTCAAAACAATAAGTAAAATTCTTATTATAAAATTGATTTATAGGTTTTAAAAAATCTGAAGATTTTAAGATAGCTCTTCTTAAGTCACCATCTGTCATAACACCCAAAAGTTTTTTTGATTTATTTACAATTAAACATATCTTATGTTCTGAATTATTTAGACACTTGATTGCATGCATTATAGTGGCATCATCACTTAATATATTTTTTCTTAACTTGTTTATATAAATCATTTTTTTATTATATAATTGCCAATCACAAGGGCATCTAACCCACAAGAAAAGAAAGTCCTTATTGCATCTTTTGGAGAACAAACTATTGGCTCTCCATTTAAATTAAATGAGGTATTCAATAAGACGGGTACATTAGTGATTTTATTAAAATTAGATATTAATTCATAAAATTTTAAATTTGATTTTTTTGTCACAGTTTGAACTCTAGCTGTACCATCAACATGTGTAACTGCAGGAATTATTTTTTTCCAATTTTTTCGCACTTTAACTGCTTTTTCCATAAAATAAATTTTTTCATTCTTTTTTAAATCAAAAATTTTATGTGCATAATCACCTAAAACTGATGGAGCGAATGGTCTAAAACCTTCTCTAAATTTTATAGCTCTATTAACTATATCTTTCATTTTTTCATCGCGTGGATCAGCAAGGATTGCTCTGTTACCTAATGATCTATGTGAAAACTCCATTCGTCCCTGAAACCAACCTATTAATTTACCATTAGCTAGCATTTCTGCTGTAATTTCAGAAACATTGTTTTTTGCATTAATAAAATTTAGATTTGATTTAATGAGTTCTTTTTTTATTTCTAAATCAGTAAACTCAGGCCCAAAATAATTTTCTTTTTCATGATAAATTTTTCTAGTTGCTTTTTTATTAAATTTAAAATTCGCTAAATATGTTGCTCCAATCGAGACTCCTAAGTCATCCGGGTAAGCTGGTATATAATTATTTTTATAAATTTTACTTTTATTTAGCAGGCCATTAAAAACACAATTCATTGCCGCACCTCCAGCTAACACGATGTTATTATTTTTAGGGCCTGTTTTTTTCAATTTTACTAATAAATGAAAAACTATTTTTTCAAAAGATCTTTGCATAGCCGCTGCAATTTGATTGTGTCTTTTTGTTATTTTGCTTTCTTTTTTACGTGGTTCACCGAATAATTTAGTAAATTTAGTTGTAAAAAAAAATTTTCTTCTATCAAAAGTATAAAAATCAAAATAACTAAGATCTAATTCAAATCCATCTTTTGTTAAATTGAATAATTTATTTACTTTATCGTCATAAATATTTTTTTTCGTTTCATATGATGCTAATGCCATAACCTTCCATTCATCTGAATCTGGTTTAAATCCTAGAAAATTTGTAAATGAGCCATAGTATAAACCCACTGAATGAGGATACTTTACAGAGCCATGTTTCGTTATTTTTTTTTCATTACCAGTTCCTAAAAAGCATGTATCAATTTCTCCATGACCATCAATAGTCAATATATCTGTTTTTTTAAATGGAGATGTAAAAAAAGCTGACGCTGCATGACATTCGTGATGATTCAAATAAACTATTTTTTGATTCTTGAAACTAATTATAATTTCTTCAGCAGGTTCCGAATTTAACATTCTCATTATGTTTATCGGGATGTTTGAAAGCATCTCACCTCTCCATCTCAGATCATTCGTCCACCTTGATGAGGCATCATTTATATTATGTGATGGATTCCATGGAACTACAATTAAATCTATATTGTCTAATTTTAAATTTGCTTTTTTTAAACACCAATCTATTGCTTTAAAAGGAAAAGCAGTACTCATTTTAATTCTATTAAATCTTTCCTCAGGAGAGGCGGCCACTATTTTTCCATCTATCATTAGTGCTGCTGATGAAATGTGTGTATAGGGATAAATTGAAAGAATTTTCATAATTAAATTTTTTGATCTATTTTATAGTTTTTCTTTGACTTTTTTCCTATTAAATTAAAATACTTAGATGGATTTATACCACCTGCAGGTCTTTTAATGCCTAAATTTACGTTCGAAAAAAGCTGACCTTGTTTAATATTTTTTTTTTGCAACGATACTTTTTCGTGCTATGAGCATATTTTTAATCTCACATTTTTGTAGCACTTTTTTTCCATTGCCCATCATAGTTTCTAATTTTCTAATTTGTTTAACCATTTTTTTAAATTCAATTGGGTTTAATGACGCTTTATGATCAGGTCCTTTTAATTTCTTATTTAAAGTAATATGTTTTTCTATAACCTTAGCACCTAGTGATGCTGCTATTATAGGCGCTAAAATGCCTGCTGTATGATCCGAATAACCTACATTTAACTGAAATTCTTTCTCCAAAGTTTTAATAGCATTGAGATTTGCAAATTTATCATCTACTGGGTAATCAGTGACACAATGAAGTAAACAAAGTCTTTTTTTTAAAAATAATAATTTTTTTTTATCATTAATTATAATCCTACTTTTTTTAACTTTAAATACTTTTTTTTTAGCTATAAAGTTTAAAGTGTGTGCAATTTCTTCTAAATTAGACATACCAGTCGAAATAAATATATATTCTTTTTTAAGATTAATATTACTCAACATAAGAAAATTATTTATTTCACCTGATGGTATTTTAATTTCTTTGCATTTAAGATTTTTGGTTAAAAATAGATAATTTTCTTCATCAAAAGGGGAGGATAAAAAATTTATCTTATTTTTATTTGCAAAAGTTTTTAAAATAAAATAATCATTTTTTTTTAATTCTAAAGGTTTAAGTAGGTCTATTTGTCTTTGTTTTTTTTTTTGTATTTTTAATTTGATAAGGTGCCATTTTTGCATTCTCTGTAACTAAATTATTTGCTTTCCAATTTTGAAATTTTACATAATCTGCTCCACAATTTTTTGCAATCTTAATCATTTTTTTGGCAATTTTAACTTTTCCATTATGGTTTACTCCTACTTCTGCAATAACTATAACTTTATTATGTTGCTTAATCATCAAAGTATTTAAAATCTGGTTTTACTTTTTTACTTAAAAATTTAATTTTATTTGCTATTTTTATGATAGCATTTTTTTTAAAATTTAAATTCTTTACAAAAACTTTTTTTCTAATTTTCTTTAATTTTTTAATTTCATTAATAATAGCGTTTCTATTTAATTTACAGGAAAAAATATTTGATGAGAGCTCACGTCCAGATTGCCTGTTTCCTATATTAATAACTGGAATACCAAAAGATGGGGCCTCTATTATTGCGCTAGAAGAATTTCCCAATACTGCATTTGCATGCTTCATAAGATTCAAATAATTTGTATTTCCAAGAGAACTAAAAAAAATAGAGTTATCATTTTTTTTTACAAATTTTTTCATTTCCTGATTAAACATTTTTCCATTCGGGTCACCATTACTTCCTGTAAAAACTAAAAATAAATTTTTTAAATTTTTAAGCGATTCTAATAAGGTTCTAATTTGAGATGGGTAACTTTTATAATTATTAGTTTCAGGATGAAATGTGATCAAAATTATTTTTTTTTTTGTATTAATACCTAATTTAAGAAAAAGTTCTTTTTTACTCAAGTATGTTATATTTTTTACATTTTCAGCACCGATTGATCCGTAATTAAATATTTTTTTTTTATTTTCTCCTAAATGAATTACTCTATCTTTATATTTTATGTTTGTTGTGAAGTGATAATGGCTAAGTTTTGTAATGACATGTCTTATTGTATCATCAAAGGATCCTATGGTTTTTTCCCCTCCATGCAAATGACAAATTTTAACATTTTGAAAAAAAGAAGTTATTGCAAATGACAAGACTTCATATCTGTCACCTAGTATTACTGCTAAATCAGGTTTTATTCTAATGATTATTTTTTTATATCTATTCAATGATTCTGATAAAAATTTAACAATATCGACATTATTATAATCAATCTTTGCTTTGCAGCTATATATCTTCTTAAATAATTTCCTGTTTATCTGTCTTAAAGTTTTACCTAAAGTTTTTTCTAAATGGTGCGGTCCTACTACTAAATAAATATCTACTTCTTTATATATTTGAGAAATAATTGGCTCTAAAAGTCCATAATCTGCTCTGCTGCCTGTATAAAAAATAATTTTTTTTTTAGGCATTGTTTTTTTAAACGTTATATTTGTTATTTTTATAATGTTTTAAATTTTGAGGATTTTTAAACCATTCTATAGTTTTTTCTAAACCTTTATAAAATCCTGCTTTCTTAACAAACTTAGGTTTCCATTTTAAGATTTTTTTAGCTTTTGTGTTTTTTGATAATAATCTATCAACTTCACTTTTTTTTGGTCTTATTCTTTTTTTATCTAACTCTACTGTTATGTTGGTACCAATAATTTTTGCTATCATTTTAACTGTTTCTTTAATTGTAAAATGCGATCCAGTTCCAAGGTTTATGACTTGCCCGACACATTTTTTGTTATTAATGGTTTTTAAAAATCCACTTACTGTATCTTGTGCCAGAGTAAAGTCTCTTGATGAGTCTAAATTACCTAATTTAATTTTTTTTTGCCCATTTAAAATTTGTGCAATAATTGTTGGAATTGCAGCTCGTTGTGACTGTCTTGGACCGTATGTATTAAAGGGTCTAATAATTGTTACAGGTAAGGCAAAACTTTTATAATAAGATAAGGCTAGCTGATCTGCAGCTACCTTACTTGCTGCATAAGGTGACTGTGCATTTAATGGGTGTTTTTCGTCGATTGGTATATATTGAGCTGATCCATAAACTTCACTAGTGGATGTAATTACTACTTTCTTACAATTGTTTACTCTAGCTGCTTCTAAAACATTTAGCGTGCCGATAACGTTAGTTGAAATATATGTTCTTGGCGACTTGTAGGAATATGGAATTGAGATAAGTGCTGCTAAGTGAAATATTACATCACATTTTTTTGTTTCTTTTAAAATTAGATCTTGATCAACCACATCACCTATTACAACTTTTAATTTATTCTTTATTTTTGTAGGAAATGTATCTATCCAACCCCAAGTATTATCAATATTATAAGGCACTAATGCTTTTACGTGATAACCTTTTGAAACCAAACTTTCAACTAAGTGTGATCCTATAAAACCAGATGCACCTGTTACAAAAACTTTTTTCATTATTTTAAATAGTTGTTTTTTAGCTTAGCCATCTTTTGTATAAAATAATCACCATCACAATTAAATTCATTAAACTTCTTTAATTCAATTAAATAATTTTGGATTATATTTATTCTTTTTAATAATTTGCTGTTGTTATAAATAGTATTATTTTTTAATATTTCAATTTTTATATTAAAATTTTTATAAAATCTATTAATTTGCAACGTCCTATGATTATTAGGGGTATTAGAGCAAAGTACACCTAGGTCTAATTGATATACATTCTTATAAATATTGCTATTTAATAGATCAATAAAAGGTTTTTTTTTATTTTGATGAAAAAAATATTTAAAATTTGAAAGATGGTCAATTAATATAATTCTAAAAATAAGACGTAAAAAATAAGTTCTTTCATGAGACTCCATTTTTAAAAAGTTATGATTATTAAATAATTCGAAGAGATTATTTGTATTGATGGAATTTAGGTTGGTTAATCTTTTTAAGGATAGACTAATTAAATTTCTTGTATATTTGTTATGAGATAGTTGTAATACCTTAAATGCAGATATTACATCTTCTAAATCACCCGTTCCAACAAATACTAGTTTTGTTTTCAAAAAAAACATTGAAGTTCTTGGATGTTTAAAAAAATTATATAAGGAAGAGAGAGTGGGAAAAAAATATTTAATATATTTAATAAAATTTATTCCTTTTATTTTTTTTAAAGTTCTTTTTTTTGATATTGAAAAGTCACTTAGTGATAATGAATTAAATTTAGAATTAAATTTTTCCCTATCTAGATAAATTAATTTTACTTGATTAAATTTATTTTTTAATAAACCAATCGTTAAATTATGCTTAAAATAATCAAAACTATTATTCCACAGTACTATAAAAATAGTTTTGTTTAAGTTATTAAATTTTGTATTAAGGAAGTTTTTTAAATTATTTACATCAACAAAAATTTCACATGAATTATTTTTTAATATTGTTTTTTCACTTAAAAATTCTATTTCATCTGATTTAAATAAATAATCAGCTAAAAAACAATAATTCAAAATTTTATTTTGTGGAGAATATATTGTAATTTTTTTTTTTAAAAAATTTTTATTCACAGTTTTTTAATTTAAGTTAGTTGATAAATGCTATTGTTAAATTTTTTTTAAATACTTTTTTTCTTAGGAAAGTGCCAGTTTTATTTTGCATTTTTTAATTTGAGCCGCCATTTTTCATTTTTTTTATTTCAAAGACTCCAGGATAAATCTCTCTGCACTTTATATTTGAAATACCCAATTCTTTTGAAAAATCATTTAACTTATTTTTCACTTCACTTAATGTTATGCCTGGATTTTTTTGATTATAAATTTTAGCTGTAATACTTTTAGTGCTTATAAAAAGATTTCTAATTTTTTGTAAAATCAGAAAAAATGTAAAGTAAATTTTATTATCAAATCTATCTTTTACATTTTGTTTTTTTTTATTTTTTGTAAACTTTGTAATTTCATCACAAACTAATTCTGCATTATAAAAGTTATTATTCTTGAAAAAAAAACTAGCTTTATCATTCACAAAATCTTTTGAAGATTTTATTTCTAAATTCTTAATTTTTAAATCTAAATCTTCATAATTAATTGGATTATTAATTTCGTTACAAAATAGATCAAATATTTTTGTTTCATAAACTTCTCCTTTATTAAAAACAAGATTTAGAGCCATTTTTCCTAACAAGCTTGCTTCAATTGTAGCAGTACAATAATATCCAAAAACTCTATCAGCTGCCATTATCCAAGAATTTGTGTTGATGTGGTCATAAATAACATTTTCTTTTAAATCTTCATTGAGATTATTTGTCCATGTTGATAAGTTTTCTGCAGGATGTGGTCTGATTATCATTTTATTCATCTTTTTAGAGTTTGAATTAAAGAAATTAATTGTAGACATCATGTTCTTCTTTTGCAATTCAAACATGTTTGAAAATAATTTTTTTCTTTTTTCATGCTCAATTAGATTGTCACCCCAAGACTTTATACCTGTCAGATAATTCGTTCCAGGTTCAGTTAATGCGTTGTATTTATGAAATGCAGAAATATATAAATCAAATTTTCCATATTTCTTATTTATGTTTTTTGCAGCTTCTAAGTACACATTTTTAATTGGTTTTTTTAACAAATCAAATCTTGAGTTGCCGCAAAGAATTATCTTGTCATCAATATTTGAATAATTATTTCTTAAAGGATTTGCCTGCTCGTCTCCCCATGCAAGAAACTTATCAACTGTTTTAATTGTTTTTTCTGGTACCCGATGCAAAACTTCATCAGAAGAAATGTTAAATAAACCCTCTTCATCAGAAGAAAAAATATAAAAACCATATTTTCTTAAGTATTGAGCAAGTTTTTCTGGTCTTTCCCTGGAACTTTTGAATATAAATACTCCAGGTATTAAATATTTAATTTTTTCTAAAAGTTTATTTTTTTTTCCTATAACTACCGAGAACCCCTTATTTGCTGAAATTATTCCAAATAAAATTCTGGCGTCAAGCTCTCTTTTTTTTGTTTCTATTTCATAATATATTCTCATAAATTTTTTGAATTAAGATATTTGATAAATTTCTTCATTTAGTTCTTTAAATTTAACATTTTTTTTTTTTTGCTTAAAATGAAGATTGTTTAACTTATTTATAATTTTAGGAATTTCACTTAAATTTGTATTATTCATTTTTTTTTCTTTATATTCTTTACTCAATAAGATATTTGCAGGTAATTCACAAAAAAAATTAATAAATTGATAAATATAGAAGTTTGAAATTATTTTTTTAAGTATTCTTTTTAAAAAATTTACAAATTCTGTATTTCTTGATTTTTTGGAAATATCAAATTTTTTAATATCAAATTCTAATATAGATTTTTTATTTTTAATTTTATTAAAAAAAATATTTCCAATTTTATCAGAGCTAAGTTGTTTTAGATTATTTGTAAGATATTTTTGAGAAATATTATTTCTATCTAATTTATAGACTTTTTTATAATTAATGCTTTTAGCAAGAAAACTTATAAGAGATTTAGAGTTTTGAAAATTATAACCTAAATTATTATATATTGGATTATGTTTATGTTCAGTCTCATTAGTTAGCACAAGTCTTAAAATTTTCTTATTTAAGAGTGCTGCATCTATTGATGTTGTGCAATGAGAGTGAATATAATACTCACAATTTTTAATCCATGTTACTGCATCTTTTTCATAAATTACATGAAGATTTTTTGGAATATCTTTCAGTCTTTTTTTAACTTGATCAATATCTTGAGATGGGTGTGGCCTAAAAATAATCTTTTTTTTTTGGAAAAGCATATGCAACTTTTTTAATTGTATTCATAAAAAGAATATAATTTTTAAAATCATTTTTTTGAAAATATAAAAATTTATCATACAGCTTTATATTTTTTTTATCTGTAAGATAAATTTTTTTACTAAATAACAGAAATTTCTCATATCCTCCTATTGTATCAAATCCATAACTAGAGGAAAAATAAATATAATTTCCAAAATTTTTTTTAATATTCTTATCAAAATTTGAATATAAATTGATATTAGGTTTTTTTAATAGGTCATATTTCGGATGACCCACAATAAATAATTTTTTTTGCTGTTTTTTTTTAAAATATTTTTTTTCATATTCACTAATTAGAAAATTTCCACTAAGATTTTTGTATAATTTATCAGGATTTCTGCCCAGAAATGTAAATTTATCCCAATTGTAAACTGGACCTTCTTCATCTAGTGAATATAAAAAATTTTTTTTCATTAAATTTTCATGAAAGTCTATTTTAGTATACGACAAGCTTTTATCAAATATAATGCAATTTTCTAACTTCTTAATTTTTTTAAATATTGATCTAGAATTAAATAAATAAATCTTTGCTTTATATTTTTTTGCTAAATGAAAAGCTAAAAATGTTTTTGAATAAATCTCTCTTACTCCGATTTCTAATGGAATTAATATTATCATTAATATTTTATAAAATTAATTTTTAAAAATAAAAATTTTAGAAAAACTAAAACTAAATTATAATAACCAGCAGGTTTAGAAAATTTTTTTGAGTAATTAAGTTGATCTTTTTCTTTCCAAAAATTAACATTATTGTCAACTATTGACCAGACATCATTATATTTTTTATCATGAGTTAAGTTGTATGTAATGGTAAGCATGTCTCTGTAATTACCTCTTGATGGTATATTTGCTCTATGAAGTAATTCAGAAGTATCTACCAGTAAAGTATCTCCAGGTTTTCCTAAAAAAAAAAATTCATTTGAAATATTATTACCCTTAAATTGTTGAATTTTAAAATTAAATCTATTTTCTAATTTGTTTTCCTTAACGAATTTTCGGCTATCTTTAATTTTAAAGAAACTAAATGGACCATTATCTTTTTCTACATTGCTAAGGTAAATAAATTGTTTTATTTGTGTACATATATATTTATCCTCATGGTAGTTTTCTGAATACACATTTTTAAATTCTAAATTTTTTTTTTCAAAAAAATAATTTCTTTTAATTTCAATGTTACTGATTGCAAAATTAAAATTATAAACTTGTCTTAAATTGTCTAGGTCATTTTTTAAATTTTCATTTATTAATTCACGAAAAATTTTATTTAATTTATCATCAACTTTAAAATTAAAACTAGCATTCTTATTTTCAATATTTTGATTTTTAATTTCGTTGTTAATTTTATTGATAGCCTTTTCATTTATTCTATTTAATCTAATGAAGCCCTCTTTAGGCAAATTTTTAAAACTACAACCTCTATTAGTAAATAGTAACTTAAAAATTTTGTTAAACAAAAAATATCTAAATAAATTTTGAGTTCCAAATATATTTCTTCTGAAAAAAATATTAATTTTTTCTTGCATTTTTAATTTTATTTATGACTTTTTTTAAATCATCTTTTGTATCTACAGAAATTGATCCATCACTTAATTTTATCATTTTTATTTTAAGTCCTAATTCTAAAAATCTTAAAATCTCTATATCTTCAATTTGTTCTAAATGTGTTTTTTTTTTATTTTGCAAAAAAATTGATAAAGTTTTTCTTGGAAAGCCATAAACGCACACTTGCCTATATCCATTAGAAAATGTTTTTTTTTTGTTTAATGGAATTGGAGCTCTACTCATGTACATCAACTCTTTTTTTTTATTAAATACTAATTTTGGAATATTAGCATTTAAAAAAAATTTTTTATTTTTTATTTTTGTATAACCATTTGTAATAAAATTTTTAAACTTAATCGTTTCTTTAATAATTTTTCTAATATCCTTAGGAGGTATAATTGGCTCATCTCCTTGAACGTTTATATAATAATCTCTTTTTATTTTTGTTGAGACTTGAGCTATTCTGTCTGTTCCAGTTAAACAATTTTGTGATGTAATGATCGAATTAATTTCATAGTTATCACATACTTTTTTAATCTTTCTACTATCAGTTGCTACAACTATATTTTTCTGATCAGTAACTTTTTTGCATTGATTATAAGTTCTTACTATCATCGGAAGACCATCGATTAACTTTAAAGGTTTTCCTGGTAATCTTTTTGATTTTAATCTTGCTGGAATAACTATTAAAAAATTTTTTTTCTTCATCTTTTTTATTCAAAAGTTTTGATTAATTATAGTATTGAAGTATACATTTTTTTGTAATGAATAAAATCATACAAAAAATTAGAATAATTCCAAAGCTTGAAATTAAGAATAATCATTTAATTAAAGGGGTTAAATTTGAAGGTCTTCGAAAAATTGGAGATCCTGTGCTGTTTGCAAAAAAATATTATGACGAAGGCGCTGACCAGATAAACATTATAGATATAGTTGCAAGTTTATATGACCGGGATAACTTATTTGAAATTGTAGACAAAATCACCAATAATATTTTTATACCAATAAATGTTGGTGGTGGAATAAAGAATATTGAAGATATTAAGAAATTACTGAATGTTGGCGCTGATAGAATAATTATTAACTCGGAGGCTTTAAGAAATATCAACTTCATTAAAGAGCTAAAAAATATTTTTGGAGACCAATTTATTTCAATTTCAATTGAAGCAAAAAAAATTAATAATAATTATTATTGTATGATGGACCATGGTAGGGAAAATTCAAATATTAAACTTAAAGACTGGATAATAGAATTAAACAAACTAAATGTTGGTGAAGTAATTGTGAATTCAATAGATAACGATGGAATGGAAAATGGATTTGAAGATGATCTAATTAGTGAAGTTCATGATAAAATAAATTGCCCAATAGTTATTTCGGGTGGTGCAAGCAAAGTTGAAGATTTTTATGAAGCTATTAAGAATTATAAAATCGATGGTTTATGTCTGTCAAGTGCTTTACATTTTGGAAAAATTAAAATTAACGAAATCAAAAAATATTTATTAGAAAAAGAAATAACAGTAAACTTTAAATGAAAATTGGAATTTTAAACTTAGAAATTAACAATATCAAAAGTATTTATTCTGCCTTAAGTAATTTAGGTGAGACTTATCTAATAAACGATATCAATCAATATAAATCAAATACTTCGTTGATAGTTCTTCCAGGAAATGGAAAGTTTGAGGAAGGCATGAAAAGCTTAAAATTGAAAAAATTTGATACTTTAATTAAAGATTCTTTTTTAAATAATAAAAAAATTTTAGGTATATGCCTTGGTATGCAACTAATGATGAGTGATAGCGAAGAGTCCCCTGGTTGTGAGGGTCTTAACTTGATACATGGATCTGTAAAATTAGTATCAAGCAAAATTGTAAAAGTTCCTTTACTTGGGTGGTATGATGTAAAATTTAAAGATTGTAATTTTAATGACAATACTTTTTTTTTTAATAACAAATATATGGTTGCCCCTAAAGATAAAAATGCTATTCTAGGATATGTTGGTAATTATTTACCTGCATTTATAAATAAAAAAAATATATATAGTTTACAATTTCATCCAGAAAAAAGCTCTGAACAAGGTATGAACATCCTAGAATTAATATTAAAAGTATAGTATTAATTTTTTTTTTAGAATTAAAAATATGAACAAAAATTTAGAAAAAGTTTCTTTTTGCAAAAAATGTGTTATCTCTAATCAAAAAGTATTGCCCTCACAACCTTTAGAAGATGATAGCGCACATTCAAATAAAGAAAAATTGAGCTTTAAAGACGGGGTTTGTTTCGCTTGTCTAGAGGTTGAAAAAAAATACAATCAACATATAGATTGGGAAAAACGAGAAACTGAACTTAAAGTTTTACTAGAAAAATACAGATCTAGAAATGGCTCGTATGATTGTCTGGTACCTGGATCGGGAGGAAAGGACTCTGTATGGCAAGCACATGTACTTAAAACCAAATATGGAATGAATCCACTTACAGTAACTTTTTCCCCACATATTTATACTGATGTAGGTATGCAAAATTTTCATAACTGGCCTCTTAGAGGAGGTGTTCCAAACTTTCTTTATACTCCGAATGGTAAAATACATGGAAAATTAACATCCTTAGCTTTTAAAAACCTTCTACATCCATTTCAACCTTTTATACTAGGTCAAAGACATTTTTCTAGCCACATGGCAAAAATGTTTGATATAAAATTAATTTTCCATGGTGAATCTCAAGCAGAAGCTGGTGGTCAAGCAGATGAGCTTGGAAGAAGTGATATGTTATTAAGATATTGGTCTCGCTCAAAAAACCAAAATATAAAAATTGCTGGTTATAATTTGCAAGAACTCAAGGAATTTGGTATTTCAGAAAATGACTTGAAATATTATTTACCACTGGATGTTGATGAAATTATAAAAAAAGATATTAAATTATTATACCTGGGTCATTGGGAAAGATGTGAACCACAAGAGAATTACTATTTAGCTACTAAAATAACTAATTTTAAACCAAATGATTTACGAACAGAATCGACTTTCTCCAAATATAGTGGGATTGATGATAGAGTTGATCCTTTTCATTTTTATACCGCCTATGTTAAATTTGGTTATGGGAGATGTAGTGAAGATGCTTCTAAAGAAATAAGAAATCAATATATAACTAGAGACGAGGGTGTTAAGTTAGTACATAAATATGATCATGAATTTCCAAAAAGATATTTTAAAGATTTTTTAGAGTACACAAATATCAAAGAGGAAGAATTTTACGAAACACTAGATAGTTTTAGGTCGCCATTATTATGGGAAAAAACTGGCAATGATTACAGGTATTGCAATAATTGGAAACTTAAACACAGTGTGGTATAAATTATAACTATTTTGAAAAAACCTCAACATCAGAAACATCAATACCTTTTTTCTTCATTTGCTTTATATCATTTAAATTATAATAAATTTTATATCTAAATGATAAATAATCAGGATCCATTAAGTCATGAACTCTTACTTGAAGAGAAAATCTTATATAATCTGATTTATTTGTTCCTGATGCATGAATGGTATTTTTATTCATGAATATCACATCCCCCTCATTTAAAGGTTTAGAAACGATTTTGTATTTTTTTTTTTAATTCAACACTTCTCTGAAAAGAATGTTTCTTATTTTTTCTATATTTTTTATAATTTTTTATAAATCCATCTTTATGGCTTGAAATACATACTCTTAATGGGCCAATTTCTTTTTTTAAATTTATTAACGGTATCCAGCAAACTAGTCCTTTATTTGCATCTCTATTTTGAAAATAATATGATCTATCTTGATGCCAGTCCAAACTATGGAGTTTATTTTTTGGCAAATCCATTCTAATATTTTCTCCGTTAAAGGATATATTTTCATGACTTAATTTTGCCAAACCACTTACATAATTAGTTAATTTTTTTTCCAATATAATTGAGTATAGTTGTAGACTTTTTTGAATACTCTCATAGAATGAACCAAATTTCTTTGGTTCTTTTTTTTTCAATTTAATTAAATTTAAATGAAATTCTTTGTCATAAAAAGATTTATAATTTTCACTATTTTTAATATAAAATTTTGATCTATTTAAAATAGTTTTTTGTATTTTCTTAATACTTGATTTCTTTAACAAATTTTTGACTATTAAAAATCCATTTTCGCTATAAGAATTTTGTTTACTTTTGGGTATTTGCATTTAAATAATTGTTTATGAAAGATCATAATAAAGTAACCAGAAAAATATTCAATCAAATTCATTTAGCTCAAAATAAAAATAAATTTTCATTAGATAAGATTAAATATTCATTAAATGAAAATATATTAGGATTACAAAAGGGCTATTTTAAAAATAAAATTTGCGCAGATTTGGGATGTGGATCAACAGGCTCGGGTGGATTTAATCTTTTGAATCTAGGGGCAAAATATTGCCATTTATTAGATATGCACCAACACATCAAAAAACCTATCGAAAAAAATTTCAAGAAATTCAAAAATAAATACAGAATAACCATAGGTTCTTTAGAAAAGCTTCCTTATCCTAAAGATTATTTTGATTTTGTTTTATGTCAGGGGGTTATTCATCATATGAACAATGACCTTAAAGGTTTTCATGAAATTTATAGAGTCTTAAAAAAAGGAGGCCAAACATATATATCAGTTCATGGAAGAGGCGGATTATTAAATGATCTTACTATGAATTTTTTAAGACCAAAATATCAAAAAGATAAAAAATTTAGAAAGTTCTTAGATCTTTTCTTAGATAAAAATCATAAAAAGTATTCAGATTTTTTAAAAAAAAATTATAATAAAAAAACTATCAGTTTATTTAATAAAATTATTTTTTTATTTGATGAAGACCTTAAGCTTACTATTAAAGATCGTTTAATGGCTCCAAAATATAAAACATATGTTGAAAAAAATTTAAAAATTTATTTAAAGAAAATTGGTTTTAAAAAAATTATACGAGTTAAAAAAAAAGTTGAATTTAAGAATCTTCGCCGTTTTATTGAGCCTTTATATTATCATTATGATAATGAAATTTCAAAATTTCTTTACGGAGATGGAATAATTCACTTTATGATAAAAAAATAAACTACAAATTAATTAATGATTGTTCTAATTTTTTTGTAGTTGTGCGTAGCCTTGAACCAATTTTAATTTTACTTCCTGATTTAAGTTTGTATTCACAGCTTATTGCTCCTTTGTTACAAACTACATAAATTCTTTTATCTTTAATTCTATAAACTATCCCTATTTGATATGGATGAAATACTCTTTTATTTATTTCACTTTTTGCATTTTTTAACCTAATTACTTTTTTATTGTAAAAAGAAAAAGCTCCACCATATTTTCCTGAGAAAGCATTAATAAATTTACTTGCATCCTCTGGCTCCCAATTAAAGTTTAGCCAGGCATTTTTTTTTGTTTTTAATGAGGGCCAGTAAAAAGAGTTTTGATTATTAACTTTGTGAATATTAAATTTTTTATTTAAAAAAATATTATTTAAAAATTTCTTTATCAATTTTCTATCAATCAGAGAAACTTTTTTTTCGATTTGGTCATAATTTTTATTTTTTAAATTTTGCTTAGACTTTAACATCATCAAAATGCTTCCTTTGTCTATTTTCTCAGTTATCAAGTGAATTGATGAACCTAAAATATTTGATTTTGATAAAATGTTCCAACTTAATCCACCTTTACCTCTAAAATTAGGTAAAGCTTGAGAGTGAATATTAAATAATCGATTTTTAAATTTCCTTATAACCAAGTTTTTGAAAATATAACTATACCTATAACTTATTCCAATAGAACTAGGTGTAATCTCTTTTAATATTTTTTTCTCTATATTTTTTGAGTTTATAAAAAAATTTATCTTCTTTTTTTTTAGAAATTTTTTAAAACTTATTTTACCTAAAACTTCTTTTAAATGTCTATTTTCTGTAAAAACAATAATTTCTATTTTTTTTTTTATTAAAAAATTAATTAAAAAAAATAATAACTTTCCACCACCAAAAAATATAATTTTTTTTGGTTTTTTGTATAATATCATATTTAAAATAGTAGTCCTTTAATCAAGTATCCAAAAAATTTTTTCAGTGCATAAATCAAGCCAATTGAGCTATTAGTACTGGTCAGCTACACGCATTACTGCGCTTCCACATCCAGCCTATCAACGTGGTGGTCTACCACGGCTCTATAGGAAGAACTAGTTTTGAGGTGAGTTTCCCGCTTAGATGCTTTCAGCAGTTATCTCTTCCATACTTAGCTACCCTGCACTGCGGCTGGCGCCACAACAGGTCCACCAGTGGTATGTTCAACCCGGTCCTCTCGTACTAGGGTCAACTCCTCTCAATTCTTCTACACGCATAGCAGATAGGGACCGAACTGTCTCACGACGTTCTGAACCCAGCTCACGTACCACTTTAATTGGCGAACAGCCAAACCCTTGGGACCTGCTCCAGCCCCAGGATGTGATGAGCCGACATCGAGGTGCCAAACACTGCCGTCGATATGAGCTCTTGGGCAGTATCAGCCTGTTATCCCCGGCGTACCTTTTATCCGTTGAGCGATGCCCCTTCCACTCAGAAGCACCGGATCACTATGACCGACTTTCGTCTCTGCTCGACTTGTCAGTCTCACAGTCAGGCAGGCTTATGCCATTGCACTCTACGAACGATTTCTGACCGTTCTGAGCCTACCTTCGCACGCCTCCGTTACTATTTGGGAGGCGACCGCCCCAGTCAAACTACCCACCATACAATGTCTCGCTGCCGGATGACGGCTAGCGGTTAGATGTCAAGAAAAACAAAAGAGGTATTTCACTGGTGACTCCACAAAAGCTGACGCTTTCGCTTCAAAGTCTCCCTCCTATGCTAAATATGTTTTTCCTAACACCAATGTAAAGTTGCAGTAAAGGTGCACGGGGTCTTTCCGTCTAACTACGCGAACTCCGCATCTTCACGGAGAATTCAATTTCACTGAGTTGATGTTGGAGACAGCGGAGAAATCGTTACGCCATTCATGCAGGTCGGAACTTACCCGACAAGGAATTTCGCTACCTTAGGACCGTTATAGTTACGGCCGCCGTTTACTGGGGCTTCAGAAGTTAGCTTGCACCAACCGCATTAACCTTCCAGCACCGGGCAGGCGTCAGACCCTATACATCCACTTACGTGTTAGCAGAGCCCTGTGTTTTTGATAAACAGTCGCTTCTCCCTGGCTTGTGCCACCCTTCTATAGTTGCCTACAAAAGGGTCTTCCTTATCCCGAAGTTACGGAAGCATTTTGCCGAGTTCCTTCAACATCATTCTCTCAAGCGCCTAAATATACTCTATTAATCTACCTGTGTCGGTTTCGGGTACGGTCTTCATGATGGAGCTATTTCTTGGGACCTCTTCGCGGCAAGTTCAATCCATTAAGAACTCACAACTTACGAAATCCGTCACTACCATCAGGTCAAGGAATATTAACCTTGTTTCCATCGACTACGGCTTTCGCCCTCGCCTTAGGTGCCGACTAACTCTACGCGGATTAACCTTGCATAGAAACCCTTAGATTTTCGGCGACGAAGTTTTTCACTTCGTTTATCGTTACTTATGTCAGCATTCGCACTTCTGATACCTCCAGGATCCCTCACGGGTATCCCTTCGCAGGCTTACAGAACGTTCCGCTACCCCTTACAAAGTTCGAAAACTTTGTAAAGCCACAGATTCGGTACATGATTTTAGCCCCGTTACATCTTCGGCGCAGAAACTCTATTAGACCGGTGAGCTGTTACGCTATCTTTAAAGGATGGCTGCTTCTAAGCCAACCTCCCGGCTGTTAAGGAATTTCCACATCCTTTCACACTTAATCATGATTTTGGGACCTTATCTGGTGGTCTGGGCTCTTTCCCTCTCGACCATGGACCTTAGCACCCACAGTCTGTCTGCCGAAGAACAATGTCTAGCATTCGGAGTTTTATTAGGTTTGGTAAGAATCTCTTCCCCCTAGCCCATTTAGTGCTCTACCTCTAAACATCTATTTATTCGACGCACTACCTAAATAGTTTTCGCGGAAAACCAGCTATCTACGAATTTGGTTGGCCTTTCACCCCTTACCACAAGTCATCCAAAGACTTTTCAACGTCAACTGGTTCGGTCCTCCGGTTGGTGTTACCCAACTTTCAACCTGCTCATGGTAAGCTCATTCGTTTTCGGGTCTAATTCATTAAACTAATCGCCCTATTAAGACTTGCTTTCGCTGCGCCTACACCTAGATGGCTTAAGCTTGCTTAATAAATTAAGTCACTGACCCATTATACAAAAGGTACGCCCTCACCCTAAAAAGGGCTCGGACTGATTGTAGGCATGCAGTTTCAGGTTCTATTTCACTCCCCTAATAGGGGTTCTTTTCACCTTTCCCTCACGGTACTAGTTCACTATCGGTCACTGAAGAGTATTTAGGCTTAGAGGGTGGTCCCCCTATATTCGAGCAGGATTTCTCGTGTCCCGCTTTACTCAAGAATTTTGTTAGACATTACTCATACGGGACTATCACCCTCTATGGTTAGCATTTCCAAACTATTCAAATTTTTCTAACAAAACTACTGGCCTACTCCGCGTTCGCTCGCCACTACTAACGGAATCTCAATTGATTTCTTTTCCTCTGGTTACTTAGATGTTTCAGTTCTCCAGGTTGTCTCTTTAAACCTATGTATTCAGTTTAAAGTACCACATAAAGTGGTGGGTTTCCCCATTCGGAAATTTTCGGATCAAAGCTTACATACAGCTCCCCGAAACTTATCGCAGTATATCACGTCCTTCATCGGCTTTCAGTGCCAAGGCATCCACTACACGCCCTTAAACGCTTGATTTATGCACAGAAAAAAATTCTTTTTACAGAAAATTTATCTATGTTGTGATCAAATTTTTATTTTGAACATTAAATAATAACTTTTAATGTTCGGATATAGATATTGATATAAATTATTTTTATTTACAGTTTTAATAACTAAATGTTTCCTGGTGGAGGATACAGGGATCGAACCTGCTACCTCCTGAATGCAAATCAGGCGCTCTCCCAGATGAGCTAATCCCCCATTTAGGTTTTTGGTGGGCCGAGAAAGACTCGAACTTTCGACCCCACCCTTATCAAGGGTGTGCTCTAACCAACTGAGCTACCGGCCCTACAAGAAGGAAACATTACTTTAAGAAGAGAAATGAGGACGGTCAACATTACCGATGTATATTATTTAGAGTGAAATTTTACTTTCACTCATCCTTAGAAAGGAGGTAATCCAGCCGCAGGTTCCCCTACGGCTACCTTGTTACGACTTCACCCCAGTCGCTGACTATACCGTGGTCAAGGGTTTAAAACCTTGCCTTAAGGTAGAACCAACTCCCATGGTGTGACGGGCGGTGTGTACAAGACCCGGGAACGCATTCACCGTGGCACGCTGATCCACGATTACTAGTAATTCCAGCTTCATGCACTCGAGTTGCAGAGTGCAATCCGAACTGAGGCATCTTTTCGGGATTTGCTTAACGTTGCCGTTTTGCTTCCTGTTGTAGATGCCATTGTAGCACGTGTGTAGCCCAACACGTAAGGGCCATGAGGACTTGACGTCATCCCCACCTTCCTCCAGCTTATCACTGGCAGTTCTTTCAGAGTGCCCAACTTAATGATGGCAACTAAAAGTGAGGGTTGCGCTCGTTGCGGGACTTAACCCAACATCTCACGACACGAGCTGACGACAGCCATGCAGCACCTGTGTTTCGTCCGGCCGAACCGAAAACTCTAATCTCTTAGAGTCGCGACGAACATGTCAAGTGTTGGTAAGGTTCTGCGCGTATCTTCGAATTAAACCACATGCTCCACTACTTGTGCGGGTCCCCGTCAATTCATTTGAGTTTTAACCTTGCGGTCGTACTCCCCAGGCGGTGTGTTTATCGGTTTCCCTGCGACACTGAAAATAAATTTCCAACGTCTAACACACATCGTTTACGGCATGGACTACGAGGGTATCTAATCCTCTTCGCTACCCATGCTTTCGTTCCTCAGTGTCAGTAATGATCCAGAAAGCTGCCTTCGCAATTGGTATTCTTTCTAATATCTACGAATTTCACCTCTACACTAGAAATTCTGCTTTCCTCTATCATACTCTAGCTGAAAAGTTTTAATGGCAGTTCCAGAGTTAAGCTCTGGGATTTCACCACTAACTTTTTCAACCACCTACGAACTCTTTAAGCCCAGTAATTCCGAACTACGCTAGGTCCCTTCGTATTACCGCGGCTGCTGGCACGAAGTTAGCCGGACCTTCTTATTCGGGTACAGTCATTTTCTTCCCCGACGAAAGAGCTTTACAACCCAAGGGCCTTCTTCACTCACGCGGCATCGCTGCATCAGAGTTTCCTCCATTGTGCAAGATTCCCCACTGCTGCCTCCCGTAGGAGTTTGGGCCGTGTCTCAGTCCCAATGTGGCTGATCATCCTCTCAAATCAGCTATTGATCATAGTCTTGGTAGGCCATTACCCTACCAACAAACTAATCAAGTGCGGGCTCATCCAATGGTGCATAAAGCTTTCTCCGTAAAGACTTATCCGGTATTAGCACAAGTTTCCTCGTGTTATTCCAGGCCAAAGGGTAGATACCCACATGTTACTCACCCGTCTGCCACTAAGTATTGCTACTTCGTTCGACTTGCATGTGTTAGGCGTGCCGCCAGCGTACGTTCTGAGCCATGATCAAACTCTCAAGTTAAAAAACGGCGCACACTAGCTTCATATATAAATTGTAAGAATACAATCCATACGATTTTGAAGTGTGTACGACAAATTTTGGTAACCTTAACCGTCCACACTTCTCTTCTTAAATTTTTACTTTTTAAATAGCTAATTGGGTTTAAAACGCCCAATAATCCTCACTAATCTATTGTTTAAACAATAATTTTACTGAGAAAGTGTGGTGCTTATAAGCTAAAATAAAAGTAAATCAAGCATTTAGCATTTAAATAAATGCTCAAATATACCAATAAACACAAGGTTTTTTTTGATTTTTAATCATTACTGAATTAATAATTCAAAATCCAAGATGATATTTAGTTCAAATAAAATAATAAAAATAATAAAAAAAAACATTGAGATTGCCTCAGTTTTTTTGTTGTTAGTCATCGCTATTGTTAGCACTACAATTTATAACAATAAAAAAATATTAATAAATAAAAATTATTTAGAAGTTATAAATAATATTTATTTTCAAAAAAGTTTTAGTCAAATTTTTGATAATTTAATACCTAGATATAAAAGTGTAGACCATAAAATTTCTAATGGTGAAACATTTGATAAAATATTAAATAATTATTCTATTCCGATTGAAGATATTTTAGAAATTAAAAAGAATTTAAATTTAGATGGTAAATTAAATAATCTTAAAACTAATCTTGATATAAAGTTTACTATTGACCAATTAAATAATAAAAAAATTACCTCTTTTTTATTTCCTGTATCAAGAACTGAAAAAATTCAATTAACTAGAAATCTAGATACAAATATATTTGAAAAAAAAACAATTATAACAAATCTAAATAAAAAAATTGTTTTTAAGGAGGGAAAAATTATACAAAGCTTATACAAAACAGCAGTTGATCTAAATATTAAACCAAATATAATTATTGAATTTGCAAGAATTTATGGATTTCAAGTTGATTTTCAAAGAGACATTAGAAAAAATGATAATTTTCAAATTATGTATGAAGTTTTTCAAGATGATAATGGCAAGGTATTTGAAACAGGAAATATTCTTTTTGCAGATCTAAAACTTAGTGGGACAAATAATTCTTTATATTATTTTAACAAAAAAGGAAGTGAGGGACACTTTGATCAAAATGGAAAAAGTGTTGAAAAGGCTTTAATGAAAACACCCATTAATGGTGCAAGACTTTCTTCTGCATTTGGAATGAGAAAACATCCAATTGATGGTTATAATAAAATGCATAGAGGCACTGATTTTGCTGCACCATCAGGTACACCCATTATGGCATCAGGTAGTGGTTTAATTACTAGAGCCAGGTGGTGTGGAGGTGGTGGAAATTGTATTAAAATAAAACATAACTCAACGTATGAAACGATTTATGCTCATATGAAAAATTTTGCAAAAGGTATTAAAGAGGGTGTAAGAGTTAAACAAGGCCAAGTAATTGGTTATGTTGGTTCAACTGGAAAATCTACTGGGCCCCATTTACATTATGAAGTGATTGTGAATGGAAAAAAAATTAACTCTCAAACATTAAAGTTGCCTTCTGGAAAAATTCTTAAAGATAATGATAGAAAGATATTTGAAGTTGTAAAAATCAAATTAAATGTTTTAAGATCAGAACTAATTATTGGCTCAAACTAAATTGTTGCTGTTTTTTTTTTCTGTAATTATTTTTACAGCTCTTTTAGTTTCATTCTTAGATGTTATTTTATTAACTGTCTTCTCAGCTTCAGTTTTAACTGACTTTTCAACTTGCTCATCTGTTGTAATAGGTTTTGCTACCTCTGCTGGGGTTGAATTAATTCTTGCTATTCTAATACTTTCTTGCTCATTTTGAACTCTTGTAAAGTGATCTGCATGTTGAAAATAATTTTCAGATAAAATTTTATCTTCATTGGCTAAGGCTTCTCTTGCTAAATCGTTGTATTTTTCAATTAATTTAATAGCATTATGATTATTTCTACCTGGAACTTTTCTTTGAAAATTATCATTATTAGAAAATTTTGATCCTTCATTGTTGTTTCTAAATGGGGGTCTTCTATTATTATTATTTCTAAATGGAGGTCTTCTATTATTATTATTTCTAAATGTTACCATAACTTTTTTTCAATTTAAATTTTAGTGCTGATTATACAGCGATCATTATTGCCATAATCTTTTATGGCTTTGTTAACGTAAAAACCTTCTTCTTTTAATATCTTAATTACTTTATTTTTTTGATTAAAACCTATCTCTAAAATAAATTTACCATTTTTCTTAATCAGAATTCTTGCTTTATTAATTACTTTTCTGATTTTTGAAAAACCATCAAACCCACCACTTAAAGCTAACTTTGGCTCAAAATTAACTACATCTTTTTCCAGATATTTAAAACTTAACTGTTTAATATATGGAGGATTTGAAACAAGTAAATCATATTTGCCATTACTAAAATTGTCAACACTTGAGTGAAAAAATTTTACTCGATTTGTTAAGTTTAGTTGTTTTGCGTTAAATTTGCTTACATTTATACTTTTTTTAGAAATGTCTATTCCAGTTCCATAAAAATTAGATCTCTCTTTTAGTATGGATAAAAGAATGCATCCAGATCCAGTTCCAATATCGAGAACTTGTAATTGTACATTTTTTGAATAAATTTTTAAAACTTGCTCTATTATTAATTCACTATCAGGCCTTGGAATTAACACATCTTTATTAACAAAAAATTCATTTTTCCAAAACTCTTTTTTGTTTATTAAGTAAGCAATTGGTTCACCTTTTTTTCTTCTTTCAATTAAACTTTTAAATTTTTCTAATTGCTCTGAGTCCAAAATTTCTTTAGGATTTAAAATAATATGTTTTTTATCTTTTTTAATAGAGTTAGATAATAATATCTCACTATCAAGTTGAGGATTAGTTATCTTATTTTTTTGTAAGATATCTATTCCTTCATTCAGAATATTTTCTATATTCATTTTTAATTAAGATTGCTCAATTTTTCTTCTTGTGCCTGCAACGTTAAGTTTTCTACCATTTCATCAAAGGCTTCACCTTCTAAAAAAGCTTCAAGCTTGTGCAGAGTTAGATTAATACGATGGTCTGTTACTCTTCCTTGTGGAAAATTATATGTTCTAATTCTTTCAGAGCGGTCTCCAGTTCCTATTTTACTTTTTCTATCTTCTGATCTTTCACCTTCTATTCTTGATCTTTCTAATTCATAAAGTCTTGATCTTAAAATCAACATCCCTTTTGCTTTATTTTTATGTTGCGATTTTTGATCTTGTTGAGATACAGATAGCCCTGTCGGAATATGAGTAATTCTTACAGCACTATCTGTTGTATTAACAGATTGTCCACCAGGGCCACCAGCTCTAAACACATCAATTCTTAAGTCTGAATCATTTATCTTTATATCAACCTCTTCTGCTTCCGGTAGTACGGCCACTGTTGCAGCAGAAGTGTGAACTCTTCCCTGAGTTTCTGTATCTGGAACTCTTTGAACACGATGAACTCCACTTTCATACTTCAATGTTGAATAAATATTTTTTCCTCTAATTGATGCAATAACTTCTTTAAGTCCTCCAGCCTCACTCTGGGACATGCTTATTAATTCTAATTCCCATTTTTTTTGATGACTAACTTTTTCATACATCTTAAAAAGATCTGCGGCAAACAAACTCGCTTCTAACCCTCCCGTACCTGCTCTAATTTCTATAATTGCATTTTTTTTATCTGCTTCATCTTTTGGTAATAAAAATAGTTTTAATTTTTTTTCTATGGATTCGTTTTCTAATTTTAAATCTTTTAATTCTATCTCAGCCATTTCTTTAAACTCATTATCACTACTAGAGTCATTTAGTATTTTCTCTAGATCTTTTTTTTCCCCCTCATAAGAGAAATATTTTCTAGCATCATCAATTACATCATTTAAATCTGAGTATTCTTTTGATTTTTCAGCAAAAAGTTTTTTATCTACTTCACCTAATGATAATTCTTTCTCCAAAATAGAGTGCTTAGATATTAAATCTTCAATAGTTTTTAGAGGTATCATTGTATTTATAATTTTTTATCAAGTTCAGCAGCTTTTTTTTCAACTTCACTTACAACCCTTGATATTATATCTTCTGATAAAACTTTTTCACTTTGAATGCCAGATAAATAAAGCATATTGTTGCCTTTACCACCTCCAGTTATTCCTATATCTGTCATTGCTGCTTCTCCTGGTCCATTAACTACACAGCCAATAATTGATAATGTTAAAGGAGCTTTAATATGAGAAAGTTTATCTTCTAATATTTTTACTGTATCTATTACTTGAAATGCTTGTCTTGCACATGATGGACAAGATATAATTTTTACACCTCTATTTCTTAAATTAAGTGACTTTAATATTTCATTACCAATTTTAATTTCTTTAACGGGATCATCAGACAAAGAAATTCTTATAGTATCTCCTATCCCATCCATTAAAAGTGACCCAAGACCTATTGATGACTTAACACTGCCTGATACAAAACCTCCAGCTTCTGTGATCCCTAGATGTAATGGATAATCTGTAACTTTTGATAGTTGACGATACGCAGCAATAGATAAAAAAATATCTGAAGATTTTACACTTATCTTAAAATTAAAAAAATCTTGATCTTCTAAAATCTTAATATTCCTCTGTGCGCTTTCAACTAAAGCTTCTGGACACGGTTCCTTATATTTTTCTAAAATATCTTTTTCAAGAGAACCAGCGTTAACACCTATTCTAATGGAGCAATCATTATTTTTAGCAGCACTAAGTACATCATGTATTTTTAATTTATCCCCTATGTTGCCTGGATTAATTCTTAAACATTTTGCTCCATTTTCAGCCGCTTCTATTGCTCTTTTATAATGAAAATGAATATCAGCAATTATTGGGACAGATACATGTTTTGTAATCTCCTTAAGAGCTAATGAAGACTCTTCATCTGGGCACGAAACCCTAACCAGATCAGCACCCTCTTCATGAATATCATTAATTTGTTTTATTGTGGCCTGAATATCAGTCGTTAAAGTGTTGGTCATTGATTGAACAGAAATAGGATTATCTCCACCTATTTTTACATTACCAACGTTTATAACTTTTGTTTTTTTTCTATGAATATCTCTAAATGGTCTTAAGCTCATAAGTTAATCTAACTTAAATTCTCTATGAAGCACTGCTACTGCTTTTTTTATCTGTTTATTTGAAATTAAAACTGAAATTTTAATTTCAGAAGTTGAAATAACCATTATGTTAATCTTTTTTGAAGCCAATGCTTGGAACATTCTATAGGTAATTCCTGGTGTTGTAATCATACCAACACCAATAATAGATACTTTCGAAACATTATTATCATATGTAAATTTTCTAAATGAAATTTTTTTATTTTGTTTAATTATTTTTTCTGTTTTTTTTACATCCTCAGATTTGATTGTAAAAGTTAAATCTGTTTCTTTTCCATTTAAAGAAATATTTTGAACTACCATATCAACATTAATTTGATTAAGTGATAATGGTTTAAAAACAGCGGCTGCTACTCCTGGTCTATCCTTAACACCCACAATTGTAACTTTAGAATTATTTTTTGTAGAAGTAATTCCAGTTATTATTTGATTACTAAAGGTTTTTTTTACAGCAGTTATTAATGTGCCCTTCTTTTTTTGAAATGAAGATTTAACTGAAAAATTAATGTTATTTAGTTTTGCATCTTGTACAGAAGTGGGCTGCATAACTTTTGCACCTAATGATGCCATCTCTAACATTTCGTCGTAGGAAATTTTATGAATTTTTTTAGCTTTTGAATGATTTCTTGGATCTGTAGTATAAACGCCATCTACATCAGTATAGATATCACACGCATCAGTATTAAAATATTTTGCCAGCATTATTGCTGACGCATCAGTTCCTCCTCTTCCCAGTGTTGTAATCCTATTTTCTAAGTTAATTCCTTGAAAACCAGTTATGATAGGTATTCCGCCCGATTTCATGAAACTAAGTATTTTTCCTTTATTGATTTTACTAATTCTTGAAGAACTATAAGGTCCTTCTGTAATAATTGGTAGCTGCCACGACATCCATGATCTAGCTTTAAAACCAAGATGTTTTAATCTACCAGCAATTAATGCACAAGTTGCTTGCTCTCCTGTTGCTAATAAAACGTCATATTCTGCTGCATCAAAGCTATTACTTAATTCTTTTGTTTTTTTTATTAATTCATTAGTTGTGCCACTCATCGCAGATGAAACCACGATAACTCCCATTTTCTTCCTTTTATAAGAAGAAATAATTCTTGCGACGTTCTTTATTCTATCTATGCTTCCAACAGAAGTTCCACCGAACTTTAATACAACAGTTTTCATTGATAATTTTGTAATTTATAATTGATAAAATACATCTTAATTGTTATGTCCACAAGTTATCTATTATGAATTCAATAAATAAAAAAGAAATTGAGAAATTTTCCAAAATTGCTGAAGAATGGTGGGATCCTAATGGTAAATTCAAACCATTACATAATTTTAATCCAATAAGAATTAGATATATAAAAGAAAATATTATCAAAGATCTTAAGATTAGATCGTCTGATAAACCCTTAAAAAATATTAGATTACTGGATATTGGTTGTGGTGGTGGATTATTATCTGAGCCAATGTCCAGACTGGGAGCAAATGTTGTTGGTATTGATGCGTCAAAGAAAAATATTGAAGTTGCAAAATTTCATGCAAAAAAAAATAAACTTAAAATTGATTATAAAGTTGCATCTCCAGAGATGATGAAAAATAAAACAAAATTTGATGTAATTTTAAACATGGAAATAGTTGAACATGTAAATGATATAGACTTTTTCATTAAAGAAAGTTCAAAATTATTGAAGAAAAATGGAATAATGTTTATTGCAACTCTTAACAAAACATTAAAATCTTATATATTTGCAATTGTGGGTGCTGAATATGTTTTGAAATGGCTTCCTATAGGAACCCATGATTGGGAAATGTTTGTAAAACCTGAAGATTTAATAAATATTTCTAAAAAAAATAATTTATCACTAAAAAAATTAGATGGTATGAAATTTAATATATTAGATAACAGCTGGAAAGTGAGTAGTGATACGTCTGTTAACTACGTAGCAAAATTTATAAAAATTTAATTAGTGTTATCTTTTATCCAGGGAAGCATTTCAGCTTCAATTCCCTCTTCTTTTAGCTCTTTAATATCTTTCTTTGTTGCAGTTCCATAAATTCCTTTAGAAAGTTTTTTATTTTTGTAATGTATAGATCTTGCTTCATAAGCAAAATTCTCCCCAACATACTCAAAATTTTTTTTAATAAATTTTTGATATTTAGATATTGTTTTTTTTATCTCTTTATATTTATGACTCGTGACATCTACCTTGACATTATTTTTTAATTTAAGAACATTAGGGGACATTAAAGTCTTTTCAACATTTAAGGAGTTGCATATATGACAATTAAGAAATTTTTTTTTTTTTAAGCTTTTCATACTCTTTTGAGGTTGAAAACCAGCTATCAAAAGCTACCTCACAATCTTTACAAATAAGTTTATATTTGATCATGAAATATATTTAATAATTGCTTTTTTACTCAGCATTGGCCTAGCTTCTGTAGTCTGCATTGATTTCTATATAATTTTTAGTTAAATCCATTGTGTAAGCTGTAAAATTTTTTACACCTGCGTTTAAATTTATTGTGATGTCTATTGCTTTGTCTTTCATATAATTTGCAACTTCACTCTCATTGTAGTCTTTAAAAATTTTACCTTTTTCTATAATTTTTATATTACCAAAATTAATTGATAATTTATCTAAATTTATATTTATGCCAGATTTTCCAATAGCCATTATTACCCTTCCCCAATTTGGATCCTCACCAGCAATAGCAGTTTTAACAAGATTTGAATTCGCAATAGAAAAGGCTATTTTTTTTGCATCTTTGTCATTTTTTGATTTAATAACCTTTATAGTTATAAATTTATTAGCACCCTCACCATCTGCAACAATTCTTTTAGATAGATTAAGTAGCACTGAATGCAAGGCTTGGTCGAATGATTTTATTTTTTTGTCATTAATATTTTTGATTATAGAATTTTTAACTTTACCTGTTGAAAAAATTGAGACCATATCATTGGTGCTTGTATCGCCATCACAAGTAATTGCATTAAAAGTTGTATCAATATTCTTCTTGAGTAATTTTTTTAAAATATCATTTGAAAGATCTGCGTCTGTAAATATGTAGCCTAATGTTGTTGCCATATTAGGAAAAATCATCCCTGAACCCTTTGCAATTCCATAGATTTTAATTTTTTCATTGCCAATTTTGCATTCTTCCATTGCAAGTTTTGGTTTTAAATCTGTTGTCATTATTCCTAAAGCTGCCTTCAACCAAATTAGCTTATTTTGTGTGTATTTAATTTTTTTTATTAATTCTGGGATATTTTTTTTAATTTTTTCTCTGGGATATTTTTCACCTATTGTACCAGTGCAACCAAAAAGTATTTCATTGTTTAATATTTTTTTTGGATAATCTTCATCTTCATTTTGTTTTTTTGATAATTGGATTGATAGCTCTCCTGCTATATCTTTTAGAGCTTCATAGCCTTCTGATCCAGTGAATGCATTTGCATTTCTAGTATTTACTATAAGAGATTTTATTTTTTTACTTTTTATACTTAAATTCCACTTTATATTCTCTGAGATTATCTTTGATTGAGTGTAAACAGACGCATAGTTTGCTCCATCTCTAAAATAAAACATGACTAGATCATCCCTTGGTTTGTTATACAAGTTTGCACAAATAGTTGAAACCGAAACCCCATCTATATGATCTAGATCTTGAAAGTCTTGCATTTTTGAGTTTAAACCATAGGAATTTATAAAATTATTTAAGTTTATTGGCATCTATTTAAAATATTTATTTAATACTTATATTAAAAGCTATAATTTATTATATATCAAAAAATTAGATGCTTAATCCTTTAAATTTTATCTCAAAGTTCATTAAATCAAGTAATCAAAAGGAGCTTGATAGAATTGCCAAAATTGTTGAAAAAGTTAATTCCTTTGAGTGTACAATCAGGGATATAATTGATGAAGACTTTCCTAAAAAAACAGCAGAACTTAAAAAAAAAACTTAGGGATGGGGCAAATATAGACACTTTGCTACCCGAGGCTTTTGCACTTGTGCGTGAGGCATCTAAACGAACTAGAAATGAAAGACATTATGATGTCCAGATTATAGGAGGTGTTGTACTTCATGAGGGAAAAATAGCAGAAATGAGAACTGGTGAAGGAAAAACACTAACTATAAGTTTGGCTGCTTATCTAAATGCTTTACGCGAAAAAGGCGTTCATATTGTTACTGTTAATGATTATTTGGCGAAAAGAGATTCACAAGAAATGGGGGTAATATACCAATTTCTAGGATTAACATCTGGCTACATTAATAATGACCAAGATGACAATGATAGAAAGAAAAATTATAATTTTGACATTACTTATGCAACTAACAGTGAGTTAGGCTTTGATTACTTAAGAGACAACATGAAATTATCTAAAGATCAGATGGTTCAAAGAGGTCACACATATACAATTGTTGATGAAATAGACTCTTGCTTAATTGATGAAGCTAGAACACCACTTATAATTTCAGGTGCTGCAGAAGATAAAGCTGAACAATATCTTGCTATTGATAAATTAATTAGAAAGTTGAAACCAGAACATTATGAAATAGATGAAAAGGATAAAAATATATTACTTACAAATGAAGGAATAAACAATGTAGAGAAAATATTTTCTAGTGCTGGTATACTAAAAAATAATAATTTTTATGACCCTGAAAATTTAAGTCTTGTTCATTATGTTAATCAGTCTTTAAGGGCTAATCATTTGTTTGAAAAGGGTAAGGACTATATTATTAAAGATGGCTTTTTAAAAATTATTGATGAATTAACAGGAAGAATATTAGAGGGTAGGCGATATGGTGATGGGCTACATCAAGCTCTTGAGGCGAAAGAAAGAATAGATGTGCAAGGTGAAAACCAAACCCTAGCATCAATAACTTATCAAAATTATTTTAAGCTTTATGACAAAATCTCGGGTTGTACAGGAACAGCTGCAACAGAATCCCAAGAATTTTATGAA
The DNA here is from genome assembly GCF_047722545.1 of Candidatus Pelagibacter sp. Uisw_121. Taxonomy (GTDB): domain Bacteria; phylum Pseudomonadota; class Alphaproteobacteria; order Pelagibacterales; family Pelagibacteraceae; genus Pelagibacter. The sequence goes on along the minus strand of NZ_CP159816.1, from coordinate 104,703 downwards.
ATATACAATTTAATAGTAGTTGTTATCCCTACTAATAAAACAATGATTAGAAAGGATTTGAATGATCAAATCTTTAGAACTGAATTAGAAAAAAATAAAGCGATTACAGATAAGATTCTTGAGTGTCACAAACAAGGTCAACCAGCTTTAGTTTTTACCTCAAGTATTAATAAGTCTGAAATATATTCTAAACTATTAAATGAAAAAAAAATAAATCATGTTGTACTAAATGCTAAAAACCACGAAAATGAAGCGGAAATCATAGCAAATGCAGGAAAAGCGAATTCTGTCATAATTACTACAAGCATTTCAGGTCGTGGTGTTGATATTCAACTTGGTGGTAAAAGAGGAAGTCAGTCAGATGAAGTGTTACTAGAAAATAAAAATAAAATAAAATCACTAGGTGGCCTATTTGTAATTGGTACTGAAAGAATGGAATCTAGAAGGGTGGATAATCAAGCTAGAGGAAGAGCTGGGCGACAAGGTGATGAGGGAAGTTCAGTTTTTTATGTTAGTTTAGAGGATGATTTAATGAGGATTTTTGGTTCGGAGTCTATGAATAATATTCTTAAAAAACTTGGATTAAAAAATGGTGAGAGTATTGACCACCCCTGGATAAACAAAGCACTTGAGAGAGCACAACAAAAGGTCGAAGCAAGGAATTTTGATATTAGAAAAAATTTACTAAAATTTGATGATGTTTTAAATGACCAAAGACATGTAATTTTTTCTCAAAGAAATAATGTAATGAATGCCGAAAAAGTTTTTGATTATTCGGATGAATTTTTGTCAGAAATCATAGGTCATTTAATTAATTTAAAATCTCAAAAGGTATCAAAAACTAAAAATAATGAATTTAATAATCAATTAAAAATTTTGGTTGGAAAAAGCTTCAATGATGATGAGTTTAAAGGTCTAATAGATTTAAATGATCAAGATTTTAAAAAGAAAGTTAATTCTAAATTTATAGAAGCAAGGGGTGAAAGAATTAACATGTTGAATGAAGAAAAAGCTAAAGAAATTGAGAAAACAATTTTACTACAGTGTATTGATTTAAATTGGAAGTCCCATATTCAATATCTTGAACAACTAAGGCAAGTAATTGGACTAAGATCTTATGGTCAAAGAGATCCATTAGTTGAATATAAGAAAGAAGCGTTTTATCTTTTTGAAAATTTATTAAACAAATTAAAAATTGATTTTGTTACAATTTTAATAAATTTAAAAATCGCTCAAGAACCAAAAAAAGATATTTCTAAAATAATTAAGATAGAAACATCTAGTGATCCTAAATGCTTATTAATCCAAAAAAGGGATAAAAAAATTTCTAGAAATGAAAAATGTGAAGCTACAGGTAAAAAATTTAAAAATTGCTGTGGTGCTCTATAAGAAAAAAATCAAATAAGATAAGAGAGCTAATGCAGCAACTGATGCTACCAAATTAATTTTAGATTTAAAGAATTTTTCAATAAATATATTAATTTTATTATTCTTCATGATTAATGTATTTAGGTTGTCTGGTTGGCTAACAAATCCTTTGGTTCTTCCAATGGTTAAAAATTTATTTTTTCTGTGATTAAATACCTCTTCTCCATTCATGTTTTCAAATTCATTTAAGTTATTTTCAATTGATCTTCTAACATTGTCTAAAATTAAATCTCTATCTCTATGAGCGCCACCAACTGGCTCTGGAATAATTTCATCAATTACTCTCAACTCCAAAAGATCTTTAGATGATAATTTCATTGCTTTTGCTGCTTCTAAGGTTCTTTTAGGGTCTCTCCACAAAATGGTAGCACACCCCTCTGGAGAGATTACTGAATAAATCGCATTTTCTAACATAATAACTTTATTAGCTGAAGCTAGCGCTATTGCACCACCTGAGCCACCTTCACCAATTACAATTGCAAGTGTTGGAACGTTTAGTGACATGCAACATTCTATTGATTTTGCAATTGCCTCTGCCTGTCCTCTTTCTTCAGCTCCTACACCTGGGTATGCACCAGGAGTATCTATAAATGAAATTATTGGAATATTAAATTTATTTGCAAGATTCATTAATCTAATTGTTTTTCTATAACCCTCAGGTCTCATCATTCCAAAATTTCTTTCTATTCTATTTTCAAGACTATCCCCTTTTTCTTGGCCTATAACTAAGACTGATTTTTCATTAAATTTTGCAAACCCTGCTAATACAGATTTATCTTCTCCATAAAATCTGTCTCCTGACAACGGAATAAAATCCTCAAATAAATTATCTATGAAAAATTTTGCTTTAGGTCTATCTTCATGTCTTGCAACTAGGGTAGTTTGCCATGGGTCTAAATTAGAATAAATTTCTTGCAGTTTATTATCTATTTCTTTTTGGGTATCAGAAATTTTTTTTGTATCTACCTCTGAAAGACCATCTTGATTATAAGGATCTTTAAGTTTGTCTATTTCTATCTCTAAATTTTTAATATCTGTTTCAAAATTTAAATAATTTTTCATATGATGTTTAATTATTAATTAATTAGGAAAAAAGGCAATAAAATGTTTAAATAATTTAAATTTGACATAATTTTATTAAGAGATAATCTTAACAAATATCGGGAGAGACTATTAAATAATAGCGCCGAAGGAGCAACCACCCCGGAAACTCTCAGGCAAAAGGACCGATAAAAAAAACATAACACTCTGGAAAGAGATTTATCTCGCCGATGGAGCAAAAACTCTCAGGCAAAAATACAGATGGGGTAAAATGGGTGCTATGAAAGAACAATATACAAAAATATACAATCTATCAGTTTCTAATAAATTGCTTAACTTTATTAATGAAGAACTGCTCAAAGATACAAATATTTCTTCAGAAAAATTCTGGGAGGGTTTTGACAGAGTAGTACATGAGTTAGCTCCAAGAAATAAAAACTTATTAAAAGTAAGAGAAGATTTACAAAAAAAAATAGATGATTGGCATATTGCAAATAAGGGTAATGAAATCAATCTAAAAGAATATAAAAAATTTTTAAAAAAAATTGATTATTTGAAAGAAGTAGGTCCTGATTTTAAGATCAAAACAAATAATGTTGATGAAGAAATAACTAATATTGCTGGACCCCAATTAGTAGTTCCAATCATGAATGATAGGTATGCACTTAATGCTGCCAATGCAAGATGGATGAGTTTGTATGATAGTTTATATGGTACTGATGTAATAGAGGAATCTGAGGATAGCGCATCACAAAGATATGACCCCCTAAGAGGAGAAATGGTTATAAAATATGGAAGAAATTTTTTAGAAAGATATTTTCCACTAGAAAATATAATTATCGGATGGGCAAATATAACTGGATTTAAAATAGAAAATGGTTCACTTATCGTTTGTAAAGACAGCCAGGAGACAAAATTAAAAGATAAAAGTAAATTTGTAGGCCACAGAGGTGAAGCTAATAATCCTTCTGCGATAATTCTAAAAAATAATAATCTTCATATAGAAATAATTATAGATCCAAAGGCATTTAGTGCAACACAGGATCCTGCTAAAATTAGTGATATTATCGTTGAAGCAGCAGTTTCAACTATTTGTGATAATGAGGACAGTGTTGCTGCAGTTGATGCAGATGATAAAGTTGTTTGCTATCGTAATTGGCTTGGACTTATGAAAGGTGATTTAAAATCAACTTTTGAAAAAAATGGAAAGACTTATGAGCGTAGATTAAATCCTGATAGAAGTTATATTTCTAAAGATGGAAAAGAATTAAAATTACATGGAAGAAGTTTATTGTTAATAAGAAATGTTGGACATCTTATGACCAATTCTGCAATTCTTTTAAAAGATGGTTCTGAAATACCAGAAGGTATTATGGATGCTTTTATAACTTCAGCGGCTTCCCTTCATGACATTAAAAAAAAGAGTAATTCTAGAAGTGGTTCTATTTATATTGTTAAACCAAAAATGCATGGTCCTGATGAAACTTCATTTACAGATTTAATTTTTACTAAAGTTGAAGAAGTTTTGGGATTGAAAAAATATACATGCAAAATTGGAATTATGGATGAAGAAAGAAGAACCTCTTCAAACTTAAAAGAGTGCATTAGAACGCTAGAAAATAGAGTATTTTTTATCAATACAGGATTCTTAGATAGAACTGGGGATGAAATGCACACTTCGATGGAGGCTGGTCCCATGATTAAAAAAGGAGATATGAAATCTTCTAAATGGATTGGTGCTTATGAAAATAATAATGTTGATATTGGTCTACAATGTGGCTTTTCAGGCAAGGCTCAAATTGGTAAAGGAATGTGGGCTATGCCTGATAAAATGACAGAAATGATGAATCAAAAAACTGGCCATTTAAAAGCTGGCGCAAATTGTGCTTGGGTTCCCTCACCTACAGCAGCAGCTTTACATGCTTTGCATTATCATGAAATAAATATTTTTGATAAACAAAAAGAAATTCAAAAAAGAGAGTCAGCAAAACTGGATGACTTGTTAACAATTCCAGTGGCGGATAGGCCAAACTGGTCAATGGAGGAAATTAATTCTGAAATTTCAAATTCTGCACAAACTCTTTTAGGGTACGTTGTAAGATGGATAGATCAGGGAGTTGGCTGTTCAAAAGTTCCTGATATTAACAATATAGGATTAATGGAAGATAGAGCAACTTTAAGAATTTCATCACAACATATTGCTAACTGGATTCATCATGATATTTGCACAAAATCGCAAGTAATGGAAATAATGAAAAAAATGTCAAAAATTGTTGATGATCAAAATAAAGCTGATTCTAAATATGAAAAAATGTTTAATAACTTTGATGGTTCTATTGCTTTTAAAACAGCCTGTGATTTGATCTTTAAAGGAAAAGAACAACCTTCTGGTTATACAGAACCATTATTACACCTAAATAGATTGCTAAAAAAATCTAGTCAGAACTAGTTTTTATTCCAGTTCTATTTTTAAAAGCTGAATATAAAGTTCCATCATCAAGACTTTCTATTTCGCCACCAACAGGTAGTCCTTGAGCAAGTTTTGTAACTTTAGTAGAAGTTTTTTTTAAACTGTCCTCTATGTAATAAGCTGTAGTCTGACCTTCAACTGTTGCGCTTGTTGCTAGTATAACTTCTTCAATATTTTCTCTTGAAACTCTTTCTACTAATGAATTAATCAAAAGATCTTCTTTTCGCTGACCAGCAGAAGAAATTGTTCCACCAAGAATATGAAAATAACCTTTATAAATATTTGAATTTTCAATTGACCATTGATCAGCAATGTCTTCAACTACACATATTTTATTATATTTTTCCTTTGAATTTTCACAATTGTTACAGCCTAATGAATTAGATTTTAAAGTACCACAAGATTGACATCTAATAACATTTTTATAAACCTGCGCCAAAGTGTTTGCCATTGGTTTTACAAGTTCATCTCTATTATTAATAAGTTTTAGTACAATTCTTTTTGCAGATTTAGGACCTAAGCCAGGGAGTTTAGAAATTAATTTAATTAACTCTTCTATCTCATTAATATTTTGCATGTTCTTAAAGTGGCCATTTAAAACCAGGAATACCAAATCCACTTGTAGACTTAGAAATTTCTTCAGATGTCTTGGATTTCAATTCCGATTTTGCATTGTTATGAGCAGCCACTATCAAATCTTCGATTATAATCTTATTTTCCTTTAATATTTCATCTGAAAGGTCAATTTTGATCATTTCATTTTCGCCATTTAAAGTAACTTTTACAGAATTTGAACCAGATGTTCCTTCTACTTGAATGTTTTTTATTTTTTCTTGGCTCTCTTTCATTTTAGCCTCTAATTCTTTTGCTTTATCTAAAATTTTTGTAAAATCAGTCATTCTTTAATCTTCTTTTCTAGGTTTAACGTCAATAAGTTCTGCGTCAGGGAAACTTTTTAAAATATCTTTATAAATTGAAGAATTTTTTACACTTTCTATCAAATCTTTTTTTTGGTTAATTTCTTCTTCTTTTTTAGATGGCTGTCCTTTGGTTTTGCTTAGACTTATAATCCATCTTTCATTGGTCCATTCGAAAAGTTTTGTTGAAAGTTCTTTAATAAAATCTTTATCTAAATCTTCATTAAATGATATTTCAATTCTTTTGTTTTCAAAACTAACAAGGTTAACATTTTTTTCTAATTCATATTTTAATTTAATCTCTTTTTTAGAAGAGCATGCTTTTAATAGATCATCAAATGAATTTATAAGACTGGTATTTGTTTCAATGTTATTATTTTCTTTTTCTTTGATATCTTTTTCTTGAACAATATTTTTCATTTGCCCTATAGTCTCTGCTTTATCTTTTATTCCAAATATATCTTCGTTTATTTTTTTTGGTGTAAAAGATGTTTGATTTTCACTTTCGGCTATTGGCCTACTATCTTTGTTATAATCATCACTATCTTGTTTAATGCCTCTTAAATGAATTAGTCTAATTAAGAACATTTCCATTGATAAATGTTGATTAGAAACAATATCAAGCTCCTCAAGTGTTTTAATAGTAAATTGCCAAAATAATATTAAGGTTTCATTGTTAACTTTTTCTGAAAGATTTTTAATTTTATTAAACTCTTCATCATTCAATAAAAAATTATTACCATCTAAATTTAGTGAATCGATATTTTTAAAATAATACAAGAGTTCTAAAAAATCATTAATAAAAATTTTTGGTTCAACACCCTGGTTATATATTTCTCTATAAGTGTTGAGAACTTCAGTTTCTTTACCCTCAAATATCAATTCAAATAAATCAATTAATTGAGACTTATCAAAATAACCAAATATTTTTTGTGTTGCTGCAAGATCTAATTCTTTATCTTTATCCAAAGTAAGTAGAGCCCTATCAAGTAAAGATAGTGCATCTCTAACTGAACCCTCAGAAATTTTAACAATTAATTTAAGAGCATCATCTGATGCGTTGCCATTTTCTTTTTCTTTAATTTTCTTAATAAAATCAAACAACTCTAAAGATTTAATTCTAGATAAATCAAATCTTTGACAACGTGAGATCACTGTAATTGGAATTTTTTTTATTTCTGTTGTTGCAAAAATAAATTTTAAATATTCTGGAGGCTCCTCTAAAGTTTTTAACAATGCATTGAAAGCTTGTTTGCTAAGCATGTGCACTTCATCAATTATAAATATCTTATATTTGGCAGTAGTTGGGCCATATCTAGAAAATTCAATAAGGTCTCTTACATCGTCTACTCCTGTTTTACTTGCTGCATCCATTTCCAATACATCAATATGATTTGAGTTAGAAATTGCATTACAATTTTCACAAAGTTCTTCTTTACACAAGTTATCTATTCCATTTGAACAATTTAAAGATTTTGCAACAATTCTTGCTGTAGTAGTTTTTCCTATTCCTCTAATTCCAGTAAAAAGATAGGCATTAGGCACTTTATCAGCTTTAATAGAATTAGAGATTGTTTCCGCAACAACATCTTGCCCTATAAGATCATTAAATGTCTGAGGTCTATACTTTAAAGCTAAAACTTTTGTATTTTTATTCATTTTATTTAAAGGAGACTAGAACCTAAATAACTGTCTCTACGACTGCTTCCGTTAAGATCTGGTCGGGTTCAAGCAGCACTCACCTCTAGCCTCCAAGACCATTATAACAGTAATGTTTTCTAATCTACAAGAAAAGTTTCTGGATTATTTTTCTCTAAATTTATCAGCTTCAAAAACACCTAGTACGTGAAAATCTTGACAATGAAGTCCTAATTCTTCCAAAGATTTTTGAACTTTTGGATTTTCGATATGGCCTTCTAAATCACATAAGAAAAAGTATGACTCAAATGAATTTTGTTCTGGATAACTTTGAAGCTTTGTAAGGTTAACTCCATTTATCGCAAAACCACCTAACGATTGATACAGAGCTGCAGGCTTACTTTTCAGTTTAAATAGAAAAGAAGTTATATATTTCTTATCATCAAAATTAGGCTGTAAAACTTCATTGCCCATAATCAAAAACCTTGTGGCATTACCCTTTTCATTCTCAATATTTTTTGAAAGTATTTTTAGATCATAAATTTCTGCACTCAAAGAAGAGGCAATTGCTGCTTCAGTTTTAATTTTGGTTTTTGAGATTGTCTCAGCTGAACCAGCAGTATCAGCACGAATATGCTCGACTAAATTATTTTTTTTAATAAATTTAGAGCATTGTGATAAGCCTTGAGAGTGAGAATAGACATCTTTTATATCACTTAAATTACTACTTGGTTGTCCTAATAAATTATGTTCAATTTCATGAAAATGTTCAGCATAAATATTCAGTCTATACTTAAAAATAAGATATTCGATTCCAATATTTCCTGTAATTCGGTTTGATTCAGGAATTATCATTCTTGAATTTTTATCTTGAGATGTTTTTAAAAAACATTCATCAAATGTTTTGCATGGAATTACCTCTGCTTTAGGATCTATTTCTAACGCTGCTAGATGTGAATATGCACCAAATGTGCCTTGAAAATAAATTTTGCTCATTTTTATGATTTATATTCCATAATTTTTTTTATAGCCAGATAATCTTCCTTTGTATCTACGCCTATAGGAGAAAAATTTGCCAAAGCAACACTGATTTTCAAATTATTATCTAATGCTCTTAGCTGCTCTAATTTATTTTGCTTTTCACTTGATGTTTGATCCAGACTAACAAATTTTTTTAATATACTTGTTTTATATGAATAGATTCCAATATGATGATAAATATTTTGATTATTTTTTGAAAAACTATCTCTAGTAAAATTTAGTGCTTTTGGAAAATTATTCTTTTCTAATTTTGTTTCTGTAATAACCTTAACTACATTTTGATTATTTAGCATTTTATCATTTTTAATTTCTGCTGCTAGTGTTCCAATTTCAGAATTGTTATTAATCATAAAGTTATTTAAACTTATAATATCATTTTTGTCGATATTTGGCTCATCCCCTTGGAGGTTTAGTATAAAATCAATGTCCTTGATGTTGAGTTTTTCATAAGCCTCAAAAATTCTATCTGTACCAGTTTTGTGAGTGCTACCAGTTAAAATGGCTTTGCCTCCATTTTTTTCAACATCATCAACTATTTCTTTATCTTCTGTTGCTACTACAACTTCGCCAATTTTTGCTTCCTCAGCTTTTTTAAAAACATGAGAAATCATTGATAAATTATTAATTTTTAAAAGTGGTTTACCCGGCAATCTATTTGCCGACATTCTTGATGGAATTAATATTAATGTTTTAGCCATTACAAATTTACCATTTTGTGCGTCTAACAGACGCAAAATTAAAAATTAAAAATTAAGTATTTTTTTAATTATCATGTTATATCTGCAAAATAATAATAATTATATGGATTCGTTCGAGCTTAATAAAATTATTGCAGCAATTTTAATGGTTGCACTACTTATAATCGGTTTAGGAAAGATTGCAGATGGTGTCTTTCAAGTAGATAAACCAGAAAATCCTGGGTATAAAGTTGAAGTAGAGGGACAACTAGCCTCTGCAACATCTCAAGTTGCTGAAGTTGAACAAAAAGTAGATATTGTAGCTATAATGGCGCTGGGCGATGTTGCTTCTGGTGAAAAAATTTTTAAAAAATGTGCAGCATGCCACTCAATAAATAAAGGTGGTAAAAATAAGATTGGTCCTGCATTATATAATGTTGTTGGTAGAACAGTTGGTGGAGTAGATGATTATAAATACTCTAAAGCTTTAGCTTCATATGGTAAAGAATGGTCATTTGAAGAATTAAATGGATTCTTAAAAAAACCTGCTTCTTATATAAAAGGAACTAAAATGTCATATGCTGGTTTAAGAAAAGAGAAAGACAGAGCTTCTGTAATTAAATATTTAAATCAAAGCAGTGATAGCCCTAAACAGCTACCTTAATTTCCCAAAACAATATAATAAAATACTTTTTTGAACATGCACTCTATTTAAAGCCTGCAACCATACTTTAGAATTTTTTCCCAAAAAAACATCTCCCGTAACCTCTTCTCCCCTTGGAAGACAGTGTAAAAAAGTTGTATCTTTTTTAGCAAAACTCATCAATTTTGAATTAATTTGAAAGTTTTTGAAATCTTTAATCTTTTTATTTTTATTAACTCTATCATTCAACGAAATTACTTTATCTGAAAAAATTACATCAGCATTTTTTACTGCTTTTCTTGCATCATTAAAAATATGAATTTTTCTTTTATTTTTTTTAACCCAGTCTAATACAAATTTTTTAGGCTCATAATTTTTAGGACAACCAATATTTAAATTAAAAGAAAATTTAACTGAAGCAGCAATCAAGCTATTTAGAACATTATTTGAATCTCCAATCCAACAAATATTTAATTTAGAAATAGATTTTTTTTTAATTTCTTCCACAGTAAAAATATCTGATAGCACTTGCGTTGGATGAGATGATGGGCTTAAACCATTTATTACAGGTATCTTTAAATATTTACTAAATTCTGCTATTTTTTCATCACTATCACTTCGCAGCATAAAACCATCTCCATAAGTCGATAAGATTTTGGCTGTATCTGCTAGACTTTCTCCACCTTTTCCTAAGTGTAATTCGTTAGCTCTAAGAGTTATGGTTCCTCCACCTAATTGTTTTATTGCAAGATAAAAACTTAATCGTGTTCTTAAACTTGCTTTTTCAAACATTTGAATAAGCAATTTACCTTTTAAAGGTTTGTCCTTATCAATTTCTATAGTGTTATAATTTTTTCTTTTTTGTTTTCTTTTTTTTGCATCAGCGATGATCTTTTTAAGGTCTGCTGAAGGTATGTCTTTAAGGTTGATGAAATGTTTCATTTTTATTTATAAGTAGAGCACACTTTTTTAATAATTTTTATTGCTATATTTATTTCTTCTTTTTTAACATTTAGAGGGGGTAATATTCTAATAACATTTTCAGCTGCCCTAATTGTTAATAATTTATTATCCATTAGTTTCTGTACAAATTTTGCTTGATCATTATGCAGTTGTAATCCTATTAGTAAACCAACACCTCTTACTTCTTTAATTACTTTAGGAAACTCTCTTTTCAATTTACTTAATTCTGAGTGAAAATATTTTGATAATTTTTTAACATTTGAAAGAAATCCTTTTTTCAATATTTGATCTAAAACAGCATTTCCAACACACATGGCAAGCGGATTACCACCAAATGTTGATCCATGAGTTCCAGCTGTCATTCCTGATGCTACTTTTTTATTCATTAAGACTGCACCCAGTGGAAAACCGCCGCCAATACCTTTTGCTATTGGTACAATATCAGGCTTAATCTTTGAATTTTCAAATGCAAAAAAATTTCCACTTCTTCCAATTCCGCACTGCACCTCATCTAAAATTAATAAAATTTTTTTCTTGTCACAAATTTTTCTCAATTCTTTTAAACACCAATTGGGAATAACTTTAATTCCCCCTTCTCCCATCACAGTTTCAACCATAATTGCAGCTGTTCTTTTTGTTATTTTTTTTTTAAAATTCTTATGGTTCCCAAATTCAAAATGATCAAACCCATCCACTTTTGGTCCAAAACCTTCCGTCATCTTTTTTGATCCACTAGCATAAATTGTAGCTAAAGTTCTTCCATGAAATGAATTTTTAACACAGAGAATTCTATTTTTTGAAGGTTGCCCTATTGAATAAAAATATCTTCTAGCAACTTTAATTGCAGCCTCTGTAGCTTCTGCCCCACTATTTTGGAAAATAATAAAATCTGCAAAAGTTTTTTTTGCTAATCTTTTAGCTAATTTCTCTCCCTCCGGAATGATGAATGCATTAGAAACATGCCAAAGTTTTCTGGATTGCTTATTAATTGCTTTTACCAAATATGGGTTTGAATGCCCCAAGGAATTAACTGCTATTCCCTGAACAAAGTCTAAATATTTTCTTCCATTAGTAGAATATAAAAAACTTCCCTTACCATACTTAAAGGAAATTGGTTTTCTGTTATAATTTTTTGCTAAAGCGCTCATTAACTAAGATTTAATTTTATAACCTTTTTTGTAAAGAAAAAAAGCCACATACCATATTAAAACACTTAGTATTGATAGGTATATCAATCCTAGATTTATTGATCCATCTGACTTACCTAAAAAACCATATCTAAAACCATCAATCATATAAAAAAATGGATTAATATGACTTATTGTTTGAAAAAATTGTGGAAGTTTATCTATTGAATAAAATACTCCAGATAAAAAACTTAATGGAGTTATTATAAAATTTGTTACAGTCGCTGTATGATCAAACTTTTCAGCCCAGAGACCAGTTATAAAGCCAAGGCTTCCAAGTATAAATGCACCCAAAAACCCAAATACAAAAATATATAAAATACTATGTATTGGTATTTCAACTATTAAAGAAAAAACACCTATAGAAATTATAGCTATTAAAAAACTTCTTGTTAAGGCTGCAAGTATTATTGCCATTGAAACTTCAAGTGCTGACAATGGTGCGTAAAGCATATCAACAATGTTTCCTTGAATCTTTCCTATCATTAATGAAGAAACAGAATGACTAAATGACTGTGTTAAAATACTCATCGCAATTAAGCCGGGTGCTAAAAAACTTATAAAAGAATAACCAAGCACATCCCCTCTATTATTGCCTAAAGCTAGTGATAAAACTGATAAAAATAACAAACTAGAAACAAGTGGAGATAGCAAAGTTTGTTGCCAAACTGCCATAAACCTGTTGCACTCTTTAAGCCATAAACTTTTAAAGCCAATCCAATTTATAAAGCCAAACTTTTTAACTCCGATATGATATTTTTTATTCAATTCAACCATAAGTAATCATATATAAGTTTTAAAAAAAGATGTGTATAAAACAGAAAAATCCATTGTCTTTTTTTTTAATCTTGTGTGATCTGTATATAGTTATAAAAATTAATTAACATACTAAATATAGAATATGAGCTGGAACGAAGAAAAAGTAGAAAAGTTAAAACAACTTTGGGGTAAAGGAAGTACTGCAAGCCAAATCGCTGAAATAATTGGTGGTATTAGTAGAAATGCAGTAATTGGCAAAGCTCATAGATTAAATTTATCATCAAAAATTAAAACTAGAAATGCATCTTCAAGTCAAAATTTTGATAACAGTTCGGAAGAAAACTCTTCCAAACAAAAAAGAGGTAGAAAAAGCAAATTTCAGTCCTTAATTATTGAAAAAGATTTTGAACCAGAAAATCCAAAGAAATTAGAGGAACTAGATGAAAGCTCTTGTAAATGGCCTATAGGACATCCTGAAGAACAGTCATTTTATTTTTGTGGACGATCGTCTCTAAAAGATTTTTCATATTGTAAACTTCATTTGTTATACGCGTATCAGCCAAAAGGAAGAAAAGAAGAGCCTGTAGTTGACAAAGATGAAGAGGCACCTCAGTATATTGATAAGAAAATTAATACTGCTTAATAACTTTTAAATTTAATTAATCTTATTTCTTATTCCTTCCATTAAACCCTCTGATCAAAAATTTTATGATTAGATAAATTAGGAAAGAAAAAATAAATAATATTAATTATCATAAATAATCATCTAATTTTAGTATAAGAAATTCTATTAAGAATTAGTAGGGTTATATTTTTTTGTAGAAAATTGTCCACCTTCTCTCCACATATAGCTATATTTTTCTACTTCACTATCAAATACTCTCGTACTTGGAACTCCAATATCAGCATTAGTTTGATATTTACCTGAAGGAACATTGTCATATTTTAAAAGTGTAAGCTGATCTATTGTTAAAAGTGGCTTTGGAAATAATTGAAACACTTTAGCAGACATAGTTGCTGCAAAAAGAGGTAATGGAACTAACAATCTTTTTTTATCTATTAAATGTAATAATTTTTTCAAAATTTCTTTTAAAGATAAGACGTCTGGCCCAACACACTCTACAATTTTAGAATAAATATTTTTAGAGATAACATGATAAATAGTATCTGTTAAATCCGAACAATGTATTGGAGCAAATTTAGTTGCTCCATTGTAATAAAGTGGGAAAAACGGAAGCCTACTTAGTAAAGTCATAAAAGACGTAGTAAAATTATCATCAACTGAATAAACTACAGAAGGCCTTAATATGGTTGCTAATGGAAAATTTTTTTGAATACTAGGTTCGCCATCTAATTTACTTTTTGCATACTCTGAATCTATTGCATTGTTTACTCCTAATGCTGACAAATGAATAAATTGCTGAACTTTATATTCTTTACATAGTTTGGCTAAAATAGATGGAAAAACAGAGTGAATATTTTTGAAAGTATTACCTTTGCCACTTTCATACAAAATACCAATTAAATTTATACAAATATCTGTTTGGGAGAAAAGCTTTCTAATTTTTTTTTTCATCAAAAATATTTGCTTCAACAATATCTATGTAACCTGCATTAGCTTGAGTTTTTATTGCATATCCTTTTTGATGTAGGTTTCTAGTAACCACAGTTACTTTATAATTATTTTTAGTAAGCTTTCTTATTAAATGACGACCTATTTGACCACTTCCGCCAAAGATTAGACAATTTTTTGCTTTCATATATATATAATTAAAAATGAATATTGATATTAAACTTCACAAGAGTGATCTACCAGAAGATTTAGATTTAGGCAATATTATAGCAGTTGATGGAGAGTTTATGGGTCTCAATGTTAGGCGCGACCCTTTATGTCTTATTCAAATATCAACTGGTAATTCTGATGCTCATATTATCCAGCTTGATAGGGAAAAATATGATGCACCGAATTTAAATAAAATTCTTTCTGACAAAAAAATCACAAAAATATTTCATTATGGTAGGGCGGACATGGCTCACATAAAACATTACCTGAAGACAGAAACTAATAATATTCTTGATACAAAAATTGCTTCGAAGTTAGCCAGATCCTATTCAGATAGTCACTCCCTAAAAACTTTAATTAAAGAATTTATGAATGTAGATGTAAGTAAACAATTTCAAAGTTCAGATTTTGGGGGAGAACTATCTCCAGCTCAATTAAAATATTGTGCCAATGATGTTATTTATTTGCATAAAATTCATAATGAATTAAATAAAATTCTTGTAAGAGAAAAACGAGTTGATTTATATAAAGACTGTTTAGCATTTTTAAAAACCAGAGTGGATCTTGATTTGGCTTTATTTAAAGACGATATATGGTCTCATTAAATGAAAAAAAAAAAATTATAAAAAAATTGCAAAAAGTGTAATTGATCTTGAAATCAAAGCTTTAAAAAAATTAAAAAATTCAATTAGTAATTCTTTTAATGAAGCAGTCGAGTCATTAGCAAACTGTCAGTCTAAAGTAATATTATGTGGAGTTGGTAAAAGTGGATTAATAGCAGCCAAAATTTCAGCAACACTCTCTTCAGTTGGAACACCTTCATTTTCACTATCTGCAAACGACTGTTCTCACGGTGACCTTGGTAGCATTTCAAAAAAAGATATCTTAATTTTAATAAGTTACTCTGGTTCTACCGAAGAACTAAAAAATATTATAAAATATGCAAATCGAAATAAGATTACTCTAATAGGAATAATGTCTAAAAAAAATTCGGTATTATGCAAAGCTTCTGATATCAAGCTTCTTATTCCAGAAGTAACTGAGGCAGGTCTAGGAATTGTTCCAACTTCAAGCACAATTAATCAATTAAGTATAGGCGATGCGTTAGCAGTTGCTTTATTGAATAAAAAAAATATTAATAAAAAAGATTTTAAAAAGTTTCATCCTTCTGGAAATCTTGGTGCACAACTTAGAACTGTCGAGGAATTAATGATTACAGGAAGTAAAATTCCATTTGTTAATGAAAACTTGAACATGAAAAAAGCTTTACAAATTATTTCAAACAAAAAACTTGGTACTTTAATTGTTCAAAATAATAAGAAAATCACCACAGGAATAATTACAGATGGGCAAATTAGAAGATTCAATGAAAAAAGCGATAATCTCCAAGATTTATCTGTCAGAAAAGTTATGACCAAGAACCCTGTCAGCATTAATCAAGAGACTCTTGCTGAAAAAGCTTTATCTATAATGAATACAAAGAAAATTACCTCTCTATGTGTTCACAAAGACAATAACAAAAATAAAACTGTTGGAATTTTACATATTCACAATATTCTTCAAGCGAATATTGAATAGATGAAACATAAAACAATAATTCAATTTATATTTAGCGCATTTTTTTTAATTATTTTATGTTCATTTTATTTTAAATATTTTTCATCAAATAAACAGTCATCAATCACACAAAAAACTAATGATAATTCTAAGAGTTTAGAAGCAAAAGGTAATTTAATAAAAGATATGAAATATGAAAATACAGATATTAGTGGTAATAAGTATTTTATTTACTCAGAATATGGGGAGGTAGATGTTAATAATCCTGATATCATTTTGATGAATAACGTTTTTGCAAAAGTGGAAATATTTAAAAAAGATACAATTTATATAAATTCATTTTCAGCCAAATATAACTTAATAAACCATGAAACAAATTTTAATAAAGATGTTGAATTAAAGTACTTAGATCATGTAATTTTTACAGAAAATATGGACCTATCTTTTCAAAAAAATTTTGCGTGGCTGTATACAGATGTGGTTTATAAAAGTTTTGATTATGAACTTTTTGCTGACAAGATAGAAATTGATTTAATAACAAAAAACTCTAAAATATATACAGATAATAACAAAAAAATAAAAATTATTAAAAAGTAAAATGGCAATAATAAAAAAATTTAGAATTAAATCATTTAAAGAAAATAAACCTTTAATTAGAATGGAAAAAATTTCTTTGTCATTTGGTAAACGACAAATATTAGATAATATTAATTTTAACGTTAATAGTGGTGAAATTTTAGGCATGCTTGGACCTAATGGAGTTGGAAAATCTACATTATTCAATTTAATTATTGGTTTAATAAAACCAGACTTTGGATCAATAATAATTAATGGTGAGAATGTCTTAAATTACCCAATAGCAGAAAGAACACAAAAATTTAAAATTGGCTATGTGCCACAATATGGTGGCTATTTTCATGAACTAACTTTGCTAGATAATCTAAAAGCAGTAAGTGAAGTCTTGATACAAAACATTACTGACAGAAATACTAAAATAGATTATCTGATTTCTAGGTTTGAACTTGATTCAATTCTAAATGTACAGGCAAAATTTTTATCTGGTGGTCAAAAAAAAAAATTAGTTATAGCGATGGCATTAATGGGAGATCCTAAAGTTCTACTTTTAGATGAATGTTTTGCAGCTCTTGATGTGATGACAATTAAGATGCTTCAAGAACTAATTGTTAGTCTACAAGCGGAAAAAAACATAAGCATCTGTATTTGTGACCATCAAGCAAGAGACCTTCTTTCGTGTGTTGATGTTGCAATAGTTCTGTCTAATTGTAAGGTCGTTGCTAAAGGTACACCTTCAATGCTTATAAATAATGCAGAAGCAAAAACAGCATATTTCGGAAGTTCATTTAAGATCAACTAATAAATTATAAATGACTAACCAATTATTTATTAATAAAAAAATAAATACTTTTGATAAAAAAATCGTTGTAAGTGGAGATAAAAGCTTGTCTATTAGATGGGTTCTTTTAGCCTCCCAAGCTATTGGAAAATCAAGAAGCTACAATTTGTTAATGTCTGAAGACGTAGTTGCTGCATTAGAGGCTATAAAAAAATTAGGGATAAAAGTTATAGTGCGCAAAGATCATTGCGAAATATACGGGAAAGGAATTAATAATTTTAAATATAAAAGTGGTTTAGTGATAGATTCTAAAAATTCTGGAACACTAGGGAGATTAATATTGGGATTATTAATTAAATCACCTATAAAAATAAAAATAATAGGTGATAAAAGTCTTTCAAAAAGAGATTTTTCTAGGGTTACCGTACCATTAGAAAAATTTGGA
Organism: Candidatus Pelagibacter sp. Uisw_121; assembly: GCF_047722545.1. Lineage (GTDB taxonomy): Bacteria > Pseudomonadota > Alphaproteobacteria > Pelagibacterales > Pelagibacteraceae > Pelagibacter. The sequence continues at coordinate 86,800 of NZ_CP159816.1, read as the reverse complement.
GCTAGATTTTTTTATAAAGTAAAAAATAAACTTCCACTATCAATTCTAGGTTTTCAATCACTAAAAGGGATTAATTACGTTGAAAATAAAGGATCTGCTCAGTGTAAAAGTAGTATTATGTTAGCAGCACTTAATTCATCAGGAACAACTTCTATTAAAGCAAAAAAATCTAGGAATCACACAGAGCTACTTTTTAAATATTTAAAAATTCCAATCAAAGTGAGAAAGACTAAAAAATTTGATTTTATAGATATTAAAAAACCAAAAAAAATTAATGCCTTCAATTATCAAATTCCAGGAGACATAAGTTCAAGTGCTTTTTTTATAGTACTAACAACGCTTGCTAATGATTCAAAACTTCTAATTAAGAATGTAAATATCAATCCTTCTAGAGTGGGAGTTATTACAATCTTAAAAAAAATGGGAGCTAGAATAATACTCAAAAACCAAAAAAATTATAGAGGAGAAAAAATTTCTGATATTTTAATAAAAAGTTCAAAAAAACTTAAAGCTATTAATTGTCCAATAGAATTAAATAGTAGTGCCATAGATGAATTTTTAGTAATTTTTTTAATTGCAGCAAAAGCAAAGGGTATTTCTTATTTTAAAGATCTTTCAGAACTAAACCAAAAAGAAAGTCCAAGGTTAATTTGGGGTTCTAAAATTTTAAATAAGATGGGTATAAAAACAGATTTGACAAAAGATTCTATTAAGATTTATGGACAGCCCAATTTAGAAATAAAAAAACCAATTATAATTAAAAACTATTTAAAAGATCATAGAATTTTTATGATGAGCACTATTGCTGCATTAACCTTTGGCGGAAAATGGAAGATACACGATAAAGATTCTATAAACACATCCTTTCCTTCATTTTTAAAAATAGTCAAAAACATAAACAATAAACCTTTATGAAATTAAAAAAAAAAATTAAAATTGCAATAGACTCTCCTGCTGCTGCTGGTGCAGGCACACAAGCAAAATTAATTTCTAAACATTTCAACTTGTTTTACTTGGATACAGGAAAAATTTATAGGTTAATTGCAAATATTAAACTCACTCAACAAAATAAATATAGTCATAGCTTAATAAAAAAAAAGATGCTCAAATTAACTATGAAAGATCTGCAAAATAAAAAATTATTATCGGATGAAGTTGGAACAATGGCATCAATTATATCAAAAGATAAAAAAATAAGAAAACTTGTTCATGCATTTCAAATTAAAAGTGCCTATCATCCTCCTAAAAAGTATAATGGATCTTGTTTAGATGGAAGAGACATAACTTATAAGATAATTCCTGATGCTGATTTTAAATTTTTTATAACGGCAAATACTAAGACTAGAGCTTTCAGAAGATATAAAGAGTTAAAAGGACTAAATAAGAAAGTATCTTTTGATGAAGTCCTAAAAAGTATCAAAAATCGTGATAAAAGTGACTATAACAGAAAAATTTCACCACTTAAGAAAACTCGAGATTCGATCTTGATTAATACTACAAATTTAACTAAAAGATCATGCTTTTTAAAAATTAAACAAATTATGGATAAGAAATTAAAAACTTAATGGAAATTTATAAAGACCTTTCAAACCCCGCCTCTAAAGAGTTCGAACAATTATTAAATTCACAGTTTACTAAAACAGAAAATCTAGAAGAAGGAAAAATCATCACTGGTGTAGTAAATAAAGTTACTGATAACTTTGTATTTCTTGAAGTGCCTGGGTTAAAATCAGAGCCTATCCTAGATATTAATGAATTAAAAAGTATGGGTATGCTTGACAAAGCAAAAATAGGTGAAAAAATTTCGGTACTACTTGAAAGATTAGAAGACAAAAAGGGTGAAGTTTTAGTGTCAGCTTCAAAAGCACAAAAAATTCAAGGTTGGGACAAACTTGTTGAGGCTTATGAAAAAAATGAACCTATCATGGGAAAAATTACTGGACGTGTTAAAGGTGGATGTATTGTTGAACATATAGACACAGGATCTTTAATGTTTTTACCAGGATCACAAATTTCAGATAAACCATTAAAGGATATTAGTCATTTAATGAATGAGCCACAAAAATTTGCTCTAATCAAATTAGACAAAGTTAGAGGTAACGCTTGTGTTTCAAGAAGAGAAATTATTTCGTCATTTAAAAAAGAAGATAAGATTAAAATTATAGAAAAATTTAAAGTTGGAGATATAATTAAAGGTGCTGAAGTAAAAGGTTACAGCTCATTCGGATGTTTCTTTAGTGTTAATGGTGAGTTGGATGTTCTAGTTCACCTTCAAGAAATATCATACTCAAGAGTTAATCACCCTGATGAGGTTTTTACAATTGGTGAAAAACATGACCTGCTGGTTATCTCAGTTGATAAAGAAAAATTACAAGTTGGATGTTCCTTAAAACAACTTTCACCAGATCCATTTGAAAATATATCAAACTATGAGTTAAATAAACTTTACAAAGTTAAAGTAGTTAAACTAATGGACTTTGGTGCATTTTGTGAACTTGAAAAAGGTTTATCAACTTTACTTCATTCAAGTGAACTGAGCTGGACTAAGAAAAATATATCAGCAAAAAAAATGTTTAAAGTAGGTGATGAAATAAATTGTATTATTACTGAAATTGACAAAGAAAAAAGAAGAGTTGCGATCTCACATCGTTTAACTACTGAAAATCCTTTTGAAACTTTTGAAGATAAATATCCAATTGGATCTGAAGTTGAGGGTGAAGTTTCTAGTAAAAATGAATATTCTATATTCCTAAAAATTAATGGGCTAGATATTGATGCATTCTTACACTGCAATGATCTTACATATTTGAATAACGGTGAAGAAGAATTGGCCAAATATAAGGTTGGTGACAAATTAAAAGTTAAAGTTTTAGAAATAAAAAAAGATGAGCAAAAAGTTAGAGTTGGTTTGCGCCAAACTCAACCAGATCCTTTTGATTGGTTTAATGATAAAAAAGTTAAACAGACTGTTACTGTTAAAATCATTTCAACTGATGCTAAAGGACTTGTTGTAAGACCTGAGGGGTGCCAAATGGACTTTATCATTAAAAAATCTGCAATAGCTATTAATGCAGCAGATGCTAGACCCGCTAGATTTACAGGTGGAGAAAGAATTGATTGTGCGATAGCAGAACTAGATTTAAACAAACGAAAAGCTACATTAAGTATCAAATTGCTTGAAGAAATAGAAAAAAAAGATGCGTTAGATAAATATGGTGCTGAAGGCTCTGGAAAAAACCTTCCATTCTCATCTCTTTCAGAAGATTTAAAGAAAAAGAAAAAAAAAAGACGAATAGAAATTGGCCATTGTAAAATCAAAGCTTCTAAAACAGCTCTCGAATAACTACCCAAATTTTTTAAAAAGAGACCTAGAAAAGTTTACTGATATTATTCTTAATGAAATAAAGCAGGCTCTTAAACGAGGGGATCGTGTAGAATTAAGAGGATTTGGAATGTTTTCTACTAATATTCAAAAAGCAAGAATATCAAGAAATCCAAAAACAGGGGGGAAAGTAAATACACCTGAAAAAAAAAACAATTCACTTTAAAATGTCTAAGGAAATGTTTAAAAAATTAAACAATGATGAATAAAAATATCTTTATTGCTTGTGACGCATCAAACTTAAAAGAAATAAAAAAAATAATTAACAACACAAAAACTAACAAACTTCAAATAATTCCAAAATTTGGCTTACAGTTTTTTTATTCAAAGAATGGGAGAGCTTTTCTTCAAAATTTTAAAAGAGATTATTTCTTAGATTTAAAAATAAACGATATTCCACAAACTGCTTTATCTGCAATGGATAGTTTAAAAGATTTAAAAAAATGTAAATATATTACAGTTCATACAAATGGTGGCCTTGAAATGCTTAAAGCTATTACAAAAAAAGCTAAAGCAATTAACAAAAATTTAAAAGTATTAGGAGTTACAATCTTAACAAGCCTTAATAATAAATCTCTTAAAGAAATTGGTCACACCAAAACAGTAGAGCAATTAGTATTAAAACAAGCTGGCCTTATAAAAAAATCAGGCGCAGCTGGAATTGTGTGTTCTGCACGAGAGGCAAAAATAGTTAGGAAAAAATACAAAGATTTATTTATTGTTACACCAGGAATAAGATTACCCGGAGATGATGTAAATGATCAATCTAGAGTAATGACTCCTAATGATGCTTTTAAAAATAATGTTTCTGGTATTGTAATGGGAAGATCATTGGTAAAGGGTAATATCAAAAATAACATTAAAAGATTAATTAGTCATTTAGATCAATGATACTATCCTGCAAGATTTGTGGGATCTCCGACTCTAAAACTTTAGAATTTTTAACTTCTCATCCTACCCCACCTAAGATGATAGGTTTTATTTGTAATTGGCCTAAATCAAAAAGATTTGTTGAACACGACAAGCTTAAAGAACTATTAAAAGTTGATAAAAAAAAATCAGAATATGTTGCTATATTGGTTGAACCTAATGAAGATATATTAGAAAAAATAAAGGATTTACCATTCGATTATTATCAACTTTATGACTGCACGACTGCTGAGGTTAAATCAATTAAAGAAAAATATAATAAGAAAATTATTGTTGCAATAACTGTAAAGGATCAAAATGATACAGTTAAATATTTAGAATATAATGAACTTGCAGATATAATATTATTCGACAGCAAAGGTTATGAAAAAAGTATGTCCTTTGATCATCAATTAATTAAAAATATTAAAATTAATAAAAAATTGATGCTTGCTGGGAATATTCAAATTGAAGATAACCTTGAAAACTATAAAGAAATAGCAGACATTATAGATATTTCTGGAGGTCTAGAAACATCTGGATTAAAAGATATTTCAAAAATAAATATTTTTTTAAACAAAATTAAAATAATTAACAATGAAGCTTAAAAAAAAAATTCCTCTAATTGATCAGCACAATAAAAATGGATTTTGGGGGGGTAAATTTGGTGGTAATTTTATACCTGAAACTTTAAAAAAGCCCATTGAGGACTTAACTGAACTTTTTGACAAACTTAGATACGATAAGAAATTCCTTAACGAAAGAGACTATTATTTTAAAAACTACATAGGTTCTCCTACTTCATTTATTAAACTTCAAAATCTATCCGATCATCTTGGTGGAGCACAAATATATGCCAAAATGGTGTCAGAGGCGAACGGAGGAGCTCATAAAATTTATAATGCAACAGTTCATTGCCTTATTGCTAAAAAGGCTGGAAAAAAATATGTCGTTGGTGATACGGGTGCAGGCTATGCTGGAAAGATGCTGAGTATGGCTGCTAAAAAATTTGGCCTTAAATGCAAAATATTCATGGGTGCAAAGGATATTAAAAGACAAAAACCTAATGTAAATGCAATGAAAAAATATGGCGCAGAAGTTGTACCCGTCTATTCAGGAAGCCAAACATTAGTAGATGCTGTTAGTGAGTGCATGCGTTATTGGGTTTCAAATTGTGATAACACTCATATGTGTGTTGGTTCAACAGTTGGTCCTAATATATTTGTTAAAATTTGTGGTTGGAGTACAGCTCAAATTTCAAGAGAACTAAAAATACAAATTCATTCAGAATTTAAAAAGATGCCTAAAAAAATTAAACTTATTAATTGTGTGGGTGGTGGAAGCTCTGCTTATGGTTTTTGGAGTGAGTTTATCGATTATGATAAAAAACAAATTGAATTAATTGGTGTTGAGGCTGGAGGACCAAAAAATTCAAAACTACATGCAGCACCTCTAACTAATGGTGCTAAACTTGGAATATTGCATGGAGCTGCGGCTTACGTTTGTCAGAACAATGAAGGACAAATTAACGATACAGCTTCTATTTCTGCTGGATTAGATTATCCTGGTGTGTCACCTATACACTGTTTCTTAAAAGATACCAAGAGAGCAAGATATACATCTGCAACTGATGAAGGTGCTTTAAATGCATACAAACTAGTTACAAAACTTGAAAAAATAAACCCAAGTCTTGAGCCTAGTCATGCTTTTGCAGAAGCTATAAAAATTGCTCCAAGGTTAAGCAAAGATACTGTCATTATAGTAAACTCTTGTGGTGATGCTAAAAAGGATCGTGATATTTTAAAAGAAAGATTGGGAAAAATTAACTAAAATGTCATTAATTAACTTAGCATTTAAAAAAGTAAAAACTGAAAAAAGACCTGCATTACTAACTTACACAGTAGCTGGAGATAATACTAAAAAGAAATCTCTTGAGATATTAAAATCAATTGCAAAATATGCTGATATTTGTGAGATAGGATTTCCTCATAACACTCCAATTGCAGATGGTGGTCAGATTCAATCAAGTGCTTATAGAGCTTTAAAAAATGGTATTAAAATTAAAGATGTTTTTTCAATAGTTAAAGATTTTAAAAAATCAGAACAATCAAAGCCAGTAATATTGATGGGTTATTATAATATGATTTATCAATATGGAGATAATAAATTTATAAATATTTGTAAAAAAGTAGGTGTAGATGGATTGATTGTTGTTGACCTCCCTTATCCAGAAAATAGAGAATTTGCTAAAAAGTGTAAGAAAAAAGATATTAGCTTTATTCAATTAGTATCTCCTACTACCTCTCTAAGTAGAATGAAAAGAATTATAAAAGACTCTCATGATATGGTTTATTATATCAGTATGCTCTCAACAACTGGTGGTAAGCTAAAGGTTTCACCAAAAAAAATATTAGAGCGTTACAAAAAGATTAAAAACCTCAATAAGAATAAGAATATTGTAATAGGCTTTGGGATTACTGAAAAAACTATAGCATCTTTAAGAAAGGCTGATGGATTAGTGGTTGGTAGTGCTTTATGTAAAGAAATATCACATTCTATTAAAAAACACCAAAATCCTGTCACAAATGTAACTAATATTGTGTTAAAGTTAAGAAAAAAAATAGCATGAATTGGATTAAAAAAACTTTAAGATTTGGTGAAAAAATTAAAACCATCATTAAAGCACGTGCAACAAGATCTGAAATAGCTAACAGTGACTGGACCTCATGTTGTAAGGGGCCTATCTTAAAAAAAGATTTAGAAGAAAACTTATGGGTTTGCCCATCTTGTAACAAACACCATAGAATAAGCCCACGTCAAAGGTTTGATATTATATTTAGTAAAAATAATTATGAAGTTTTAAAAACTCCAATTCCTCAAGATGACCCTTTGAATTGGAATGATGCAAAACCTTATAAAGATAGATTGAAAGCTGCTAGAAAAAAAACTGGCATGGATTGTGGAATGATGGTTGTTAATACTAATATCCAAAATTTAAAAATTACAGCGATTGCATCTGATTTTGATTTTGTAGGTGGCTCAATAGGTGCTGCAGAGGGTGAAGCTTTTTTATATGGGATCCAACATGCAATTGAAAATAATCAACCTTTTGTAGTTTTTACTTCTGGTGGTGGAATGAGAATGATGGAAAGTCTTATATCATTAAGCCAAATGACAAGAACGACACTAGCAATTAATGAGCTAAAGAAAAATAATTTACCTTATATTGTTGTACTAACTGATCCAACCGCTGGAGGTATTACGGCATCATACGCAATGTTAGGTGATCTGCACTTAGCAGAACCAGGGGCTCTCATAGCTTTTGCAGGAGCTAGAGTAATTCAAGGAACTGTAAGAGAAGAGTTACCAGAAGGCTTTCAAAGAAGTGAGTATGTGGAAAAAACTGGCTTTGTAGATTTGATTGTAGAGAGAAAAGACTTAAGAGAAAAGATTGGTTCATTATTATCAATATTGTTAAAGAAAAATTCTGCTATAAATTCATCAGAAAATGAAACTTCAGAAGATAGTAGAACGCTTACAAAAGCTGCATCCTAAAGAGATAGATCTAAGTCTAGATCGAACTAGAAATCTTTTAGAAAAATTAGGTAATCCTCAGGATCAAATTAACTGCATTTCTGTTGTTGGCACGAACGGAAAATTCTCAACAATCCAAGCGCTTTATGCAATTTTAAAAGAAGCAAATTATAAATGTAATATTTATACTAGCCCCCACATTCAAAAAATTAATGAGAGGTTTGTCTTCAACAATAAGCCTCTAACAGATGATGAATTGGCTGATCTTTTTTCTGAGATAGAAGAAGCTAATAATCAAACGCAAATTACTTTCTTTGAAATTTTAACGGTTGCTTATCTTCATTATGCAAAGAAATACCCTGAAAACATTAACATAATTGAGTCAGGTCTATTCCATAGATTTGATGCAACAAATATTTTAAAGAAAAACTTAGCTAGCATTGTAACGGCTATTGGTCTTGATCATTTAGACTGGCTTTCAAAAGAAGAGCAAACAATTGAAAAAATAATATTTGAAAAAACATTCACTTTATTAAACTCTAAAATCATTGTTGCAAAACAAAGTACAAATGAAATTAACAAAAGTATTGAAGATACAATTAAAGATAATTCTTCTAAAAAAATAATCTTTAATAAAAATTATAATTTTACATTAAAAGAAAATGATTTTTTTTATTTTGAAGATGAATTTGGTACTCTTAAACTTCCAAAGCCCAATTTACCTGGAGAATTTCAATTAGAAAATGTCTCTACTGCAATTGCAACTGTTAGACAATTAACAGATTACAAAGTAACTGATGACCATATTAAAGTTGGTATTACAAAAATAGAAAGTATCGCGCGGCTTCAAGAATTAAAATCTGGAAAATTAAAAAATTTAGCTAGTAATAATTTATTATTTGTAGATGGGTCTCATAACCCACTCGGGGCAAAAGTATTAAATGACTATCTTCAAAGTTTAAATTGTAACAAGCATATTATTTTAGGAATGATGGCTAACAAAGACCACAATGAATATATGAGCTACTTTAAGGATATTAAATCATTAACAACAATTGATATCCCTAACCAACCCAATGCTATTAGAGGAAGTAAACTTAAAGAGAAAATTAATGATTTTGAAAATATTAATTATAAAAATTCAGTTGAGGAAGCAATTAGATCAATTGATCTTCAAGAAAATGATATTATTTTAATTACAGGGTCTTTGTATCTTGCAGGAGAAGTTTTAAATTTAAACTAGATATTCTTATCTAGAAATTCTTTCATTTGGCTCTCAGCAACTCCACCTACTTTTCTGTCTACTTCAACACCTTTTTTGTAAACAATAACAGTTGGTACACCTCTTATACCGGCAGCTGAACCAGTGTTAATTCCACCATTTTCGATGTCAGCATAATAAAAGCTTGCTTTATCTTTGTAGCTATCTGAAAACTTATCCATGATAGGTTTAAGACTCTTGCATGGAGCGCACCATTCTGCAGAAAATTGAACTACAGAGACATCTTCATTCTTAATTTTATTTTCAAATTCTTCGTCTTTAAAATTTATAAGCATGTTTCTTATATAAATTCTTATTGAATTTATTCAATATGTTAAAAAGGATTTTTTTAGTTAATTAACAGAGACTTATTATGCTTGTTCGTATTTTTTTTGAATGCCTTCAACAAACTCATTAATTTCATCTAAAAACTTGAGCTTTTTCTCATCTTTTTCGTTGGTGTATCTATCTCTTAAATTATCACACTCAAAATAAAATTCTTTGCAAGTCCACCATTTTTCTTTTTCATCACTTAATATTCTTTCGGCTATTCCACGTTTAATAGTCTTAAACATATCAGCAGGCAGTGTCTCTGGTGATTCTTGATATATTATCTTTTTTCCAAAGCTTACCATCCTCTCATCTTCAAATTTATCTAATAATACTAATTTATCCTTCCAAGAAGCTGCATGCCATTTTGGAAATAAAGCTGTGTCTTTTTGAGGAGTAAATTTTTTATAAATTGTCTCTTCTGCTAATAAATCAACCTGTGAATCGAATTGCGCTTTTTCTTCAGCAGTTTCTCGTAATGCTGTTAAAACATTTTGAGAAAACCTTTCATTACTATTTACTAATTTTGCACGCTCTTTAATTAGATCGGGATCAAGATTGCTATATGGTTCGACTTGTAGCCCATAACTTCCATCTAGAATTATAGGAGCTTTATTTGATCGTATAGTTCTTAGAAACTTTAATTTTTTAATAGCACTTTTAAGTTCAGAAATTGACATATCAAATAATGGGATAGGATCAATTTTAAGATCAAAAGCTTGGCCCCACTGATAGATTGGGTGAATACAATGTTTTGGATGAAGGGGTGCAACTACAAATCTATAATTTTTACCAAAATGATATTCAGCTAAAGTAAACATTTTCTCTGTTTTAAATATTGTCTCAGTATCACTCTTGTTTGCTGTTCTTAAAAATGTATCCCAAGTTTGAGGTTGATTCTTTTTAATTAAACCTAAAACCTTAACTGTTAACTCTGCATCAAATAAAGCTGAGTGAGCTCCACTAGATTCAAATCCATTCATTCTAGCTAAAGATTCTAGTTTCATGACCGCATTACCTTTTGCATTTATTTCAGTTTTTACAACACTTTCATCAACCGCATGAGCACCTCTTGCAATGTTTAAACCATCATGTCTTTTGTTGGGAGTTGCATTTGTAATATATGGATATCTAATTCCTCTAAAGAATTCGTTTCTTATCATCTCATCATCAAAGCCAATATTTGACCAACCCATGAACATTGCTGGGCTCCATTTTTTAAATGTAGCTTCTAATTGAGATAACATTTGGTAGTGACTTAAATTTCCCTTAGTTAATAAATCAACACTAGTTTTGTTAACTATTAAAGCCATTGCTTGAGGAACTTCTCCCTCTGGCAATCTACATCTAAAATTAAAACGATCTAATTCTTTAAAATTTGGATCAACTAAAATACCACCCACCTCAATAATACTTCCCCATGAAGTATTGGCGCTACTAGACTCAATGTCCCATATTGCTAAATTCATATTAGTTCATATTCCGTTGATGATAGTATTGTTCTACTTTTTCTAAAAACTTGTTTTGATATTCTTCTAGTTTTTCACCTTGAATTCTAAAGTCTTGGAATAAATTATCTACAGTACAAAGTAAAACAATTCCTTGAGTTATTTTTGAATTATGGACAACGTTATGAGCTAATGAATAAGCCCCTAATTGAAGATAATAGTCCTCAATCCACTCTTCTTTTTTTGGTTTATTGGATTGTTTAAAATCTATAATAGTTTCTTGGCCTTCATACACACCTACTGCATCACATGTGCCTGCGTATTTGCCTGGATAATATAATGTTGCTTCAGTGCCATAAATTTCTGACAATTTTCCTTTAATACCTTGTTCGATAATTTCATCTGCCATTTTTTTAGATTTGCTAGCCTCTTCTTCTAATAGCTCTAAATTTAATTGACCTAATAAATATTTTTCTAAGTGGGAATGCATTGATGTACCTCTGCTTGAAGCATCATTTTTAATTCTATTAGCTTCAGTAGCACCCACTCTTGTTTTCCAATTTGCAAGTGATGCTTTTTTTTCTTCACTTTGTGTAGCTTGTAATATGGAAGTTACTGATGGAAGCTTTTCTTGATTTACTGCATACATTCTTGAGCCACTCACCATTGATCTCATGGATTTTGGATAAGTAAATTTATTATTCCACTGCATATAGTTTGTTATAAACGGTATTGAGGGAAAAAAGAAATTAATTTTTTGCTTGTTTTGAATGGTCAACAAATTTTTCTACGTTTTCTGTTTGAACAGCTTTATCAACTTGTTCAGGATCTTTAATATTTTCTAGACTTCTGCTAATCGATCTTGCATCTGTTCCAAACTTATCAACAACAATCATTGCTTCTTCTAATTTTTTTCTAAGAGAAACTATATTATCAAAATGTTTTCCAAATCTTGAACTAATTGTTTTTAGATGATCGTAGATTTCAGTTGCACCCTTTTGAACTTTTAAAGATTGAAAGCCCATGTGTAATGATTGCAAATAAGCAGAAAGAGTATTTGGACCACAAATTACAACTTTATGTTTTTTCATTAATTCTTGAGTTAATAATTCTTTAGTAGTTGGGTCTTGGTATTCAGTTAATTCTTTATATAAGCTTTCAGTTGGTGCATAAACAATTGCAAAATCTGTTGTCTTTGGTGGAACAATATATTTTTCATTGACGCTTTTAGCTTTAGCTTTAAATGTAGTAGCTAATTTTGCTCTTGCATCTGCAACAGCTCTTTTATCATCCGCGTCATAACCATCGGTAATTGCTTTAAATTTTTCTACTGGAAAGTGAGAATCTACTGGTACTAAAACATCACCTTGAAGCTTAATTGCAAATTCAACATTTTCACTTGTGTCCTCTTTCATCTTAACGTTAGTCATGAATTGAGAGGCAGGTAATAAGTCTTTGATTAGAGCATCTAATGAAAACTCTGCAAGAGTTCCGTATTTTTTAACTCCAGCTAAAATTTTTGTTATGCCTTCTTGGCTTTTATTTAATAACTCTACTTGGTTATTGAAGTTTCCTACTTTTTCATCAACTTTTGTTAGGGCCTCTGTCATATCTTTAGTTACCCCAGTTGATAGGTTGTTAAATGAAGTCGACATTGAACCAAGTGATGTATTAATAGTAGTATTTAAGGTATCTTTTAATGAAGTAATTTCTGTCTTTAAATTGGCCATCTCTTCAGCTTCTTTATTTTCGCTCTCATCTTTTGGCTTGGATCTTAAGTTCAAATAAAGGATTGCTAAAGCAACTCCTAGTAATAAGACTAAAACTGTTAATAAAATTATGTCCATGATTCTATGAGATATTTTATAGTAAAAATTTGATTTATATATGTAATTATTTAAAACTGTCTCTATGGAATTAATCTTAGTATTAAAAATACTACTTATTATAGGAACTATAGTTACGGCTTATGCAGTCCTTAGAAACCTTGATATTATTAAGATTATTTTAATTTACATTAAGGATACTTTACTTAAAAAGTAACTTAACTAATTTTTTAACTAAAACATTTTTTAAAGAAGATTTTGAAGCAATCATGCAGGCTTCTGACTTTAAAATTTCACCATCTTTAAGAATTCTAAGATTATTTGCTCTGAGAGTTTCACCGGATGAAGTAATGTCAGTTATAATTTCAGATGATCCTGTAAAAGGATATGCTTCAGTTGCCCCTAAGCTACTTACTAACTTAAATTGAGTAACTCCCTTTGAAAACAAAAACTCTCTTGTTAAATTAGGATATTTTGTTGCCACTCTTAATCTTTTTTTCTTTTTATCTTTAAATTCAAAAGCAATTTCTTCTAAATCAGCAACTGTTTGAACATCAATCCAAGGGTCTGGGATAGCAATAACCAATGTTGCTTTGCCAAATCCATAATTCTTAACAACACTTACCTTCTTTTGAATATTAACTTCACTCTCTTTCAATAAATCATATCCTGAAAAGCCAAGATCTAAAGAGCCATCTCCAAGTCTTTCGACTATCTCTCTTGCATGAAGATATAATACTTTAACATAATTTAAGTTTTTAATAGATCCTAATAAATCTCTTTCACCTCTTTCTGAGACTAAATTTAATTTTTTTTTTTTTAAATATTTTTAAAATATTTTTTCTAAGACGACCTTTGCTTGGAATTCCAATATTAATAATATTTTTTGTCATTAGTAGTTTAAATTTAAAGCAGCTCCTACTGCTGGAACTTGTTTTTTAGATCCAAGGTCTGAAATTAGTTTGTCGTATCGTCCACCATTGATTACATTAATATTTTTAGATTTAGATTTAATATCGATTTTAAATACCATGCCTGTATAGTATTCTAATTGACGCCCAAAAGACGCTGAGAACTCTACATTTAATTTTTGAATTTTGTTTAATGAGGTTGGAAAATATTTTTGATCCACAACTAGGTTAATTTTATTTTTTTTAAAAAAGATATTAAGTTTTTCAGCAGCTTGTCCTATTGGACAGTTGATTTTTAAAAACTCTTTAATAATTTTTGAAACATTTTTACCTCTACTGGCTCTTCTTGGGTCCTTAATCTTGTTATCAAATCTCTTTAAGATTTCTTCAATTGATCTACCAGCAACTATTGTTTGCTGATTATCTTTTAACATTTTTAAATATCTCTTTTTATCAACTTCAACAATCGTTGGGTCTACATCTGAGTTTGTCTCTAATCTTTTTAATAAGTCATTGAAGTATTCTTCTCTCCAAAAATGTCTTGAAAGTCTTAATTTCCATCTTTTTGGGATATCTAGCTTTGAAATTAATAAATTGAAAATTTCAACGTTACCAATTTTTAAAGTTCCTGATGAATATTGTAAATTAGATAGAGATTTTAAGGCTGTATTAATAATTTCCTTATCATCTTTCTTTTCATCTTTAGAGCCAATAATCTCAAAGCCAACTTGGTCTCTAATAATAGAATCTCCTTTATTATTTGATTTTCTATAGGCCTGACCGCTATAAAATATTTTCTCTTTTCCTTTAAGATTGTTTTCTAAATATCTTAAACATGATGCAATAGTTAGATCAGGTCTAAGACAAAGCTCACTTCCATTTTGATCAGTGAAAGAAAAAATAAATTTTCTAAAATTCTCTCCAGATCGTTGAACAATATGATTGGCTTCAATTACTGAAGGTAAATCAATATATTTAAACCCTTTAGATTTGACTGATCTAAGGATTTTTTCAGATAAATTTTTTGATTTCATCAATTAAATTTTCTTTTGAGAACGTTACTTGATTGTTTTCACCTTTAACTCCTAAAAGGTTTTTTAAAGTAATCGTATTATCTTTAAATTCATTTTCACCACAAATAACAGCTACCGCGCATTGTTTTTTATTTGCATACGTTAATTGTTTGCCTAGATTTTTCCTACTATCTAAAAATATTTCAGAGTTAATATTATTATCTCTTAAAACTTTTAAAATCTCATAATAATTTTTTAAATACTTTTCCCCCATTACACAAATAATGACCGGTTTTTTCTCATCCACTTCAATTTGATCAAGTTGCATCATTGCAAATAATAATCGGTCAACACCAATACTCATTCCAGTTCCAGGAATATCAACTCCCTTAAATCTTGAAATTAATTTATTATATTGTCCTCCTGAACAAATACTTCCTATATCAACTTCTTTACCTTTGCTGTTTTTTGCTTTAAAATTTAAATTTGTTTCAACACAAAACCCATCATAATAAGCAAGTCCTCTAACAATTGTAAAGTTTGTCTTTATTTGATCTAAATAATCTCCATAACTTACTATTTTTAACAATTCTTCTAATTCTTTAATTCCTTCTTGAGATAAAGGGTTTTTTAAATTTTCTTTTAACTCTTTTAAATCTTTCACTTTTAAGAAATTGATTATTTGTAAAGCTTGATCATCAGTTAAGTCAGCACCTTTTGTAACTGCTCCGCTTACATCTACTCTTTCTTTTTTTAATAAATCTTCAACTCCTCTTAAACCAAAGCCAGGCTTATCCAGTTTATCTATTGCCCTCATAACCTTTATCTTTTTATCATCAGATATTTTAAGGTCTTCAATTAAACCTTGAACAATTTTTCTATTACTAATGTTAATAACAAACTGATCTTTTTTTAAACCACAGGCAAGAAGTGTACTTGCAATTAAATTACAAAGTTCAGCGTTTGCTTGGGCTGGATTAACGTTACCAACTATATCAGCATCACATTGTAAAAAGCTTCTATAACGAGCATTACCTGCTTTTTCGTTTCTCCAGACATCACCCATTTGATATCTTTTATAAGGCAAGGGTAATTCTTGATTGTTTTGTGCAACAAATCTAGCTAACGGACTTGATAAATCATATCTAAGAGTAATATTTTTTTCACCATCTTTAAATGAGAATACATCAGACATAGAATTACTATCATCATCTGCAAGAAATGATCCGATATTTTCTGAAATTTCAAATGAAGGAGTTTCAAGAGCAGCAAAACCAAATTTTACAAAATTAGTTTCAATAATATTAATTAACTTTTTCTTGAGAGTTAATTTCTTGCCCCAACGATCTTCAAATCCTGAGGGTAACCCAGGAATTAGTTTATTTTCTTTATTCATTTTTTTGGTACCCGCGCTTGGAATCGAACCAAATCCTATAGTTCCACAAACTATCGTACTAACCGTTATACTACGCAGGCATTCCTTGTGTTTATATTATTTTTGTGTGGATTTAAAATTATATTATAAATAAATAGCCTACTGGCTATGGAAACAAAGTCTGTGAGTACTTCTTGAAGTTTCTCTGTATGTAATATTTATAATCATGGGAGTCTTTTAGACAATTAAGAATAATTTTCAACACCTAAATACAAAAGGACGTTAACCTTATTTTTAAAGGTAAAACGCCCTTTTAGATTTTTGAAGTTTAAGAACTAGTCTATTTTTTTTTAAATTTATAGCTGAAGGACCTTTTGGGCCATCCTCCATCTCAAATTCTAGTTTATCACCTTCGTTTAAAAAACGCATGCCTGCAGTTTTTACTGCTGATGCGTGAACGAATGCATCTTTTTCTTTATCTTCTCTTTCAATAAAGCCAAAACCTTTTTTACTGTTAAACCACTTTACTGTTCCTTTTAGTGTGCTCATTTTTTACTTATCCTTTTATTATTTATATAAAAAAATTATTTTATTTTTTTTATTTTTTCAATAATTTTTTGGATTTTTAAAAGGAGGTGGTGGTGGCCCCAACTGGACTCGAACCAGTGACACACGGATTTTCAATCCGATGCTCTACCAACTGAGCTACAGGGCCCCATATTAACCTCTAAAAGTGATACGACCTTTGGTCAAATCGTAAGGTGTCATTTCGACTTGAACCTTATCACCTTGAAGTACTCGAATTCTGTTCTTACGTAATTTGCCTGCAGCATGTGCTGTAACAATATGGCCATTTTCTAATTTAACTCTGAACATTGCATTCGGTAGTAAATCCTCAACAATCCCTGAGAATGACAGCATTTCTTGTTTTGACAAATTTATTTTCTCCTAATTCTTTTTTCTACCGACATAGCGTGTCCCGCTAAACCCTCGTAGTTTGCAAGTGTTATAACTGATGGACCAAGGGTTTCAATCCCTTTTTTTGATAGGTTTATATATGAAATTCTTTTATAAAATTCATTAACACTAACTCCACTTGAATATCTTGCTGAGGAATTGGTTGGCAATACATGGTTAGATCCAACATTGTAATCAGTCATTGCCATTACGGCATATTTTCCTAAACAAATAGATCCTGCATTTTTAATCTTTCCTACTACTTTTTTATAGTTCTTAGTATTAAGCTCTAAGTGCTCAGGAGCAATTTTATTTACTGTGTTAATAATTTTTTGGTCAGATTGCATATGAATTAAAATTCCATTATTGAATAAACTATTTTTTGCAATTGTGGCTCTAGGTAGTTCTTTTAGTTGATGAATAATTTGATCATTAACTTTTTTAATAATTGATTTATCTTTTGAAATTAAAATACATTGGGCAAGATTATCATGTTCTGCTTGCCCTATTAGATCGCTTGCTATCCATTCAGGGTTTGAAAATTTATCACAAACAATTGTTACCTCAGAAGGACCTGCAACCATTCCTTCAATACCAACATCTCCAAATACTTCTTTTTTTGCTGCAGCTACATACGAATTTCCAGGGCCAACAATTTTATCAACTTTTTTAATTTTCTTAGTTCCATATGCAACAGCTGCAATAGCAGATGGTCCTCCGATTGAATAAATCTCTTTAATCTTACATTTTTTAGCAGCATATAATACAGCAGGATTTTGTTTACCTTTTTGACCTGGATTAACCATAACTAGTCTTTTCACTCCAGCAACAATTGCAGGGATTGCATTCATTAAAACGCTGGAAGGGTATGAGGCTGTTGAACCAGGCACATAAATTGCAACCGATTCAATAGGTACGTATTTATACTCTAATTTATTTTTTAGTTTATCCGTATAAGAAATATTTTTGAATTTTTGTAACGAGTGGAATTTATAAATTCTATCATAAGCAAGATCGATTGCTTTTTTAACCTTTGGATCTAAAGATTGAATAGTTTTATTTATTTGTTTTATACTTGGTGCAATAACGCTATTTTTATTAAATCTCTTTTCATACTTTAAGATGGCTTTATCGCCATTTTTCTTAACATCTTTAATAATTTTAATAACTGAAACTGAATTAAGTTGAACTTTATTTTTTCGTTTAGACAGTAATGTGTCTAAAGTTTTATCAAAGTTTTTATTTTTACTATCTAATATCTTAATCATTAATCAGCTTTGTTTTGGTCGTCTAAGGTTACTTCAATTATTTCTGTTGATAATGTAATATATGCGTTGTTTGTAAACATTAAATTTATCTCATAGTTGTCATTATTCTTTAAATAATCCATCCCAATTAACTCTAATTTTTCCTCAGAGTCGTTTTGTTTAATGTTTTTAGATTTAACTTTATCTACAAATTCAAATTTGCAAATACTAGTAACTTTTTTATCTTTCTCATCTATTTCTACTTTCGATCTTTTTAATGATAATAAAAAAACTTTGTTTTTCTGAAGATATTTAATTTGATCAACTTTAACCTCTGCTCCAGAACAACAAGCTGAGATTACTTGTAATCCCTCATTGTCTGTAGCTATAATCTTTGATAAATATTTTTTATCCATTAGTTAATTCTCTTAATTTTGGCCCCTACTTTTTTTAATTTCTTCTCTATATCTTCATAGCCCCTATCAAGGTGATATATTCTATTAATTACTGATTTTCCTTTAGCTGCAAGTGCTGCAAGAACTAAAGATACAGAAGCTCTTAAATCTGTGGCCATTAATTCTGCTGCTTCAAATTTGATATTTCCTTCTATAGTTGCTTTATTTCCATTAATAGAAATCTTAGCTCCCATTCTATTTAACTCTGCAACGTGCATAAATCTATTTTCAAATATTTCTTCTTTAATATGAGATTTTTTATTAGCCTTACACAATAATACCATCATTTGTGCCTGTAAATCTGTTGGAAACCCTGGATAAGGAGATGTTTTAATATTTATACTTTTAATTTTTTTACTTCCCTGAATAAGTATTTCATTTTTTCTTAAAGTAATTTTTGATCCTACTTTTTTTAAGATATTAATTTCTGTACTTATTATCTTGGGATCTACTCCTGTAATCTTCAAATTTCCTTCAGTTAACGCTGCAGCTATTAAGTATGTTCCCGCCTCTATTCTATCCGGCATTACTGAATAATCTACTTCTTTAAGACTATTCACTCCTTCGATACTAACTGTTCTTTTTGCAGTCCACTTAATATTACAACCCATATTAATTAAAAAATTAACTAGATCTTTAATCTCAGGTTCAATGGCACAATTTGATAAAGTTGTTTTTCCTTTAGCTAAACATGCGGCTATAATTAAATTTTCAGTGGCACCAACTGAAACTTTAGAAAATTTTATATTCGCGCCTATTAATCCTTTGGGTGCAGTGGCATGAACGTATCCTTGGATAATTTTATATTTAACTCCAAGTTTTGATAAAGCTTGTAAATGAATATCTACAGGTCTTGTCCCTATTGCGCAGCCGCCAGGTAATGAAACTTTTGCTTTACCGAATTTAGCAAGTAATGGTCCTAAAACTAATATTCCTGCTCTCATAGTTTTAACCAAACTATAAGCTGCAAAAGTTTTTGTTTGCTTAGTATTTTTGATAATTAATTTTTTTTTATTATCATCAATAATAGAACCTAATGACTTTAATAAAAGTATCATTGTCTCAATATCTTTTACCCTTGGTAAATTTGTTAAAGATATTTTTTTATTTGATAATAATGTTGCAGCTAGAATAGGAAGAGATGCATTCTTAGATCCTGAAATTCTAATGTATCCCTTGAGCTTTGCTGCCCCAAAGACTTCCAATTTTTTCATGATTATACTTTTGGTAAAGTTACTCCAGTTTGACCCATGTATTTTCCTTTACGGTCAGCGTATGAAGTTTCAGGAGACTGATCTCCTTTTAGAAATAAAAATTGTGCAACGCCTTCATTTGCATAAATTTTTGCAGGTAGTGGTGTGGTATTGGAAAATTCAAGGGTAACTGTTCCAAAAAACTCAGATTCAATTGGAGTTACATTCACTATAATCCCTGTTCTTGCATATGTGCTCTTACCAACAACGATACACATAATATCTCTTGGTATTTTAAAGACTTCGATAGTAGTTCCAAGGGCGAAGGAATTAGGAGGAATGACAATATATTCAGAGCTTTTTTTAGTTACAAAATTATCTGAAGTGAACTCCTTAGGGTCAACGATAGAAGAATTGACATTATGAAATATTTTAAATTCATCTCCTACTCGTGCATCATAGCCAAATGAACTAAGTCCATAAGAAATTTTACCATCTCTGACTTGCTTATCTATAAAAGGAGAAATCATTGACTGCTCAACTGCTAACTTTCTTATAGATTTATCAGAAAGCACTGACATTATTTACTTTTCTTCTTATTTTTTTTTTTGAAAAATTTTTCTTTTTTTTAAATTCTTTTTAAGAGCCAGACTTAACTTCTCATTTTTTTCTTTATCATTCATTGTTTATCTGGATTAGTTAAAAAATCTAAAGTGATTGGCTTTGATGCGTCTAAAGTTTTCTCTGGTTCTTCTTGAACTTTTGGTCCTTCTTTAGCCTCACGCTTTGCTTTTTTCTCTGCAAGCTTTTTTTCTCTCTTGGCTTGCTTCTCCATAAGCTTATTGCCTTTTGTAGATTTATAATCGTAATGAATGCCCATAAAATTTCCTCTGCTAGGTATAAATCATTATATGAAAAAAATTAAGGCAATTTTTTGAAAAAATGATTTATTGTAGAAATACTTCAATAAAATAACAAATTAGCCCCTATAGTTAAATGGCATAACATGTCCATGGTAAGGATAAGTTTCAAGTTCGATTCTTGGTGGGGGCACCAGATTATTTTTTATAAAATATTTTTCTAGCAATAATTGCAATTACTAATAAAACTCCAAAAGCTATGATTGGAATGTAGATATCTGGTGAATATATTAAATCAATGATTCTAGGGGCTTCTAAATTTTGTTCTATGATTTTTTCAAGTCCACTTCCAATTGAAACAAGTAAAAATAACTGTGGCGCTATTCCTATTAATGTGGCCCAAAAAAAATTACTTACTCTGACATTAAAAATACACGGCAACACATTTGATAATGCAAAAGGAATACCTCCAATAAATCTATAAATTAAAAGATAGATAAATTCTGATTTTTTAAATTTTATTTCTAAATTTTTAAATCTATTTAAGAACTTTTCTTTAATCACTTCTTTAAAAAAATAATTACCCAGTATATATAAAATTGTTGCACCAACAGTCATTCCAATTAATAAAATGAAAGTTCCAAGCCACTTGCCAAAAATAAACCCTGCTAGAAGTGCAACTGGTAAACCAAATCCAGCCATAATAACCCAAACAATTGTAGCTATCAAAAATATTAGAGAAATTAAAAATAAATTGGTTTGCTTCAATCCAAAAAAGTAATCTCTATTATTTTTAATAAATTCATAGCTAGTTAATTCTTCAAGGGTGAATTTTGATAAAAAAAAGTATAAAAATGATGAAACAACTAGAAGATAAAATAAACCTAAAGTTATCTTAACTTTTTTTGATTTTTCCATAATTTACTAGTGGTATTATAAAATCTTCTATTTGCTATTTATACATATAATTACTATAAAGGGCGAAATTTAAAAAAACTTAGATAAATCCTATGAAAAGAACATATCAACCTAAAGTTGGAAAACGTCTTAAGAAGCATGGCTTCAGATCAAAGATGGCAACTAAAGGTGGAAAAAAACTTATTAAGAGAAGACGGGATAAGGGACGTAAAAACCTTACGGTGTCATCCACACAAAAAAAACCACAAGGTAAATAAACCAAACTAAATGAGAAGCAAAATTGTTGCTCTTTCTAAAAACGAAGATTTCAAAAATTTACTTAAGAAGAAAAAAGTCTCAAATAAATATATCACTCTCTTTTTTGGTCCTCTTAAAGACAAAGATAATAAAAAACTAAACATTAGCTTTGTGGCTAAAAAAAAACTTATCCGTGGTGCCACAAAAAGAAATAAAATTAAAAGAAGATTAAGAAATATAATGAATGAAGCTGTAAAAAAAATATCAATAAACTTAAATTATTCATACCTTGTGATTGCGAAAATAACTATGCTAAACAATGAATATGCGATAATAAAAGATACTTTATTTCAAGACATAGAAAAGATTAAGTAATGAACATTATATCAAACATTTTAATTGGCCTGATCAAATTTTATAAAATAGTTATTAGCCCTTATTTAACTCCTTCGTGTAGATATCTACCAACCTGCTCAGAATATACAATTGAATGCTTAAGGACATATGGGCTTATTAAAGGAATCTCAAAAAGCACTAAAAGAATATTTTCATGTCACCCCATTAAAATGTTGGGTGGCAGTGAGGGATTTGATCCAGTAAATAAAGAATTAAAGGCTAAGAAATAATGGATACTAAAAACGTAATTGCAGCGATATCCTTATCAGCGGCGGTAATTATTTTATACTCTCTTTTTTTTCAGCCTGACCCTGCAACTATTAAACAAAATCTAGCTAAACAAAATAAAGTTGAAAATAATGAAGACACTCCTAGCTTAGATAAAAATGAAAATTTTTCAAAACTTTCAAGAGCAGATGCTTTAAAAGAAAATGAGAGAATTCAATTTGAAAATGAAAGTGTTGTTGGGTCAATTTCTTTAAAAGGTGCAGCAATAGATGATCTAACTTTTAAAGAATATAATGTTGAACTTAATAGAAATGAAAAAATAACTTTATTAAGCCCAAGAAATGTTGAAGATGGTTATTTAGTTGAAAGTGGCTTTGTAAGCACTAATAAAAATATTGATATACCTGATGCTTCTACCGTCTGGGAAATTTCTGGAAATAAAAGATTAACTAATAATAATCCTGTAAAACTTACATGGAGTAATACTCAAGGCATTACATTTGAGAAACATATAAGTCTAGATGATCAATTTTTGTTTACTGTAAAAGAAAAAATAATTAACTCATCAGATAAATCTTATAATTTTTACTCCTATGGGCAAATAATTAGAAACAAATTACCAGAAATATCTGGCTTCTATATTTTGCATGAAGGGTTTTTATCTGTACTTGATGATGAATTAATTGAAGAAGATTATGATGATATTCAGGAAAAGAAATTTACTCAAATTGCACAAGAAGGATTTGTTGCTATCTCAGATAAATTTTGGGTTACATCAGTTATACCACCAAAAGATAAGGAGTTTAAAACAACTTTTGACTATAAAAATAAATTCAGAGCTAACTACATATCTACTAAAGGTGTTGAGGTTAAAGCAAACAGTTCTATTGAAGAAAAAATTCAGATTATAGTTGCTGCTAAAAGAGTAAACGTCATTGATGGTTATGCTGAAAATTTAAATATCAATAAATTTGATTTAGCAATTGATTGGGGTTTTATGTACTTCATTACAAAGCCTTTATTTTTTGTATTAGACTACTTTTTTAAATTACTTGGAAATTATGGTTTAGCTATTATTGCTGTTACCATTTGTATTAGGTTAGCTTTCTTTCCTCTTGCCAACTTTAGTTTTAAATCCATGGGAAAAATGAAATTATTAGCACCAGAAATGGCTCGTCTTAAAGAATTGCACAAGGATGATAAAATGAAATTGCAACAAGCGATGATGGCCCTTTATAAGAAAGAAAAAGTTAATCCTATGAGTGGTTGTCTACCTATCCTGGTTCAAATTCCAGTTTTCTTTGCGCTATATAAAGTATTATTTGTAACCATAGAAATGAGACACATGCCATTTTATGGATGGATACATGACTTAAGTGATAGAGATCCAACATCTTTATTTAATGTTTTTGGCTTACTTCCTTGGGATCCACCTTCTTTCTTATTAATAGGTGCATGGCCGATCATTATGGGTATCACGATGTTTATACAGCAAAAGCTTAACCCTACTCCACCAGATCCTATACAGGCTAAAATATTTATGTTTTTCCCAGTATTTTTAACTGTTATTCTTGCGCCATTTCCTGCAGGCCTTGTTATCTACTGGAGCTTCAACAATATCTTCACAATGATTCAACAATATATTGTTCAAAGAAAAATGACTATCAAAACAACATAAATGTCATCGTTTAAAGAAGAAGAATTAGTAAACATCCTACCTAAAGACGGCCCAACAGTTGAAGAAGTAAAAAAATACTTAGAAAAATATAATGATGAATTTATTATCATTAAATGTGGTGGCAGTGTTTTAGTTGATCCAAAATTATTTAAAATTTTTATTGAAGATGTGGTCGTTTTAAACAAGCTTGGTTTTAATCCTATAATTGTTCATGGTGGTGGAAAAAGAATTAACAGTAAACTTTCTGAAGTAAATATTAAAAGTAATTTTATTAATGGACTAAGAGTTACTGATAAAGACACCATCAACATAGTTGAGGATGTATTAATCGAATTTAATAAAGAGATTGTTAAAGCTTTAAATAAGTTAGCCTGCAAAGCAAAAAGAATTACTTCAAAAGAAAACAATATAATTACTGTGGTGCAAGAAAATAAAGATCTTGGATTTGTAGGAACACCTACTGAAATTAATAAAGAACTATTAATTGAAACAATAAAAGTGAACGAAGTACCTGTCGTTGCCCCCTTAGGTTTAGATAAAAATATTCAGACTTTTAATATAAATGCCGATACTGCTGCAGGATCGATCGCAATAGAACTAAAAGCTAGAAGATTAATGATTATTAGTGATGTTGAGGGAGTATTAGATAGTGAAAAAAAACTAATCTCTGAAATTAATTCTAAAAAAGCTAATAAATTAATTGATCAAGAGGTAATTTCTGGTGGCATGATACCTAAAATTAAGAATTGTCTAGATGTAGCAAGTAATGGAGTTAAGGCTGTGGTAATAATTGATGGAAGAAAAAATCACTCAATCCTTTTTGAATTATTATCGGATAAAGGTTCAGGAACTTTAATTAGAGAATGAAAAATTTAATTGATACTAAATACTGGCTATTCGACTTAGATAATACTTTGTATTCTGGACAAACAAAGGTTTTTTCTGAAGTTGATAAAAAGATGTCATCTTTTATTTCAAAGAAATTTAACGTCGATTTAATTAAAGCAAGAGAAATTCAAAAAAAATACTTCTATGAATATGGAACGACATTATCTGGATTAATGAATTATGATAAAATAGATCCACATGAATTTCTAGAATTTGTTCATGATATTGATATTAGCTGGCTTCCTAAAGATCAATTACTAAGAGAAGAATTGATTAAAATTAAAGAAAAGAAATATATTTTTACCAATGGTTCTCATGCTCATGTTGAAAATGTAACTAAACAACTAGGTATAGATGGTTTGTTTGATGGAGCGTTTGATATTGTTGATGCTAATTTTATTCCAAAACCAAAAATTCAACCTTATGAAAAAATAGTAGAAAAATTTGATCTTGATCCAACAAAATCAATATTAATCGAAGATATTGCTCATAATTTAGAACAAGCTAAAAATTTAGGAATGAAAACTTGTTGGCTTGAGAATGATGAGATATTTGCAAAAAAAGATGCCGATAAACCATATATTGATTATAAGATTAAGAACTTGCCTTCTTTTCTTCAAGAAATTAATATATTAAAAGCACAATAAACTAACCCACTAACGATAAAATAAAACTATGAAAGAATTTGAAAAAATTATCAATACAGCTTGGGATAATAAAGATTCCATCAACGGTCAATCTGATAAGTCTATATTAGATGCTATCGACCAAACGATTGAACTTGTTGATAAAGGTGAACTAAGAGTTGCTGAAAAAAATGGTAATGAGTGGGTAGTTAATCAATGGGTTAAAAAAGCAATAATGTTAAGTTTTAGAACTCATGATATGGATTCATTAAGCGGCCCGTATAGCAGTTGGTATGATAAATCTCATTTACTAAGAGGTAAAACAGCAAATTGGACTAAGGAAGATCATATAAAAGCTGGTTTTAGAATGGTTCCAAATTCTCCAGTTAGAAAAGGATCTTTTATTGGAAAAAACGCAGTGCTAATGCCTTGCTTTGTAAATATTGGAGCTTATGTAGATGAAGGAACTATGGTGGACACTTGGGCTTCTGTAGGATCTTGTGCACAAATAGGAAAGAACTGTCACATATCGGGTGGTGCTGGTATCGGAGGTGTATTAGAACCAATGCAAGCTAACCCTACTATCATTGAAGATAACTGTTTTATTGGAGCTCGTTCAGAAATAGTTGAAGGAGTAATTGTTGGAGAAGGATCTGTATTATCTATGGGTGTATTTATTGGTCAATCTACAAAAATTGTTTACCGAGAAACTGGTGAAGTAATCTATGGAAAAATTCCACCATACTCAGTAATAGTTCCAGGCAGCCTTCCAAGTAAAGATGGTAAAGGTCCTGCTTTATATTGTGTAGTAATTATTAAACAAGTTGATGAAAAAACTAGATCTAAAACTTCTATTAACGACCTATTAAGAGACTAAATGACAACTTACAATGAGATCACATTAGCTAAAGAGCTAATAAGATTTCCAAGCATTACACCAATTGATGCTGGAGTAATGAAATTCTTAGCAAAAAAATTAACTGCTATTGGATTTAAATGTAAGATTTTAGAATTTAAAGATAAAAACTCTAAACCAGTTAAAAACCTATATGCAAGATTGGGTAATTCTCAACCAAACTTTATGTTTGCTGGTCATTTGGATGTAGTACCTCCTGGAAATATAAACGATTGGACAATTAAACCTTTTAGTCCAACTATTAAAAAAAATCATCTTGTTGGCAGAGGAGCTAATGACATGAAAAGTGCAATTGCAAGCTGGGTTGTTGCTGTAAATAGCTTTGTATCAAATAATAAAAAAATTAACGGGTCAATTAGTTTGTTAATTACTGGTGATGAAGAAGGTATTGCAATTAATGGTACTAAAAAAGTAGTTGATTATTTAAAAAAGAAAAAAGAAAAAATAGATTTTTGCTTAGTTGGTGAGCCAACAAACCCTAATAAACTTGGTGAAATGATTAAAATAGGTAGAAGAGGAAGTATTAATGTTGAATTAACTATAATTGGAACTCAAGGTCACGTTGCATATCCTCATCGTGCTAAAAATCCATCAACTTCATTAATTAAAATACTAAATGAAATAAAAGAAATAAAATTTGATAAAGGAACAAAAGACTTTCAGCCAACAAATTTAGAAGTAACTAAAATTAATATTAATAATATAGCTGATAATGTTATTCCAGGACTTGCAATAGCCACTTTTAACATAAGATTTAATAATAAACATACATCTTCTAGCTTAAAGAATAGATTAAATAAAATTTTCAAAAATATTACTAAAAAAGATAAATCTAATTTTAAAGTAGATTATCGTATATCAGGTGAAGCTTTTTTAACTAAGCCTAATAAAACAACTTACATGATTCAAGATGTAATAAAAAAAATTACAAAAATTAAACCTCAATTGTCTACAACAGGTGGAACTTCGGATGCAAGATTTATTAGAAAAATTGCACCATGTTTAGAATTTGGTCTAGTAGGTAAAACAATGCACAAAGTTGATGAGGCGGTATCTATTTCAGATCTAAAAAAATTGACTAAAATATATTATAATATTTTAGAAAATTATTTTAAATGAAAACTGGTTTAATAACCTCTGATACTTATCAAAATCATAACACAGGCGACGGTCATCCAGAGAAAATTGATAGAGTTACAGTGGTTATCGATAATTTAAAAAAATTGGACAATAAAGATTTAGTTTGGAAAAAACCTTCAAAATTTGATCGATCACTTTTACAAATAACTCACAATTCGGATTATATAAATTTTGTAGAAAAATCTTTTCCTGAAAAAGGATTATCTTTTTTAGATGGAGATACAATAGTCTCCCCTGGGAGTAAGGATGCAAGCTCAGATGCTGTAGGTTCAATCATTACAGCTATAGATGGTGTTCAAAATAAAAATTTTAGCAATGCGTTTTGTGCCGTTAGACCCCCTGGACATCATGCTGAGAAAAATAAGGCTATGGGTTTTTGCATCTATAACAATGTGGCAGTTGGAGCCAACTATCTTATAAATAAATATAAACTTAAAAAAGTAGCAATTATTGATTTTGATGTTCATCATGGAAACGGCACTCAAGATATTTTTCATGATAATGAAAAGGTTTTATATATTTCTACTCATCAATATCCTTATTATCCAGGATCAGGCACTAACGATGAAAAAGGGAAATATAACAATATATTAAATATTCCCTTACCAGCAGGAACAACCTCAGAAGAGTATTTAAATGCCTACGAATTTGTACTTAAGAAAATTAGAGGATTTAAACCTGAATTTGTCTTACTTTCAGCAGGGTTTGACGCACATAAAGATGATCCATTGGCACAACTTCAATTAGAGTCAAAAGATTTTTATAATATTACTAAAAGAACACTCGAGCTATCAAAACAATATTGTGATGGAAAAGTAGTATCAATTTTAGAAGGTGGATACGATCTATTAGCACTTCAAGAAAGCACTGAGATGCATGTAAAAGCTTTACTAGAATTTAATTGATAATTTCTCAATAAGCACTAAAGAATTCTCAATGAAACTTTATAGAATTAAAAAGTCTGACATCGATAAAAAAGGTCGTGGCCTATATGCTACAAAAGATATCAAAGAAGGCACTAGAATTATTGATTATGTTGGTAAAATTATTACTAAGAAACAAACGGAAGAGTCACAAAAATTTGATAATGCAAAGCCTATCTATTTATTTAATTTAAATAAAAAATACGACATGGATGGAGATGTTTCTTGGAACACAGCACGTTTAATAAACCACTCTTGTTCTAATAATTGTGATTATAACGGGACAGGTTTAAAGTTATGGGTAGTAGCTATAAAAGATATTAAAAAAGGTGAAGAGATTACAGCTGATTATGGCTTTGGTTACGATGAAGATTACAAACAGTTTACATGTAAATGTAAGTCAAAAAATTGTTGTGGCTATATTGTTCGAGCTGAATCTAGATGGAGAATTAATAAGAAATTTAGTATTGGCCGACAAAAAACTAGTAAATAACTTTTTTTAAAAATAATCCCTCAGCAGGTGCAGGTGGCGCACAAAGAATTCTTTTTTTTTGATTTAATAACAAATTCAAATTTTTTTAAATTCCATTTATTTTCAGCTAAATATTTTAAGCTACCTACCATTGATCTTACTTGTTGTTGTAAAAATGATTGTGACTTAAACTGTATTTCAATTCTTCCACTAGTTGATTTAATCTTAACAGATTTCATAGTTTTAATTGGACTTTTTGCATTACAACTTGATGCTCTAAAAGTAGAAAAATCTTTAGTACCTAAAAGTTTTTTTGCCCCTTTTTTCATTAACTCAATATCTAATTTTTTGATTATGTGCCAGCCTCTTTCTTTTTCAAGAGAAGGCTTACTTAATCTATTAAAAATTATATATTTATAAATTCTTTGTTTAGCAGAATGTCGTGCATGAAATTTTAGACTTTTTTTTTTTAATTGCTAAAACAGAAATACCTTTATCATTTATAAAATGATTAATTGATTTTAATAACTTATCTAAATTTTGAATTTCTTTTTTGCAATCAAAATGAGCTGACTGCTCTATTGCATGAACACCTGCATCTGTTCTTCCAGATCCTAACAAGATCACTTTTTCTTTTAAAAGTTTTGATAATCTGACTTGTATTTCTTTTTGAATTGATTTTCCTTTAGATTGTATTTGCCAACCAACAAAATTAGTTCCTATATATTCTATCAAAACTTGGTATCTAAACATTTGTTATTCTTGAGCCTTTTGTTATTTGCGAACCAAGAACAAATTCATTAATATTTTGAGGCTTTTTTCCTTGTCTTTGAATTTCAATAATTTTTATAGATTTTTGATCTCCACAGCTAATTTCTAAATCACTAGTCATTACCTCACCTACCTCTCCACTTTTAGTTCCTAATTCTGCTTTTAAAATTTTGTATCTTTCATCTTTAAAAATAAAAAAGGCCCCAGGGCTTGGGTATAATCCGTTTATTTTTCCAATAATACTTTCTGCATTATCATTCCACTTAATTTCACCCTCTGATTTTTCAATTTTAGAAGCGTAGGTTGCTTTTGAATCGTCTTGTTCTTTAAATGTTAATTTATCTTCAAATATTTTTTCTAAGTTTTCTATGATTTTTTCTGAAGCTAAAATTGAGAGTTTAGTTGATATCGTTTCTGCATTATCACTATCTTTAATTTTTATTCTATAACTATTGCAAACTGGACCCGTATCAAGTTTTTCTCCTATTCTCATAATACTAATTCCTGTTTCTTTTTCTAAATTCATAATAGACCTTTGAATGGGCGCTGCACCTCTCCAATTCGGTAGAAGGGAGGCATGAATATTTATAAAACCTTTTTTGGCAAGTTTTAAAAATTCTTTGGGTATTATTTGACCATAGGCTACGACAATTACCAAATCCAGATCTAGTTTCTTTAAGTATTCATATTCTTCTTTATTTGCTTTTAATGTGTCTGGTGTCCTACAGTCTATATTATAATCTTCTGCCACAATTTGAATTGGCGACTTATTTATTTTTTGACCTCTTTGAGATTTTTTTGGTGGCTGTGTATATACGACAGGTATTATATAATTTTTTTGATACAAAGATTTTAAAATTGGTACAGCAAATAATGGTGTACCCATGAAGACAATTTTTTTTGTCATTTAAACGATTATTCTATTCGACTTAATCTTAGATAGTTTTTTAATTATCATAGATTTTTTTAATTTAGATAAATAATCTATAAATAAAACTCCTTCTAAGTGATCCATTTCATGTTGAATACAAGTTGCCAATAATCCATCTGCTTTTAATAATTGTTTTTTTCCATTGTAATCTAAATATTCAACTTCACATTCATTTGGTCTTTCTATTTCAGCAAACTGATCTGGAACCGACAAGCAGCCTTCTTCATATTTTGATGTTTTATTGTTTTTATTTTTAATCACTGGATTAACAAAATATCTTGGTTCCTTTTTGTCTTCATCTCTGCTTATATCCATCACTATAATTCTTTTTGGCACACCTATTTGAATCGCTGCAAGGCCTATTCCGGGTGCTGCATACATAGTATCCAGCATATCATCCATAATTCTTCTTTCTTCATCACCGACATTTTCAACTGGTTTAGAAATCTGCCTTAATAGTTTGTTTGGTTCTGTTAAAATTGTTTTAACTGACATAATGACTGATTATTTTAGTATAAATTTTAAACTTTTAAAGGAAGAATTTTAAAGAGTATTTTATTCCTTAGTGGATCCACATTTAGCTGATTAAGTGTGCTTATAATAAAGTATAACGTATCCTCATCTATATTGTTTAAGTTGTCTTGCCCTATAACCTCAACAATTCTAAGCAATGCAGCAGCCATATCACCACTTTTAACAAATATTTGAATATCAAATGGTATTTCTGAATCATTTATTTCGTATAAATCATTATACTTATTTAAAATCTTGATACCATCAGACTTAAAAGTC
Source organism: Candidatus Pelagibacter sp. Uisw_121 (assembly GCF_047722545.1). GTDB lineage: Bacteria > Pseudomonadota > Alphaproteobacteria > Pelagibacterales > Pelagibacteraceae > Pelagibacter. The sequence goes on along the minus strand of NZ_CP159816.1, from coordinate 55,183 downwards.
TCAACTAAAATTATATCTTTTTTAGAAAAAAAATATTTTTTATTTTTTTTAATTTTTTTTAAGAAGTCATTTATATCTTTTGTGGGATCTTTTTTAGATTTTTCTAATTTTAAATAATTTATTAATTTTGATTGATGTAAAATTTTATTATTTATTTTAATATTTACTTGTTGCGTCTCTTTATCCTCTAAATTATTTTGATAGAATGTTGTAAAATTTGAAGGGACCTTATCCTCTTCTATATTTCTTAAAAAAGCTTTTAATTCTATGTTAAATGCTTTTTCAATACCGTCATTCTTGAAAGAATTTTTGAGAGCATTCATTAGTTGTAATTTATTCTCAATTTCAGTGGTAATTAAAATTCCTTGATAAATTAACGCTCTTGTCTCTACTGCTGAGAGCACTTTAGTTGATTCTTTGATATTTAATAATTGATTAATATTAAATTGAAATCTCTTATAAAGTTCAAATAACTCTCTCTCTGTATAATTTCCCTCGTGTGTTGCCTTTTCGATACTAGTAATTTTGTCTATATCTGTAAGCTCAATATCAATGATATTATCTAATAGATTTGAAGTTGATAAATATTTCCATATTTGTTTTGATGTAGTATCCTTGGGTTCAAATTTAAATTCTGGATTTGTTCTGTGAGATAAGTGAAAATCTAAGATTGTTTTTTCTGAAACTTCTATTGCTGGTTCTGTATTAAACCCCATCAAATAATCAATTTTTTTAACAAAAAACTTATCAGCAATACCTAATTCTAATTGAAGATCGATGAGCAATTGAGCTTCATCTCTTTTATTATTATTAATTAAGCAATAAATATTAAATTTAGATAGATATAAATCTTGTATTGGTTCTTTAATTTTTGAAAAAATCTCACAAGCTTTTTTAACATCAGATTGGGACAGGTAATGATCTGCTAAATGTTTAGTAAGTTTTGGGTGCTCATTAACAATCTGATTGTTTAATAAATATTGTTCAATTAGTTCAAAATTTGAATGCTTAATAAGCCACTTTGATTTTATTTCTAAAAATTGTTCTTTTGAAATATTCATTTCTGGATAATGTGCATTTGTTAATAATAAAATATCCAAAATCTCCACCGCATCTCTTGAAAGTTCCAATTTATCTATTCTTTTAAAGATATTTAAAATTTGATCCCCATTAGAATTAGACCACATATTGATATCTAAACCGTTTTCTGCAGGATCATAAATTCCAACTAACTTTGTTTCTTTAGAAATTAAAGTTTGTGTTTCTTCTATACTTAATTCCCCTTTTTTTTGGGACTGCATTTCATAAATAGTATTCTGTGGAATATTTTTTTCAGCTTCATCTTCGATTAGATTTGTATTTTCTTCAGGTTTTTTTTCACCTACTTCCCAGATATCGACTGGTTCTTGTGAGTTGGTTACAAAACCAAAAAATAAAGAAAATAATATAACTAAAAAATAGTTCTTACTTAACAATTTTAAGTTTTTCATTAGGAATGATTTTTTCAATGTCTTTATTTGGAGATGGAAATTCAATTTTCCCAAGTAGTACTACGGTTCCAATAAAAATAATTAGCACCAAAGCTATTTTGATTAATAGACTTTTACCACTTCCATTACTTGTATTTTTTGAAAATTGCATATATTCTTTACTAATTTCAGATTAAGACATATTTGTGTTTTTTCAATAAAGAAAGCTTATGAATTCAAATAAAAACCTCGTTTTTTTAGGTATGATGGGGTCAGGTAAATCTTCTATTGGAGCTATGGTTTCAAAAAAATTAAACATTCCATTCATTGATATAGACCATTTAATTGAAGAACATGCTGGAATGACTGTCTCAGAAATATTTGAAGTAAGTGGCGAGGACTACTTTAGAAATTTAGAAGAAAAAATAACAATTAAATCTTTAAAACATAAAAAAGTTGTTGTTTCCTTAGGTGGGGGTGGTTTTGTTAATGACAAGATAAGAAAAGATGTTTTAACAAATCATTTTTCTTTTTGGCTTAATTGGGATGATTTAGTTTTAATTAAAAGAATTAAAGGTAGCAAAAAAAGACCCTTAGCCTCAAAGTCAACTGAACAAGAAATTAAGACCATTATCAAAAAAAGAAAAAATATATATTCTAAGGCTAATTTTAAAATAAACTGTAATAAATTAACAAAAAGTGAAATAGTTAAAACAATAATAAAAACATATGAGCTTAATTAAATTAAAAGTTAACAACAGCAATCAGAAATATTCAATTATTATTGGAAATAATATCTTAAAAAAAATGAATAAATTTTTGAAAGAAAGTTCTATTAATTTTAATCAATGTCTTCTTATAATAGACAAGAATATTCCAAAAAATTTAATAAAAGATGCTTTAAAATCTTTACCAAAAAGATCTACTACAGTTCATTATTTTAATGCAAATGAAAAAAATAAAAATCTAAAAAGTGTCAATGAAATCACATCAATTCTTTTAAAAAAAAATTTTAATAGAAATGATTGTTTAATTTCTATTGGTGGTGGTATTACTGGTGATGTGTCAGGCTTTGCAGCAAGCACGTATAAGCGAGGCTTAAGGTTTGTTAATATACCAACTACACTACTTTCACAGGTCGACTCATCTATTGGAGGCAAAACAGGAGTAAACACCAAATATGGCAAAAACTTAATTGGCTCATTTTATCAACCCAGTCTGGTTGTATCAGATATTAATTTTTTAAACTCTTTGCCAAAAAGAGAAGTTGTGTGTGGGTATGGTGAAATTTTAAAACATTCCCTTATTGATGATAAAAAGTTTTTTAATTTTTTAAATAAGAATGGAGAAAAAATTTTAAAATTAAAAACTCCCTTTATACAAAAAGCTATTCATCGAAGCTGCTTGATTAAAAAAAAAGTAGTTGAAGCTGACGAAAAAGAATTAGGTATGAGAAAAATACTGAATTTTGGGCACACCTTTGCCCACGCTTTTGAAGCAACACTACATTATTCAACAAGATTAAATCATGGTGAAGCAGTTATTCTTGGTGTTAAAACTGCTGCAAAATTTAGTTTATTAAATAAAATTTTGAATAAAAAAGAATTTGAATTAATTAACAACCATTTAAATAATCTAAATCTTCCAAGAAATATTAATAAGTTTTTTTCACTAAAAAATTTAAATACACTTTTATCTTTTATGAAAAAAGATAAAAAAAATAATACAGATAAAATTAATTTAGTTTTACTTAAAAAAATAGGTTTCCCAATTTACAAATTACAGTTTAATGAAAAAACTATTAATCTCTTTTTGAAAAAAGAATTAACTAAGTAGTATTTGAATGGAATGTATGTGTTCTTTCAACTCATGATCTAAAATATTATAGATTTTCTTAGTTGATTCTATCTTATTTAATCTTTTCAACTCATCAGATTTAATAATTAATTTTAAATGAAACATTCCTTCTTGGTTTCCTTTATGATTTTTATGTAAAAAACTTTTATCTTCTATTTTAAAATCTTGCATAACAATTTCTGCTTCAATTTTACTTTTAACAATTTCAATTAATTCGTTTATATTCATAAATAATAATTTATTACTATACAACATGAAAAATATTTGTGATTGGAATAATTGCTTTGATACTGGTGAATATAAGGCACCAATTGAGAAAGATAATAGCAAGCGCTACAGGTTGCTTTGCTTGGCTCACGTTAAAGAATTCAATAAAAATTGGAATTATTTTAAAGGAATGGACGATGAACAAGTATTTGATTTTTTAAAGTCTGATATGACCTGGCACAAACCCACTCAGAGCTTTAGCTCCTCAGATAACTTTTTTAAAGTGCTATGGAACAATACTTTAAAAGATGAGTTTGATAAAACCAAACTTAGAGGTGAATATAACCATATGAATCAATTCAAATTTGATGCTAATGATATTAAAGCTTTTAGTATTCTGGGTGTTTCAGTTGGCCAAAAATGGGAACAAATTCAAGATCAGTTCAAAACTCTTGTCAAAAAATTTCACCCTGATATTAATTTGGGAAATAAAGAATACGAAGAAAAACTTAAATTAATTACTTTGGCTTATACTCAGCTAAAAAATACTTATAAGGAAAAAATTGACACCTAATTTAAACATACAGCCAGACATTAAATTGTCTTTAAAGCAAAGTTTTGGAATTGACTCAGATATGGAAGTTGACGCTTTCTCTAAAAGAAGTGAATACGTTCCTGAAATAGATAAAAATTATAAATTTGATAGAGATACTACTCTTGCTATCATATCTGGCTTTGCGTTTAATAAGCGTGTCTTGGTTCAGGGCTATCATGGCACAGGAAAGTCTACTCACATTGAACAAATTGCAGCTAGATTAAACTGGCCTTGTATTAGAGTAAACTTAGATAGTCATGTAAGTAGGATTGATCTTATTGGAAAAGATGCAATTGTTGTAAAAGATGGCAAACAAATTACAGAGTTTAAAGAGGGTATTTTACCTTGGTCTATTCAAAACCCTGTTGCGCTTGTTTTTGATGAGTATGATGCAGGAAGACCAGATGTGATGTTTGTTATTCAAAGGGTGTTAGAAGCCGAAGGAAATTTCACTCTTTTAGATAAAAATAAAGTTATAAAACAAAATAAATTTTTTAGATTATTTGCAACTTCAAATACTGTTGGTTTGGGTGATACAACAGGATTATACCATGGTACTCAACAAATAAACCAAGGACAAATGGATAGATGGAATATTGTAACATCTTTAAATTATCTTAGTCTTGATAGAGAAATGGAAATCGTTCTTGCTAAAAATAAAAATTTAAATAATCCGAAAGGTAAAGAAAAAGTATCTAATATGATTAAAGTTGCATCTTTGACTAGAAAAGGCTTTATAGCGGGAGATATATCAACGGTAATGAGCCCAAGGACGGTACTTCATTGGGCTGAAAATGCTGAAATTTTCAAAGACACAGGTTATGCTTTTAGAGTTACTTTTTTAAATAAGTGTGACGATATAGAGAAAAATACAATAGCTGAATATTATCAGAGATGTTTTGGGGAAGAGTTGCCAGAGTCGATGGTTAATATTCAGATCTAAATGAGCTCAAAAGAAAATAATTTTAAAGAGCAATTTAAACAAGCATTAATTTCTACTGCCAAGGTAATTTCTGAAGATTATAAATTAGATGTTAAAAAATTAGATAAGGATTTAAGTAATAAAAAAACTGATTTTTTTGATATAACCAATTTATCAAATAAAAATGATTTTGTTAGACTAAGAGCAGAAACTGATTCTGGTGCCTTAAAGAAAAAATTTTCAAATAAAGAAATATTTAATAAAAACCTACCTAAAAATCCTTCTTGTAAATCTTTATATAATATTGCTGAAAAAATTAGGTATGAACTTCTTGGGGGCAAAATGCTTAAGGGAGTTGGAAAAAATTTAAGTGAAAATTATAGTCAAAAAATTCTTTCTAATCGAAAAGAACAATTAAAAAATAAAGAAGATGTTCCTGTGACTGAAGCTTTTGAGTTATATATGTTAAATAAATTCTTTAAATTGAAGCTCAATGATATGTCTACAAAAATGTTAAATTTTTGGAAGAAAGAGTTTGACGAATCTATTGAGAAACATCTTGATTTTTTAAATAAAAATTTGGAAGATCAAAATAATTATAGTTTAAAATTTTCAGAAATTTTAGAAAATATGGATGTCTTTGCTTCAAATAATGAGGAAAATAATAATGAAAACGATGAACAAAAAAATGAGCAGGACAATAAATCAGAGAACGATCATGACAGTCAGTCTGATGACAAAGAGGAAGAAAGCAAACAAAATGATAGTCAGACTAGCCTAGATGCTGGCTTTGATCTTAGCGATCAGCAGATGGAGGAGCAATTAGAGGATTCAGATTCTTTGAAAGAGAGCGCAGAAAATTTTTTGCAAAAAACAAGTATTAATAATATTGATCAAGATTATAAGGTATTCACCACTGAATTTGATGAAATTGCAAAAGCAGAAATATTAGAAGATATAAAAGAAACCCAAAAATTGAGAAAAAATTTAGACCAACAGCTTGTCGGGTTTCAAGATTTAATTACTAAGCTTGCTAACAAGCTACAAAGGCAGCTCCTTGCAAAACAAAATAGAGCATGGGAGTTTGATTTAGAAGAAGGTTTGTTAGATAGCTCAAAATTAACTAGAATAATTATGGATCCTTATAATTCTTTATCTTTTATGAAAGAAAAAGATCTTGATTTTAAAGATACAATCGTAACACTGTTAATAGACAATTCTGGTTCCATGAGAGGTCGACCAATAACAATTGCTGCACTTTGTGCAGATATATTATCCAGAACCTTAGAAAGATGCTCAGTAAAAGTAGAGGTTTTAGGATTTACCACAAAAAATTGGAAAGGCGGTAAGAGCAGAGAGACTTGGGCTAAAAATGATAAACCCAAATATCCAGGAAGATTAAATGATTTAAGACATATAATTTATAAAGGTGCTGACACACAGTGGAGGCAGGCTAAAAATAACATAGGTTTAATGCTAAAAGAAGGGTTATTGAAGGAAAATATTGATGGGGAAGCTATTTCGTGGGCCTATAGTAGAATTAAAAAAAGAAAAGAAGAAAGAAAAATACTTATGGTTATTTCAGATGGTGCCCCAGTAGATGACTCAACATTATCAGTTAATTCAGGAGATTTTTTAGAGAAACATTTAAAGATGATGGTTAAATTTATAGAAACAAAAAGCGACGTTGAAATTTTAGCTATCGGTATCGGGCATGATGTTTCTAGATATTACGATAAAGCTATTAAGATAACAGATGTGCATGAACTTGGCGATGTTATGGTTTCTGAATTGAGTGGCTTATTTGAAAATAAAAAAAAACTACATTAAAGTTTTAAAAGATCTTTATTTTTCCATTTGATGCTAACTTCAGCCCCACCTCTTGTTTTGGAATTTCTACATAAAATATTTGCATAATTTTTTTCAAGTAGTGTTTTGCCAATAAAAATTCCAAGACCTAATCCTGATTTTGATTTTATTGAAGACTTAACAGATTTAATATAAGGCTCTCCAATTTTGCTCAAAACATCTTTTGGATATCCCTCTCCATCATCTTCTATTATAACTTCTGTTAAATCATTATCACTTTTTATATTAATAAAAATTTTATTTGCAGAAAACTTATTTGCATTGCCAATAAAGTTTCTTAATCCATAAACAATTTCTATTGATTTGGTTATATTAAGTGGATTTGAATTTTGATCATAATTAACAATGAATTTTTTCGTACTTATTTGTTGGAATGATTTGATTATTTCATCTACATAGGCTGATATTGTTAATTCACCATCAATAAAATTATCTTCAATAACAGGGTTTAATGTTAATTTTTTTAAGATCTCACTACATCTCTCTAATTGACCAGACAATAACTCAATATCTTTTTTAATATCTTCATTATCTTTAAATTGTTCCAGTAAATCAGTAGAGATGATCTTCATTGTTGAAAACGGTGTTCCTAATGAATGTGCAGCAGCGGCAGCTTGTCCACCTAATGATAATAATTCATGTTCCTTGGACATAATTTCTTCCATTTTATTTAGTGCCTCTTTTCTTATTCTGGATTCTGATCCAAAGGTTGAAGCAAAATAATTCAAAAAAAGTAAAGCAATGATTAATGCTATTGGTATTGAATAATAATAATAACTGTCTACGTGAAAATGATCACTAACTGGAAAGGGTAAAGGTTGGTTAAAAAAGGTAAGAAAAATAACTACTAAAACCGTTGAGCTAACTAATAATAAATTGCTTCTAAAACCTAAATTAGACGATGAAAATATAGCTGGGATAATCAAAAAAATTGAAAAAGGATTTATAATTCCACCTGATAAATAAATCAAACAACTCAGTTGTAGAATATCAATAGATAAAAAAATAAATGCTATCTTATCTGTTAGTTGAGTATTCTGATTAATATAGATTAAATAAAGATTACTTAGTACTCCGATTAGAATTGTTGAATTTGCTAAAATTAGATTAAATCTAAAATCAAAAACAAAATAAATAAAGTTAACTGTTATAAGTTGACCAATAATAGCAATCCACCTTAAATTGATATAAGTCGACTTTTTTAAAGAAAAATATTTTGAAGTTTCGAAAAACTTCATTATTAAATATCTAGATTTTGAACATTAATTGCGTTTGAAACGATAAAATCTTTTCTTAATGCAACATCATTACCCATTAATGTATGAATTAAATCTTTATCTTTTTTTATATCTTTTGAGTATTGTACTTGTAGCAAATTTCTTGTTTCAGGGTCTAGCGTAGTATTCCATAACTCTTCAGGGTTCATTTCTCCTAATCCCTTAAATCTTTGAATGCTCATTCTAGATTTTTCTTCTTCATACGCTCTAGTAAATTCTTTTGTACCTTTTTTAATTTTTTGTAATTCTTTATTATTCTTTAAAATATAATCTTCTAACTCTTTTTCATCTTTAATATAGATGCCCTTTGTTCCTTTGTTAATTTTAAACAAAGGTGGCTGTGCAAGATAAATATGTCCATTTTCAATTAGTTTATTAAATGGTTTATTGTTAAAGAATGTTAGTAACAATGCTCGTATATGAGAACCATCAACATCGGCATCTGTCATGATAATAATTTTTCCATATCTTAAATCTTTTAAATCAATATCTTCAACTTTTGGATCAAGGCCAAGTGCATTAATTAAGGTCACAACTTCATTAGATGACATCATTTTTGCTAAAGATTTTGTTCTATGTTCGCTACCATCTCTATTGCTATTTTTTTTAAGAACAATCTCTTCCACATAAGTATTAAGAATTTTACCTCTAAGTGGCAAAACGGCTTGATTTGACCTATTTCTTCCTTGTTTAGCCGAACCACCTGCAGAATCCCCCTCAACGATGAATAATTCTGTTCCTTCTTGTTTGCCTATTTGACAATCTGCTAATTTTCCAGGCAATCCACTTAATTCTAAGGCACCTTTACGTCTAACATTTTCTCTAGCTTTTCTAGCAACATCTCTTGCTAAAGCTGCCTGCATTACTTTAGCTAAAATAATCTTTGATAAAGTTGGGTTTTGATCAAACCATATTGAAAGTTTTTCACTAACAATGCTTTCCACAATCATTCTAACTTCTGATGAAACAAGCTTATCTTTTGTTTGAGAAGAAAATTTAGGATCAGGTATCTTTGCTGAAATTACACATGTAAGACCTTCTTTAATATCGTCTCCTGAAATAGTTAATTTATTTTTTTTTAATAAATTATGCTCTGTGGCATATTTATTAATTACTCTAGTAAGGGCGCTCCTAAACCCTAATAAATGAGTGCCACCATCTTTTTGATAGATATTATTTGTATATGGATAAATGTCTTCTCCATAACTTGCATTCCACTTCAAAGAACATTCAATTTCAATATTATCTTTTTTTCCTTCAATATAAATAGGCTTCTTAAATAAATCATTGCCTGTTTTATTTACAAGTTTCTCTCTTTTTTCATCTAAAAAATCAACAAACTCTAAAACTCCACCATCAAATTTAAATACAATTATTTTTTCTTTTTTTTGATTTAAGTCATTAACAGTTATTTTTATTCCCTTGTTCAAAAATGCAAGTTCACGCATTCTTTTAATAATTATATTTGGAGTAAATCTTATTGAAGAAAATATTTCTTTTGATGGTAAAAATGTTATTTGTGTTCCAGTTTCTTTTGATTTTCCTATAACTTTGAGAGGCGCTTTTGAAGCCCCATCTTTGAATTCCATAAAATATCTATTTCCATCTCTATCTATTTCTAGCTTTAACTTTTCTGATAATGCATTTACAACTGAAACCCCTACGCCATGTAAGCCTCCTGACACTTTGTATGAATCGTGATCAAATTTTCCTCCAGCATGAAGCTGGGTCATGATAACTTCTGCAGCAGACATTTTTTCACCCTTGTGCATATCAACAGGTATTCCTCTGCCATCATCTCTAACTGTAATAGTTCCATCAGAATTTATTTTAACATCTATATTTTTACAGTGTCCTGCTAAAGCTTCATCTATAGAGTTATCAACAACCTCATAGACCATATGATGTAAACCTGTTCCATCATCAGTATCACCAATGTACATTCCTGGTCTTTTTCTAACAGCTTCAAGACCTTTTAAAACTTTGATGGAGTCTGCTTGATATGTTGAGTTGTTTTTCATATTTTTGTAATGGAAAATTAAATGATTATAACATTTTTATAAAAAAAAGAGGTAAATTAATTATAATAATCCACAACAAATTAGTAAATAAGTCCTTTTTTTAAATGGTTTTTAATTTTTGGCGGAGAGACAGGGATTCGAACCCTGGGTACCTTTAACAGTACACACACTTTCCAAGCGTGCGCTTTAAACCGCTCAGCCATCTCTCCTTAATTTTGAATAAATACCCATGGATGTTCTTTATAAACTGTATATTTTTTAAACCAAAAAGATAAGTATCTCTCTGCAAGATAAGCATGCTGTCTTTTAGTGTCGTAGCCTGAAAGATTTTTAAATCCAATTTTTTTTTCACAACGCTCTAACCAAGGGAATAGTTTATTGAACCATTTGTTAGCAATTTCTGGTTTGGTTATAAACATTATATGAGGATTGAATTTAGTATTTATATTTACATATGAATTAAAATCATTTTTATCTTCTTCATCTAATAAATCTATAGCTAAGTCTAGATTTCCAAAACCATGGTGCATATCAAAATGTAGTTTTAAATTATGGCGTGCATCATTAAATAAGATTAATGGATTTTTAATAACTGACCTCCAGCCACGCTTTAAAATTTTCATTTTTTAACACCCTTAACATTTATTGGTTCACAAATGATTGACTCAAATTTATCCCAATCTTTTTCGGGCTTACTTAGTAAATGTTCATTGATATTGTTAATATCTATTTTTTTTTTATAGAAGATGATTTGATCCAAAATCATCTTTTTTGACAAGACCCTACCCAATTATTATTGTTAAATTTAATTAAATTCTTCCAGTACCAATAATGAAAAGTAAGCTCTGAATAATATTTTTCTTTATAAAAAATATTATCTTTAGTATCACACTTTAAATAATTATCTGAAGAATTAACTTTCCCTACACTGGCTATTTGATAGTTTATTTTTTCTATATGGGATATTTTCTTATTAGTTACAAAGAAAATTTCCAAATTATTTGATTTCATTTTTTTTTAATAAAAGCAATCTCATTGAATTTACCTTTAAAAATACTAATTTCCTCAAAATTGTCTAAGAAATATTTTTTGTCACTGTCATTAATATACTTAGAGTAAAATTCTTTGTTTTCTTTAATTAAATAAAGAATTTCTCTAAGGGTAGGTTTTTCTTTTTCTACATTCATATCATTTCTAATATCTGGAAAATCAAGCTCTTCAACAATAAAGATTCCTTCTGGTTTTAATTTTTTGAATAGAATGAATAAGCTTATAATTTGATCTTTAAGATAGTGGCCTGCATCCTCAATAATAAAATCAAAATATTCATCTTTATTAACAATCTTATTTTGTATTTGTAATTCTGAACTTGTATCAATAAAAAAATTTTTTATTCTTTTTGATTTATAGATAAATAAATCAGGAAAGATATCACCAGAACTTATGTGAGCGTTTTTAAAATAAAAAAATAAAGCAGCTGCTGCATTACCTCTAAAAGCTCCTAGCTCAAGTATATTTAAATTCTTCACTTTTTCTTTTTGCAAGAATTTTTCATAAAAAGAATGGTAAGCGTGTCCACCAATTAATTTTTTTTCTTTCTTTGCTGGTTTTTGATATTGGTTGATATAAAAATCACCCTTATCACTATTAAAAAATTGAAAGAGAAAATTTAAATCTTTTAAAAATAAATGCTCATGTTTCAAAGCAAAAAGATCTAAATTCTTAATTTTTGGATAATAAAATTTATTTAATAAATAAATGAATGGAAGAATCAATTTAATATAAGTCTTTTTAAAAAAATTGGCTTTAGTTAATCTGTGAGAATAATAAATTTTAATAAATGTTTTAAATTTCATGCATGTAAATTAATTATTTCTTTTAGTTATCATCTTATTATATTTTTGATAGAATAAAGTTAATAAAATGAATAATAAATTATTAAAAAAAATTTCTGGTTTATTTGGATATAAATTGGTTGATAAAAATTATATTAAGAATAATAGAATTATTGAAAATACTACTTATTTAACAATTGACAAGATATTGAATTTCTTGTTCAGTGACAAAAAAATTAATTACCTAATTCAGATTGGTGCAAATGATGGTTTAAGATTTGACATCTTAAATAAATACATCAAAAGATATAATACTAAATCTATATTAGTCGAGCCAATCAAAAAAAGTTTTCATGACCTGATGGATAATTATAAAGATTATAATAATATTATATTTGAAAATGTTGCAATTTCAGTAAATGATCAAATTACTCATTTATATAAAATTGACCATTCAAAAGAAGAAAAATATAAAAGTGAACATTTTAAAGGTATAATGTCATTTGACAAAAATCATCTCATAAAACATGGTGTTAAAAAAAGTGATATAGTAAAAGAGGTTGTCGAATCTACTTCAATTGATAATTTAATTAAAAAATATAAGATAGATATAGTTGACTTATTATTTATAGATGCCGAAGGTTATGATGCTGATATAATTGAGGATTTTTTAAGAACTTCTTTAATGAGGCCTATTATAATTTTTGAATACATACATGTGCCTAATAAAAAATTAAAGGATTTAGTAAATTCTTTCAATAGAAAAAAGTATCTTTTTTTCTCTTTGAATGAGAATTTGATTTGCTTCCCACAAGAAAAACATAGTTTTATTAAATTCAATTAATTTGAGATCCAATCTTTGTATTTTTCTAAATTTTCCAATATTGGTTTTGGAAAAGATTTGTCTATTTTCTTTGTTTTATATACTTCGTTTCTTCCAATAATATCTTTTCCTGAATTAATTTTTTTTTGAATTTCGTCTATCTGTAAATATTTTTGATCTATTTTTTCTTTAAAATGGTATGGATCATTTGTTTCACATAAGTTTTTGTACTTATGAAGAAGCTGTGCTGCATTTTTTAAATTGCAAAAATGCCAACCACCATTTTCAATGATGTTATTTAATCTCAATTTATCAATTCTCCAAAAAGGTCTTTTTTTAAATTTCAAGTTTCTTAACCATTGTGGTGATTTTAAGAATTTTTTTATGCATATCCTGCTTCCATACCAATGAGGATTTTTAGTACTTTGTAAATTTATCTTATAATAATAGTGATTTTGTTTAAAAACAGCATACTGCATATCTTTTTTGAAGTTACTTATTGTTTCTGGATTTGGTATTTCATCTAAATCTGAAACAATAATTAAATCATCTTCAGATGTGGAGTTAAGTCCTCTTAATATAGCATTTCTTTGAAAATTTTCTCTTAGATAAGGATCGTCTCCATCTGGCATATCTTCAACAGGAATATAAATTATCTTATCTTTAAAATTGTTAAACTTTTCAATATCAAATTGAAGTTTTTTTGGATTATTTTGCCATGTTTTATTGCCCTCAACTATTACAAAATAATCTACATAATCATTCAATACATTCAATCTCATATCTAATAACAAATCTTCGTCCCAATATGAAAAGCAATCATAAATCTTCATTTAGTTATCTTTATTTATTTTTAAAACTCCTATAAAAGCTTCTTGTGGTATCTCAACTTTTCCAAACTGCTTACCTCTGGCTTTCCCTTTTTTCTGCTTATCTAATAATTTTCTTTTTCTATCTCTAGCACCACCACCATGAATTTTTGTTAAAACATCTTTTTTAAAACCCTTAATAGTTTCCCTAGCTATAATTTTTCCTCCAATCGCTGCCTGAACTGGAATCATAAAATTGTGTCGTGGAATTAAATCTCTTAATTTTTCACAAACTTCTCTTCCAACTGTTTGAGCAAAATCTTTATGAACCATCATTGATAGAGCATCTACTGGCTCAGCATTAACAAGTATTCCTAATTTTACTAAATCTCCCTCTCTATGGCCTATGATCTCATAATCAAAACTTGCATAACCACTAGTCATTGATTTAAGTCTATCATTAAAATCAAAAACAACTTCGTTTAGAGGAATTTCATAATTTAAAACTGCTCTATTACCTGAATAACTTAAGTTTGTTTGTACTCCTCTTTTATCCTGACAAACCTTTATAATTGGTCCTAGATATTGATCTGGTGTAATAATTGTTGCTTTAATCCAAGGCTCTTCAATAAATTTGATTAAAGTAGGTTCTGGTAAACTTGAAGGATTTTGTAACTCTATTATTTCCCCTTTGTTCATATGAACTTTATAAACTACTCCAGGTGTTGTAGTTAATAAATTTATATCAAATTCTCTTTCTAATCTTTCGGTTATAATTTCTAAATGTAAGAGACCCAAAAAACCACATCTAAAACCAAGACCTAACGCAGATGAAGATTCTGCCTCATATGAAAAGCTAGCATCATTTAATTGAAGTTTGCCCAAACCATCTTTTAATTTTTGGTATTCAGAACTATCTACAGGAAACAATCCACAAAATACAACTGGCTTACTTGGTTTAAATCCAGGAAGTGCCTTTTGAAGTGGTTTACTTACATCACAAATAGTATCTCCAACTTTTGTTTCTGATAAAATTTTTATTCCTGTTGTTATAAAACCAATTTCTCCTGCATTTAATTCACTAACATCAGTTGCTTTTGGAGTAAATACACCTACTTTTTCAATTATATATTCTTGGTTAGTAGACATCATTTTGATCTTCATATTTTTTGCAATTTTTCCGTTAATAACTCTAACTAAAATAACCACCCCTAAATAAGTGTCATACCAACTGTCAACTAGTAAGCATTTTAAATCAGCATCTTTTTCTCCTTCTGGAGCTGGTAGTGACACAATAATTTGTTCTAGAATATCTTCTATGCCCTCGCCTGTTTTTCCTGAGCAAGGTATGGCATTTTCAGTGTCAATACCTATAACTTCTTCTATTTCTTGTTTTGTTTTTTCTAAGTCTGATGCTGGTAAATCAACTTTATTTAGTACAGGTACTATCTCATGTTTAGTGTCTAAAGCTTGATAAACATTGGCCAATGTTTGAGCCTCTACACCTTGGGTACTATCAACAATTAAAATAGATCCTTCACATGCATACAGAGATCTACTAACTTCATAGCTAAAATCTACGTGTCCTGGAGTATCAATAATGTTTAGAATGTACTCTTTGCCATCTTTTGCTTTATAATTAAGTTTAACAGTTTGAGCTTTAATAGTTATTCCTCTTTCTCTCTCAATATCCATTGAGTCTAGAACTTGTGCCTTCATTTCTCTTTCAGTTAGTCCACCACAACTATGAATTATCCTATCTGCGATTGTTGATTTGCCGTGATCAATATGCGCAATGATTGCAAAGTTTCTGATGTGATCAATTTTTGTCATGATTATGATCTAATCTTAGCACCAGTTTTGGATTCAACAGCAGAAATAATAAGTTGATTAATTTTGTTTAAATCATCTTCGGTCAATGTTTTCTCTAAAGATTGAATAATTACATTTAATGCAATTGATTTTTTACCTTCAGGAATATTGGTTCCTTCATAAACATCGAATACTTTGACAGATTTTATTAATTCTTTGTCTACATTAGAGATCGTTTCGATTAATTCTTGAACTTTAAAATTTTTATCTAAAACAAAAGCAAAATCTCTTTCTGATTTTTGAAAATCTGAATATTTATACTGGGTTTTTTGATCCTTTAATGATTTTTTTGGCTGTTTTAAATTATCTAAAAATATTTCAAATCCTACTAATGCTTCAACTTTAATATCTAATTTTTTTAATATACCTGGGTGAATGTCGCCAAAAAAGGCAACCACTTTTTCTTTGCCTTTGTTAAGAAATATTCTTCCTGATTTTCCAGGGTGATAATAGCTTGGCGTTTCATCATCAATATAAAGCTTGTCTTTATTGTAACCTGCTTCAACTAAACTTTTGATGACATCACTCTTAACATCAAACACATCAACTGGCCTTTCTTTTTCCAACCAACTTTGCCTAGCCAATTTTCCTGATCTTAATCCAGTAGCTACTGTCTGTTGCTCACCTGGCTCAGATCCTAAAAAAGTTGGTCCTATTTCAAAAAATGACAAATCTTTAAATCCTCTTCCTAAATTCTTATTCAAATGGATAATCAAATTAGAAAAAATTGAACTTCGCAAAACGTTCAAATCAGAACTTATAGGATTAATTATTTTAATTTCTTTATTGTCTTCAATAAACAATTGATTAATTTTACTATCAGTAAAAGACCATGTAATAGCCTCAAAATAGCCCTTAGAAGCAATAGATCTTTGTAAAAAATGAAATAATTTTTGTTTTAAATTTAATGTTTGTTTTTTTCTAACTTTTTCAGGATCAATAATTTTAATTTGATCATAACCCTTAATTCTTACAAGTTCTTCTACTACATCAACTTCTTGTGAAATATCCGGTCTCCAAGATGGTATAACGATATCAAGTAATCCTTTGTTTTCTTTTATTTCAAATCCTAGATTATCTAAGATTGTAATCATTTTTTTTGTATCGATATTAAACCCAGTAATTTTTTCAAACAAAGAGGGATCAAATTTTAATGATTTTTTTTTAATATCTTCAATTTTTTGAATATCAAATTCACTAACCTCACCACCACATATTTCTTTTATTAGGTTAGCTGCTCTTTCAAGTCCTTGATCAATTGATAGTGGGTCAATACCTCTTTCAAATCTAAATTTTGCATCTGTCTCTATATTTAAGATTTTAGATGATTTTCTGATTGATCGTGGACTAAAGTAAGCAGACTCAATTAATACATTTTTTGTATCTAACTCAGTTCCAGTTCTTGTGCCTCCTATTATACCACCAAGACCTAATACACCTGACGCATCTGATATGACACACATCTCATCGTCTAATTTGTATTCTTTATTATCTAATGCCTTGAATGTTTCACCTTTTTTAGAATTTCTTACAATTATTGCTTTATCTATTTTATCAACATCGTATGCATGAAGTGGTCTATTCAAGTCAAACATTATATAATTTGTAATATCAACTATTGCCGAAATAGGTTTTTGACCTAAAGAAATTATTTTGTCTTTTAACCACTCTGGACTTTCTGTGTTTTTTACTCCTTTAATTAAACAACTACCAAATGATATACATGCTTGATTTTTTTCATTTTCAATTTTTACACTAATTGTTTGTTTATTTTTTTTATCAAGTTTTTTTTCTTTTTGATTTATTAATATTCCCACACCTGCTGCAGCTAAATCTCTTGCTATTCCTCTTACACCTAAACAATCTGCTCTATTTGGTGTAATGGAAATATCAATTACATTTAAAATTTTTTTTGGAAAATAATTTTCTCCTACTTTTTTATTATATTTTTCTGGCAAAAGCTCTGTTATACCACCACTTTCATTTGATAGATTAAGTTCAGATTCTGAACAAAGCATTCCATGTGAAGTTACACCTCTTATTTTACTTACCACCAATTTCATTTGGCTTTTGGGTACAATAGCACCAGGAGGAGCATAAATAGTTAATAAACCCTCTTTAGCATTTGGAGCTCCACAAACAACTTTTACTGGTTCACCTGAACCTATATCAACATCACATACTCTAAGCCTATCTGCATCAGGATGCTTTTCAGCCTTCAAAATTTTAGCAATTACAAATTCATCAAGCTCTCCTGATTGACTATCAACACCCTCTACTTCTAAACCAATATCTGTAAGTTTATCAATGATTTGATTTTCATTAAGCTTGGTATCTAAATGATCTTTAAGCCATGCTGTTGTAATCTTCATCGGCTTAAGCCCCTATAGTTTGTTGGGACATCTATTGGATCAAATCCAAAATGATTTAGCCATCTATAGTCACAATCAAAAAAGGCTCTTAAATCATTAATGCCATATTTTAACATTGCGAGCCTATCTATTCCTATTCCAAATGCATAACCTTGGAATTCATCAGGATTTACTTTAACATTTTTTAAAACATTGGGATGAACCATTCCACAGCCTAAAACTTCTAGCCATTTATCACCTTCCCCGATTACTATTTTTCCATCTTTTATTTCATAACCAATATCAACTTCTGCTGATGGCTCTGTAAATGGGAAGTGACTAGGTCTAAATCTCATTTTAATTTTATCAACTTCAAAAAACTCTTTAATAAAATAATTTAAGCATCCTTTTAAATGCCCCATATTAATTTTTTTATCAATATGTAGTCCCTCAACTTGATGAAACATTGGTGTATGGGTTTGATCGCTGTCAGATCTATATGTTCTGCCAGGTGCTATTATTTTAAAAGGTGGTTTATTATTAAGCATTGTTCTAATTTGAACTGGAGAAGTATGTGTTCTTAATAATAGTTCTTTTGCATCATCTAGATAAAAAGTATCATGCATGTCTCTTGCGGGATGGTTATCAGGCGTATTTAATGCAGTAAAATTATTATATTCATTTTCAACATCTGGTCCTTCTTCTACACTAAAACCTATTTCTGAAAAAATTGAAGAAATTTCATCTATGACTTGAGATACAGGGTGAATTTTTCCCTGAATAAAAGGTCTCTCTGGTAAAGTTATATCTATTTTTTCTTTTTCTAACTTTTTGTTAATTTCTTTTGTTTCAATATCGTTAATTTTTGTAGTAATTAAATCTTCAAGTTCATTTTTGACTAAGTTTAAATCTGATGCAAATTTTTTTCTTTCATCTTCTGCTAATTTTCCAAGCTGTTTAAATTGTGAGCTGATTAACCCAGTTTTACCAAATAGTTCTGTTTTAATTTGATTAACTTGATTTAAATCTAAATTTTTTTTTAACCTTAAAAGAAATTCATCTTTTATTTTTTTAATATCAGACATATTGAGAGATTATTTCTTCACCGAAGAAAAACAATAGTGAAGATTAATTTAGTGCTAATTGAGCTTTTTGAACGATCGTTTTAAAGGCTTCTGGGCTATCGTATGCTATTTCAGCTAGTATTTTTCTATCTAACTTAATTCCACATTTAGTTAAGCCATTAATAAATTTAGAATAAGTTAATCCTTCAGATCTAACACCTGCATTAATTCTTTGTATCCATAAAGATTTGAATTCTCTTTTTTTAGTTCTACGGTCTCTGTAAGCATATTGCATAGCTTTTTCCATGGCTTGCTTTGCAACTCTTATAGTATTTTTTCTTCTACCCCATTGACCTTTGACAGCTTTTAAAACTTTTTTATGTTTAGCGTGACTTGTTACGCCTCTTTTTACTCTAGCCATTTTATCCTCTTAAACTGTAAGGCATGTATGATTTAACTATTTTGCCATCTTGTTTTGACATAGCAGTCGTGCCTCTTAATTTTCTAATTTGTGAATTTGTTCTTTTTATCATGCCATGTCTCTTTCCAGCTTGAGCCATCATAACTTTCCCTGTAGCTGAGATCTTAAATCGTTTTTTTGCTGAACTTTTAGTTTTTAATTTTGGCATAATTCTGCGGACTTATACAAATATTGGAATAGATTTACAACCTCTATTAAGCCTTATAAAGGCTGAATAACCATGATCATTTGCTTCCCATCAAACTTTGGGTGTAATTCGACTTTGCCAATATCTTGCATATCAGCTTTTATTTTATCCATTAATTCTCTACCTAGGTGTGAGTGTTGTAGCTCTCTACCCTTAAATCGTATTGTAAATTTTACCTTGTCACCTTTTCCAATAAATTTTTTAGCATTTTTAACTTTAAAATCATAATCATGAGTTTCTGTAACTGGTCTCATTTTAATTTCTTTTAATAAAACAATTTTTTGTTTCTTTTTGGCAACATTTGCTTTTTTTTGAGCATCATATTTAAATTTACCCATATCAATAATTTTACATACAGGTGGTTTTGCGTTTGGAGCTATTTCAATTAAATCCAACCCTTGCTCTTTAGCCATTGATATGGCCTCATTAGTATTTAATATTCCTATGTTATCACCATCACTTCCAATTACCTGAACTTCTGGTGCGGTAATCCTATTATTGGACTTAGGTCCTCTGTCTTTGGTTCTTCTTTGAAAGTAATTTCCTTTAAAATCTGCCACTTAGTTTGAAGGTGCTTTATTTAAAGCTGAGAATTTTTTTAAAAATAAGTTTAATTCCATATTTTCTTGTTTGTTAGTATCTAATCTTCTAATCGTTACTGAGTTACTGTCAACTTCTTTTTTACCACAAATTAACAAAAGTGGTATTTTTGATAGTGAATGTTCTCTAATTTTATAATTCAAATTATGGTTTTTTAAATCCACTTCAGAGTTCATGCCAACATTATTAATTTTTTCATTTACTTCTTTTGCATAAGAATCAAACTCTTCTGAAATTGGAATTACAACAGCCTGCAATGGAGCTAACCAAAATGGAAATTTACCTGCATAGTTTTCTATAAGAATCCCAATAAATCTTTCTAACGATCCAAATAACGCCCTGTGAAGCATTACTGGAATTTTTTTAGTTCCATCTTTATCAACAAAAGAAGCATCTAGTCTTCCTGGTAAATTAAGATCTACCTGTAAAGTTCCACATTGCCAATCTCTACCAATCGCATCTCTTAAAACAAATTCAATTTTTGGACCATAGAATGCTCCCTCTCCTTTATTAATTGTGTATTCAAGCTTTGAAGCTTTAACTGCATCTAGCAAAGCTTTTTCAGCCTTATCCCAAACATTATCATCACCAACTCTTAAATCTGGTCTATCTGAATATTTTAATATTACATCTTCAAATCCAAGATCTTTATAGATATCTAAAATCAAATTTGTAACAATCAAACACTCTGATGTAATTTGATCTTCTGTGCAAAAAATATGAGCATCATCTTGAGTAAAGGCTCTAACTCTTAACAGTCCATGTAAGGCGCCTGAAGGCTCATACCTGTGCACTTTTCCAAATTCTGAAATTCTTAAAGGAAGATCTCGATAACTTTTTAAACCTTGATTAAAAACTTGTACGTGACCTGGACAATTCATTGGTTTGATTGCAAATATTTTATCATCTGGTGTTTGGGAGGTATACATGTGTTCTCCATATTTTTCCCAGTGGCCAGATTTTTCCCATAGAGATCTATCTAAAATTTCAGGAGTGTTTACTTCTTTATATCCAGCTTTTTCTTGTCTAACTCTCATGTATGCAACTAATTTTTGAAATAACTTCCAACCTTTTTCATGCCAAAATACTGATCCTGGACTTTCTTCCCTAAAATGAAATAAATCCATTTCTTTTCCAAGTTTTCTATGATCTCTTTTTTCTGCTTCTTCTATTCTTTTTAAATATTCATCTAAATCTTTTTGTGATGCCCAGCTTGTTCCATAAATTCTTTGCAACATTTCATTATTTGAGTCGCCTCTCCAATAAGCTCCTGATACTTTTGTTAATTTAAAGTATTTACCAATTTTTCCTGTTGAAGACAAATGAGGGCCTTTGCATAAATCATGCCAGTCTCCATGAAAATATATAGAAACATCCTCACCTTGTGGAATACTTTCAATAATTTCAGCCTTGTATATTTCTCCTTTATCTTTGAAATGAGATATAGCCTTATCTCTTTTCCAAACTACTCTTGAAGTTGGAACGTCTCTATCAACAATTTCTTTCATTTTATTTTCAATTTTATTTAAATCATCCTCTGAAAAAGGTTCTTTTCTTGAAAAATCATAATAAAATCCATTTTCTATAATTGGACCAATTGTAACTTGTGTTCCTGGAAAGAGTTCTTGAACAGCCATTGCAGTTATATGGGCCGTGTCATGACGGATAGTTTCTAAACCTTCTTTATCTTTTGAAGTAAAAATTTTAATTGAGCAGTCTTCATCTATAAGAAAACTTAAATCTTTAAGCTCTTCATTAACACTAATAATAGTTGCCTGCTTTGATAAAGATTTACTAATCTTTTCAGCAACCTCAAGTCCTGTTACTTTATTTGGAAATTCAATAGTGTTTCCATCTGGCAATGTTATTAATGGCATTTAATTCAATAATTTTTTGTATTCCGAATATGTAGAAAAACACATTTTTTCAACATTAAATTTTTTAATTGTATTTTTTCTACCCTCTATACCAATAGATTTCAATCTAGATTCATCTAATTGTAAGGCTTCTACTATTTTTTTACTCAAAGCTTCTGCATTGCCAGACTGAAATAAAAAACCCGTCACATTATCACTAATAGTTTCTTTGGATCCCCCAATATCACTTGCTATTATTGGTTTTTCCATTGATTGAGCTTCAACTGCTACTCTTCCAAAAGCCTCAGGTTCTACTGAGGCCGAAACAACAATGTCTGATATTTTGTAGGCTAATGGCATATCTTTACAATGTTCTATAAATTTTAACTGACTATTTAGCCTATGTTGCTCAGCCAATCTTTTAATTTTTTTTGTATAAATGTCTCTTCCTTGAGCGCTACCCAAAATAACAGCATTAAAAGAATCATATCCTAATTCTTTATTAACAAGATTTAATGCTTCAATAAATGTCTCCTGTCCTTTCCAGGCAGTTAAACGACCTGGCATTAGGATTATTTTTTTATTTTTATCAACTTCCCAATCTGAAATAAGTCTGCTTTCTTCACTGTCTAAGGTTGTTGATGAATCAAAATAATCAACATTAATACCCCTAAAAATTACTAAGAATCTTTTTTTTTAAATTTAAATATTTTGGATAATTTTGATTAATATGTGAAAAAATAAAGTTTGATCCTGCTATTATTAAATCTGATCTAACCATTACTGAATTATAAAATTTTTTAATTGAGTTTTTAAAATTATAAGTGCCATGAAAGGTTGTAACAAACTTTCTTCTTGTAATTTTTGTTGCAAACAAACAAGACCAAGCTGGAGCGCGACTTCTTGCATGAACAATAGATATATTATTTAGTAAAATAATAAAAATCAAAGCTATTGAATTAAAGAGCATTAAAAATGGATTTTTACTATGAACGGGAAGTTTTATTACTTTTACTTTTTTTTTATCAATAAATTTTAATAATTCTCCTCCACTAGTTACGATATAAGAGCTACAATTATTTTCTGGCAAATAGTGTGCAAGATCATAACAGCCTGTTTCTGCACCCCCGTATCCAAGCTTAGGAATTACTTGCAATACTTTTAATTCTGAAGACATTTGATAGAACTATATATTAAGAATTAATTCTAATAAACTCATATGAATAAATTTAAATACATTAGGGTCCTTAATAACAAGCAAATAAGATACTTAAGTAACGAATATAAAGATAATCTCTATATTGTTTTTTTACATGGTTTTATGTCAAGTATTGAAGGTGAAAAACCTCAGACTATATTAAAATTTGCTAAAAAAAATAAACTTGGCTTTCTTGCTCTCGAATATTCTGGTCATGGAAAGTCATCAGGAAAATTTACCAAGGGAAATATAACTCAATGGTCAAAAGAAGTTGAAACTGTAATTAAAAAAATAGTTAAAAAAAATAAATTTATCTTAGTTGGCTCGAGTATGGGTGCATGGCTCTCCTTAAATCAATTTAAATATTTTAAAGATCAAATTAAAGGTTTTTTAGGAATTGGTTCGGCTCCGGAGTTTTTACAAAACCTAATGTGGAAAAAGTTCTCAAAAAAAATGAAGAACGAAACTATAAAGAAAGGAATTTATAATTTAAAACATGGTAATTATGAGTATCCAGTCACCTATCAATTAATAAAAGACGGTAGAAAAAATAAAATCTTAAATAAAAAAATTAAATCTAGCATCAAAGTAACTATGATTCACGGAAGTAAAGATGAAGTTGTTCCAACAAGTTATTCCAGAAAAGTTCTTAGGCTATTTACTAAAGCTAATAAAAAATTAGTAATAATAAAAAATGGTGATCACAGTTTATCAAGCAAACAGGGCCTAAAGAGAATACTCTTAGAGCTAGATAAAATTACCTCTAATATAGTTTAGTCCCTCAATGTAGCTTGGAAATTTTAAATTATAGTTAAAATAACTTTTCATCTTTTTGTTGCTAACTTTTTTAGACTCATTATAAAAATTTTTCAACATCTCACTTTTAATTTGGTCAACTTCAATTTTTTCAATATTTTCAATATTTAACATTTTTGCTCCAAATAAAGTAACATCTTCAGATGTGGAAGGTTTATCATCAGATAAATTATATATTTCTCCTGACTTAAATTTTGATAAAGATTTAAATAATATGTTTGAAATATCATCCACATGAATTCTAGAAAAATAATGATTTTTTTTATTGATCAATTTCACATCTCCTGATTTTAGACGTATTAAAATATTTTTTTCATTAGAGTAAATTCCAGATAACCTAAATATCTGAATTGGTATTTTGTTATTTTTTTCTAAAGAAACCCATGCATTTTCAGCTTTTAATCTTGCAATACCATTAGTTGAGATTGGGTTTGTTTTACTATTTTCATTAACCCATTCTCCCTTATGATCCCCGTAAATACTAGTAGCCGATAAGTAGGTTATCCATTTTACTTTGGAGTTTTCTATTAATTTAGAAAAATTTTTTATAACTAGATCTTCTTGATTTTCTGGTGGTATAGAAACTAAAATATGATCTGCTTTTTTTAATTTTATAATTAAATTTTGATCAAATTTTTCACTATTAAATAGGTAGCTATTATAATTAATGCCATCAAATATTTTTTTTGAAGATTCACTTCTAGAAGTTGCTGATAAGTTAATATTATATTGCTCAATACTAAGCTTCTTTATAAAATTTTTTGCTACTTGACCAAAACCAAAACAAAAAATATTTATATCCTTCATTTTAACTAACTTCTTTTATAATAGACTTTAAACTTATTGGGTTTTTTAGCTTATTAATCATTTCTTTTGGACAAACTTGAATAAAATTAGAAATTTCCCTATCAAAATTTTCTATAACCTTTTTAGAAAAATCTGAGTTTGTCTCCTGATGATGCTCTTGAACTAAATTTTTTAAATAAGTTATCCAATAATCTGTTTCTGGTGTTTGCCATACTACAGTTTCTGGGTTTACTTTTTTGTCGAATTTCTTATTTATATCGTAAATAAATGCCATTCCACCAGTCATTCCAGCTCCAAAATTATCTCCAACATCGCCCAGAACTACAACAGTACCACCAGTCATATATTCACAAGCATTAGAATCGCAGCCTTCAATAACCGAAATTGATCCTGAATTTCTTACAGCATACCTTTCTCCAGCTTGGCCTGCTGCAAAAAGTTTTCCAGATGTTGCTCCATACAAAACTGTATTTCCTATTATGGTGTTCTCATGTGAAACTAAATTACTTTCATCTGGAAGTTTAACTACCACTGTTGCTCCTGATAAACCTTTGCCAACATAATCATTAGCGTCACCTTTTAAAATAAGTTTTAACCCTTTTATTCCAAATGCACCAAATGACTGTCCTGCTGACCCTTTAAACTTTAGAGATAAAAAACCATCTTCTAGTTTTTCAGATCCATATTTTTCATAAAGATGATTAGAAATTCTTGTACCAACCGTCCTATGGGTATTTTTAATAATATATTCTTTTTCAATAATTTTTACTTTTCCAATTTGTTCTTTAATTTCAGGTAAAATTTCTTGATCTAAAGTATCTGGAACAGAATTTATTTCTGGAACTGTACAGTACCTCGTATTCTCACCAGCATCTGTTTGAACAAATAAAGGATTTAGATCTAAATCGTCTAAGTTTGGTGAGGCTTTGCTTACCTGTCTTAATAAATCAGTCCTACCAATTATTTCATTCAATGATCTAAATCCTATTTGTGCTAAAATTTCTCTTACTTCCTCAGCTATGAATTTAAATAAGTTAACTACCTTTTCTGGCGTACCAGAAAATTTTTTTCTTAGTTTTTCATCTTGAGTACAAACTCCAACTGGACATGTATTTGAGTGACACTGTCTAACCATTATACATCCCATAGCTACTAAAGCTGTGGTTGCTACTCCATATTCTTCTGCTCCCATCATGGCTGCAATAACAACATCTCTTCCTGTTTTAATTCCTCCATCTGTTCTTAGAGTAACTTTATGTCTTAAATTATTTAAAGTTAAAACTTGATTGGCCTCAGTTAAACCCATCTCCCAAGGTATCCCAACATATTTAACACTTGTTTGCGGTGTAGCTCCTGTTCCTCCATTATGTCCGGAAATTAAAATTATATCTGCTTTTGCTTTAGCTACCCCAGCTGCAATTGTTCCTATACCAGATGATGCTACTAATTTTACACCAACTCTTGCTTTTGGATTTGCTTGTTTAAGATCATAAATTAATTGAGCTAAGTCCTCGATAGAATAGATATCGTGGTGAGGTGGTGGTGATATTAAGGTTACACCCGGTGTTGAATGTCTTAATTTAGCAATTTCTTCTGTAACTTTAAAACCTGGTAATTGACCTCCCTCACCAGGTTTTGCCCCTTGTGCGATTTTAATCTCTATTTCGTTACAGTTATTTAGATATTTAAGTGTTACTCCAAATCTAGCAGAAGCTATTTGCTTAACTCTAGAATTAGCACTGTCACCGTTTTCCATCTTAATAAATCTTTTTTCATCTTCACCACCTTCGCCACTACAAGAGGCTCCTTTAATTCTATTCATTCCTATGGCTAAAGTTTCATGTGCTTCTTTTGATAATGCACCGTGAGACATACTTCCACTTCCAAATCTTGTTAAAATATTTTCAATTGGCTCTACTTCTGAAATATCTAAAGATGGGTTTAAATTTCTATCTCTAAATCCAATCAAATCTCTAAGGTGTATAGGTGGAAGATTATAAATACCCTCTGCATATTTTTTATAAGCTTCAAAAGAATTTGATGAAACTGCACTTTGTAAAAGATGAATAAGCTTACCTTGATATTGATGTGTTTCACCATTCTTTCTATACCTGTAAATTCCCCCTATCGGTAAAACTGAATCAGTTCCTTCAAACGCTTCTTTGTGAATAGTTCTTAGTTTTTTTTCTATTCCATTTAAACCTATACCTGAAATTTTTGATAAAATTCCTGGAAAATACTCTGATGCTACTGTTCTGCTCAAACCAACTGTTTCAAAATTACATCCACCTCTATAAGAACTTATGACCGAAATTCCCATTTTAGACATTATTTTCAGAAGCCCATAATTTACTGATTGTATATATCTCTCTATGCATTCATCGTACTCAAACTTTCCAAATAATTTTTTTTCAAACCTTTGATATAAACTATCCAGTGCTAAATAAGGATTAACAGTAGTAGCCCCAACACCTATAAGTGTTGCAAATGAATGTGTGTCTAATGCTTCCCCAGTTTGAGCATTGATTGATGCATAACCTCTTAATTTTTTTTTTTATAAGATAAGTGTTTATTGCGCCAACACTTAATAGCATTGGAATGGGTAATCTTTTTTCAGAAATATTTTTATCACTTAAGATTAATTGAGTAAGGCCTTGTCTAACTGCAATTTCAGATTCTTTTCTAATTCTCTCAATAGAGGTTTCAAGATTTACACTTTTATCAAAAGTACAATCAATTGTTATTGATTTTTTACCAAAAAAATTAGTAAATTTTTCTAACTGAGAATTTGATAATATAGGGCTGTCTAAAACATATATGTTTTCCTCTGTTAAATTAGTAAAATCTAAAATATTTCCAAGATTACCAAAACGAGTTTTTAAACTCATAACCTTATTTTCTCTTAAAGAGTCAATTGGTGGATTTGTAACTTGGCTAAAATTTTGTCTAAAAAAATGGTAAAGCGGCCTATAACGGTCAGATAGTACTGCAAGTGGAGTGTCATCACCCATAGAACCAATGGCCTCTTTTGCGTCTTCAGCCATGGGATGAAGAATAAGCTCTAAATCTTCTAAACTGTAACCAAATGTATGTTGTCTTTTTTTTAGCTCATCACCTGAAAAAGTAGATTTTTCATTTTTTATTGGAAATTTTTTTTCTAAATCAATTATCTGATTATTAAAATGTTTAAACTCTTTTGCCAAATAATCTTTTATTTCAACATTAGAAAATACTTTACCTTTAGCTATTCTAACTCCAAGAATTTCTCCAGGTCCTAATCTACCTTTTTTAAGAATTTGCTTCTCATCAATTTCAACCATTCCTGTTTCTGATCCTGCACATAATATTTTGTCTTTTGAAATAGTATATCTCATTGGGCGTAACCCATTTCTATCAGCAGCTACAATGGCCCATTCATTATCGGTAGCTGCGATAGCAGCTGGTCCATCCCATGGCTCCATTGTACTATTTAAAAAATTAAATAATTGTTGATGATCTTTTGATAATGTTTGACTTTTTTTAGACCATGCATCTGGAATCAACATTAACTTTGCAAGAGGCGCTGATTGGCCGGAAATATTTAAAAGTTCAAAAACACTATCCAGTGCAGCAGAGTCAGAGGATCCTGGTTGTATAACTGGTTTTAAATTTTCCATATTATCAAATAATGGACTATGCATTTCTTGCTCATGAACTTTCATCCAGTTTGTATTTCCTTTGAATGTATTTATTTCTCCATTATGAGCTAGTGCCCTAAAAGGTTGTGCCAAATCCCAGCTTGGTGCAGTGTTTGTTGAAAACCTTTGATGAAATATTGCAAACCTAGATATAAATCTCTCATCTTTTAAATCTAAATAAAAATCTGCGATAGACTCTGCTAAAAACATTCCCTTATAAATAACTGACTTAGAACTTAGTGAACAAATATAAAAACCTTCTATCGCATCTTTAATAGCTTCTTTTTCAATTTTTCTTCGAGATTCATAAATTTTTCTTTCTAATTCTTTTTCTGTTAAATCTTTATTATTATGTTTGAATAATACTTGAGTAATTTCTGGTCTTGTAAGATTTGCTTTTTCACCTAAAACTTTTGAATTTACTGGAACTTGTCTCCATCCATAAATACTAAAATTACTTTTTGTTAATTCACTTTCAACTAAAGTTCTTGCATTTTCTTGTGCTTGATAATTATTTCTAGGTAAAAAAATCATACCTACACAAATTTCTGAACCATCATGATCGTGACCTGTGATTTCTATTTTTTCAGCGAAGAAATCTGAAGGAATTTCCAAATGGATTCCAGCTCCATCACCTGTTTTTCCATCAGCATCAACAGCTC
Organism: Candidatus Pelagibacter sp. Uisw_121; assembly: GCF_047722545.1. Lineage (GTDB taxonomy): Bacteria > Pseudomonadota > Alphaproteobacteria > Pelagibacterales > Pelagibacteraceae > Pelagibacter. Next base: position 25,928 of record NZ_CP159816.1, on the reverse strand, counting down.
CTCTATGCCAAACTGCTTTTAAAGCATTAATTCCATATTCAACTACTTTCCTTGACTTTTTACCCTCTGTAGAGGCAATTAACCCTACTCCACAAGCATCATGCTCCATTTCTTTTGAATAAACATGACCGTCTTCAAGAATTTTAAGATTTTTTTTATAATTTTTCATTAAGCAACCTTCTCTTTACTGAGTTCTTTACTCTCTAAAAAATTTTTTATTGATACTGCTACGTCTCTACCATCTTTTATAGCCCAGACAACTAAAGATGCGCCTCTAATAATGTCTCCTGCTGCAAAGACACCTGGTAAATTTGTCTCCATTGTATCAAAATTAGTTTTTAACGTTCCCCACTTAGTAACTTGTAGATCTTCAGAGCCAAATAGTTTTGGTAAATTTTCAGGATCAAAGCCAAGAGCCTTGATTACTATATCTGCTTTAATATTAAAGTGAGAATCATTCTGGATTTCTGGTTTACGTCTACCACTGTCATCAGGTTCACCAAGTTTAATTTTATCCACGATCAAACCTTCAACTTTATTTGTTCCAACAAATTCTTTAGGGCTAGATAACCATACAAACTCTACTCCCTCTTCCTCTGCATTAGCTACCTCTCTAGCAGATCCAGGCATATTTTCTTTGTCTCTTCTATAAAGGCATTTAACTGATTTTGCTTTTTGTCTGATTGAAGTCCTAACACAATCCATTGCAGTATCACCTCCTCCAATTACAACAATATTTTTTCCTTCAGCATTTAAGGTTCCATTATCAAATAACTCTACCTTATCTCCTAATCCTTTTTTATTTGAAGCTGTTAAAAATTCCATAGCTGGAAAAATATTTCCTAAATCTTTTCCTGGTAGATATATTTCTCGAGCTTTATAAACTCCAGTTGCAATTAAAAGAGAGTCATGTTTTTTTCTTAATTGCTCTAATGTAGCATCTTTTCCAACTTCAAAATTTTGAACAAATTTAATTCCACCCTCTTCTAATAATTTGGTTCTTCTTTCTACAACAAATTTTTCTAATTTAAAATTTGGGATCCCATAAATCATTAAACCACCAGCTCTATCATATCGATCATATACAGTAATCTGATAACCTAACTTACGTAACTGCTCTGCAGCAGCAAGACCAGCTGGACCAGCACCTATAATTCCAATACTTTGACTCTTTTCGTTTTTAACTTTTATTGGATTAACCCATCCTTGTTCCCAAGCATTATCAGTAATATATTTTTCAACTGAACCTATGGTTACAGTTCCATGTCCTGATTGTTCGATTACACAATTTCCTTCACACAATCTATCTTGTGGACATATTCTTCCACACACCTCTGGCATGTTGTTAGTGCTTTGAGATAATTCGTAAGCTTCTTTTAATCGTCCCTCTGCAGTTAATTTCAGCCAATCTGGAATATTATTACTTAATGGACAATGCACCTGACAAAAAGGAACTCCACATTGTGAGCATCTGCTAGATTGTTCGCCTGCCTTTTCATTAATAAACTCTTTATAAATTTCGTTAAAATCTTCTTTTCTGTTGCCAACTTCTCTTTTAGGTGGAGTTTGTTGACCTATTTTAACAAATTTAAGCATTTTTTCTGACATATATACCCTTTAATAAACTGAGCATATAACAAGGTTTTGTGTAATAAAAGACAAACAAGGTCAATATATATGACCTTAAGTTTACAATAAATACTGTTAATTCTTTGTATTTTAATTTTTGCATATCTAATATGTTCAAATGGAATTGTTTAAATCATCGAATATTTAAGCTACGAAGCTTTAAATGTTCTCAAATATTATTGAAATTATAATCCTATCACTAGTTCAAGGTATATCAGAATTTTTACCAATAAGTTCTTCGGCTCATTTAAACATTGTTGAAATAATCTTTGAGTTTAATTCTAACTCACTAATGATTGACGTTAGTCTCCATCTTGGCTCTTTACTAGCAATAATCTTTTATTTTAGAAGAGAGCTACTAGACCTTAGAAATAATCAAAAATTATTATCTTTATTAATTATTGGCTCTATACCAATTGTAATAGCTGGGTACATAATCAGCTCCACGGGCCTAATTAGTCTATTAGAAAATAATTTAAAGATAATTGCTTGGACGACATTAATTTTTGGAATTACTTTATATCTTGCAGACAAAAGTAAATTTGATAAAAAAATATCCTCCAACCTAAATTTTAAAACAATACTATATATAGGTTTGTTTCAAATACTTGCTTTAATACCAGGTGTGAGTAGGGCAGGAATTACAATAACAGCTGCAAGGCTTTTTAGATTTAATAGATTTGATTCAAGTAAAATTTCTTTTTTACTAGCTATACCTGCAATAGCTGGGGCGAGTGTACTGCAGTTAAAAAATGCTATAAGTCAAAGCTTTGAATTTAACTACCTTATACTAATATCGATTACTCTTTCTTTTTTATTTTCTTATTTTACAATTAAGTTTTTTCTAGACTACATAAACAAATTTTCTTTAAATGTTTTTGTAATTTATAGAATTATTATTTCTATAGTTTTATTTATAATAATATATAATTAATTTTTTTTTAATATTGGTGCTAATTGTGAAAATAAAACACCAAATAAAATAAATAAACATCCAAACAAATTATTTATATCTAAAATTTGATCTAATAGAATCCAGGCAGCAATTGTAGCAAAAACACCCTCTAAAGAAAAAATTATTGCTGATGGAGCAGGGGATATATTTTTTTGTGCATATATTTGCAAAACAAATGCAAGACCTCCAGATAAAACTCCAGCGTACAAAATTTGAAATTTTTCCTTAAGGATATTTGACCAAATAAAGTCTTCAAAAATTAACCCTATTATTAATGATAAAGAAGCAACAATTAAAGTTTGAATTGCACCAATTGTTAATGGAAGATTGTAGTTTTCTATAATTTTACCAGTAAAGATAATGTGTGTGCTCCAGAAAAAAGCACCCACTATTATAAGCGCATCACCAGTTCTAACCGTTGCACTATAAAAATTAGTTAGTAAATAACCTCCCATTACACAAAGAAGAACTGAAGGCCAAATACTCCAGTGAATTGGCTTTTTATAAATAAAAAAAATTATAAACGGAACCATTGGTACATAAAAAATAGTAAAGAAAGCAGCATTTGCAACATCTGTATAGAGTAAAGCCACTTGTTGAAGTGCTGATCCCAAGAATAAAGATAGGCCTATTAAGAAAGCTAAGTTGGTAAATTCTTTTTGATTTCTTCGGACTGATTTTGAGATATTTTTTCTTTCAAAAATAAAAGCTAAAGGGGCTACCACTAAAAAGCCTACAAAAAACCTAACCGCATTAAAAGTGAAAGGACCAATGTCGTCCATACCAGTATCTTGGGCGATAAAAGTTGTCCCCCATATGAATGTGCAAAGTAATGCACAAAATAATGATGAGGTTTTTGACATTAAAATCTATACAGCTAATTTATAAGCAAAATTTTTGCCTAAATTTTCTTTTAGATCATTATTAAATCTAGCTGCTTCAGCTCCATCAATTATTCTATGATCATATGATAATGAAAGCGGTAACATTGTTCTTGTTTCAAATTTTCCATTGAAAAAAATTTGTTTTTTTTGTGCTTTACCCACTCCTAGTATAGCAACTTCAGGATAATTTATTATTGGTGTAAAAAATGAACCTCCAATTCCTCCAAGGCTTGTAATGGTCATGGATCCTCCAAAGAATTCTTTCTTATCTATTTTTAAATTTCTACATTGGTCACTTACTGTTTTCAATTCATTGCTAATATATGAAATACTTTTATTGTCAGCATTTCTAATTTTTGGCACCATCAAACCATGAGGAGTATCAACTGCAATTCCAACATGAAAATAATTTTTCATTGTTATTTTTCCATTTTCAATATCATCTATTGATGAGTTGAAACTAGGAAACTTTTTTAAAGATGCAACTAAAGCTTTAACAATAAAAGCTAAGGGAGTAATTTTTTTTCTTTCACCTGTGTACATATCAGTAAGTGAAGTTCTAAAATCTTCCATTTCAGTTATATCTGCTTCATCATGATTTGTTACATGAGGTATTGTAGTCCAAGAATTAACTAAATACGTAGAGGCTAATTTTTTAACCCTAGGCATATCTTTAACTTTAATTTCTCCAAAATCAGAATGGGGAAATTCACTAACAATTTTTTTAGGTTGAACTTCAGTCTTATCTGGAGTTTTATTAATTCTAGAGGATATGAAATTTTTTACATCATCTTCCACAATTCTTCCTTGTCTTTCACTGCCAACTATTTCATTAATATTAATCCCAAGCTCTCGAGCAAATTTACGTACTTTTGGGCTTGCAGATGAAGCTTCTGAATTGTCTTTTTTTGTTAAATTTTGTGTTTGTGTAACTTTTACAATTTTTTCTTCTTGATTTTGATTTGTAACTGTTTTTGTTTCTTTAATAGTTTTTTGCTCTACACTATTTTCTTCTTCTCCAGGTTGCTCAACAGTTAATATTAAATCACCTTCAGAAACCCTATCTCCTACTTTAATTTTAACAGACTTAACCTTTCCATCAAAAGAAGCTGGTATTTCAACGCTAGATTTGTCACTCTCAATTGTAATAAGTGGATCATTTTTAGATACTGACTGACCATTTGAAACTAATACTTCAATTACCTCAACGTCTTTAAATTCGCCAATATTCGGGACTTTAATCTCTTTATCTGACATCTTATAGTTTTGTTGGCATTGGTTTGCTGCCATCAATATTATATTTCTTTATAGCCTCTTTAGCATATTTTGAGGCTATTAGTTGCTCTTTTGCTAACACACTCAGTCCATAAGCAACAATATGTTCTTTATCAACTTCAAAAAATTTTCTAAGGTTTTTTCTAGTGTCACTTCTTCCATAGCCATCTGTGCCTAAAGAATAAAAACTTTTATTAGTATAAGGTCTGATTTGATCAGAATTCATTCTCATATAATCTGAAGCTGCCAAGATTGGTCCTTCAGTTTTTCCTAAACACTGCTCTACAAATGAAACCTTTTGTTCTTTATCAGGATTTAAAAGATTATACCTCTCAACTTCCATACCATCTTTCCTCAACTCGTTAAAACTAGTGACACTCCAGATTTCACTATCTATCTGATATTCATTTTGAAGGATTTCTGCTGCGGCCATCATTTCTCTCAATATTGTGCCTGAACCTAAAAGTTGAATTTTAGTTTTTTTATATCTATTGAGCTCTTTAATCTTATACATTCCTTTAAGAATTCCTTCCTCACAATTCTTATCTTTTGGTATGCTTGGATGTGAATAGTTTTCATTCATGGTTGTGATATAATAAAAAACATTCTCATTTTTTTCATGCATTCTTCTCAAACCTTCTCTAAAAATAACAGCTAGCTCATAATGAAAAGTTGGATCGTATGTCACGCAATTTGGTATTGTTGACGCTATCAAGTGGCTGTGTCCATCCTGGTGTTGCAGTCCTTCACCAGCTAAAGTAGTTCTTCCAGCTGTTGCTCCAATTAAAAAACCTCTAGCCTGACTATCTCCAGCAGCCCATGCAAGATCCCCTATTCTTTGAAAACCAAACATTGAGTAAAAAATATAAATTGGAATCATTTCAATATCATGGTTTGTGTAAGCTGTTGCTGCTGCGATCCATGATGACATCGCTCCTGCTTCATTAATTCCTTCTTCTAATACTTGTCCGCTTTTATCTTCTCTATAAGAACTTAATTGTGCAGAATCTTCAGGTTCATATTTTTGACCTTCGTGCGCGTATATTCCTATTTTTTGAAAAAATCCTTCCATACCAAAAGTTCTTGCCTCATCAGGAATAATTGGAACTAACCTTGGCGAAACATTTTTGTCTCTTAGTAAATTTGTAAACATTCTAACTAATGCCATGGTTGTAGACATTTCTTTTTCACCTGTTGATACTTTCATAAAGTCAAAAATATCTTTTGCTGGTGCTTTAATTGGTTTTGCGTAAGTTGTTCTCTCTGGCAAAGAACCACCAAGATTCATTCTTCTTTCTTTAATATATTTAATTTCTGGAGATTTTTCGTCTGGCTTAAAATACTCTACATTTTTTACTTGATCGTCAGTCAAGGGTACATCAAAACGATCTCTGTAATATAGTAAATCATCTACGTCTAATTTTTTGGTTTGATGGGTAGTGTTTACACTTTCACCTGTTTTTCCCATACCATAACCCTTAATGGTTTTAGTAATTATAACCGTTGGGCTACCTTGGTTTTTTGACGCCTGATTATATGCTGCATAAACTTTATGAGGGTCATGACCACCTCTATTTAATCTCCAAATATCTTTATCAGATAGATTAGAAACTAACTCTTGTGTCTCTGGATATTTCCCAAAAAATTTTTCTCTAACATAAGCTCCATCTCTAGCTTTCATTGCTTGGTATTCACCATCAACAGTTTCATTCATAGCTTTAACTAAGTGACCTGTTTTATCATTAGCAATCAGTGAGTCCCAGTAAGAACCCCAAATTACTTTAATTACATTCCAACCAGCTCCTCTAAAACTTCCTTCTAGCTCTTGAATAATTTTTCCATTACCTCTGACGGGTCCATCTAATCTTTGAAGATTGCAGTTAACAACAAATATTAGGTTATCCAGTTTTTCCCTAGCTGCTAATCCTATTGCACCTAAAGATTCAGGTTCATCCATTTCTCCATCACCAAGAAATGCCCAAACTTTTCTGCCTTCATCTTTAATTAATCCTCTGTTAATTAAATATTTCATGTATCTCGCCTGATAAATTGCAAGCATAGGCCCTAGTCCCATTGATACAGTTGGAAACTGCCAAAACTTTGGCATCAACCAGGGGTGTGGATATGAAGAAAGTCCACCTGGTTTTACTTCTTGTCTAAAACTATCTAATTGTTTTTCATTTAATCTACCTTCTAGAAATGCTCTAGCATAAATACCTGGTGCACTATGACCTTGAAAATAAACTAAATCACCACCAAATTTATTATTCTTAGCTCTCCAAAAATGATTCATTCCTACATCATAAAGTGTTGCTGCTGATGCAAATGTACCAATGTGACCCCCTAATTCAGGGAATTTTTTATTTGCTCTAACAACCATGGCTGCTGCATTCCATCTAATTAAAGATCTAATTCTTCTCTCAATATTCTGATCACCATTAGACTTAGCTTCTGCCTCTGGTGGGATTGTATTTATGTAAGGTGTGTGCTGCGTATAAGGAATGTTTGCACCCTCTCTATATGCTTTGTTAATTAATTCTTTTATCAAAAAATGAGCTCTTTGATTTCCATCTTTTTCAACAACTGCAGATAAAGACTCTAGCCAATCTTGAGTTTCTAATGGATCAATATCATTTTCATTTGTAACCTGAATTATTGTTTGTTTTTTTTCCACAACTGGACTTTGTTTACTGGTTGCTTCCTTTTTTTCATTTTCCAAGACTGATTCTGCTTGCTGAATAATATTTTCTGTATCTCTAGGAATTAGCTTTTCTGAAGGGCTTTCTTTTGAAGACTCAATACTTAATAATAAATCCCCTTTAGAAACTTTATCACCCACTTTAATATTTACAGATTCTACCTTGCCGGTAACTGTTGATGGAATTTCAACACTAGATTTATCGCTCTCAATGGTAACAATAGGATCATTTAAGTTTATTTGATCTCCAGCTTTTACTAAAAGTTCAATAACCTCAACTTTTTCAAATTCACCAATGTCTGGAACAAGTAATTTTTCACTCATTATTTAGATCGATTTATACACCTAAAAAAAACTATATCTCATGTTATTTTAGCACATTAATAAGCCTTTTTATGTTAACCTATATTTTTATTGAACAAAAAACTTTAAAAATTAACAAATAAATAAAAATTAATTTCTTTCGATACACATGGCTATTCCCATTCCACCACCAATACAGAGTGTGGCGCAACCTCTACTTTTATTTTGTCTAATCATCTCGTGAATAAGGGTTACTAAAATTCTAGTTCCTGAAGCTCCAATTGGGTGCCCTAATGCAATTGCCCCACCATTAACGTTTACAATCTCTTCAGGAATTTTAAGATCTCTAATTACGGCAATGCTTTGAGCTGCAAATGCTTCATTTATTTCAAACAAATCAATATCCTCTCTCTTCCATTGAACTTTTTCTAATGCAAGATTAACGGCTTTAATTGGTCCTAACCCCATCAACGAAGGTTCAACACCACAAGTTGCCCAAGAGACCACTTTGGCTAACGGTTCTATACCTCTAAGTTCTGCTTCTTCTCTAGACATTAATATAGTTGCTGCTGCACCATCATTTATTCCTGATGAATTACCTGCGGTGACTGTTCCATTTTCTTTGAAAACAGTTTTTAATTTTTTTAGATCTTCTAAGTTTAGATTATTTCTTGGATGTTCATCTTTTTCGAAAATAAAATTTTTATTATTAGTATTAATCTTTAATTTGATTAGTTCATTTTGGAATCTATTTTCATTTGTAGCTTTTTGAGTTTTTTCTTGAGAATTTAACGCAAATAAATCTTGTTCATCTCTAGAAATTTTATATTTTTTTGCAACATTTTCGGCAGTAATTCCCATGTGATAATTATTAAATGAGTCTATTAATCCATCATTGATCATCGTATCTACTAACTTATTTTCATCTAGTTTTTTTTCTTCTCGATAAAATATAGTATGTGGTGCTCTAGACATATTTTCTTGTCCACCAGCAACTATGATCTTATTTTCACTTAATTTAATAGACTGATATCCTGAAATTACAGATCTTAATCCTGATCCACATACTTGATTAATTATATGTGCAGGTTTTGAGACTGGAATTCCAGCATGAATGGATGCTTGCCTTGCAGGGTTTTGTCCTAATCCAGAAGTTAGAACGTGGCCCATAATTACCTCATCAATATCTTCAGGTTTTAATTTTGTATCATGTACAACTTCTTTAATCACCAATGCACCTAGTTTGTCAGCACTAATATCCTTTAAAGATCCTTTATATGTGCCTATAGGAGTTCTTAGTGCGGCTGTTATAACTACATCATCTGGTTTTTTGGTCATTGCTAATACACCATAATATTTTATAAGTTAAATTACATTAAAAACTTTGATATGCTGGGTAAATTATTTAATTAAGGACCGCTGGCCAAATTGGATAAGGCGCTCGGCTACGAACCGGGAGATTCCAGATTCGAGTTCTGGGCGGTCCACCAAAAAGGATAAATAAAGAATGTTAGATTGGCTACTAAAATCATCTCTACAAAAATCAGTTATATATTTTTTCATAATTATTTTTATAATCTTATTAATTTTAACTTTTATATTATAAAAAATTATGAGTAATAAATTTGAACAAATAAGTATTAAATCTGGTTTTATGAAACACAATGGTGGTGTTTTATTTAGAACTGTGTCTGAAACAGAATATGAATTTAAAACTATAATTAATGAAAATCATTTAAATGCAGCTGGGATAACTCATGGTGGTTATTTGTCAGCCTTAATTGATGCAGGAGCAGGGACTGCTGCACATAGAGTATCTGGAAATGCACCTTGTGTAACTATTTCATTGGATCTAAAATTTATTGGTGCATCTAAAGTTGGCGATGAAGTTACTGGCTTTACAAGAATTCTTAAAAAGACCAATACACTAGTATTTTTATTTTGTGAGCTGAAATGTAATGATAAAATTATAACCTCAGCATCAGGTATATGGAAAATTTTAAAAATAAAATCCTCTGACTTAAGTCCAGGTGGTTAATTTTTAATAATTTTATAAACTTTAAAATGAGAACTTTTCTCTGATGATTCGGTCATGTTTTAACCTATTTTTGTTCTTTATGGACAACAATATGTGGTGGAGTAAAAATTTAAGGTACCATTTATAGAAATGTCTAAAAATAAAATAACAGCTGTTCTTGGTCCCACAAATACCGGCAAAACCTATCTTGCAATAGAAACTATGCTTTCATTTGATTCTGGGATGATTGGATTTCCATTGCGGCTACTTGCGCGAGAAGTATATGACAAAATTATAAAAAAAATAAGTTCTGATAAAGTTGCATTAATCACAGGTGAAGAAAAAATAATTCCTCTTAATGCTAAATATTTTCTTTGCACAGTAGAATCAATGCCAATCAATAAACATTTAGATTTTGTAGGTATTGATGAAATACAAATGTGTGCAGATCATGAGAGAGGTCATATTTTTACTGATAGATTATTAAATCTTCGGGGAGAAAAACTAACAATGTTCATGGGCTCTAGTACTATTAGAAATATAGTTAACAAGTTGAATGAAGATACTGAATTTATAAATAGAGAAAGACTTTCTAAACTTACCTACGTAGGGCATAAAAAAATTTCAAGAATAAATAGAAAAACAGCAATAATAGCTTTTTCAACTGAAGAAGTTTATGCAATTGCCGAACTTGTACGTAGACAAAAAGGTGGAGCAGCTATTGTTATGGGTTCTCTAAGTCCAAAAACGAGAAATGCTCAAGTTGAATTATATCAATCGGGAGATGTTGACTTCCTAGTTGCAACTGATGCAATTGGTATGGGAATTAATATGGATTTAGAAAATGTATATTTTTCAAACCTTAAAAAATTTGATGGTAAAAAATTAAGACGTCTTAACATGTCTGAGATCGGGCAAATTGCTGGAAGAGCAGGCAGATATTTAAATGATGGTAATTTTGGAGTTACGGGAGAATGCAAAGATATTACCGCTGAAGAGGTAGAATTACTTGAAAATCATAAATTTGAAGAAATTAGAATGTTATTTTGGAGAAATTCTAATTTAAATTTTAATAACGCGCGCAGTTTAATTAAATCACTTGAAGAAAAACCTAATAAAGATTGGTTAAGGAAAATACACGAGTGTGGAGATGAAAAAGTATTAAAATATTTTTTAAAAGATATGGAAGGAAATAAAATTGAAAATAATAGAGAAACACTTGAATTACTTTGGGAGTGTTGTCAAATTCCTGACTTTGTTAAAAAAACATACGGAAATCATCTTGAAGTTGTTGGCAAGGTATTCAATTTTTTAAATAGCAATGATGGTAAAATTACCAATGATTATATGAGATTACAGTTAATGAAATTAGATAAATTAGAAGGAAATGTAGATTCTTTGTCAAATAGAATTGCAAATGTTAGAACTTGGTCATATGTTTCCAATAAAATTAACTGGGTTGAAAACCAAAATTATTGGATAGAAAAAACAAAACTATTAGAAGATCGATTATCAGATAGACTACATGAAGAACTTACAAAAACATTTATTGATAAACGAGCCAGTGTACTCGCACGAGGCTTAAACCAAGATATGGATTTTAAAACTGAAATAATGGAAGACGATAAGGTAATAATTGATGAACAGTTTATTGGTAATTTAAAAGGTTTAAAATTTGAAATGGATTTAAAAGTTGGAGCTTTAGAAACTGATATCAAATCGTTAAAAAAAGCAGCAAGACAGACTGTGGGGCCCGAGCTTCAAAAAAGAGTTCGGTTAATCATAGAAACAGGTCTAGTTGAATTAAAAGATGATTTTAAAATTTACTGGAAAAACTTTCCTATTGCAAAATTACTAGCTGGAAAAGATTATTTAAATCCAGATATAGTTTTAATGGTGGATGATCTTCTGGAGAATAATGACAAACAAAAGTTATCAGAATTTATTGAAAAATGGATTAATGAAAAAATTAATTTAGTGCTGAAAAGTTTAATTGATCTAAGAAATTTAAAGGAAAGTAATTCATCTATTAAAGCTTTAGCTTACCAACTGTATGAAAATAATGGTGTGATTAAAAGAGAGATGGTTGCTGAATATTTAAAAAAACTTGGACAAAATGAAAGAAAAATTTTAAGAGACTTAGGTGTCAAATTTGGACGTTATCATGTTTTTCTATTTAAACTATTAAAGCCTGAAGCTGTTTCTTTAAGAACTTTATTATGGAAGAATTTTAACCAAAAATACTTTGAATTAACTCCACCTACGTTTGGTTTAAATTTTTTAGATGACAAAAATAAAAAAAATAAGAAATTTATGCTTTTATGTGGATTTGAAAATTTTGATAATTATTTTGTTAGAATTGACATTCTAGAAAGATTGTTTGTACTAATTATTAATGCTAGCCCTGAGAAAGATAAAGAAATTAAACTAGTACCAGAGATGCTTAATTTATTAGGATGTAGTAAAGATAACTTTAAAAAATTGATTGAAAAAATGAATTATAAAACATTAGAGAAAGACAATGATATTTATTTTAGATATAATCCAAAAAAACAAATTAAAAAAACTTTTAAAAAAATAGATACTTCAAACAGCCCATTTAAAATACTAAAAAACTTAAATTTAAATTAATGATTAGCTTTTTTAAAAACAAAGAGAAAAATGAACCTCAAGATAACTCTTACTCCAAAATTGCTGCTTTACTAATTCATGCAGCAAAAATAGATGAGGCTTATGAAAAAAAAGAGGAAGATATCATTAAAGAGACACTTATTGATTTAGGTGCGTCAATCTCTGAAATTGATAAAATTATGTCTGAAGCAACAATTATTGAGGAAAATTCAAATCAAATATTAGATTTTACTAGGGAGGTAAAAAACGTACCAACCTCTGATAAAATTAAAATAATTGAATCATTATGGAAGATCATCTACTCAAACGATAGTGCTGACATTTATGAAACAAACTTGATGAGAAGACTCTCAGGCTTGTTATATGTGGACGCCAAAATAATGGGAGACTTAAAATTAAAAGTAAAAAGTGAGTTAGGAAAATGACATATCTCGTAAACGATAAATGTATTAAGTGTAAACTAATGGACTGTGTCGAAGTCTGTCCTGTTGATTGCTTCTATGAAGGTAAAAATATGCTTGTAATTAAACCGGAGGAGTGTATAGATTGTGGCGTTTGCGAGCCAGAATGTCCAGTAGATGCAATAGTAGCAGATACAGAGTCTGGGAGCGAAAAATGGCTTGAACTAAATACAAAGTATTCTGAAATTTGGCCAAATATAACTATTAAAAAAGATCCTCCAGAGGATAATGAAAAATATAAAAATGAAGAAAACAAGTACGACAAATATTTTAGCGAAAATCTTTAAAAAAACTCCTGAGAAAAAAGTAAAAAAAAAAACTAAACTAAAGGTAGCTAAAAAAACTACGCGTCCTAAAGCTAAAGTCATTAAAAAAAATATTCCAGTTAAAAAAACTAAAACAAAAAAAGTAACTACAACAAAAATTAAAAAAAATTTAAAAACAGTTTCTAAAAGAGCTGCTTCAGAAAAAGTAGAGATAAAAACTGATAATTTAAGAATTTCAAAAAGTAATGAAGTTAAACCTGAAATTAAAAAAGTAAAAAAACAAGAAACAGAAAAAAGAGAATATAAAGTTAAAGATTACGTTGTTTACCCAAAACATGGCGTTGGCCAAATTACAGAGTTTAAAAAAATTAATATTGGTGGAATTGATGTTGAAACTTATGTTCTTAAATTTGAAAAAGACAAAGCCAATGGTATGGTTCCCGTAAATAAGCAATCTCATCTTAGACCACTTGCGACAATAAACCAGGTCAATAAATGTATATCTATTTTAAAAAGTAAGCCAAAAGTCAAAAGATCTATGTGGAGTAGAAGAGCACAGGAATATGAAGCAAAAATTTCTTCAGGAAAAATCTATGAACTTGCAGAAGTTGTAAGAGATTTAAATAAAGGTGACGACTTAATGGTTGATCAGTCTTACAGTGAAAGACAGCTGTTTGAAAAAGCTTATGAAAGAATTTTATCTGAATTTCAAATAGTGATGGGTGTATCACTAGAAGATACCCAAAAAAAATTAGATAAAGCATTAAAGAGAAATTTAGAAGGCCAAGCAAAAGCTATAGCTGCACCAACGAAGAATAAAGAAACTGCTGTAGAACCTGACACAGACTCAGAACCAATTACCGATACTGAAGATTAAAAAATTAGGGAAAAAAAAACGCCTCTCACACATAACGTTATGAGAAGCGTTTTTTGAAAAGTCTAAGATACTATCTTTTTCTTTTCTTCGCTTTTTTAGCTTTTTTAGCTTTTTTCTTAGTTTTCTTTTTAGCTTTTTTAGCTTTTTTCTTTGTAGCCATCTTTAGCTCCCTGTTTAAGTTAAACGAATCAAAGTGATTCGCTGTTAACTTATTTTTATTTTTTTATACAAGTGATGTCAATTCTTTAATTAATTCTTAAATTGTAAATTTTTTTTTAATAAAAAGTTTTTTTAATCTTTTTATTGTGTAAAAAACATTAACGTTTATGCGACTTATAATGTCTTTTATAAAAGTTAATTAAAAAGTTTTTCTAACTCATTTTGATAAGTTTTTAAAATTTTATATCTTTTTAATTTTAAAGTAGGTGTCATCATATTATTTTCAATTGTAAATTGATTTTTAATTACAAAAAACTTTTTTATTTTTTCTATTTTACTTAAATTTTTATTTATTTTTTCTATTTCTGTTTGAATTTCTTCATTCTTTATATTTTTATACTCTGAACTTAAAACAATTAAACAAACCAGGTAAGGTTTATTATCACCATAAACTAAACTTTGCTCTATGAAATTAGATTTATTTAAATCACTCTCTATTTTAATTGGAGAAATATTATCTCCACCTGGAGTTATAATTATATCTTTTTTTCTATCTGTTATTTTTAAAAACTCACCATCAAACTCTCCTATATCACCTGTAGATAACCATCCATTCTTTAAAACTTTATTTGTTTCTTCTTCATTATTCCAGTAACCTAACATAACATTTTCTCCTTTAACCAGGATCTCACCATCATTTGCAATTTTAACTAAATTTCCCCTAAATGGTTTGCCCACAGTTTCTACTCTAATTTCATTAATAGAATTACAACTAACTACAGGAGATGTTTCCGTTAATCCATACCCTTGTAGTGTTGGGAGACCAATTGCATTTAAAAAATATCCCACTTCTTTATCTAGTGCTCCTCCTCCTGAAATAAATGCTTTTAAATTTCCACCAAATTGTTTTTTGATTTTCTTTCTTACCAAAAGATCACAAACAAAATTTATTAAACTTTCTATAAATGAAAATCGCTCTCTACTTAATTTCTTATTTCCAAGTTTAATAGTTTGTTTGATTAAGAATTTTTTTATTCCTGTAGCTTTACCGAAATTAGTATTTATTTTTTGATGTAAATTTTGATAAAATCTAGGAACGGCCGTCATTATCTCTGGGGAACAATTTCCCATATTTTTTATAAGTTTTTCTATACTCTCAGCATAGAATACCTGTGCTCCCACAACTATTTGAACAAATTGGACTGTGTGCTCGTATGAATGAGACAGAGGTAGCCACGTCAAAAATTTAGGATTTTTAGAAATAAACTCTTTCAATAAACCAAGTGCTCCTTCACAATTGTTCAAAATTCCACCATGGCTTAATACAACTCCTTTGGGATTTCCTTGGGTACCAGATGTATAAATTATACAAGCAACATCTTTTCTTTGAATTTTTAATTCAGAAAAATTTAACAAACTAAAGCTTTTATTTTCAAAGATTTGATTAATACTTATATGAAGCTCTTGATCAAACTCTTCAATTACATCAAAAAAAATTATTTTTTTTATAAATTTTTTTTTAGGTATAATATTTTTTACTTTTAAATACTGCGTCTTATCAGAAATGATTAAAACAGTCGGGGTGCAATCATCAATTATATACTCATAATCTCTTTCTGTATAAGTTATGTAAGCCGGAACTGTTATGCCTCCCGAAAGCATAATAGATAAATCTGATATCATCCATTCAGGTCTATTTTCTGATATTAATAAGCATCTATCACCTTTTTTTATATATTTCGATATTTCCTCAGAAAATTTAATGACGTTTGAATACACATCCTCCCAAGAGTATTTTTTTTCAACTTCTTTTAAGGACTGCAAAAATACACTCGTTTTGTCTTGCGTTAGGTATTGATTGTAAAATAATTCTAATAAATTATTAACTTTGTTTATTTCCATAAAATATTGGTGGGCGAAGAGAGAATCGAACTCTCACTTCTTGCGAAACACGATTTTGAGTCGTGCGCGTCTACCAGTTCCGCCATTCGCCCTTTGTTTTCCTCATTATAACTATAAAATTAAATAGTATAAGAACATAATTTATATTAAAAGCAAAAAAATGCTAAACGAATTATATCAAAAAACTTTAAAACTTGCTGCTCACAAGAGGTCAAATACTTTTCTTGCAATTTTATCTTTCACTGAAAGTTCTTTTTTTCCAATCCCACCTGACGTTATGATTGCTCCGATGGTTATTGCAAAAAAAAATGATTATTTAAAAATTTTTTTAATAGCTACTTTATTTTCTTCACTTGGAGGTATCCTTGGATATTTCATTGGATCTTATTTTTTTGATCTTGGAATGGTTGTAGTGGAATTTTATAATTATGAAGAAAAAGTAATTAATCTTAAAAATAACTTATCTCAAGGAAGTAGTCTTTATGTGTGGCTTGCTACTTTATTTCTTGCTGGATTTACACCTTTACCTTTTAAAGTGTTCACAATAACTAGCGGCATGATTGGTTTTAATTTGCCTATATTTTTTATTATTTGTCTATTTTCAAGAGGGTTAAGATTTTTTATCGTCTCATACCTATCATATAAATTTGGTGATATTTTTAGTAAATTTATGAAAACTGATGCTTCAAAATGGTTTACAATTTTAGGTATTATAATTGTATTAATTTTTGCCCTAATATATTTTGTAATTAAATAACACAAATATGATTGATCGAAAAACTACTCTTCATCTTATATTATTATTCAGTATTTTTGCTATTTCTGCGGCCTATTTTATTGAATATATTTTGGGTCATCAACCTTGTAATCTTTGTTTAATTGAAAGAATACCTTACATCGTTTCAATAGTTATAATTTTACTTTTTATTTTTATTCAAAAGTTTGAAAGGTTTTTTTTAATAATTTTAAGTATTACATTCATTATAGCGTTTGTTATATCCTTTTATCACTTTGGAATAGAGCAAGGTTTCATAAAAGAGTCTTTAGTTTGTGACTTAAATTCTAACAATGCTGATTTGACTAAAGAAGCACTCTTAAGTCAGCTACAAGAGGTCACAGTTAGCTGTAAAGATGCAACTTTTAAAATTTTGGGCTTATCTCTTGCTACAATAAATATTTTTATCTCTTTAATAATTACAACTATAACTATAAAACTTTTTTTAACTTATGAAAAAAACAAATAAAGAAAAAGTAAAAGAATTTATTCGAGTTGATCATGCGGGTGAACGAGGGGCGGTAAAAATTTATGAAGGTCAATTACTAGCTCTAAATACATTTGTTAAAGATGAGAATCTTAAAAAGAAAATTGAAGAAATGAAAATTCATGAAAAAGAACACTGTGAGTATTTTGAAAATGAAATTAAAAAAAGAAATATAAAACCAACAAAATTTCTACCTTTGTGGGATTTACTTGGTGTCGGACTTGGTTTCGGTTCAACAATCTTGGGGAAGAAGGCCGCTATGCTATGCACTGCTTCTGTAGAAGAAGTAATTGACGAACATTATTTAGATCAAATTAATGCATTAGAAAATGATGAAAAAAAATTAAAAGAAAAAATAATTAAGTTTAGGGAAGATGAATTACATCATAAAGATATAGCCTATAAAGAAGGTGCAACTAAAAAAGGAATGTATTCTATTTTAGATAAATTAATTAAAACTGGATCAAAAATTGCTATTAATATTTCTGAAAAAATATAATCAAGCTTCTAACTCAACATCCCAATATAAATAATCCATCCAGCTCTTGTGTAGGAAATTTGGTGGGAAATTTTTACCATTTTTATGTAGGTCTTCTGTAGATGGTTGATATGGCTCCTGATTTAAGCTCATATCTAAATTTTTTAATAACCTTCCACCTTTTTTTACATTACATGAAGAACAAGCAGTTACAACATTATCCCAGTTAGTTTGTCCACCTTTAGATCTTGGAAGCAAATGGTCAAAAGTAAGATCTTCACCACTACCACAATATTGACATGAAAATTTATCTCTTAAAAAAACATTAAATCTAGTGAAGCTAGGATTAGATTGTGGTTTTATAAAACTTTTTAATGCAATAACACTTGGTAATCTCATATTAAACGATGGGCTTCTAATAATTCTGTCATAATTACTAACTATAGTAACTCTATCTAAAAAAACAGATTTTATAGAATCTTGCCAACTCCATAAAGACAATGGATAATAGCTTAAAGGCCTGTAATCAGCATTTAAGACAAGCGCAGGACATTTCTCTAAAGACAAACTTTGATCATTAAAAATCATTATAAAAATTCTAACTGAAAAAAATTAATTTATCAATAAATAGTATTTAATTATATTTGAAAATTATTTTTAATATAATTTAAAGCTGCACTTGATGCTTCAATAGGAATATGATGACCACAATTCTCTATCATTTTTGTTTCAATTTCAATATCATTTCTAATTAAGAAATCTTTTGCATCTAACAAAAATGTTGGTGAGACAACTGCGTCTTGATCACCATGTATCAAGAGCATTTTAGTAGTAGAAGATTTTCTTTTGCTAAGATCATCTTGATTTATTATTTTACCAGAAAAACCAACAATACAATTATAATTTTGATTAGTGGTTAAACCTAAATTAATAGACATCATGCATCCTTGACTAAATCCAGACAAACAAATTTGAGAATTGTTAAGGTTGTACTTTCTTTTAACTTCTTCAATATATTTTTGAAGTTTACTTTCTGCTTTTTTAGATTCTTCTAGAATATAAATTGGGTCATCTTTGGTTAAATCAAACCATTGAAAACCTACCGGGTTAATTTTACATTCTTCATGACCATCTGGACATAAAAAAATAGTATTAGGCAGAAATCTTTTCCAATTTAAGGTCAACATACTTATGTCTTTTCCATCACCACCATAGCCATGAAGTAAAATAATAGCATTATTAATTGGTATATCTTTTTCTGGCTTAATGATTGTGGTTGATAGACAAAGTGTCATAGATGTTTTATTATGTTTTTTTTATTAAAAATCATTCTACAATAGTTTTATGATAACAGGAACATTAGTTAAAATTTTAGGTATTGTACTTTTAATAGTTGTGGCAGTTGTCTTGCTCTTAGGGATAGGAACCTTATTCAAGGGTGGCGAAACAAGTAAAAAATACTCAAATAAACTAATGCAGTTAAGAGTGTTGCTCCAATTTATTGCTATAGTAGTGTTGGTCAGTTTTGCTTATTTCTTTAAAGACTAGTTATATTGTTTTAACCAATTAATAAACTCTAGGTTATTAAAATCAATAGATCCCATAATACGTCCAAACTCTTCACCTTTTTTATTAAATAAAATAGTTGTGGGAACACCTCTTAAAGAAAATTTTTTAGCTAGAGTAATTGGTGCATCAAAATATATCTCTAGATTTTGAATACCTATTTCTTTAAAAAAAGAGTCTGATTTAGAGAGATTTTCTTGACCAATATTAATAGGAAAAATTTTTAAATTATCAAAGTCACTATTTGATTGTAAGTCATCTAGAGATGGCATCTCCTCTCTACAAGGAGCGCACCAGGTAGCCCAAAAATTTAATATTAACAATTTTCCTTTAAAATCATCTAAATTTACATCGTAATTGTTTGAATCCTTAAAAAATACTTCCTCATATATTTTTGGATTTTTTAATATAACTAAATTTTTTATGTTAGGTTTTTCTAAAGCATAACCAAAGTTACATGTTATTAGGTAGATAAATATTAATAATAATTTCATACTAAATATGTATAATTAATTATCATGGTAAAAAATAAAAACAATACGGCAATATGGGGATCAAGAATAAAAAAAGATGCCTCAAATTTATTCCAGAAAATTGGTAATTCAATAGATATAGATAAAAAGCTTTTTCAGGAAGATATTTTAGGATCAATTGCGCATGTTGAGATGTTATTTAGACAAAAAATTATTTCTTTTAAAATTAAGAATAAAATAATTTTTGGACTTAATAAAATTGAGAAAGAAATTTTAAAAAATAAATTTGAGTATGATAAAAAATATGAAGATATTCATATGAATATTGAAAAAAGATTATTTCAAATTATAGGAGAAGAAGCCGGATATGTTCACACAGCTAGATCTAGAAATGATCAGGTGATTACTGATTTTAAAATGTGGACGACTTCAGCAACTAAAGAAATTAATAGAAATTTAGACAATATTATTAAGACCATTCTCAAAATTTCAGAAAAAAATATTGAAACTATAATGCCTGGATTTACTCATTTAAAAAATGCACAAGCAGTGTCTTTTGCTCATTATTTAATGTCTTATGTGGAAATGTTTAATAGGGACAAAAAAAGATTTACCTATAATTTAGAAAGTTTATCAGAGAGTCCGCTGGGTGTTGCTGCCTTAACAGGTACTTCTTTTAATATTGATAGAAATTTTACTTCAAAAAAACTAGGATTTAAAAGACCAACGAATAATTCAATTGATACTGTCGCAGATAGAGATTTTGTTTTGGATTTTTTATATAGCGCTTCTGTTTGTTCGATGCATATTTCAAGAATTGCCGAAGAACTTATTATTTGGAACTCCGATGGCTTCAACTTAATTACACTTTCTGACAAAGTAGTGACTGGTTCTTCAATAATGCCTCAAAAGAAAAATCCTGATTTATTAGAATATCTAAGAGGTAAAACTGGAATGGTTTATGGAAATTTGTTTTCAATGCTGACAATTCTAAAGGGACTTCCTATATCTTATTTTAAGGATCTTCAAGATGACAAGGAAATACTCTTCAAGTCTAATGAAATACTTAACAATAGTATTGCTATCCTAAATGAGGTTTTAAAAAATCTAAAACCTAATAAACAACAAATGTTAGACCTTACTAACTCAGGATATATTACGGCTACTGACTTAGCTGACTATCTTGTTAAAAATCACTCAATGCCATTTAGAAAAGCATACCAAACTACTGCTTCTATTGTGAATTATGCAGAAAAGAAAAAGAAAAAATTGAACGAATTAAATATTGATGAGCTAAAGAAAATTGAACCAAAGCTTACAATTGAAGTTTTAAAGATATTTAATGTAAAAAACTCTGTAAACTCTAAAAAATCTTACGGTGGAACGTCTTTTGATAATATTAAAAAAATGATAATGAAATATAAAAAAGTTTAAAATGATAAAAAAATTAATTTTAATTTCTATACTCTGTTCTTTCTTATTTTCATGTGGAAAAAAGGGAGATCCTCAGTATGACGGAAATGAAATGGTTTTTCCTAAGTCAGTAGATTGATGAAATATATAGATAAAAACTTAACAATTGAAAAAGTTAAAATTCAAAAAATAGCAAAAAAGTTTGGTACTCCAACTTACTGTTATTCGCATAAACAACTGACAGAAAACATAAAAAATTTTAAAGAAAACTTTAGCTCTTTCTCTCCACTAATCTGTTTTGCTGTGAAATCTAATACCAATGTGAGCCTGATAAGACAAATTAGAAAATTAGGGTTAGGTGCTGATGTTGTTTCAATGGGTGAATTAATGATGGCTCTAAAAGCTGGCATGGATCCAAAAAAAATTGTTTTTTCAGGAGTGGGTAAAACCTCAACTGAAATTAGTTATGCAATTGATAAAAAAATTTTATTAATAAATGCTGAATCCAAAAGTGAAATTATTGAAATTGAAAAAACTGCAAGATTAAAAAAAAAAATAGTTAATATAGGTATTAGACTTAATCCCAATACAGATGCCAAGACATTGAAACAAATTTCAACTGGGAAAAAAGAAAATAAATTTGGTGTAGATGAAAAAACTTTTTTTGAATTAGTAAATTTTATAAATCATTCTAAAAACATTAATCTTAAATGCTTAAGTGTTCATATCGGCAGTCAAATTTTAGATCACAAGCCATATGAAAAAATGCTCAATGTTGTAAATAAAATAATAAAAAAAAGTGGTCATACCTTTGAATTTATTGATCTGGGTGGAGGTATGGGTATTTCTTATGAAAAAAATAGTAAAAAACTAAACTATCAAAGATATAACATTGCCATACAAAAATTTTTAAAGGGCAAAAAAGTGAAAATAATATTTGAACCTGGACGATCTATAGTTGGTAATATTGGATTTTTAATTTCTCAAG
This sequence comes from Candidatus Pelagibacter sp. Uisw_121, assembly GCF_047722545.1. Classification (GTDB taxonomy): domain Bacteria; phylum Pseudomonadota; class Alphaproteobacteria; order Pelagibacterales; family Pelagibacteraceae; genus Pelagibacter. The sequence goes on along the minus strand of NZ_CP159816.1, from coordinate 3,691 downwards.
TTATTTATATAAAAGAAAACATTAAAAAAGATTTCATCATATTAGATGCTGCAATGAATGATCTTATGAGACCAGCATTATATGGTGCAAATCACCAAACTATACCTGTAGTAAAAAGTAATAACATTTCAAAAAAAACTTATGAATTTGTTGGACCAATTTGTGAAAGTACAGACAAATTTACAACTATAAAAGGTTTTCAGAAATTAAAGGAAAAAGATCTCGTAGTAATGTGCGATGTTGGGGCTTATGGAATGTCACTAAGCTCAAATTATAATGTAAGACCAAAACCGGCAGAATTAATAATTAAAGGATCAAAGATTAATATTATTAAGAAAAGACAAAAACTAAAAGATTTGATTTAGTTTTTGATTAACATGATAAGAAATTTTTTATTTTCATTATTTTTTTTCTCAGGAATAGTTTTCATTTCCATAATCTTCTTGCCGGCAATTTTACTACCAAACAAAATAGTTTTATTTGGTGGAAAAATTATGGGTTTTTGGACATCCCTATGTTTAAAAATATTTTTATCAACAAAGATAATCATTAAAGGTAAAGAAAATATAATTAGGGGAAAAAAATTTTTTATAGCTGCTTCACACCAATCAATGTTTGAAACTTTTTTTTTACAAACTGTCTTTAATTCTCCTGTTTTTATTTTAAAAAAAGAATTACTAATGATTCCTATATTTGGCTGGTATTTAAAAAAAATAGGCTCAATTTCAATTAGAAGAAACAAAATTTCTAAAGAAAACTTGGGTTTTTTTGATGATATTTCTAAACAGGTAAATTCATCAGAAAGACCATTAATAATTTTTCCACAAGGAACAAGGCTATCTCCAGAAGATAGAACTCCTTTTAAAAAAGGATCTGGTAGAATTTATGAAGAATTAAATATTTCATGCCAACCAATTGCAATCAATTCTGGGAATACTTGGCCAAAACATGGTCAAAAAAAAAGTTAATACCATTCTAACAGTTTCAATTTTAAAACCCATTGAACCTGGACTAAGCAAGGAAATTTTTATAAAAGAATTGGAAAATACTATTTATTCTGAACTTGATACTTTGAACTAGCCTTTCATAGGCATTACAACAAATATACTATCAAAATCACCCGGATCTTTAATTAATGCCGGCGACCCTGTGTCATTGAAAAAAATTTCAATCTTATCGCCATCAAGCTGTGATGCTACATCAATTAAATATCTAGAATTAAAACTTATTTCTAGATCATGTTCAAACTTTACAGTTAAACTTTCTTTTCCATCACCACTATTTGTGTTGTTAACTGATAAGTTTAGAACATTTTTTGACAAATTAAATTTAACTCCATCTTTTTTATCCAATGAAACTGAGGCAACTCTATCAACTGAGTCTAAGAATAATTTTAAATCTATTTCTAGTTTCTTTTGATTATTCTTAGGTATTACCTGAATATAATTTGGAAATTTTCCATCAATTAATTTAGATATTAATATGCTATTATTTAGTTCAAATTTTATTTTGGATTTAATATTTGAAATTTTAACATCACCATCATAGCTTTCTAACAACGAACATAGTTGAAAAATTGTTTTCTTAGGAAGTATTATTGGTTCAAAATCTACTTGCTGGTCCAATCTTATTTTTGAAATTGACATTCTATGACTATCTGTAGCTGCTGCTGTTAAAAAATTTTTATCTTCTGTTTGTGTTTGATGAAAAAAAATTCCACTTAAATAGTGTCTAGTTTCATCATTAGAAACTGAAAATTTACATTTATTTAATAATTTTAGTAATTGTTTTGATTTTATAGAGAATTCATTTTGATTAAAGTTTTCGTCCGTTAGTGGAAACTCGGATGCACTAATACAATTTAAATTGAAAACAGATTTTTCGGACTCTACTTGAAGTTTACTAACGTCCGTCAAAGATAAATTAATTTTTTTTCCTGATGAAAATTTTCGTATAATATCATACATGATAGATGACGTAGTGGTCGTGTTTCCTTCTTCTATAACTTCAACATTGCTAATTTGATGAATAAATATTAAATCTAAATCTGTTGCAGTAATTGTTAGATTTGAACTGCTAGCATTTAACAAAACATTTGATAGAATAGGAAGTGTGCTTCTTTTTTCAATTACGCCTTGGCAATAATTAAGTGCCTGTTGCAGATCTTGTTGATTAACGTTAAATTTCATTTTCTTTATTGTACAATATCTGATTTTTTAGATTATTAATATTGTTTGTCATTTCTGGATCTTTTTCCTTCAATTTTTCAATGGTTTTAACCGAATGAATGATTGTTGTATGATCTCTATTAGAAAATTCTCTTCCAATCTCTGGCAATGACTTGGATGTCAAAATTTTTGTTAGATATATTGCTGTTTGTCTTGGTCTTACAAGATATCTAGATCTTCTTGAAGAAAGCATCTCACTTTTACTAATTTTAAAGAATTTACATACAGTCGATTGTATTAAATCTATTGTTACCTTATTTTCTCCAATATTTAATAAATCTTTTAGAACGACTTTCACTTCTGATAAATTTGGAACTTTGTTGTAAATTCTTGAAAAAGAAACAACTCTATTGATTGCTCCTACTAGCTCTCTAATACTTGTGGTTATTTCTGTGCTTATAAATTTTTGTATTTCTTCTGAAATATTTACTTGATTTGAATAAAAAATGTTTAGTTCCTCTGTTTTTTGTTTAACAATTTTATTTCTAAGTTCATAGTCTGGTTTTTGTATATCAACAACAAGACCTCCAGCAAATCTTGATTTAATTCTATCTTGGATTCTTGATAATTTGTTTGGAGCTCTGTCGGCAGAGATTATCACTTGTGAGCCTTTATCTAATAGTGCATTAAACGTATGAAAAAACTCTTCTTGCATTGCTTCTTTACCATTCATAAATTGAATATCATCTATTAATAATATGTCGGTATTTCTAAAATACTCTTTAAACTTTACCATATCATTAGATTTAATTGATTTTACAAACTGATACATAAATCTCTCAGCAGAAATAAACATAACTTTGTTTTTTTCTTTTAATGAAAGACCAATTGAATTTAATAAATGTGTTTTTCCCATTCCAACTCCCCCATAAATATAAAGCGGATTATAATGAGAAATATTTTCTGAAACTTTCATAGATGCTTCATAGGCAAGTTTATTACTTGTTCCTGTTATAAAATTATCAAATCTTTTATTTGGGTCTATTCTGTTGTATTGCAAGTATGTATCTTTAATAAAAGATATGTTTTCATTATTTTCATTTTTAGTAATATTGTTTTCTATTACATTTTCAGAATTTTTTTCAATAATCTTAAACTCTATTCTTGTTAAATCTTTCTTATAAATTTTTACTATTTGCAAAATTTGATCTAAATATCTTGAAGTAATCCAGTCTCGGATAAATCTAGTAGAAACTGAAAGTAAGACATAACTATTCATCTCTTCAACAAAGTCTATCTTTCTAAGCCAGCTTTCATATATATCGCTACCTAGCTTATTTTTCATATCCTTTTGAATTACAACCCAGTCTAGAGCCTCAGAAGACAGATCTTTTGTACTTTGTGTTGTGTTGTTACTTGTCATAAAAATTTGTAGGAATAAGGTCAGTTAGAAGCAAAATAAATTTTTTGCAATAAATAATTTTGTAAAAGCAAAAATAAATAAAATCTATATTTGCAATAAA